>JAISWO010000046.1 GCA_031271045.1 Tannerellaceae bacterium
AACATCGTCCTCAGGTAATCCCCAAGAAAGAAGTCGCTAAAATGCTACCTTGGGTCCATATTGCCATCAGCAATGCCAAACGGATGCTGTTAGACATATTTCACGATATAAAACCGGAATATCTGCAAAATTACTTGAACGAGTTTTGCTATAAATGTAACCGTAGATATTTCGGAGAAAATTTATTTGACAGGCTCATGATAGCCTCTGTGTCTTATAAAAATCAATTTAGGTTTAATAACGGATAATCAAGAATAAACAAAATGAAGAAAACAGCTCTTTTTATCATCCTCACCGTCTTCTGCCTGGCAGGAGGCTACCTGATGTTGCCGTCCAACTATTACCTGCGGCAAACCCTGATCCATCTGCACCCCAAGATCGATCAGTATCCAATCTTCGAGAACCGGACAATAGAAGCTGCTTCGCCCCTACCCTGGGAAAAGGCAGACGATTATCAGACAGTTGAGCCAACAGATGACGACCGCTCCTTTCTCGAATCGTACAAGACAGTGGCCTTTGTCATCATCAAAGACGGCAAACTGTTCTACGAATCCTATTGGGAAGACTTCTCGCCACAGTCGCTCAGCAACTCTTTTTCGATGGCCAAGAGCATCGTATCCTTAGGTATCGGCTGCGCCATCAACGATGGATGGATCCGGAGTGTCGATCAGCCTGTGAGCGACTTCTTCCCCGAGTTTGGCGCATACGACGGGAAAACGCTTACCATCCGCCACCTGCTCACCATGAGCGCAGGCGTAGACTTTGAAGAATCCTATTCCACCCCCTTCTCGCCGACTACCCAATTGTATTACGGCAACGACCTGCACGCCATCACCTTCGGTATGAAGCAAATCGAAGCCCCCGGCGTACGTTTCAAGTATCAGAGCGGCGTAACGCAACTGCTGGCTTTCATCCTGGAAAAAGCCACCGGCGAATCCGTCAGCCACTATGTGTCGCGCAAGCTGTGGACGCCCATGCACGCTGAAGAAAATGCTCTCTGGAGCTTGGACAAGGCCGGCGGCATAGAAAAAGCCTACTGCTGCTTCAATACCAATGCCCGCGATTTTGCCCGCTTCGGCCAACTCATCCTCAATAAAGGACGCTGGGACGGCCAACCGCTCGTCCCGGAAGCCTACCTGCAAGAAGCAACAACCCCGGATACCACCCTGTTTGATACGCATCGCAATGACGTAAACCGCCGGTATGGCTTCCAGTTCTGGCATCTCACCTACGACGGTCTCTCCGTTCCCTATATGCAGGGCCTTCAGGGGCAATTTGTCCTTGCCGTTCCGGAAAAGAACGCCGTCATCGTCCGCCTCGGCCGTGAACAGGGTAAGGCAGAAGACTGGCTGGGCATAGGACTAAGACTGATACAATAAACAAGACAAACTTATGAGAACAGGAATCGAAGAACGCTGGGGCGCTCATCCCAATGATGTGAAGACATACGACACAACGCAATTGCGCAAAGCCTTTTTGGTAGAGAAACTCTTTGAAGCGGATGCTATCCGGATGACTTATACGCACAATGACCGCCTGATTATCGGCGGGGCTTATCCTGTAAATGAGTCTTTGAAATTAGAAACGGTGGATCTGATACGCTCCGGATACTTCTGCGAACGAAGGGAAGTCGGTATCATCTGTATCGAAGGCGAAGGAAGCGTAAGCGTCGACGGAACAGAATACCGGATGGGATACAAGGATGCTGTATACGTAGGCCGGGGATCGAAAGAGATCCTGTTCAAAAGCGATGACACCTCGCGGCGGCCTGCCAAATATTACTTTGCCTCTTCCCCAGCCCACCGGGCATATCCTACGACGCAAATCACGCCGGCCATGCGTCGCACCCGCGAACTGGGAGCAAAAGCAACGTCCAACGAACGTACGCTGAATCAGATTATCCTGAGCGAAATAGTTGCTTGCTGCCAACTTCAGATGGGACTGACCGAGATCAAAGAAGGGAGCGTCTGGAATACCATGCCGCCCCATACCCATTCGCGCCGGATGGAAGCTTATTTCTATTTCAACGTGCCGAAAGGGCAGGCTGTATGCCACTTTATGGGACAGCCGCAGGAAACAAGGCATATCTTTATGGCCAACGAACAAGCCGTCATCTCGCCTTCCTGGTCCATTCACTCGGCGGCAGGAAGCAGCCATTATTCATTCATCTGGGCGATGTGCGGCGAAAACCTGGATTACGACGATATGGATACATTCCCCGCAAACGAATTAAGGTGATGAATAAATCAGCTTACCTGTTTTTTCTGTGCATCTGCATCTGCACAGCGGTCTGTTCCGCCCAGTCGGAGATCATAACGATAACCGTGCAAAACCCGGCAGACTTCGATCGGGAAACCGAACTGGTAGAGTTGCCGATGGAAGCGCTCAAAGAAAGGATGAAGCTAACCGGCGCCCAAGTCTATGAGGTAAAGAACAGTCGCGGGACCGTCATCCCGTCGCAATACACTTCCGATGGAAAACTTATCTTCCCCTCCGGAATGAAAGCCAAGGAAACGACGGTCTTCACCATCTCAGCCGGCAACAAACAGACGTTTAAAGCCATGACATACGGACGGTTTGTCGAAGAACGTAAAGATGATTTTGCCTGGGAAAACGACCGGGTCGCTTTCCGTATCTACGGAAAGGCGCTGATCCCGACCGACGGACCAAGCAATGGATTGGATATTTGGTATAAGCGTACCGGCGATTTAGTGATCAATAAATGGTATGAAGCCGACCTGACCGGAAGGAACTCGTATCATAACGATAACGGTGAAGGGCTTGACGACTACAAGGTCGGTCGTACGCTCGGAGCCGGAGCGATGGCGCCCTATGCGGGAAATAAACTTTGGTTGAACGAGAATTTCATCGCATCGGAAATGCTCGATAACGGCCCGTTGCGAACCACCTTTAAACTGACATACAAAGATATCCTTGTCGATGGTAAACACTTTCCGGAAAGCAGGACATTTTCTATCGACGCCGGTTCGCAACTGACAAAAGTGACGCAGGAATACGGAACAACAGAAGCGATCCCCGTAGCCGCAGGCGTAATAAAACGTTCGGCAGACGATCCCGTCGTCATAGCCCCCGATCGCACATATATCCTGTATCCCGAACCGGCAACGGATAAGGCAGAAGGTATTTACATCGGCCTCGTCTTCCCCGAAGGAGCAGAACGCATCCTGATGGATGCAGGCCACACCCTGGTCGTCACAACCTATACGCCGGATACGCCGCTGACTTACTACGCCGGATACGGATGGAAAAAATTCGGATTCGAGAACGAAACACAATTCCGTATTTATCTGGAAAACTTTGTAAAAAGCCGGAAACAACCGCTCATAATCCGTAAAATAACACATACCTATGTATAAGCAATTCTCATTAGAAAACAAAGTAGCCCTCGTAACGGGCGCATCCTATGGAATCGGATTCTCTATCGCCTCGGCATTTGCCGGCGCAGGCGCCACCGTCGTATTTAACGACATCAGCCGGGAATTAGTCGACAAAGGGCTGGCCGCTTACAAGGCAAAGGGAATAAATGCCCGCGGATATGTTTGCGACGTTACCGATGAAGAACAGGTAAAGGCCCTGGTGGCTCAGATAGAGAAAGAAGTCGGCCTTATTGACATCCTGGTGAACAATGCCGGGATCATCAAACGTATCCCCATGATTGAAATGTCGGCTGCCGACTTCCGCCAAGTCATTGACGTGGATCTGAACGCTCCCTTTATCGTGGCCAAAGCCGTTATCCCATCCATGATCAAAAAGGGAGGAGGAAAAATCATCAATATCTGCTCCATGATGAGCGAACTGGGGCGCGAGACAGTGTCGGCCTATGCCGCAGCCAAAGGCGGCCTGAAAATGCTGACACGCAATATCGCATCCGAATACGGCGCCTGCAACATCCAGTGCAACGGCATCGGGCCGGGCTATATCGCCACCCCGCAAACTGCGCCGCTGCGGGAAACCGGACATCCGTTCAATTCCTTTATCATCGCCAAGACGCCCGCCGCACGCTGGGGGACGCCGGAAGATTTGCATGGCCCGGCCGTATTCCTTGCCTCCGCCGCTTCCGATTTCGTCAACGGACATATACTCTATGTCGACGGAGGCATCCTGGCCTATATAGGAAAACAACCCTGAAGGCAGCCGCAAAAAAATACACAGACTTTGTCGGAAATATTGTGATAATTAATTACGTTTGCAACTATAAACTAAAAATATAAATAAGCATGGAAAACTCTCGTCGTTCTTTTATTAGAAAAATGACAGTAGCCGGTATTGGAACTGCCGGCGTCGCATTAGGCAACAACCTCGCTGCCTCGGAAGTAAACGCCAACACTTCAGCGCCTCAAAAGAAAAAGCCGGTCGCTAAAGATGACGGCAAATTACGCTTCGGATTCATCGGAACCGGATCAAGATGCCAGGAACATATCAACAACGTCTTAGCTATTCCGGGCAATAAAATCGTCGCGATCTGCGATATTCAGAAAAGGCCACTGGAAAGTACGCTCAAACACATCGCCAAATTCAACGTGCCGGAACCCAAAGTCTATACCGGAAGCGAACATGCCTTTGAACAAATGCTCAATAACGAAGAATTTGACTGCGTAATCATCGCCAGCCCCTGGGAATGGCACGTCCCCATGTCGGTAGCCGCCATGAAAGCCGGCGTACCCTACGTTGGCGTAGAAGTATCGGCCGCCAATACGGTGGAAGAATGTTGGGACTTGGTCAACGTATCCGAGACGACCGGAAGCCAGTTGAACATCATGGAGAACGTCTGCTACCGGCGCGACTGCATGGCAGCGCTGAATATGGTACGGGAAGGCCTCTTCGGAGAATTACTCCATGGAGGATGCGGATACCAGCACGACCTGAGAGACGTGAAATTCAATGACGGCAACAGTTACAGCTACAAAAAAGGAGGCGAATTGCGCATGGGGCCCACCGCCTATGCCGAAGCCCAATGGCGTACGCAACATTCCGTCGCCCGCAACGGCGATATTTACCCCACGCATGGCATCGGGCCGGTTGCCAACTGTCTGGATATAAATCACGGGAACCGCTTCCTTTCACTCTCCGCCATGGCAACGCAAACGCGCGGCCTGCACAAGTTCATCGTCGATAACGGCGGCGAAAACCATCCGCTGGCCAAGCTCCGCTTCAACCTGGGCGATATCGTTACCTCCATGATCAAATGCGCCAACGGACAAACCGTAATCGTTACGCACGACACCAACTCTCCCCGCCCCTATTCGCTCGGATTCCGCATACAAGGCACCGATGGCCTGTGGATGAACGACGGAAACCATGTCTACGTCGAAGGCCAGTCCAAACCTCACCGTTGGGACGAGTCGGACGAGTGGTTCAAGAAATACGATCATAAATTGTGGAGTACGCTCGACGCCAGCGCCAGGGAAGCCGGACACGGAGGAATGGACTACATCATGATGTATGATTTTCTCGACGCGATACGCAACAAAAAGCCGGCGCCAATGAATTGCTACGATGCCGCAGCATGGAGCGCCATCTCCGGACTGTCGGAAATGTCCATCGCCCGTGGCGGCGCCGTGGTAGACTTCCCCGATTTTACGCGGGGACAATGGATCCATCGCAAACCCATCTTTGGCATTTAAATCTCCCTCCCCGCATCCAAGCAGAAGAAATCGCTCCAAATATATTGGAGCGATTTTTTTGTGTGCAGCAGCGATCAATCATAATCGACGCCAATGAATTGAGTTACAAGCCCTCTTTTTAAAACGGAGCGCTGAAAAATCGCTTTTCTCCTCTTCGATTTGAATGGATGGGCTGAAAAATTGCTTTTTGCCTCTTCGATTTAAATTGATGAGCTGAAAAATCACTTTTGGGCTCTTCGATTTGAATGGATGGGCTGAAAAATCACTTTTCACCTCTTCGATTTGAATGGATGAGCTGAAAAATTACTTTTTGCCTCTTCGATTTGAATGGATGAGCTGAAAAATTGCTTTTGGGCTCTTCGATTTGAATGGATGGGCTGAAAAATTGCTTTTGGGCTCTTCGATTTGAATTGATGAGCTGAAAAATCACTTTTCGACCTTTCGATTTAAATTGATGAGCCGAAAAATCACTTTTGGGCTCTTCGATTTAAATTGATGAGCTGAAAAATCACTTTTCAAGCTTTCGAGAAAAATCGAAGAGCCGAAAAATCACTTTTCAGCCTTTCGAGAAAAATCGAAGAGCCAAAAAATCACTTTTCAAGCTTTCGAGAAAAATCGAAGAGCCGAAAAATCACTTTTCGACCTTTCGAGAAAAATCGAAGAGCTGAAAAATCACTTTTCAAGCTTTCGAGAAAAATCGAAGAGCCGAAAAATCACTTTTCAAGCTTTCGAGAAAAATCGAAGAGCTAAATAATCACTTTTCAAGCTTTCGAGAAAAATCGAAGAGCCGAAAAATCACTTTTCATCCTTTCGAGAAAAATCGAAGAGCTGAACAAGGCCTCCCCCCTACCCTTCGGGGAAAAAATCGCAACTCCGAACTTATCCGTTGCCGGTCGCTATTTCAAACAAGAACGGTTTGGCGGGGTATTTCCTGCCGGAAAAGGAATGGCGCTGATATCGAAGAAATATTTATAAATTTGCTGTGAATTATTACTCTATAAATAAATTGCTGTATGAAGAAAGCTGTATTATTTCTTGCTACCGGCTTCGAAGAGACCGAAGCAGTCGCTACGATTGACGTGCTGCGACGGGGGGATATCGAGACAACCGTCGTGTCCATCACAGGCGATCATAAAGTGACGGGCGCCCACAATATTGCGGTCACCGCTGATGCACTGTTCGACGAAATGGATTTTTCCGGAGTCGATGCGCTGATCTTGCCGGGCGGTATGCCGGGCAGTACGAACCTGAATGCCTGCGAGCCTCTGAAACAATTGCTCACGGAGCATCACCGGGACGGCAAACTGGTGGCTGCTATTTGCGCCGCCCCCCTGGTTTTGGGCGGGCTTGGGATACTCAACAAACGCAGGGCGACGTGCTACCCCGGCATCGAACCGCAACTGATTGGCGCTACCATCGTCGAAGACTCTGCGGTGACGGATGGTAATGTGATCACCGGCAAAGGCCCCGGCTTAGTCTTCAATTTTGCCCTCTCGATCATAATCTGGCTCAAGGGGACGAAGACGACCGCCGGGGTGGCCCATGATTTGCTGTTGATTGATTGAAATAAAAGTCAGGGACGGATCTGCCCGTCTCCTTCGATGAGGAATTTGTACGTGGTCAGTTCCGCAAGGGACATGGGGCCGCGGGCGTGAAGTTTTTGGGTGCTGATACCGATCTCGGCTCCCAATCCGAATTGGGCGCCGTCTGTGAAAGCTGTCGATACGTTGGCATACACACAGGCGGCGTCCACCGTTTCGAGGAAGTGATGAATCTGCGCAGGCGATTGGCTGACGATGCTCTCGCTGTGCTTCGAACTGTAGCGAGCGATATGCGCAAGGGCCTCGTCGAGCGAAGCGACGGTGCGGATGCTCATCTTGTAGTCGAGGAACTCCGTTCCATAGCTTCCTTCGATGGCCGGTTGGAGCAGGGCGCGCGGATAATGCGCCCGGAGCGCCCGGAAGGACGGGGCGTCGGCATAGATGACAACTAAGCTGTCGGCCAGCTCCCCGCACAGGAAAGGCAGATCGTCGAGGCGGCTCTCGTGCACCAGCAGGCAATCAAGCGCATTACATACGCTCACGCGGCGCGTCTTGGCATTGGTCACGATGGCGCGGCCCTTGTCGCGGTCGCCTTCGCTGTCGAAATATGTGTGACAGATGCCGGCGCCGGTTTCGATCACCGGGACGCGCGCATGATCGCGCACATAATTAATCAGCAAACTGCTTCCGCGCGGGATAATCAGGTCGACCAGGCCGGTAGCGCTCAGCAGGGCGGCGGTTGCATCCCGGCCGGGAGGGAGCAGGGTGCAGGCGGCAGGAGGAAGGCCATGCGCCTCAAGCGTCCGGCGGATAACGCCGGCCAGCGCCCGGTTGGTGGTAAAGGCATCCGATCCGCCTTTCAGCACGCAGGCATTGCCGCTCTTGAGGCAGAGCGCAAAGACGTCGGCCGTGACGTTCGGACGGGATTCGTAGATGACACCGATCAGGCCGAAGGGTACGCTTACTTTCCGTATCTTCATTCCATTCGGGCGTATGGTCTCGCTCAGTATCCGGCCCGTGGGCGCGGGAAGCCGGGCGACGTTGCGCATGTCGGCGGCAATATTTTCGAGGCGTCCGGTGGTCAGGCAGAGGCGGTCGTACTTCGGGTCGCTGATATCCATATAGGCCAGGTCGCGGTCGTTGGCCTTGAGAATTTCTCCGCTGGCGTCGACGATGGCCTGGGCCGTGTTTTCAAGGAGTGTACGTGTGTCGTCGTCGTTTAACGTACGGAGCATGCGCGATGCGTCGCGTGCTTCTGTCAGCAGGTTTTGTATATTCATTCTAATCTAAATAAAGATAATCGTAATGTATGATGGGTTTCTTATCGTGCCGTCCGGTCAGCGTTGCGGCTTCGCGGCTATCGTAGGCGGTGCATCCTACGCCAATTTGAGAACCTTTGTCGTCGATGATACGCACGATATCGTCTTTCTCGAAATCACCTTCGATGTGCGTCACGCCTACGGGCAGGATGCTGACGGCTTTATCGCCGCGCAACGCTTCGACGGCACCGGCATTGATGTGTACTTCGCCTTTGGCAAAGCCCTCGGAGTGTGCAATCCACTTCTTTACCTGGCTGACGGGCCGGGAGGCCGGACGGAAACGGGTACAGACGACAGTTTCCGCGCCGTCCTCAAGCAGGCTGGGCAGGATATGCTCGCGCTTTCCGTTGGCAATGATGACGGCGATGCCTTCACCGGCGACTTTCTGCGCGATGCTGCATTTGGTCAGCATACCTCCGCGGCCGAAGGCGGAGCGGGTTGCCTGCACATAGCCTGCCGGATCATCCTTGCAGCCTATTTCGGGAATGACGGACGAGGCGGGGTCGGCCGGATTGCCGTTGTAGATACCGTCCACGTTGCTCAGGATAATCAGCGCGTCCATCTTCATCATGGCGGCGATGAGTCCCGACAGTTCGTCGTTATCGGTAAACATCAGCTCGGTGACTGAAACGGTATCGTTCTCGTTCACGATCGGGATCACTTTATTTTCCAGCATCACCTCCATGCAACGTTTCTGATTCAGGTAGTGCGTACGGCTGGCGAAGTTCTCCTTCGTGGTAAGCACTTGCCCGCAGGTGATGCCGTGTTCGCGGAAAAGTTCGTAATAGCGATTGATCAGTTTGGCTTGTCCTACGGCGGAGTAGAGCTGGCGCGCTGCGACGGAGTCGAGCTTTTTCTCCACGCGGATCTCGCTGCGCCCCGAGGCCACTGCGCCGGAAGACACCAAGACAATCTCCTTCCCGCGCTTGTGGAGCAAAGCAATCTGATCGACCAGCGCCGACATGCGGGTAATGTCCAGCGTACCGTCGCTACGTGTCAGTACGTTGCTCCCTATCTTTACAGCTATTCGTGTGTATATACTCATCAGGAGCGGTTGCGTATTTCTACGCGGCGTATCTTGCCGCTGATGGTTTTCGGTAATTCATCTACGAACTCGATGATGCGCGGATATTTATAGGGGGCAGTTACTTTCTTTACGTGCTCCTGTATTTCCCGCACGAGGTCTTCGCCGGCCTTCTCCTTGTATTCTTTAGAGAGGACAATGGTTGCTTTCACCACCTGGCCGCGCACTTCGTCGGGGACGCCCGTAATGGCGCACTCTACCACCGAAGGATGCGTCATCAGCGCGCTTTCCACCTCGAAGGGACCAATGCGGTAGCCTGAGCTTTTGATTACATCGTCCGTACGGCCCACGAACCAAAGATAGCCGTCTTCGTCTCGCCAGGCCACGTCGCCGGTATGGTAGATGTCGTTATGCCATACGTCGTGCGTCAGTTGGGCGTCGCGGTAGTATTCCTTGAAAAGCCCCAGGGGGATACCTTTGTCTGTCCGGATGACGATTTCTCCCTGCTCGCCGTCTTCTGCCCGCGAACCGTCGGAACGGATCAAGTCTACGTCATACTGCGGATTAGGCACGCCCATTGAGCCGGGCTTCGGGTTCATCCAGGGAAAGGTGGCGATGGTGACGGTCGTCTCCGTCTGTCCGAATCCTTCCATCAGCCGGATGCCGGTCAGGGCGAAGAAAGCATCGTAGACGGCCGGGTTCAACGCTTCGCCGGCGATGGTGCAGTAACGAAGCGACGAAAGGTCGTAGTTTTTCAGGTCTTCGCGTATGAGAAAACGGAATATCGTCGGCGGGGCGCAGAGCGAGGTGATCCGGTAATCCTGTATCATACGCAGCATATCGGCGGGGGTGAACTTCTCGTGATCGTAGACGAACACCGTTGCTCCAGCGATCCATTGTCCGTAGAGCTTGCCCCATACAGCTTTGCCCCAGCCCGTATCGGCGATGGTGAGGTGGAGGCTGTCTTCCTTCAAGTTGTGCCAGAAGCTACCGGTGACGATATGTCCGAGCGGGTAGGTGAAATCGTGTGCCACCATCTTGGGGTTGCCCGTCGTGCCGGAGGTAAAGTACATGATGGAGATGTCCTCGTTGGCATTGGGGCGGGCCGGTTTGACGAAGGGCCGGGCCGTTTCGATGCCCTGGTGAAAATCATCGAACCCTTCCGGGATAACCGGGCCGATGGATACTAATTTCCCGACCGAAGGCGATTCGGGCATGGCGTCCATGACATGTTGCGTGATGATCTCTTCGCCCGCGCAGACAATCAGCTTGATGTCGGCGGCATTGTTGCGGTAGACGATGTCTTTCTTGGTCAGCAAATGGGTGGCCGGGATCACCACGGCGCCCAGTTTGTGCAGGGCGATGATGGAGAACCAGAACTCATAGCGTCGTTTGAGGATGAGCATCACCTTGTCGCCAGGTCCTATGCCGAGCGATTGAAAGTAAGAAGCCGTCCGGTCCGAGCAGGTTTTCAGTTCGGCGAAAGTAAAGTCGATATGTTCTCCCCGGTCGTTTGTCCAGCAAAGGGCTTTCTTGCCGGGGTGGGTCTTGGCCCATTCGTCTACTACGTCGTATCCGAAGTTGAAGTTGGCAGGTACTTTTACTTTGAAGTTCTTTACAAAGTCTTCCTGCGACTCAAAAGAAGTTTTTTCTACAAATCTTTCCAGCATGATTTTTCCGTTATAAAATGATTGCTAAGAATCGCACTTTCTCTCCGTTCAGCGCTTTCATTCCGTGTGGAAGTTCGGAGTTGAAATAGATACTGTCTCCTTCATTCAGCAGCAGGTCCTTTCCGTTGATCCGGAGAAGCATACGGCCTTCCAGTATCAGGTTGAATTCTTGTCCGACATGAGAATTAAGGTAGACCGGCTCGTCGTCGGGCTTGGGATGGACGGTGACTAAGAAAGGATCTGCTTTCCGTCCGGCAAATCCGGCGGCGAGCGATTGATACTTGTAGGCTTTGGTTCGTTCTACGGCGATGCCTTTTCCTCGGCGTGTGATGAAGTAGGCGCTCATTCTGGGTTCGTCGCCAAACATCAGGGTTGTCAGTTCCACGCCGTACTCCTGGGCTATCCGGTGCAGGATACTGACCGATATATCCACCGTGCCGCTCTCCAAGCGCAGATATTCCTCTACGGGCAGGTTGCAGGCTTTACTCATCTCTTCGGATGTAATATTCAAAGCATCACGAAGTCCCGCCAGGCGTTCTGCTATTTGCTTTATTTGTTCATTCATCTGTTGGTTGTTTTAAATTAGAGGCCCCAAAGATAACAACCGCCGGTTGATTTCTCCCAATTTGTGTAAACAAATTTGTTTTTGTCTTGCCTTCAGCACATCTTCAACCGTAAAAAACCCTTCTGCTCTTGAGGGGGGTAAATCTTAGTCTTCCTCTGCCAGGGGAAATAGAGATTATTTGCAAGTAAGTGTGTTGCGTATCGCATTTTACTTATTTTTGTGGTGATTTCCGAATGATCCTAATTATAATAGATGTATGTCGTTAAAACGTTTTGGAGTATCGCTGGAAGATGATTTGTTGGATGTACTGGATACATACGTACAAAACAATGGCTTTGCGAACCGGTCGCAAGCTATACGCTTCCTTGTCGAAAAGAATGTAGCCGAACAGAAGTGGCTATGTAATCATATTGTTGCCGGTACTATCATTATAATGTATGATCAGGCAAAGAAAGAAATTGCTTCGAAGATAACGTCCGTTCAACAGGATTATACCGACGTGATCCTCTCGTCGTCGCAATATTATATCAATCAAAATTTCTGTATGCACATCGCAACGGTCATGGGTTCCGCCTTTCGCCTGACGGAACTGTCCGACCGCTTGAGTGCCATCAAAGGAATAAAACATGGGAAATTAGTAATGAGTCGTGCCAATTAATATTTTTACTTTTATCGTTATTGTTATGAAAAAATCGAATACACCCTCGCTACATGGAAAAAAATCTTTAGTTCTTAAGGAATACTTTCTGCCTTTCATCCTGCTGACGTCGCTTTTCTTCTTCTGGGGACTGGCGCACAATATGACGGACACCCTGCTGGCTGCTTTCAAAAAGATTAAAAGCCTGACCGATTTCCAAACTTCCTGGATACAGATGGCTTTCTACGGAGCTTACTTCTGCCTCGCCCTGCCGGCTGCCATCCTGATCAAGAAGACGACCTACAAGACGGGCGTCATCCTGGGATTGGCGATGTTTATCACGGGTGCATTGTTGTTCTACCCTTGCAGTCAGACAATGGTGTACGGTCATTTCCTGGCCGCGCTGTATATTCTGGCCGGCGGCCTGTCGGTACTGGAAACTACCTGCAATCCTTACATCATCCTGATGGGGCCGGAGGAGACTGCCACCCGTCGCCTGAACCTGGCTCAATCGTTCAACCCGATCGGCTCCGTCACAGGCGTTGTTCTGAGTAAATTCTTTATCCTTTCGGGACTTGCTTCGTATACTGCCGTACAGCGCGAACAAATGAGCGCCGCCGAGCTGAACAGCATCCAATCCGCCGAGCTGAACGCCGTAATGGGGCCTTATGTCGGCGTGGCGATTATTCTGCTTCTTATCCTGGCGGCGATTATCTTCACTCGAATGCCCAAGGCTTCGGATGGAGATGCTTCCCTCGACTTGCGAGCCACCGTCCGGCGTTTGTTTGCCAACAAAAAATACATCTATGGCATCGTCGCGCAGTTTTTCTACGTAGGCGCCCAGATCAGTATCTGGTCTTTCACGATTCGTTACGCCATGCAGGAGCTTGCCGTCGACGAAGAGGCGGCCTCCAGCGTCTATATCCTTTCGCTGGCCTTGTTTATCGGGGCGCGTTTCCTCTTTACGGCTCTTATGAAGTACTTCCGCCCGGCGCGACTGCTTTTGTTTGCGGCTGTCATGGCGGCTTTCTCGTGCGCTGTGGCTGCGGGAGGGCACGGATACGTCGGTGTGGCAGGTCTGGTGACCGTCTCGTTCTTTATGTCGCTGATGTTCCCTACTATTTACGGACTGACCATCACCGGTCTTGGCGAGGACACGAAAATAGCAGGATCAGGGCACATTATGGCCATCCTCGGAGGCGCTATAATCGCCGCCTTGCAGGGTATTGTCTCCGACCGGACAGGCAGTATCAACTATTCCTATGCCGTCCCGCTCATTTGTTTCTTTGTCGTCATCGCCTACTGCATTTACATCGGAAAGTTAAGTCGCAGATAGATCCGATTGCATATTCGTCTCAACACATCGGCAATCCGCTCAGAAGTCTTTCTGATAATTAGAGTATATAAGCAGAATTTACCAGTCGAGTTAGCTGAATTACCAGTCAAGTGAGTCAATTTACCAGTCAAGTGAGCGAATTTACCAGTCGAGTGAGCGAAATTACCAGTCAAGTGGGCAGAATTACCAGTCGAGTGAGCTGAATTACCAGTCAAGTGGGCTGAATTACCAGTGCAGTGGGCAAGATTACCAGTCAAGTGAGCAGAATTACCAGTGCAGTGAGCCAAATTACCAGTGCAGCGAGCTAATTTATCAGTGCAGTGAGCCAAAAGAACAAACCATCAAAGAACCGGATAAACAACAATCCCATCCGATTTATTCCGAATAACAACTTTTTGATTTTCTTCTTTCAATGCAATAAAAAACTGCCGGATACGTTATATCCACATGTTTTTATATCCAGTAAAAATTAAAATCAAATGGATCGTCTCCCTCATTGCGCTGCTCTGCCTCCCGGCTTCTTCCTGCAGAACGGCCAAATTGAGCGACGCCGAAGAAAAACAGCAGATCGGTGAGTATTACGACGCAGCCACCATCTACCGGAAAGTCTATGCAAAGACCAACGCAAAGGAACGTTCCCTCCGGGGATATATCGCCTTCCAAATGGCAGAATGTAACCGGCTTGCCAACAATACACCCCGCGCCGTCAGCGCTTACATTAGCGCCTTGCGCTATCAATACCCCGACACGACAATAAACCTCCGCCTCGCACTCATGCAACAGAAGCAGGCCGCCTATGCAGAAGCCATCAAATATTATAACGCATACCTCCAGAGCAACCCTTCCAGCATCCAGGCGCAAAACGGTATCACAGGTTCTGAACTGGCGCAGCAATGGCGCAAAAATCCGACCCGCTACAAGGTGGCAAAAATGGATAAACTCAACTCACGCCGCTCGGAGTTCGCTCCCATGCTGTACGGGACTAATTACGACCAGCTCTATTTCGCCTCCTCGCGAACAAGAGATAAAGACACCAAAGTAAGCGCCATTACCGGGCAGGCCAACAACAACCTCTTCCTCGTCAAGCAAGATGAAAACGGCGCCTGGCTCGCTCCCGAAGAAATAGAAGACGAAGTAAACACCGAATTTGACGAAGGAACCCCCTCCTTCACCGCCGACGGAAACACAATGTACTATACCTACTGCTCCGAAGACCCTGAAGGCCCCCGCACTTCCGAAATATACGTCTCCACACGCAGTAACGCCAAATGGAGCAAAGGTACCCGCACCACCATCGTCAAAGATTCCGTCACAGCCCTGGGGCATCCCGCCGTATCACCCGACGGGAAATATATCTATTTCGTCTCCGACATCACAGGAGGATACGGAGGCAAAGACATCTTCCGCGCACGAAGGATCGGTAACGACTTCGGACCAATGGAAAACCTCGGCCCGCAGATCAACACACCCGGAGACGAACTCTTCCCTTATGTACGCGACTCGGTCACTCTCTATTTCGCTTCCAACGGACACCCCGGCATGGGAGGGCTCGACATCTTCAAAGCTTCCCTCGACAGCAGCGCCTGGCAAGTGGAGAATATGAAGTATCCCATCAACTCCTCCGCCGACGACTTCGGTATCACCTTTGCCGGAAACCGGGAAAAAGGCTTCTTTAGCTCCAACCGTAACGACCTCCGAGGCAGCGATCATCTTTACAGCTTCGAACTTCCGCTCATCACCGTCGTCATTGAAGGCGTTGTTGCCGACCTCGACGAATATCCAATCGAAGAGGCCACCATCCGCATCGTAGGCCGCGACGGATTAAACGAAAAGGCCTCCGTCCGCCGCGACGGATCCTACCGCGTAGAGCTGGCGCGAGACGTTAACTACGTCATGATGGCCAGTGCACGCGGATTCCTCAACCAAAACTTCGAGCTGCAAACGCATCCGGAAGAGAAGAGCGAAACATATACCGTCGACTTCTTCCTATCGCCGGTCTATACCCCCGTAGTAGTCGAGAATATCTTCTATGCTTACGACAGCGCCGTCCTGCGCCCCGAATCTAAAGAAGCTCTCGACGAACTGATCCGGATGCTCAACGACAATCCCAACGTAACCATCGAACTCGGCGCCCATACCGACCGCATGGGAACGGAAACCTATAACGAAGCCCTCGCACAACGACGCGCACAGTCCGTAGTCGATTACCTCATAGCCGGAGGTATCCCTGCCGCTCGCCTCGAAGCCAAAGGCTACGGAGAAAGCGTCCCCAAAACAATCAACAAGAAAATGGCAGCCCAATGGCAGTTCCTGACCGAAGGCGACGTCCTGACCGAAGAATATGTCCTCGCCCTCACTCCCGAGCAACGGGAAGTAGCCGACCAGATCAATCGCCGTACCGAGTTCAAGGTACTCCGCACCAACTATAACCTGTACTGAACCGCCCGGATTGCCTGATATAGACAGCCGACGGCCGACAATCGCTTGCCGGCCGTCTACTTTAATCTGATAACCTAAATACATTACACTAAACGTAAATCAATAAATGTCGCGTTTTCTCTTCCAAACAATGAAGACTTCTAAATAGAGCTACAAAGTAAGCCGGCTTCTTCCGGATGTGAAATACCACATGCAGGGTATTTTACAGAGAATCACTAAGTAAGAACTTATATATACAATGACTCCGGTACGTCTGCCCGGGCAGGAGGACGACGCTGGGGAAGGCGGACTGATTCGGACTGTCGGGATAATGTTGCGTCTCGAGGCAGAAAGCGCCGCGGTGGGGATAGACGACGCCCTGTTTGCCGGCGTCCTGGCCCGAGAGGAAGTTACCGGTATAGAATTGGATGCCGGGCTCGTTGGTGTAAACCTCCAGGGCGATGCCGCTGTGTTCCGATACGGCTTTGGCTGCCAGAGTGTGGATGTCTCCGCCGGTATTCAGGACCCAGTTGTGATCGTATCCCTTTCCCTTTTGCAACTGATCGAAGGGCTCGTCGATGCAGGTGGCGATAGGGATGAGGGTACGGAGATCCATTGGAGTTCCTTCGACCGGTTCGAGGATGCCGGTTGGGATCAGGGTATCGTCGACCGGCGTATAGGCGTCGGCATTGATATGGATGAGGTGTCCGGTTATGTCGGATCCTGGGATCCCGGAGAGGTTGAAGTAGCTATGGTTTGTCATGTTTACGACCGTTGGCTTGTCGGTAGTTGCTTCGTAGCGTATGTCGATCGCATTGTCATCGGTCAGGGTATAGGTTGTCTTGATAAGCAGGTTCCCTGGGAATCCGGCATTGCCATCGGCTGATAAGAGTGTCAACACGAGGGTCTGATCGTCTGTTTGGAGGGCTTCCCATACGCGCGTATGGTATCCTTGTGGGCCTCCGTGCAGACAGTGTCCGTTATTGTTGGCCGGGAGTATGTATTCGACGCTATCTAATGAGAATCGGGCATTGGCGATGCGGTTTCCGTAGCGTCCGATCAGCGCGCCGAAGTTACCATCAGACGCCAGATAGTCGTGTATGTTATCATAACCAAGGACGACGTCCAGCGGCTTTCCATCCCGGTCGCGCGCTATCATCGAAACTAATCGGCCACCGTAGTTTGTGATCGCTGCTTCAAAGCCGTTCTTATTCTGGAGTACGTACAAAGCCACTGGCTTTCCATCGACCGTAGTGATGAAATCGGATTTCTTCAATCCTGAAATCGTAAGCGTTTCTTTCTTCCCTTCGCATGCCACGAGGAATAATAGGACCATAATGGCGAAATAAATTCTTTTCATTTGCTATAAAATTTAGTTATTATTTGTAATGCGGCAAATATAATGCTAAAGGAGAAATAATGGGCTCTTGAGAATAGGAATATTAGTGATATATTAAGGATGGGTGTATCCGGTACGATGTTTAGTATACCGGCTATTGATATGGATTGTTTATGTCTATATACATAATCTGTGAAATGAATGTGAAACAATATTGTTTTTGTGCAGAATGAATATACATCTTGTGATGAAGTCTTGTTTTAAAACAATATAGCCGTACAGATATCGTGTAGATCTTGTTTTAAAATAATAAGGCCGTGCAGACGTCGGGGATGTATTGTTTTAAAACAATATGGCCATGCAGACGTCGGGGAGGTCTTGTTGTAAAACAATATAGCCGTGCAGGTGTTGGGGAGGTCTTGTTGTAAAACAATTTAACCATGCAGGCGTCGGGGAGAAATTGTTGTAAAACAATTTAACCATTGTATAGTCATCGGTTAAATTGTTTGAAAACAATATGGCCGTGCAGGGTGTGGGGCGAAATTGTTTTGAAACAATTTAACCGTTCAGCAGTCAATGGTTAAATTGTTTTACAACAATATGGCCGTGCAGACTGCATGGGGGTCTTGTTTTCGTTCAAGACCTGCAATCAGGTAGTTATGTATATTGTGCGACGGAGTTAGCGCCTGGCGCGAAAGAATTGGGTCATCAGTTCGGCACATTCTTTTTCAAGAACGTTGGCGCGGAGGATGGTTTTTGGATGTAAGGCTTGGGGAGCATAGCGTTGGAAGCCGCGTTTTTCATCAGGGGCTCCGTAGATAAGGGTGTGGAGCTGGGACCAGGCGATGGCGCCGGCACACATCGTGCAGGGCTCTATGGTGACGTAGAGGGAGCAGCCGGTAAGATATTTGGCGCCCAGGAAGTGGGTCGCGGAGGTGATGGCGAGCATTTCGGCGTGCGCGGTTGGATCATGGAGTCTCTCGGTCTGGTTATGGGCACGTGCGATGATGCGCTGGTTGCACACGATGATGGCGCCGATGGGCACTTCTCCTTCCTCGGCGGCCAAAGCAGCTTCGGCAAGGGCATGTTTCATATAATAGATGTCGTCGGGCGGTTGGATCATCTGCGCATTTCATTTTCGCTGAAAAGCGTAGGATAGTCTTCTTCCAGTGTTCGTAAAATATGGAAAAGGAGGGTTTCGCGGCACCAGCGGGATTTATTTTTAATACGATATTTGTCGAGATAACGCCTCACGGTGCGATATTCGGTCTCTGTGAGCTTGAACGCCATATTGTGTATGCGCAATTGCTTCTTTGTCCTTTCGGTCTTCTTCATGGCTGCAAATATAGTTAATATGATGTGTATATTAAGAAAGAAATCTATACATTTGTACACAAATATATAAGGTTGTTATGATGGAACAAAATCTTACCGGCAAAGAGGGTGAAGAGGAAGCCAGAAAATATTTGCAGGATCGGGGATACGATATTTTTCATGTTAATTGGCGGTGGAAGCACTATGAACTGGATATCGTTGCGGCTCAAGAAGACGAACTGGTGGTTGTCGAGGTCAAGACCCGGTCGGAAGATTTTCTTCTTTCGCCCGAAGAATCGGTCGACAGGGACAAGATCCGGCGCCTGATTGCCGCGGCCGATGTATACGTACGCTATTTCGGGCGCAATATGCCCGTTCGCTTTGATATTATTACGCTGATAAAGAGCGAGAGCGGCTATGAGATCGAACATATTGAAGATGCTTTTCATCCTACTTTGAAGCGGAGGCGGTGAATATCTCTTTCGTTGGCAGAGGCTTCATGACGTATGGAAGCTCGTGTTGGAAGCGTAGCATTATTGCCAATCTGTATGCCGGGGATGTGCTTCAGGACATTGTATGCCAAACAGAGTATGATTGCCGGGGTGTATCGCCGCACAGTCTCAAAGAATAAGTTCGAGGGGGAGATGAGGCTCCACTCTCAGGGCAGGCTCATATTGGGTAGGGGTAATCTTTACGC
Source organism: Tannerellaceae bacterium (assembly GCA_031271045.1). Taxonomy (GTDB): domain Bacteria; phylum Bacteroidota; class Bacteroidia; order Bacteroidales; family Tannerellaceae; genus DFXE01. The sequence continues at coordinate 19,506 of JAISWO010000046.1, forward strand.
CGGTATATGGTTGATCCATCCGATGGGGTCTTGTATGTAGTCGCGCCCTACCTTACGAGTATCATCTACCGGCCTTTAGTACGGCACCTCGTTGAGGTTTGCCGGGCGGAGGAAGTCCATGCCTGTAGCCGCCGGTTGAATGGGAGGCGGCAGGATGTCGTGGTTATTCATCCCGGATGTAAATTCGCGTATGCTTACGTCTTCGTCTATGTTCATAAACTTGGCGTATTCGCTTTTGAAACGAAGGCGCACGTCTCCGGTCGCGCCGTTACGGTGTTTGGCTATGATAATCTCGGCAATACCTATGAGCGAATTGCCCCGTTCGTCTTCGGTGAGTTTATAGTATTCGGGACGGTGAATGAAGCATACCATATCGGCATCTTGCTCAATAGCGCCTGATTCGCGGAGGTCGGCCAGTTGCGGACGCTTGCCTTCGAGTCCCTGCCGGCCTTCCACGCCGCGGTTGAGCTGCGAAAGGGCAATGATTGGAATATTCAGTTCTTTAGCCAAGCCTTTCAACGACCGTGAGATGGTGCTTACTTCCTGCTCCCTGCTTCCGAAATTCATGCCGCTGGCGTTCATTAATTGCAGATAGTCGATGATGATACATTTGATGCCGTGTTCGCGTACCAACCGGCGGGCCTTTGTACGGAGCTCAAAGATAGAGAGGCTCGGCGTATCGTCTATGTAGATGGGGGCATCGTAAAGGTCTTTCAGCTTGAAGTCCAATTGCTCCCATTCGTAGTTTTCCAGCCGGCCGCTTTTGATCTTTTCGCCGGTGATCTCCGTCACGTTCACGATCAGACGGTTCACTAATTGCACATTACTCATTTCGAGCGAGAACAGCGCTACCGGGGTATTGTGGTGCATCGCCATATTCTTGGCCATAGACAGGACGAAGGCTGTTTTCCCCATCGCCGGACGTGCTGCGATGATGATCAGGTCGGAGTTTTGCCAGCCGGAGGTGATCTTGTCCAATCCATGATACCCGGAATGTAATCCGCTGAGCCCTTCTTTTTGGGCGGCGGCTTTCTTCAGGAGTTCGATGGCATCTTTGATGACCGGGTTGATCTGCGTAACATCTTTCTTGACGTTTCGCTGGGATATTTCGAAGAGCTTACCTTCGGCGTCCTGCATCAGGTCGTCCACGTCGATCGTTTCGTCGAAGGCTTTTCCCTGGACCTGCGCCGAGAAGGAAATCAGTTCCCTGGCTAAGTATTTCTGGGCAATGATACGGGCATGGTATTCTATGTGCGCGCTACTGGCTACCTTGCCGGTAAGTTGCGAGATATAGAACGGGCCTCCTACGGCATCCAGCTCGCCACGCTTCTTCAGTTGTTCGGTTACCGTGAGCATATCTACCGGGCGCTGGGCGATAGATAAATCTATGATGGCGGAGTAGATCATTTCGTTGGCCTTATCGTAGAAGCACTCCGGTTTCAATATCTCACTGATAATGGAATAAGCGTCTTTTTCCAGCATCAAGGCGCCGAGCACTGCTTCTTCCAGTTCTCGCGCCTGCGGCTGCAATCGTCCCATATCGGGTACGATTACAGTCCTTTGCTTGCTTTTTCCTCCATTTGTCGTATTTCGTATTCCTTCTGCCATAATATATCAATTGGGATGCCAAACGTACGGCTTTTATCCCTGACACAGGTAGAAATATTCCGACAAACGCCGAACAAGTTTCCAACGGCGTTCTAACGAGTTTTCAACAAGTATTTCAACAGCTTTTGTTAAGTATTTTACTTTCAGAGCCTCTGCCCGGAAGTGGGATAGAAGCCATCGCTTGTCGTTATTTCGATCTGTTCCTCCGGCAGGGGGGTGGTGAATTGGAGTTTTATCTCCTGTTCGTCGCCGGGCATCAGCGTGATGTAATTGTCGGAATAATGTACCGGCAGGATGCGTTTGCCGGTGGTCTTGTCAAAGACCTTGATGCGGTTGAGGAACGAGATCTGCCGGCCGGCGCGCAGGCGTACCGTGCCGGTATAGGTATGGGTATCGCCGTCTTGCGAGAGCGTTACCTGCATTTCAGGTTGGCTGCGGGGCAGGCGGGAGAGTGTCGTATAGTCTTTGGGGCGGGTGGTCAGCCAGTAGATATTGTCGCTCAGGCGCCGGTCTTTTTCCCATAAGCTCAGCTTCAGGAAATAGACGCCGTCTACGCCTTCCGGTTCGGGAACGGGGAAGAGGCGTTTGACTTCGTTGGAGCGTATCGCGACGGATTCTTCCTTTTCCCATACGACGCGGCCGTCGAGGGTCCAGAGCTGGGCTTTGAGCGTGAGGCTGTGGTTGCCCAGGGCGGAATGGACGACTTCGACTTGTTTGGAGGCGAGGTTGTATTGCGGATGCAAAGGTTCGCATCCTTTGCGCGTACCGTAAAGCGAGGCGTTGACGTCGAGGAACCAATCGTACATCTGTCCACGGAGGGAGGTCCAGGGATTCTGCGTTTTCCAGATCAGTATCCCGGTGTACCATTCCCACATCTGCGAGGCGCGTCCTTCCATGAAGCTGCGGTATTGGTCGTAATTGACGATCTGGGCGTACCTGCAATAGGTTTCGATGTCGGTCACTTCGCCGTAGCGTTCCAGGTGATTGCCGTATCCGAGATCTTTGTGGTATCGCCAGGCGGGGTGCAGGCGGTTTCCGCTGGGGAGGGCGCTGAGTTCTTCTTCCGTCATCATTTCGCGCATGCTTTCCACTTCGGGCGAGCCTACCGAGCCGGCCTCGGGGTTGAACGGGGTGGAGCGGAAGGTGAAGAACCATTCCGGTTCCTGGATGCCGTAGGGGCCATCGCCTACGCCACCGATGGTGTTGCGCGTAAAGAGAGTATCGGTAGAATAGCTGATGAATAAGCGGTTGGGGTCGAGGCGGGGGAAGAGGTCGTTCTTCAGCGCCTGGTCGATGTCTTTTGCCAGCGGCCATTCATTGGCTCCGCACCAGAGGCAGAGGCTGGGGTGGTTGCGTATCATCTTCACCTGGTCTTCAACGGAGGCGAGGAAGAGGCGGTGGTTGTCGGGATATTCCCAGCGGCGTTCGCGCGAGTCGGCTTTGGTGGCGTCTTCCCAGGCGCCGTTACAGTCGCCGCTGCCCCAGAGGTCCTGGAAGACTAAGAGGCCATATTCGTCGCAGGCGTCGTAAAACTCCGGACGTTCCGTGAGGGCGCCTCCCCATACGCGGATCATGCGCAGGTTCATTTCGGCATGGTAACGTATTTCGGCGCGGTAACGTTCGGGCGAGAGGCGCAGGAGCCAGTCCGAGGCAATATAGTTGCCGCCGGTCATATAGATCGGTTGGCCGTTGACATAGAACTTGCGGCCTCCGGTATCGGGGCATTTCTCCGAGCTTATTTCGCGTATGCCGTAGCGCAGCGTCCGGCTGTCGCTGGTTTGTCCGTTGGTTTCAAATGCGATGCGCAGGTCGTAGAGCGCCTGTTCCCCAATCCCGTTCGGCCACCAGAGGCGGGGCTTCCGGATGGTTTGTTCTTTCAGTCTGATGAGTTTCTTCTCGCCGGCGGCCAGGGTGAGGGGCTGTGCCTGGCGGATGCCGTTGGTTTCGCACAGGAGCGTGCCGGATTGCGGCAGGGAGGAGGTGTTTTCTACTTCAACCGTTACGGCCACGAAGGCATCCGACTGGGGGGCGTCCGGCTGACGGATGCCGGGGACACGGGTGACGACGTAGGGATGTTGCACCCGGACGGCTCCGGTGGTCGTGATCGAGACCTCGTCCCAGATACCGGTATTCCGGTCGCGCACCGGCTGGATCCAGTCCCATCCCGGCGTAAACTGCATGGTGACCTGGCGGGCGATTGTCCCGTCGCCTCCCTGCCCGCCATTGGGATTGCCTGGATGGTCGGGCGGGTAAACGATAACGGCCAGCAGGTTGCTCCCATCCCTGAGATAGGGCGTGATGTCGTAGCTTTGCCTGAGGAACATACCCTCGTGCGTATCTGCATTCAACCGCTTACCGTTGAGGAAGATTTCCGCCTTGTAATTGATTCCACGGAAGTTGAGCCACACCTGGCGTCCTTCTTCTGCCGGTCGCTCCAGGTGGAAGGGACGCACGAACCAGAAGGTGTAAAACTCATTCCCTGTGTCGTATATGTCGGGGATGAGGTTGTTGTTCATACTAAATTCGGGAGCGGCGAAGAGGCCATTCTCCAGCATCGTCGTCAGAACCGTCCCCGGTACGCGGGCCTTCATCCATCCGGCGGAGTCGAAAGGTTGCGCCGTGAGGCGGTTGCCATCGACTTTAACCTCGTTGGCCCTGCGCGCTTTCCACCCGGAGTCAAAAAGCGTTTTTGCGCCCGGCTGGGGCAAACCCACCCATTCGTTCGCCTGCGAATAAGCCGTCGCCATCGTTCCCATCCACAGCAGGGACAGGAAGCCGCTTATACGGAAGATATTCTTTTTCGTTTTCATACATTGATGTTATATTGTTTTCCGGCAAAGGTAAGGAATACCGTCGAGAGTCGAGAGTGAATACCAGTACATTCCCCGGCAAGCCCACCCAAGCCGTCGCACCAGCCCGTTGGATGGAGGCTGTTGACAATGCTGTCAACGATCATTTTGCAATGCTTCAAAGAGGCGCTGTGGGAAGAAGGCTGCGTGTGTTCGAAAGAATCTGTCTGTTCCGGCGGGGATTAAAAAAGGCGCCGGAGAAAGTCCGGCGCCTTTTGGATAATTCCTGCCTCGTGGCAGAGGTCGCTATTCGTTATTGTTGGAATGGGGGATAAACCGGGTTCTGCACCAGGTTCTGGTTTGTTTGCCAAGCGGTTTGCGGGATGGGGTAGAGCTTGAGATGATCGCCTGTCTTGCGCGGGCTGTTGGAGGCTGCCCAGTAAGATTTATCGAAGTCTCCGAAGCGGATGTCATCCTGGCGCGACCAGGCTTCCCAGGCCAGTTCGAAGCGGCGTTCGAGCTGTATCTTCTGGAGGTCAACCGTTGCGTAGTTGTGTGTTGCATCGCCATAAGCGCGTTCGCGAACGACGTTCACCAAGCGGGTTGCTTCAGACACGTCACCACCTGAGCGGAGCAGGGCTTCAGCCTTGACGAGATAGATGTCGGTCAGGCGGAAGATGTGGAAGTGATTCCCCTTTGCATTGGACAGGGTGGTGGAATAGGGCCACTTCTGGCAACGGGCTCCGGCTTCCTGCACGACGGCTCCCCATGGGCCTCCGTCGTATTCGGTACCGGGGATGATGGATATATCTACCGTATAAATCAACGGGTCGCCTTGTCCGGTCTTCAGTATTTCGCCGGTTTCCCGGTTGCGACGTTCGCCGATGCGGTATGTTGCTTCATAGCGCGGGTCTTCAACGTCGAAGAGCTTCACGTAGTCCGGCTGTGCACAAACGCCGTTCCATGCGCCGTATTTGGCTCCGTCCGAAAGGTTATCGGCATAGTGGAGCGTTTGGCACATCAACTGGTTCCGGTTTTGTGTATCAGTTTCGCTGAAGCAAATCGTCAGGATGCCTTCTTGCGAGCGGTCGTTGATGCCAAAGTTGGTTTCCCAGTTAGGCTCAAGCACGTATCCCAGACTCAGTACTTTGTCGCACGCGGCGATGCACTGCTGCCAGGCATTGCCCGAGACGTTCACTTTCCAGGCTTCAGCGTTCAGGAACAACTTTGCCAGGAGGAAATAGGCGGAGCCTTTGGTGAATTTGCCATAGTTTGCCTGGGTGCCGGCGGGGCATTGTTCGGCTATTTCGTTGACTTCGGCAATCAGCCAGTCGAACACTTCCTGCCGCGGCCGTACCGAGGGCAGTTCCTTGTCCGAATAATCCGTCACCAAAGGTACATTGCCCCAATAGTCCATCATCGTATAGATCCAGAAGGCGCGCACGCCACGCATGGAGGCAATGTTCTCAACTTTCTGAGCGTCGGTCATGAAGGTGGAATTTTCCAGCACACTGATGGTCGCATTGCAAGTTCCGATGGCGGTTGAGGCTGCATTCCATGAACTGCGGACGACTCCTGTCTGGGCGGTCCATTCGTGTGTGAATATTTCGCGGTATTGTCCGCCGTCGTACCAGTCGCCGCCGGTGCGCGTAGGTGTTACCGTTGCGGAGCCTCCGTTTTCGGAGAGATACATAAAGTTGCCGGGCCAGTAGGTTTTCAATGTATTATAGACTGTGCCCATCAAAGCCTTCACTTCGATTTCGGTGCTGCCGAAGTCGTCGGCCGGCAATTTGTCGTAGACCTCTTCATCCAAGTCTGTACAGGATGGTATGATGATCATTGAGAGAATACCTGCAAACCATATTGCTATTATCTTTTTCATAAATCAATTATCTTTTAATCGTTAGAAAGTTAAGTTGACGCCAAACGTAAAGGAACGAGCCTTGGGGAAATAGTTACGGGCTTCGATACCAGGCGAGAGGCCGGCATCGTTGTCGGTAGGTTCGCCGCGGAAGAGTTCGACTTCGGGATCAAGGCCGGTATAGCCGGTGATCACGAACAGATTCTGGGCAGCCACGTAAACGCGGGCTCTGTTGAGCCAGTCAATCTTCTTGGAATCGAAGGTGTAGCCGATAGCCATATTATCCAGGCGCGCAAAGGAACCGTCTTCGAGATAGAACGAAGATACGCGGGAATTTTCGGTGTACTTCACGAGGTTGTCGTTCATGATTGCGTTCGCTCCGGATACATAGGTGTTATTGCCATAGGCGGCGATGGGATTGTTCAGCACCTTGTTGCCGATCGTTCCGCGGATGAAGAAGCTGGCATCCCAGTTTTTATAACTGAAGGAGTTGTTCCATCCGAAGGTCAGGTCCGGTTGGGCGCTGCCAACGTAGGTGCGGTCATCGTCTGTAATGCCGGGAATGCCGTCTATTTCCTCAAAGTCGAATTTGCCGTCGGCCGTCAGCTTGTTAGACTTGGCCTTGAGCATGAAGAACTGGCCCACGGGGCGTCCTTCTTCGATCACGTGCGAGGTGACGCCCGATGCTCCACGGATCCACGGGTCGCCGGTATAGATGCGGCTGGCGGAATAGATGTCGTTCGAGAGGCGGAGGATTTCGTTCTTATTGTGCGCAAGGTTGATCGATGTGTTGTAATTGAACTCCTTGGTGCGCACGACATCAATATTGAGTAGCAATTCGACGCCGGTATTGAGCATGTCGCCCACATTGGCAAAAATGCGGTCGTAGACGAAGGTCGGGGTCGGCACGGTGTAGCGGTAGATCATGTCCGTCGTCCGCTTGTCGTACCATTCGATTGTTCCTCCTAAGCGCCCGTTGAAGAGCGAGAAGTCGACACCGACGTTCAACATAGCCGTTTCTTCCCATTTGAGGTTAGGGTTGGCATTTTGGGCGACGCGGTAGGCGATGGATGGGCTACCATTGTCGTAATAGGTTCCGTAGGCTTCGTACAATTCGAGGGTCTTGTAGGGCTGGAGGCCGTCCTGATTACCGGTGACACCGTATCCGGCGCGCAGTTTCAAGTCATTGATCCAGTTGATGTCCTTCAAAAAGCCTTCTTGCGAGAGCCCCCAGGCAGCAGATACGGAGGGGAAAAGCCCCCATTTATTGTTGGCTCCGAATTTGGACGAACCGTCGCGGCGTACGGTGGCCGTGAGCATGTATTTTTCGTCGTAACTGTAATGGGCGCGAGCGAAAAAGGAGATGAGTTTGTATGCATTTTTCGACGAGGTCACTTCACCGATTTTGAGGGTGTTACCGCTTTGGATATTGTTAGCTCCCATTGAGGTGACGGCAAAGTTGGTGGCTATCGAAGACTGATCTTGATACCGGTTGTTCTCCCACGAGTAGCCGGCGATAGCGTCTAATTTATGCTTGCTGCCGAACGTCGTATTATAATTGAGCGTCCATTCCATCAATTCGCGTTCCGTCAGTCTCGCCTGGCGCCGGGCATAACCGTTGTCGCTGCGTCCGCGCGAATTGGTTGGGGCACGCCATTCATTGAAGTCGTTGTTGATGGAACTTTTATAAAGGTGTACTTTGGCAGTGAGTCCTTCGATAATGTCAAACTGGAGGTTTCCTGCACCATAAAAGTTGTTGCTCTTCATCAGATTATAGTTTTCATCCTGATTCTGGACAGGGTTACCCTGGTCGTACTGTCCGAACATGCTGGTGAACCACGTACCGTCGGCATTTTTGACAGGATAGACGGGCGGCAGGTTGTAGGCGAGGATGAAATCGTCGCGGAAGGGGAACTGCATATCAGTCAGGGTGGCCGATCCGGTCAGGTCGATACGGAGGCGGTCATTGATAGCGCGCTGCTGGAATTGGAAGCGGAAACTGTGGCGCGTCATGAAGTTATCGCGTGCAATACCGTTACGATCAAGGAAGGTGTAGGATGCGCGATAGTTGTTCTTCGAGCCGCCACCGGAGACGCTGAGCGAGTGATTTTGCGAGAAGCCGGTGCGGAGCATTTCACCCAGCCAGTCGGTTTCGGCACCGTAGACATCAAGCTTGCTGACGTCGTTGCCCAGTTGGCTGTTGACGTCACGCCATTCGGAAGCGCTGAGCAGATGCGGCTTGTTGGCTACGAAGTCAGCCGAGAGGTATCCGTCGTAGGTGACTTGTGAATGTGATGCGGAGCCTCGCTTGGTGGTGATCAAGATGACGCCGCCGGCTGCGCGCGATCCGTAGATAGCTTGCGAGGAGGCGTCTTTCAGGACGGAGATTGATTCAATGTCCGAGGGCGATACGCTCGACATGTCGCCGCCGGGGATTCCGTCGATGACGATCATCGGGCCCTGGTCGTTCATCAAAGTAGATGTACCGCGCAGGCGGATCTGACTGGCGCGGGTCACGTCGCCCGATCCACTGGTGATCGAAAGACCGGCCACTTTACCTTGCAGAAGGTCAGCAGCGTCGCGTGTGATTCCTTTATTAAAACTCTCTTCCGACACATTAGCGACGGAACCGGTTATTTCGCGTCGCGTCTGCGTACCATAACCGATGGCTACTACTTCACCCAGGTTGATGACGGAAGGAGCAAGAGAAACGTTGATAACGCTTTGTCCGCCGACAGCTTCTTCTTTTGTATTGTAGCCGATGTATGAGAACTGAAGAATCGCCCGTTGGGCATTAGGGATGGTAAGTGAATAATTACCATCCAAATCAGTTATTGAACCATTGCTCGTACCTTTTTCTACGATATTGGCGCCAATAATTGGTTCTCCAAATTCATCCAACACTTTGCCTTTGACAGTTGTTTGTGCAAACGCAGTCACAAGGCAACATAAAATCATCAACGTAAGGATCCCCATTTTCCGGACCTTCCGAAGTGAACGAAATAAACAAATACTCTTCTTAACTTGTTTCATAAATAACAATGAATTAAAGTTTAACAAAAAATAATACTCTGTAACTTTGAGTGCAAAAATACGTGAAGAGAGTATTGGCATTTGAAAAACCTTCTGCTAAGTAGGGAGTTAGTAAATTGATAGTAGAACATGCGGATAAATAAAATGCTAATTATATGTTCATTGATGCTTTATTCAAAATCACCATTTGGTAAGACAGATTGAGTAGATTACGGATGAATTGAAAGCCTCTCAGGTTTTCCGCACACACCCGAATGTGGCTGTTTAGACCGTAAACGGTTTTTTCTTGCGGATAAATGGCGGCAGACAAAACCGGGGTCGGTTGGATTAGCCGACAAATGGTTTCTGTTCACAGATAAATCCATTCTCTATCTTCCGCTATTTCTATGTCATTGATCATTCTTTAAATTGCGTTTGTCCTGCATTTCTTAATAACCGAAATTAGTTGTATCTATAAAAATTCTTATCTTTGTGCACTTTTGCAAACCCGAGATAGCAATTATTGATACATTATATATTATGGAAAAGAAAAGAGTATACACCTTCGGAAACGGAAAAGCCGAAGGTAGAGCAGACATGAAAAACCTGCTCGGAGGAAAAGGCGCTAACCTTGCTGAAATGAACCTGATCGGAGTTCCCGTTCCACCGGGATTCACTATCACGACAGAAGTTTGTTCCGAATACTACGAACTGGGAAAGGACAAAGTAGTAGAACTTCTGCAAGATGAAGTGAAAAAGGCCATCGTTAATGTCGAACACCTGATGAATTCCCAATTTGGAGACATCGCTAACCCCTTGTTAGTATCCGTACGCTCCGGCGCCCGCGCTTCTATGCCGGGAATGATGGATACGATCTTGAATCTGGGACTCAACGACGAAGTAGTGGAAGGACTGACCCGTAAGACAAACAATCCCCGCTTTGCATGGGACTCGTACCGGCGGTTTGTACAAATGTATGGCGACGTAGTACTCGGCATGAAACCTACCAACAAAGAAGACATCGACCCCTTTGAAGAAATCATCGAAGAAGTCAAAGCCGCAAAAGGCGTCAAATTAGACAATGAGCTGGAAGTGGAAGACCTCAAGCAACTTGTCGCCCAATTCAAAGCCGCCGTAAAAGAACGTACCGGCAAAGACTTCCCTACCAATGCCTATGAACAACTATGGGGAGCCATCTGCGCCGTATTCGATTCGTGGATGAACGAACGGGCCATCCTCTACCGCAAAATGGAAGGAATCCCGGCCGAATGGGGAACCGCCGTATCCGTGCAGGCCATGGTGTTCGGGAATATGGGGAACACATCGGCAACAGGCGTATGCTTCTCGCGCGATGCCGGTAGCGGCGAAGATGTATTCAACGGCGAATACCTGATCAACGCCCAGGGCGAAGATGTGGTAGCCGGTATCCGTACCCCGCAACAGATCACAAAAGCCGGCTCGAAAATATGGGCTGAACGAGCCACCATCTCTGAAGAAGAACGCGTAGCCAAGTATCCATCCATGGAAGAAGCTATGCCCGAAATATACAAGGAGCTCGACGCCATACAAACCAAGCTTGAGAACCATTACCACGACATGCAGGACATGGAATTTACCGTACAGGAAGGCAAACTCTGGTTCCTGCAAACACGCAACGGGAAACGCACCGGCGCCGCTATGGTAAAAATCGCCGTGGATCTGCTCAAGCAAGGAATGATAGACGAAAAGACAGCCCTCAACCGTATCGAACCCAATAAGCTGGACGAACTTCTCCATCCCGTGTTCGATAAAGCTGCGCTGAAAAAAGCCAAAGTACTGGTAAAAGGTTTGCCCGCCTCGCCGGGAGCCGCAACAGGACAGATCGTATTCTTTGCCGACGATGCCGCTGCCTGGTATAAAGCCGGCAAGAAAGTCGTGCTCGTACGTATTGAGACCTCGCCCGAAGACCTCGCCGGAATGGCCGCCGCCGAAGGCATCCTGACAGCACGCGGAGGAATGACCTCGCATGCCGCCGTAGTAGCCCGCGGAATGGGTAAATGCTGCATATCGGGAGCCGGAGCCTTGATCATCGACTACAAAAAGAAAACCATGGAAGTAGACGGTAAAGTATTCAAGGAAGGCGACTATATCTCCATCAACGGAACAACGGGACAAGTGTTCGAAGGACAAATACCGACTCAGGATCCCGAACTTACCGGCGACTTCAACGAACTGATGAAACTGGCCGACAAATACACCAAAATGTCAGTGCGCACCAATGCCGATACGCCCGGTGACGCTCAGCAGGCACGTGCGTTCGGAGCCGTAGGTATCGGACTCTGCCGTACGGAACACATGTTCTTTGAAGGAGAGAAGATCAAAGCCATGCGCGAAATGATCCTGGCCGAAGACACCGATGCACGCCAGAAGGCACTGGGCAAACTCCTTCCCTTCCAGCAAGCCGACTTCGAAGGTATTTTCCGCGCCATGGCCGGCTATCCGGTGACGGTACGTTTGCTTGATCCGCCGCTTCACGAGTTTGTGCCTCACGATCCGAAAGGGCAACAGGAACTGGCCGACGCTATGGGCGTAGACGTATCCGTAGTCGCTCAGCGCGTAGATGCCCTTCACGAATCGAACCCGATGCTTGGACACCGCGGATGTCGTCTGGGCAATACCTATCCCGAAATTACGGAAATGCAGACAAGGGCAATCCTTGGCGCCGCCCTTCAATTGAAGAAAGAAGGCGTAACAACCTATCCTGAAATCATGGTGCCGCTAACCGGCATACTCCACGAATTTCTGGAACAGGAAAAAATCATCCGTACAACGGCCTCCCAACTGTTCAAAGAAACAAACGATAGCATAGAATACAAAGTAGGAACGATGATTGAAATCCCGCGTGCAGCCTTGACGGCCAACCGTATCGCATCGGCAGCCGAGTTCTTCTCGTTCGGCACGAACGACCTGACGCAGATGACCTTCGGATACTCGCGCGACGACATCGCATCCTTCCTGCCGATCTATCTCGAAAAGAAGATCCTCAAGTTCGACCCCTTCCTGGTGTTAGACCAGAACGGCGTGGGGCAGTTAGTACGCATGGCTACCGAAAAAGGACGCACCATACGTCCCGACCTCAAATGCGGTATCTGCGGTGAACATGGCGGCGAACCTTCATCCGTGAAGTTCTGCCACCGCGTAGGGTTAAACTACGTATCCTGCTCTCCGTTCCGCGTGCCGATTGCGCGGGTAGCCGCTGCACAGGCCGCTATTGAAGAATAATCATCTGTTTTCATTAGTTTTTAAATTGACTACAGGAGGAAAGCTATTTCGTTTTCCTCCTGTTTTTTGCGTATTTTTGCAACATAAATCAAACAATATACAGGAATGAAAAGAGACAGTCTTATTTTCGACATCATTGAGAAAGAAAAGCAACGCCAACTGAAAGGTGTGGAGCTGATTGCTTCGGAAAACTTCGTGAGTAGCCAGGTGTTGGAAGCCATGGGTAGCGTGCTGACCAACAAATACGCCGAAGGGTATCCCGGGAAACGCTATTACGGCGGATGTGAAGTGGTCGACCAAAGCGAAAGCATTGCCATCGAACGCCTTAAAAAACTATTCCATGCCGAATGGGTAAACGTGCAACCACACTCCGGCGCACAGGCTAATGCCGCTGTTTTCCTGGCTGTACTCAATCCGGGAGATACCTTCCTGGGATTGAACCTTTCGCACGGCGGACACCTTTCGCACGGATCGCCCGTAAACAGTTCCGGTATCCTCTACCGGGCTACAGAGTACAATGTCACAGAAGAAACCGGCCGCGTAGACTACGATCAGATGGAAGAAGTAGCGCTGCGCGAACAACCCAAACTGATCGTCGGGGGCGGATCGGCGTATTCCCGCGAATGGGATTACAAGCGGATGCGCGAGATAGCCGACCGGGTGGGCGCTCTGTTGATGATCGACATGGCGCACCCTGCCGGACTGATTGCCGCCGGACTGCTGGATAATCCGCTGGAGTATGCGCATGTCGTGACTTCGACCACCCACAAAACCCTTCGCGGTCCGCGTGGAGGTATTATCCTGCTGGGGAAAGACTTTGTCAATCCATGGGGCAAGACAACGCCCAAGGGCGAACCCAAGACGATGGCGCAACTGCTGGATTCGGCCGTCTTCCCGGGCATTCAGGGAGGGCCGCTGGAGCATGTGATCGCCTCCAAAGCCGTAGCTTTTGGCGAAGCCCTGGAGCCGGAATACAAGGTGTACCAAACTCAGGTGAAGAGAAATGCCGCAGCCATGGCACAAGCCTTCGCCGACGAGGGTTACAAGATTATCTCCGGAGGAACAGACAACCACAGTATGCTGATCGACCTGCGTACCAAATTCCCCGCCCTGACCGGAAAGGCGGCCGAAAAAGCCCTGGTGGCGGCCGATATTACGGTCAATAAAAACATGGTGCCGTTCGACAGTCGCTCGGCATTCCAGACTTCCGGTATACGCATAGGAACACCTGCCATCTCTACCCGCGGCGCCAAAGAACCCTTCATGGCTCAGATCGTAGAATGGGTAGATACGACGCTTTCCGATCCTGAAAACGACCGGACCATAGCCGCCGTCCGCGCCGAAGTGAACCGGCAGATGTCTGCTTACCCCCTCTTTGCATGGGAATGATTATTAAACTATATATCCGTATTCGAATGAAAAATGTATCAACTTTATGCGCCATCTTAGCGCTTCTTGTATTCTCCTCCTGCCATGAAACGGTGGAAGAGAAAGTGTATAACCAAGGGATTAACATCATTCCGACCCCCCTCAGCATTAGTTATGGGGAAGGAACTTTCAGCCTGAACAAAAACACCGCCTTCTTTGCCCCTACGCCGGAAGCAGAGACGGTAGCCGCTTTCTTTGCCGGCAAACTGAAACTCTCGACCGGCTATCCTTTCACCCTTACCGGCCAGGAAGGGGAGAATGGGATCGCCCTGCTGATCGACGATTCGCAGGAGGGGAACGAAGAAGGCTATACGCTGGACGTAACGCCCGGCGGAGTCGTAGTGAAAGCCGGAACGCCGCAAGGACTGTTCTACGGAATGCAAACCTTCCTGCAACTGCTGCCGGCCGAAGTGGAGAGCACCTCGAAGGTGAAGGGCATCGCATGGACGGCGCCGACCGTGGCAGTGAAAGACAAACCCCGCTTCGCCTACCGCGGCGTGATGCTCGACGCCTGCCGGCATTTCATCCCGGTAGAGAACGTCAAGAAGCAGTTAGACGTCATGGCGCTGTTCAAAATCAACCGTATGCACTGGCACCTGACCGAAGACCAGGGATGGAGGATCGAAATCAAACAGTACCCCCTCCTGACCGAAGTCGGCTCGCAGAGCCCCAACAGCGAAGGCTTCTATACGCAAGAAGAGGTGAAGGAAATCGTACGCTATGCCGCCGAACGCTTCATCACGGTCATTCCCGAAATCGAAGTGCCGGGGCATGAACTGGCCGCCATCTCGGCCTATCCCGAACTCTCGTGCAAGGGCGAACCTACAACGATGCGCGCCGTCTGGGGGGTGGAAGACGTCGTCCTGTGCGCCGGGAAAGAAACGACGTTTGAGTTCTTCGAGAACGTCATACGCGAAGTAGCTGCCCTCTTCCCTTCCGAATACTTCCACGTTGGCGGCGACGAATGTCCGAAAACGGCCTGGAAGGAATGTCCGCTCTGCCAACAGCGTATCCGCGAGGAAGGCCTCCACGGAGATGCTCACCACAGCGCCGAAGAACGCCTGCAAAGCTACTTCATACAGCGCATCGAGAAGATACTGGCCCAATGCGGCAAGAAGATGATCGGTTGGGACGAGATCCTCGAAGGGGGACTGGCGCCTACGGCTACCGTCATGTCGTGGCGGGGTGAACAGGGTGGTATCGCGGCCGCCAATATGGATCACGACGTGATCATGACGCCCGGCTCCAACGGCATGTACCTCGACGCCTACCAGGGGGATGCCAAGATCGAACCCGTTGCCATCGGCGGATATACGCTGCTGGAAAAGACCTACGCCTACAACCCCGTGCCCGATACGCTGGTCGCTACCGGGAAGGCCGGCTACATCAAGGGCGTACAGACCAACATCTGGTCCGAATACATGTATAGCACCGACCTGATGGAATACCGCGCCTATCCCCGCGTCCTGGCCCTGGCCGAAATAGCCTGGACGGAGACCGGACGGAAGGATTACAAGGACTTTGAACGGAGGATCAACAACGCCCTGGTACGCCTCGACGCGCATGGCATCAACTATCATATCCCCCAGCCTGAGCAACCGGGAGGCTCGTGCAATTTCGTAGCCTTTACGGACACCGCCTCGCTGGAGTTTACGACCACCCGCCCCGTCCGGATGGTCTATACCACCGACGGATCGGATCCTACGCCGTTGTCCGCAGCCTACGAAACGCCCATTAAGTACACCGAGTCGGGCACGCTGAAGATACGTTCCCTGCTGCCTTCGGGCCGGATGAGCCCGGTGCGGACGATCACGGTCGAGAAGCAAGCACCCGCGCCCGCCGCCCGCCCCGATGCGGAAGGCCTCAGCCCGGGATTGCAGGTGAAGATAGCGTATGGCGACTTTGCCGACGCCGCCCTGCTGGGTAGCATCAACGAATGGAAAGACAGTACGTTGACCGACCTGCGCGGCCTCACCCGGATCGAGCCTTACAGCAACTCCATGCGCAACGTGAAGCAGTATGCTGCCATCGCGAGCGGGTACGTTGACATTCCGGAGGACGGCGTGTATTACTTCTCGAGCGATAACGAAGAGGTATGGATGGATGGACGCCTTTTGATCAACAACGGCGGCGAGGTGAAACGCTTCTCTCGCCAGGACCGTTCGGTGGCGCTGGCCAAGGGCTTGCACGAGCTGAAGGTGGTCTTCCTGGGGCATATCATCGGCGGCTGGCCGTCGAACTGGAACAACGGAAGCGTCCGTATCCGCAAGTCGGACGCCGACCGCTTCATCCCCCTCGCTCCGGGGATGCTGATGCACTGATCTGTCGCATATTGCAATCATACTCAAAGGGAGGAACCGGGCTTAGCGTCCGTTCCTCCCTTTTGCTTTTGGCAGGATGTATGGCGGGAGTCCCCACAGCCTTTGAGCTCTCCACCTTCCTGGCATTTATCGCGATGCAAGCTTACATTGCGACACGATGTAACGCTACATCGCGATAAGATGTAACGTTGCATCGTGATAAGATGTAACGCTACATCGTGATAAGATGCAACGTTGCATCGTGGTAAGGTGCAACGTTGCATTGCGGTAAGGTACCGCTACTCCCGCTTGCTGTTGATGTAACCCTGAAGGGCCTGCACATAGGTTTCGAAGGCGTCGATGCCCCGGGAAGTGATGCGGCAGACGGTGCGAGGACGGCGACCGTCGATGAACTTGCGGATTTCGATATAGCCTGCTTCGCTGAGCTTGTCGAGGTGGACGCTGAGGTTGCCCGCCGTCGTGCCGGTTTTCTCCTTCAGGAAAACAAAATCGGCTTCTTCCACCGGTATCAGGAGGGAGATGATGGCTAAGCGCTGCTGCGAATGAAGCAGGGGATCCAGATCTTTAAACATCGTGGCGGGCTTTACGGTTCAACAGATGGCCGGGCAGGATGAAGCCGACAATCATGCAGACGGCCAGGACGAGGAATTGCAGGCTCTGTTTCTGCCATATCACCACGACGATGGCCGACAGCAAGGCGCCGACCCAGAAGCCTATGGCTCCGTAGACGAAGGGGCGGAAGCGGTAGGCCTTGCCGTTGACGAAGAGGCAGAGGCCGGTGGCGCTCATGATGACCGGCATAATCAGCGTGAAGAGGTTCCCGCCGGCGCGCAGGGCGACGGCAAGGATGAAGACGGAGGCTATGAACAGGGCGACCGAGATATAAAAGGCAAGCCACGTATGCCCCACCAAGGTGTCGATGTAACTGCCGGCGCAGGTTGTCCGGGCCTTCCGGGCTGCGTGAATGTAGTGGATCACAAAGGCGGGGAGCGTGCACATCCATACCCAGTAGGCCTGGGGTTGCAGCTCTGCGCTCAGTGTCCGGAGCAATACGAAGTTTGCCATTGCGAGGATCGCGATAAGGTATCCCCAGAGGATGATACTGTCGCCATTGCGCTTCTGGAAGCGCTCTTTGGCCTGGGCAATCATATCTTTGATGATCCGCAGGCTTTCTTGTTCGTTCAATTGATTTTCCATTGTTGTTATAGTATACATTATATAATTAATTATTCTCTGTTCGTATCATTTGCAGGAAGTAGGCGCCCCAGTAGGGTTTCAGGGGCGAAGGCGTTTCCTGGCGGAAGAGCGCTTCGGCCTTCTGTTTGCCTTCGGCAATGTCGCGCCCGGAGCGCATGGCGGGCGGAAGCTGTTGCCTGAAAAAGGCCAGCAGGCAGACGGGGCGGGGATTGGCGGGATTGAGCTTCATGGCCTTCTCGTAGCTACTGATCGTCTGCATGAAATACGTCTGCCCCGTGGAGGGATCGGTGGCAATCAAAGCCATATAATAGTATCCCCAAAGCGTTTGCACCTCCGAGGGGTCAGCCTCGTCGAAGGCTTCGAGCTTCTCCAGAAGAGCTTTCGCATCCTGGAGCAGTGCCGGGACGTTGGGCTGTTTCATGTACGTCATCTGCAAGTCGCAGTAAGCGGTGTAATAAACGGGCAGCCACTGACCGGCATACATTTGCGCCATCCGCTCGAAACGGTTGCGGCATTGCAGGTAATCGGCCGGCTGAGCGGCCGAATCAAGCCGGGCCAGTTCGGCGCGCATCACATCTTCATATCCGGAAGCGTCGGAAGCGCCTGCCGTCAGGGCCAATAAGCCGAGCAGCAGCAAGGAAAGGAAAGTTGTTCTCATTCGATAATTGTTTTAATGTATGAATAATAAGTTCTATATCTTGTTTTAAAAGTTCGATGCTTCGTAGGCGACGTTCTTCCCCAGGGTGAGGAAGAAGCCGATGTAGAAGGCTTGGGGTTGCTCCTGCCGCTGGGGGAGGCTGTCGTAGAAGCCTTGGCTGTCGGGCAGGGGCGTGAAGTCGTATCCGAAGACATTGCGCCGGTTCAGCAGGTTGGAGAAGCAGGCATAGACGATCAGGTTCTTATGCGCCAGCAAGATCCAGCTTACATCTATGGTATGGTAAGCCGGAGTGAGGGCGTTCATAAAGCCCTCCCGGTTCGGATCGTGATACGGCCGGCCGGAGGCAAAGCGTTGGGTGAGGCCGATGATGCTCAGCCACCGCATATTCTCGTACCGGAGGGAGAGCGAGGCATTGTGCCGGCTGACAAACGAAGGGACGGCCTGCTCCGGGTAATCAAGGTATTGCCGACGGGAATCATTATACGAATAGGAGACGGTGTACTCCCAGTGTTTCAGCAAGCGGCGTTCGTTGACGAAGAGGTCAATGCCCCGGCTGTAACCGCTTCCGGAAGCCTGGTAGTGTCCGTTGCGCAAGGCCGGCAACTTATCGTAGGCCTTATGATAGGCTTCGGCGCGGTATATCCGGTTCTTATCCCTGAAGTAGAGGCCCAACAGATACTGCCGGTTCGTCTCCGCCGACAGGGAAGGATTGTAGAGCAGATAGTCGTTGTCGGTCATCTGCTGGTACTTCCCGGCCACCGCCGACACCGTAAGCCCTTTCCACTCATAATTAAGCGCCATCCGTGGCAGCCAGGTGTATGACCGGTCCGAAGAGATATATTCCAGTCGCGAAGAAAGGTTGAGGAAGAGACGGTCGGTCAGGTGGAAGTCGTTGGAGACAAACAGTCCGCCGATACGGTGACGGATATCCTTCTCAAAGACGAACGAATCCCGGTACTGCATCCCGTATCCCCGGTCGTAGGATTCGACGCCCGTTTCCAGTTTGTAGAAGGAGGAAAAGCGTTTGGCGGCCTTAACTTTCAGATGAAGCTCCCGCTGGCGGACCAGCAGCCGGTCATCCGGAACGACAGCCTCCTCCGCCGTCCTTCCGTTGAGTGAATACGCCAGACCGCCAAAGAAATTCACCCCTGAGGCAAGGCGCGTCTTGAACGTTGAGTTCAGGTAGAGGTTCGTCTCATCATAGCCCATTTCCCGCCTCAGTTGGCTGAAAGGCTTTTCTTCGTAATGCGTGAACCGTGTTCCGGCATAAGAGAGGAAGGTCTTCCAGTAGGTATCTTTCCGGAGCTGGAAGCGCAAAAGGCTTTGCCCGGCATACTCTCTGTAAGGCTTCTTCCAATAGATTCGCTGCTGGGGATTGGTTGTTGCATGATACCATTGCAGGTCGGTATAGTCGAAATTGAACGAGAGGGAGCCATTGTTCCAGGCTTTCGTTCCTCCCCCACCCGATCCGACGTTCATCAGCTTGACGCCCAATTTCGACTGACGGCTCTCATCGCTGGTAGTAAGAGGCAAGATGCTCGAAAGGCTCTGCGTATATTCCTGCGAATAGCCCCCTGTCGAAAAGGTGATCCCGTCAAAAAGGAAAGCCGAAAAGCGACTCCTTGCCGGCGTATGCTGCGCCGTAGTCGTATAAGGAGAAAGGAGGTGCATCCCGTCGATATACGTCTGCGATTCGCGGCTATCGCCTCCCCTCACCATCATACGTCCATCCAAGCCGGGCGCCTGTGTGCCGGGCATCAAACTGATAGCCTTGAAGAGATCCCCTTCCGATCCGGCCGTTGCAATCAAGTCTACGGCCCCCTTCTGTTCCAACGTAGAAGCGCTCTTCAGCAGATAATTCCCGGCGTATGCTACCACCTCCCTTACAGCCTGCAACCGCGGCAGCAATTGTATGTTCAAAGGAGCCGGATTCAAGGTATCCGTACTTATCCTTACCGATCCTGTTATATATCCAACAAACGAAGCCATGAGCATAAGCTCCCCTTTTTGCTCTGTAATCAGTTCAAACCCTCCATCGTCACCAGAAGTTGTACCTTCTATCGTACCCTCTATGTACAGGTTTACAAAAGGCAGCGGCAACCTGTTTTCGTCTGTAACAACACCCGTTATACGCCTCGACTGTGCGGAAACAGAAAGTACCGATACTGATACATTAAATAAGAAAAGATAAAAGAATAGTCTCATTGTGTCGCAAATTGGTTTACGCCGCAAACTTAGTATAGTTTGCAATACAAACCAAATTATTTTGCAAGTATTTTGCGAAAACTTCGGATTCAATGAAATGGTGATCCTCAAGGGAAGGCATAAAATATGATTGATACAAGCTATATCTGAAAAAAGAATTGTAAATTTGCGCCTCAATCATAATTTGGAATTTATTAATGAATATGATAAAGATAACATTTCCGGATCAGTCCGTAAGGGAATATGCAGAAGGCGTTACCGCCATGCAAATTGCAGAAAGTATCAGTCCCCGGCTGGCACAGGATGTGTTGGCTGCCGACATAAACGGAGAAACATGGGATTTAGGACGTTCTATCCTTCAGGATTCGACAGTGAAATTACTGAAGTGGGAAGATGATGAGGGGAAACACGCCTATTGGCACTCCAGCGCTCACTTGATGGCCGAAGCCTTACAGGAATTATATCCCGGTATTACCTTCGGCATCGGACCGGCTATTGAAAACGGGTTCTATTATGATGTAGATCCCGGTGAAGGCCGGACAATAAAGGAAAGTGATTTTCCCACTATCGAAGCAAAGATGATAGAATTGATTGCCCGTAAGGAAGATATCGTTCGCCGGAATATAACTAAGACAGATGCGCTGAAGATGTTTGAAGACAGAGGAGAGATCTATAAAACCGAACTGATCAGTGAATTAGCCGACGGAACCATTACGACTTATACACAAGGTGATTTTACCGATTTATGCCGGGGTCCTCATTTGCCGAATACTTCTTATATCAAAGCAGTTAAAATATTGAGTGTTGCCGGAGCATACTGGCGGGGCAACGAGAAGCGGAAACAGTTAGTACGTCTTTACGGCATAACATTCCCGAAAAAGAAGATGCTGGATGACTACCTGATCCTTCTGGAAGAAGCCAAGAAGCGTGACCACAGGAAGGTAGGAAGAGAGTTGGAACTGTTTGCCTTTTCGCAATCGGTAGGAGCCGGGCTTCCCTTATGGTTGCCGCGCGGTACGCAATTGCGTCTTCGATTGGAAGATTTCTTAAAACGTATCCAGAAAAAATATGGTTACCAGCAGGTCATGACGCCGCATATCGGTGGTAAACAATTGTACATCACCTCCGGGCATTACGAAAAATACGGCAAGGATTCCTTTCAGCCCATCCATACCCCGCAAGAAGGAGAAGAGTTTCTGCTAAAACCAATGAACTGTCCGCATCACTGCGAGATTTATAAGATCATCCCCCGTTCCTATAAAGACCTGCCTATTCGGTTGGCCGAATTTGGCACGGTTTATCGCTATGAACAAAGCGGCGAACTGCACGGATTGACTCGAGTACGTGGGTTTACGCAAGACGACGCCCATTTGTTCTGCCGTCCCGATCAGTTGAAAGAGGAGTTTCTGAAGGTGATGAATATCATTTTTGTTATCTTCAAGGCACTTGATTTTGAAAATTTTGAAGCACAAATATCCTTGCGTAATCCGGAAAACAAGCAAAAATATATCGGATCGGACGAAAACTGGGAAAAGGCCGAAACCGCCATTGTAGAGGCTTGTCGCGAAGCCGGTTTACCAGCCAAGGTAGAATTAGGAGAAGCCGCTTTTTATGGTCCGAAACTCGACTTTATGGTGAAGGACGCCATCGGACGCCGTTGGCAATTGGGCACGATTCAGGTGGATTATAACTTGCCGGAACGTTTCGATCTGGAATATACGGGCGAAGACAACAAAAAGCACCGTCCCGTGATGATTCATCGGGCACCTTTCGGTTCGATGGAACGTTTTGTTGCCGTGCTGATAGAGCATACCGGAGGTAAATTCCCTCTGTGGCTTACTCCCGACCAGGTAGCCATATTGCCGGTGAGCGAGAAATACAACGATTATGCCCGGGAAGTTGCCCGCCAGTTGGAAGATCAGGATATACGTGTGATTGTAGACGATCGCAACGAAAAAGTCGGACGCAAAATACGCGACAACGAGCTAAAACGTATCCCCTATATGCTTATTATTGGAGAAAAAGAATTTGAAAAGAATGAAGTTTCCGTAAGAAAACAAGGCGAAGGAGACAAAGGTTCCATGGAAATTACTACATTTGCAGCGCTTTTACGCGATGAAGTAGAAGAAATGATGAATCGCTGGCAAAAAAACAAAGATAAGTAATTACATTATAATAGAAAGGAGCATAATTTTTTTAATCATTTTGAATGAAGAATGACAATCTGAAAGAACAGTACAGAATTAATGAGCGTATTCGCGCTCGGGAAGTTCGATTAGTTGGTGAAAATGTAGAACAGGGTGTGTACCCGATTTCAGAAGCGCTAAAAATAGCGGAAGGAAAGGAGTTAGATTTGGTAGAAATATCACCTAATGCTACACCTCCTGTTTGTAGAGTAACCGATTTTCAGAAATTCCTCTATCAACAAAAAAAGCGTCAGAAAGAGCAAAAAGCGAAGTCTGTGAAAGTTGTAGTAAAAGAAATCCGTTTTGGACCACAGACCGATGATCACGACTACAACTTTAAATTGAAACATGCTAAAAGTTTTTTGGAAGAAGGCTCGAAAGTGAAAGCTTACGTTTTTTTCAGAGGACGTTCTATTTTGTTCAAAGAACAGGGAGAAGTCTTATTGCTCCGCTTTGCCAATGATCTGGAAGATTACGGAAAGGTCGAACAAATGCCCCTTCTGGAAGGGAAACGGATGATTATCATGCTTACTCCTAAAAAAGGCGGCAGCAACAATGTGACTCCGATTTCCATTCCACCCAAACCGCAAGTAAAAAAAGTAATTGTGCTTCCCAAGCCTCAGGTAAAACTGAAAGACGAAAACACAGAATAAACATCCCGAAAGGGGGAATACGATACAATAAACATATATTATAAATTAAAAAACAAGTTTGGAAAATGCCTAAAATGAAGACTAATTCCGGTGCCAAAAAGAGGTTCGCCCTTACCGGAACAGGTAAAATCAAAAGAAAGCATGCTTTTAAGAGTCATATTCTGACGAAGAAGACGAAAAAGCAGAAAAGGAACCTCACTCACACCGGCCTGGTGGCTCGTGAGAATGTAAGTAGCGTGAAAGAAATGCTATGTCTGAAGTAATAACATTAAAAGGAGATTAAAATTATGCCGAGATCAGTAAATCATGTTGCTTCAAGAGCAAAAAGAAAGCGAATTTTAAAACTTACGAGAGGCTATTACGGCGCTCGTAAAAATGTTTGGACAGTAGCCAAGAACACGTGGGAAAAAGGATTAACCTATGCTTTCCGCGACCGTCGCGCCAAGAAGCGCAATTTCCGCGCCTTGTGGATACAGCGCATTAATGCTGCCGCACGTCTGGAAGGATTATCGTACTCACGCTTGATGGGAGCTTTGCACGCAAAAGGTATAGAAATCAACCGGAAAGTATTGGCCGATTTAGCCATGAATAACCCCGAAGCATTCAAAGCTATTGTAGATAAAGTAAAGTAACGTTACGAAAAATTGGATGTTTTCTGGTTTTTATTTGGATGATAAAAACTTTGTTCATACATTTGCGACGTGAATACAACCGTGCTTAAAGAGTTAAGCCGCACTGGTTTGATTGGGAAACTCATCAGTATAATATAATTCCGAGACATAGCTCTTGTCGTTGATGGCGGGCCGCAACCTTCGGGTATGCTTTGCACAGCGGATTACAAAGACCTCAAAGCACTCAAATCCTGTCATTCGGAGTTTGTTCATATCTAACAGTGCGGCTTTTTTATAAAATAAAAGAGGCTGTCTCGCTTTTGAGACAGCCTCTTTTCATTTTAGAGGCTTGATATATAGGATCGAAGAGGACATTGGATACGACCTGGCGTCCAGCGGTAGATGGGCATTTGCAGACGGCTTTTGGGATCACCTATCGCTGGATGAGTTCGCTTTCCTGGTTGGCGTTGCCACAATTGATGACTATCTCGGCATCTCGAATGAAGCGTTCGATGGTCTTGAATTGTTGTTCATAGGCGGGATTGTCGATGAGTTTGATGCCGAAGCGCGGCGGTATCATGGGCCTTGCAGGACGCGGTGGATAAGGGTAAATTTCAAAAAAAAAGGCCGGCGTAGAATCTTATCTACACACCGGCCTGGTGAGAATATGCAAAGAGGGGGATGTTATGTGTCGTCTTCTTTCGGAGCGGGTTTAACAAAGAAAGCGCTCAGTTCGAAAAGGCCATATAGCGGGATGAATACAACGGAAAGGGTAAACGGGTCACCGCTGGGCGTAATCAAGGCGGACAGTACTAATAAGACAACAATGGCATGACGACGGTACTTGGCAAAAAAGCCGCGATGCAGAAGCCCCAGCTTGGACAGCAGCCACGACAGCAAAGGCATCTCGAAGACGACTCCCATGATAAAGATCAGCATCAGGAAATTATCCATATATGAATCGAGCGATACCTGTTCTTTGATGGCTTCGCTTATCTGATAAGTGGCCAAAAAACGCAACGTCAAAGGGAACACCATGAAATAGCCTACTGCACAGCCCAAGAAGAACATTACCGTTCCAAAGAGGAAAACCCAACGTACGCTCTTCTTTTCGTTTTCGTACAAAGCCGGACTGATAAACCTCCATACTTCAAACATCAGGTACGGAAACGCACATACCAGCGCCAGCCAGAACGATGTCGTCATGTGCGTAAAAAACTGCGTAGCCAGCTTGATGTTGATGAGCTCAATCCGGAACGCAGTGTCGCAAAATTCATTCAACAGGGAAAAAGAAGAGCCTATCTTGCAAAACAACCGGTAGGTAAGGAAATCACCCCGTGTAGGCCCCATAATGAAGGCGTTAAAGATGCCGTCATCCCCTCGCATAAAGGCAAAGAAAGCAACGGCAAACAGGACAAGAGAGAGGATAGAACGGAATAAAGTCCAGCGAAGTTCTTCCAGGTGGTCCCAGAATGACATCTCATCTTTTAGCATCGCAACTTACTTCTTGTCGATGGTATTGTCCGTATCGCGTAGATTAATGTCGTCTTCCAATCCCTTTACGCCATCCTTGAAATTCTTTACGCCTTTGCCGATACCTTTCATCAACTCGGGTATTTTCTTTCCGCCGAAAATTAGCAGAATAGCAAATGCAATGATGATGATTTCGCCTGTTCCCAGATTGGGGAGAAATAATAAATGGTTCATAAGATATAGTTGTTTAATTGTTTATATGATCGTATTTATGCGGCAAAGATACAATATGTGAACGTTCATAGCCCTACAATTCAAATTTTATTACCTTTGCGCCGTCTTAAAAATCTGAAATTAGAAAAAGATTAGAGTATGAAAGCTTACGTATTTCCAGGGCAAGGCGCCCAATTTGTCGGAATGGGGAAAGATCTGTACGACAGTAATCCGCTTGCTAAAGAATTGTTTGAAAGGGCAAACGGAATCCTTGGGTTCCGTATCACCGACCTCATATTTGGAGGTACGGACGAAGACTTGAAGCAAACCAAAGTGACCCAACCTGCTGTTTTCCTACATTCGGTTATAGTGGCCCAAACTTTGGGTGAGACATTCTCGCCGGAGATGGTGGCGGGCCATTCCTTGGGCGAATTTTCCGCCCTGGTGGCTGCCGGAGCGCTCTCTTTCGAAGAAGGGCTGACGCTGGTGGCCAAGCGAGCCGGGGCAATGCAGAAAGCCTGCGAGATGGTCCCCTCGACAATGGCGGCTATTCTGGGATTGCCCGACGCCAAGGTGGAAGAAATATGTGCAACGATCGAAGGCGAGGTCGTTGTGCCGGCCAATTATAATAGCCCCGGACAGGTCGTCATATCAGGAAGCATACCCGGCATAGAAGAAGCCTGCGAACGGCTGACGGCTGCCGGAGCCAAGCGGGCATTGAAGCTGAAAGTGGGCGGAGCCTTCCACTCGCCCTTGATGGAACCGGCGCGCGAAGAACTGGCCATCGCCATTGAAAGCGCTCTCATCAACCGTCCCGTATGCCCCGTCTACCAAAACGTCGACGCTCGCCCGCAAACTGATCCGAAAGTGATCAAAACCAACCTGATTGCCCAACTGACATCACCGGTGCGCTGGACGCAAATCGTAGAGAATATGCTGAAAGACGGCGCTACCTGCTTTGCCGAACTCGGCCCCGGCACAGTCCTCCAGGGGCTCATCAGGAAGGTAAACAGCGAAGTTTGCATAGAGGAAAGCTGAGCGTCACCTTCCTGTTATCCATTTCAAAGGTATATTCTTTTCCTTTGCCAGGCGGCAGGCATCATCGTATTCGATGCTGAGGCGCGAAACGCCATTGTAGCGGGTTTCTTTGGCTTTTACATTGCCATAAGGAGTGGCTACAATGGCGGCTTTGCGGGGAAGGCAGGTTCTGGCGGCAATGTATTTGCGCAGACCGATGGTCGATGTTTCGGTGAAAAGAATATGTTCTATGGCGGCTGTATTTGTCGGGTCGCATATCACGCTCAGCATCGTCGCCGGGCGGCATTTCTTCATGTAGATAGGGGTAAAGAATACGTCCCGGGCGCCGGCTTCGAATAGTTTTCCCATCACGTAACCGAGCGTTTCGGGCGTGGAGTCGTCGATATTCGTCTCTATCACCATCGCCTCATCTTGCCCTGCGGAGGTATGAGCCATGGGTTCGCCATAGACCACGCGCAGGAGGTTGGGGATGTCGAAATCTTTTGTCCCGGCTCCGTAGCCGGTTTTCCGGATCGTCATTTCGGGCATTACGCCAAAACTTTCGGCCAGTTCGGCAATGATAGCTGCGCCCGTAGGCGTCATCAATTCTCCCTCTACTTCCAATTGTTTAAACCCGATGCCCCGGGCGGCAAGAACTTCCACTACGGCCGGAACGGGAATGGGTATCGTCCCGTGCTGGCATCGAACAAAGCCATGGCCGTCGTGCAATACCGAGGCATAGATCTTGACGGGCGAAAGTGCATCTATGCAAATAGCCACTCCAACGATGTCGATGATGGAATCCACGGCTCCTACTTCGTGGAAATGAACCTCCTCGACCGTCGTACTGTGTATCTTTGCTTCCGCTTCGGCCAAACGTGTGAAGATACGTATAGCCAGGTCTTTGGCGTTAGCGGATATTTCGCTTTCGCTGATAATGTGCGCAATATCCGCCATCGTGCGGTGAGCATGGGCATGATGATGGGGGCGAAACCATTTGAGCACCGGCTGGTTATTCGCTCCGTCCTGCGGGACGACTTCTACGCGCTTGGCGCCGACGCCATGTTTCGATACTTCCGACAGGCGGATCTTCCAGCCGTCGAGATGGAGTTTGTTTAATTCGGCGATAAGCTTGGCAGGATCAATGCCCAGGTCTATGAGTGCGGAAAGGGTCATGTCGCCACTTATACCCGAAAAGCAGTCAAAATAAAGGATATTCATATATAGTTTTTTTATTTGTTTCTTTAATTAATGTATCACACCCTCGCTGAACTTTCTCAGGCGAGCGGCTGAACTTTCTCAGGCGAGCGGCTGAACTTTTGCAGACGGGCGGCTGAACTTTTGCAGGCGGGCGGCTGAACTTTTGCAGGCGGGCGGCTGAACTTTTGCAGGCGGGCGGTGGAGCAGGCACTTCATTGCTTCTAACAGTTTATCTTATTGATACTGCTGGCTATATAGGCTGCGCCGAAACCGTTGTCGATATTGACCACCGATACGCCGTTGGCACAGGAATTAAGCATGGCGAGCAATGCCGATACGCCTCCGAAACTGGCGCCATAGCCTGTGCTTGTCGGCACGGCTATGACGGGTTTGTCCGTCAATCCTCCTACGACGCTGGCCAAAGCGCCTTCCATTCCGGCGATAACGATGATCACATTGGCCGAAGTCACCACATCGAGCCGCGCCAGAAGCCGGTGCAGACCGGCCACGCCGACGTCGCAGAGGCGTATGACCTTGTTGCCAAGGAACTCCGCCGTCACAACGGCCTCGTCGGCTACGGGCAGGTCGGATGTCCCGGCCGTCACCACCAGGATCGTCCCTCCCCCACCCTTCCCGGCTGGCTGCCGCCGGATAACGATGGTCCGCGCCGAAGGATTCCACTCGGCCTCCGGATACAGTCTGCATACGGCCTCGGCCATCGCTTCCGTCGCCCGCGTGGCAAGTACGTTGCTTTCACCCACTTCCAGCAGGTTCTTCACAATGCCTTCTACCTGCGCTATGCTTTTCCCGGCACAATAAATGACTTCCGGACAGCCGTTGCGCAACTGCCGGTGATGATCTATCACGGCATAGCCCAAGTCGTCGAAAGGCATTGTCTTGAGTCTGTTCTCTGCTTCGCCAACGGACAAGGCGCCCGTCTTTACGTCTTCCAGCAGTTTACGTATATCCATAATCATCCGTTCATACTTCCGCTGCGAAACCCTTCCAGGTCGAGCGTGATGTATTTAAATCCAAGCGATTTGATTCTCTCCGTAATTTCCGGCATACGAACAATCGTATCAAAGTATTCGCGGGGAGCTTCGATACGTGCAATCGTTCCATGCCAGCGTACGCGGCAACTTTCCATACCCTGTTCGCGCAAAACCTCTTCGGCCGCCTCTACTACGGCAAGTTTTTCTGCCGTAATCTCAGAACCATAGGGAATCCGCGACGAAAGGCAGGCGTTGGCCGGCTTGTTCCAGGTCGTCACGCCCAACAGTTTGCTATAACGGCGGATATCGTCTTTCGTCAGGCCACATTCGGCCAGCGGGCTTTGTACGCCCATTTCTTTGCCGGCTTTTATGCCGGGGCGATGCAGCGAGAGGGCATCGTCGGCATTTTGTCCGTCAGCCACGTAACGTAAGCCGTTTCGTTCGGCCACATCTTTTATCAGCGTATAATTGTTCTTCTTGCAGAAATAACACCGCATCGTACTGTTCGCCGCAAAATCAGCCGAGACAAAGGGATCTTCCCCCACGACTTCATACCGGACGCCAAGGCGCTGAAGTATCTCAACCGCCGCATCCTTATCCCGACGTGCCAGGACAGGCGAATCAACCAATACCGCCAAAGCCTTGTCTCCTAACATCTCATACGCCACATGTATCAGGAAAGAGGAATCCACTCCTCCGGAATAAGCAACACACAAACTTCCGTATGCTGCTATCTTTGCTCTCAAACACTCTAACTTCTCCATCGAATCAGGCAAACAGGTTTTCATATATAACAAAACAGCCGTAGGCAAAGCATAAGCCAGAAGATAACAATACGAGCGAAGCGCGCAATACCTTCGAGTTGATTAGCTTCTTAGAGAAAGGGATACTGAACACCCCGGCCACCAAGGTCATTCCCACAATCGAACCGATTCCGAAAATCAGCAAATACAAGAGACTGCTCCATACTGTCTCGATCTGTGTCATCACTAATACCACCAGGGCCCCGCTACCGGCCAATCCGTGCACGATCCCGATGCCGTACGAAGTCTTGTGCAAGTTTTCTCCATTTCCATGCACATGCACATGAATATGAGGCTGCTTATTAGCTCCCTCGTGCTCGTGACGATGCCTGTGTATCACGATTTGTTCATCCCTGAGAAAAAGGTACAGACGATAAGAGGCAACCAGTATGAGCATCAATCCCACAGCCGCTTCAAAATAGGAAAACGATTGATCGGAGATACCGACCTTAAACAGGATCATGATGATCCCGATCAGGAAAATCGTTGAAGTATGTCCTAACCCCCAAAAGACTCCGTCTTTGAGTGCCGGGAAAATCTTGTTACGCTGTGATACGATATTCGTAACGGCCAGAATATGGTCTGCTTCAAAGGCATGAATGAGTCCTTCATACAATGCGTAAAGTAAAAGAAGAAGTAAGGGTATTTGCTCCATAATGTTTTTAGTGTATAGGCAACAAATATATGGAATATTTTGAAATACAAAGAGGGGGGGATGTAAAAAAAGACAACGCTCTCCAATCCTTTGGATTGAAAAGCATTGTCTTGAGGTTACAAACAACGTCCTTTGGGACTTAGAGCGGAAGACGGGGCTCAAACCCGCGACCCTCAGCTTGGAAGGCTAATGCTCTATCAACTGAGCTACTTCCGCGGTTTAAAAATGTTTTTGTGGGCAGTGATGGATTCGAACCACCGAAGGCTAAGCCAGCTGAGTTACAGTCAGCCCCATTTGGCCACTCTGGTAACTGCCCTTCAAAAAAACCGCTGCAAATGTAGCGCTTTTTTTATTATTCCCAAGCGTATTGCACCATTTTTATAGCCGTAATGGCGGCTTCATCTCCCTTATTCCCATAGGTCCCGCCGGACCGGTCTTCGGCTTGCTTCATCGTATCGGTCGTCAACAGCCCAAAGATGAAAGGTATATCACCCTGAAGATTCAATTGGGTAATCCCTTGTGTTACGCCGGAGCATACGTAGTCGAAATGGGGCGTCTCCCCTCTTACTACACAACCCAGCACGATAACAGCGTCCAAGCAGTTGTCGGCACGGGATAACTGCCGCGCTCCGTAAGTAAGCTCAAAACTTCCCGGGACATGCTTGATAAGGATATTTTCTGCTTTCACTCCGTGCCTCTGCAAGGTATTGCAGGCTCCTTTCAGCAGTTTATCGGTAATGCTTTCATTCCATTCGGACACAACGATTCCTATGCGTATGCCCGAAACGTCGGGAATACTGTCGAAATCGTATTTTGATAAATCTTGAGTTGCCAATGTCTTATTTCTTAGCTAATTCGGATGCGCGAATAATATACTTGTCAATGTCGGAAGCTTCTTCGGAGTTGTAATACTTTTCCTTGATTGACGTATATGCTTTGACGGCGTTGTTGTACTGTTCAAGGCTTTCGTATGCAATTCCGGCTTTCTTCAGATACGTTGGGCTGACTATTTCGTTATCAGCCAGCTTGGCTGCTTTTTCAAAATAACCAATGCCTTCTTTCACCTTACCCTGGTTTACGTAGCAATCTCCAATCAAACCCGTAAGAGCCGGCGAAATCATATTGTCTTCTCCACTGAAAGATTTCAATTGCTTAATAGCCTTTTCCGTTTCTCCCAGCCTGAAATAGCAAACGCCGGCATATGCCTTTGCCAGGTTACCCGACCGGGTGATACCGTAATCGCTGATGATGGTTTCCAAACCCAGATAATCGGCTCCGTTACCATACAAGGCTAATTCAAAAGAATCTCTTCCGAAATACTGTTCGCCTTTAAATAAGGCGGCAGCGGCTTTCTGTTCCAGAGGGGTTAAATAACCATAGTTTATTCCCAGAACAGATCCGATAAGAAGTATGACAATACCTATGCCATAAACAATCTTTTTCTGATATTTTTCAATAAACTGTTCTGATCTGGAGACGATTTCGCCGACTTCCAAATCTTTGTTAGCGCCCTTTTTTTTAGTAGTCATAATGTATATAATAATATATTAATGTGATGTGTATTATTTTGTGCTTCTATTTCTTGCTATTTGAAATTCAACGCGCAAAGGTAGTTTTTTCTCGAATATAATTCACACATCGGAGTATATTTTTAATTTTGTGGAATTAAAATCTGGTAGATGATACTTAAAAAGCTTTCTATCCTTAATTACAAGAACATACGGCAATCGGAAATTCTCTTTTCTCCTAAAATGAATTGTTTTTTCGGTAACAACGGCATGGGAAAAACAAATCTGCTGGATGCTATCTACTACCTGTCTTTTTGCAAGAGTTCGACGAATACGACCGATAACCTGTTAATTCATAATAATGAAGATATCTGCGTGATTCAAGGATTCTACGATTATGAAGACCGCGAAGAGGATATATTCTGCGCCATCCGCCGCAGGCAACGCAAACAGTTCCGGCGCAATAAGAAAGAATATGATAAGCTTTCGGAGCATATCGGACTGCTACCCCTGGTGATGGTTTCTCCCGGTGATTCGGGTTTGATACAAGGCGGAAGCGAAGAAAGACGACGATTCCTTGATCTTATTATCTCACAACAAGACAGAGCCTACCTGCATGCGCTTATACATTATAATAAGGCGCTGCTGCAACGGAATATCATGCTGAAAAACCAGTCGAAGGACGCCGCTCTCTACGAAGCGCTGGAAATACAACTGGGCCGCTACGGACGTTTTATTTACGAAAAACGACAGGAGGTCGTGACCGATTTCATTCCCGTTTTTAATGACTATCACCTGGAGATATGCCGTTCTGCCGAGTCGGTGGATTTGCGTTATATCTCTCTACTGGCCAATGACGAACTCCCGGATTTGCTTATGCAGAACCGGGAGCGGGACCGCATACTGGGTTATACCTCCACGGGGGTGCATAAAGACGAGTTGGAGATGAAACTGAACGATTCTTTGATACGCCGCGTAGGTTCGCAAGGACAGAATAAAACGTATCTGGTAGCCCTCAAACTGGCGCAATTTGCATTTCTCAACCGCAAGGGCGAAACAACTCCTATCCTCTTACTGGATGATATTTTCGATAAATTAGATGCCGAACGGGTGGAACAAATCATTCAAATAGTGGCTCATCCCTCCTTTGGGCAAATCTTTATTACGGACACGAACCGCAAGTACTTAGACGAAATTCTTGCTGCTATGAATCACGATTATGCGTTGTTCAGAGTAGAACAAGGGAACATTCAATCGATGGAGAACAATATATGAAGCGAAAAAATTCACAAACCATCAGAGACGTCCTAAAAGGCTTCTTTGAGGAAAATGCCGAACTGTATGAAAAAATGCTTGAAATTCGTGTACAGCGGGGATGGGGTGAAATATTAGGCCCCTTGATTCTGCAATATACCCGGAATATCTATATCAAGAACCATGTCTTATACGTCTCCCTTACTTCATCCGTACTTCGTAGCGAATTAATCCTCAGCCGCGAAAAACTTATCAGAAGCCTCAATGAGTATGCCGGCTCGGAGGTGATACACGATATTGTTATCCGTTAAGCCAGCCAAGCTTCTTAGTAATATGTGCATGTGGCACATATGGAGCTACGCATATATGTATACTTTAACGAAGATTGGTTATCGCCAATACGGGCGTAGAGAGGTTTTTCAGGTATGCGAGCGAAACGGTGAGCGGACGGTATCCATCGGCGCTGAAGATGTATCGCCGGTAATCGGTCCGCTGGGGGGTACCGGCTATTCCTCCGTTTTCCTGGCTGTTGCCATATTTGAAATGCCGTACGGTCAGCAGGTCGAAGGTGAGGCGGCCGCTTTTGTCTGTCCGGAGCGTCTGCGTGTAAGCGTCGTCCGGCGTGGTGAGCGTGATTTGTTTATTGGCAAGCGGTTGGCCGTTTCCATCTATAATGGTCAATGTTTTGCTTTCGCCGTAGCGCATTTCCATTTTGCCTGTTCCGCCGTAGAATGCCGGCGTCATTTCGTCCTCGGTGATGCCGACAAGTTTTGTATCGATCATGCAGTTTTCCAGGGTATTCCAGTACCAGAAGCCTATGCGGACGGGAGCGAAAAAGTGGTCATTGTCGTGGTCGATTTTTTCCAGGGTGGTGCGGTAGAAGCGGACACCGCTGGAGATACCGTAGCCTTCGCCTATGATGATGTGGTTGACGTTGCTCATGAAACGGTTGTCTTCGAAAACCAAGGCGCCGGGGATTTCTTCGGAGGTCCAGCCGTTGCCTTGGATGGTGACGGCGGCTATGGCGTTGTTGACGTCGCCGTTATAGTAAATATCTCCGTTCCAGGGAACGTCGGTGGTGAAATTTCCGGGCATGGCTTCGACCTTCACCGTATTGTGTCTGTAAAGGATGTTCCTGTCCTGGATGCCGTTAGTCGTCCAGATGCCCCGCGCCATGGTGGCGTGATCCGTCGCCTTCAGCACAATGACGTTGCCTTCAAAGAGCATGTTTTCGTAGACGCTGTTATCGTAATTCGTAACACGCATCCCCGCCACCGCCGATTTGCGGCCGTATTCCTCGCTGCGCTGGGTGGGCGCGAATGCCCAGAGGTAAATGAAGTTGTTCTTCACCTGGAGGTTGTTGCCCCAGCCGACGCCGATGGGGTTGTAGCCCATGCCGAATATTTTGTTGTTCGTCAGCTGTGCATTGTCGCCTCCTCCGAGGGCGAAACTGTTCGTGTCGAAGCTGTCGGAATAGAGTTCGTTACGGTCGATTTTGCCGTTGCTGTCGATGCCGCGGTGACGGAAACGGCGCAAGGAGTTGAAGGAAACGTCGTTGTTGGGATTCTGCCCGACGGTCATGGCGCGGATGGCCATGTGACGGTTGTCAATGACCGAGCCGCGGTCGTAGAGCACGTTGTGGTGTATGTGTCCGTCGGAAGTCATCATTCCGGCCACACTGTTGCCGTAATAGTCCACTGTGATGCCGGCCACTTCGTTGTACGTGTTTCCCATGTGATTCAGGAAAAGCGGATTGAAACCGATGCCGATAAATCCCGTTCCGCCGTTGCGCCCCTGTTTGATGACGCCGTTCAGGATTTTAAAATTAGTCTTGTTCCACAGTCCCGCCCGGAT
>JAISWO010000059.1 GCA_031271045.1 Tannerellaceae bacterium
GGCTGGGGGCAGATGACTTCCTATCACGACAAGGATATTCAGTACAAATTAATCCCCGTCAGTCCCTCCTTTCTTGAGACCATGGGCGTACGCCCGGTGGAAGGCCGTACCTTCCGGGAAGAGGACGCCCGGAGTCCGCGCGGCGCATACGTCTTCAATGAAAAGGCGCGCACCACCTACGGCCTCGTGCTGAATGAGCAGATAAACAATATCGAGATCGTCGGCTTCATCCCCGACATTCTGTTTGCTTCTCTCCGTTCCGAAATGCCCCCTCTGGCCCTTTTGGTCTGCGGCGCCAACGATAGATGGAGTACGCTCCGCTATGCCTATATCCGCGTCAAGGCCGGCACCGATATGCGGGCCGCCATCGACCACGTCCGCACGACACTGAAAGCGTTCGACAACGCCTATCCTTTCGATGTCCGTTTCTACGACGAAGTCCTGCAACGGACGTACGAGAAGGAGCGGAACTTCAGCACGCTCATCTCGCTCTTCAGCCTCGTGGCCATCCTGATCTCGATCGTCGGCGTCTTCGGATTGGTCGTCTTCGACAGCGAATACCGGCGCAAGGAAATCAGTCTGCGGAAAGTCTTCGGCTCGACAACGGGAGAGATCCTTCTTCTGTTCAACAAGACGTACCTCCGGATCCTCGTCCTTTGCTTCGTTGTAGCGGCCCCGGTCGCCTGGTACGCCGTCAGCCGTTGGTTAGAGAATTTCGCCTACCGGACGCCGCTCTACTGGTGGGTATACGTCTCCGCTTTCGTTCTCGTAGCCTTGCTCACGATAGCCACCGTCACTTTCCAGAACTGGCGCGCCGCGAATATGAATCCGGCGGAAGGAATCAAAGCGGAGTGAAATGCCGGCAGAGCAAACCGGGGCCGATTTTTCTTGCGGACAAATGTCGGCACACTTTACCAAGGTTATTATTTCGGTAAACAAATGTCGGCACACTTTACCAAGGTTATTTTTTCAGCGAACAAATGTCGGCACACTTTACCAAGGTTGTTTTTTCAGTGAACAAATGTCGGCACATCTTACCAAGGTTAGTTTTTGAGCGAACAAATGTCGGCACATCTTACCAAGCTTGGTAATTTGTGCCGACAAACGTCGACATACCTTACCAAACTTGGTAATTTGAGCGAACAAACGTCGGCATACCTTACCAAAGTTGGTACCTTGAGCGGACAAATGCCGGCAGGCTGAACGAAGGTTGGCTTTGTCTGCTCACACAGTTACCGGAGTTTTCAGACGATGAAAATCAATACATTATAAGCGTCGAAAACAGATAATACCTGACAAACAGGAATGTTAATAATGAAGAATTGAAGTGGCAGACCTTAAACCAACTACCAAGCAGGGCGTCTATCTTTTAAATCTTAAAATACCTATAATCAACAGTTATGCAGCTCCCCAAAAGCATTTTGCTACTTACATGCGCGCTTATGATGACCTCCGTTCACTCCTTCGCCCAAAGGGGGAACCAGGGACGGAGAACAAGTGTGGAAATAAAAGGAACCGTGCTGGAAGAAAGCACCAACGAACCGGTTGAACAAGCTACCATCCGCCTCCTTAACGTATCGGACAGTACCTTGATCAACGGAGTAGCGACCGGCCGCAACGGTAGCTTCTCCATCCGGGACATCACACCGGGCACCTATCTGCTGAGCGTCACCTACGTCGGCTTTGCCCCCTACTATCAACCTTTGCAGATCACAGGACGAACCAATCCTGTAAACGTGGGCGAAATCGAACTCAGCAGCGGATCCATCGAGCTGCGTGAAGCTGTAATCATCGGCAAAGCCGCCGAAGTGGTCGTTCGCAACGATACCATCGAATACAATGCCGACTCCTACAAAGTCACCGAAGGCTCCGTGCTGGAAGACTTGCTCAAGAAAATGCCCGGCGTCGAAGTAAGCAGCGAGGGCTCCATCACCGTCAACGGCAAATCCATCAAAAAGATCATGGTCGACGGCAAAGAGTTCTTCTCCGACGACCCCAACGTGGCCTCCAAAAACCTCCCGGCCGACATGATTGACAAACTTCAGGTCGTCGACCGCAAGAGCGACATGACGCGCATGACCGGATTCGACGACGGCGAAGAAGAAACCATCATCAACCTCACCATCAAACCCGGCATGAAGCAGGGATGGTTCGGCAACGCCTTTGCCGGTTACGGCAGCCAGGAGCGCTACGAAGGAAACGTTATGATCAACCGCTTCGTCGAAAGCGACCAGATCACCCTGATGGGAGGCTTGAACAACACCAACAATATGGGATTCTCCGACCTGGCCTCCACCATGTTCCAGGGCGGAGGAGGAGGAGTCGGAGGCATGCGCGTCAGCGGCGGCGGAAGCGGGATCACCACCTCCGGCAATACGGGCCTGAACTTCGGCAAAGAGTTTGAAAAAACACTTACACTCAACGGCAACGTGCGCTACTCCCATTCCGACAACGACGCCGAAAACAAGAGCTACGAACAGCGGCTGCTGCGCGGCGATACCACCCAGTACACCAGCGAAACGACTACCCGCAACCGGGCAAACGATAATATCGGCGCCAACCTCCGCTTAGAATGGAAGCCCGATACGCTCACCAGCCTCATCTTCCGCCCCAACTTCACCTACAGCGAAAGCCACAGTTGGGAACGGGGTGAATACAACACCCTGCAAGGATACGACCCCGCCCATACCGGACGCAAGGATACGCTCAACGTCGGCGATGCCCGCACCTCGTCCGACGGACAAGGCTATAACCTCAGCGCCACGCTGGAAGTAAGTCGCAAACTCAGCCCCCAGGGCCGCGTACTGAGCGCCTCCTTCTCCGGAGGATATAATACTTCCGACGAAGACGGTATCAACTATTCCAGCACCCAATACTTCGGAGACGAAAACGCCTACCGCAACCTCCTGATCGACCAGCAGTATCAATACAAAAATACCGGATACAACTACCGCGCCTACCTCTCGTGGGTCGAACCTCTGGGACGCAACAACTTCCTCCAGGCCACATACAGCATCAACCGCCGGCAGCAGGAAGCCCTGAAGTACACCTATACCACCGACGCCTCGGGCCTGTATAACCTGCTGGATACGGCATACAGCAAAAGCTACCGCAACGACTTCATCAGCCAGCGCGCCAGCCTGAGCTTCAAAGCGCAACGGGCAAAATACAATTTCACCCTCGGCATGAACCTTGATCCGTCTTACAGCAAAAGCGAAAACTTTGTCGGCGACGAAGTGATCTCCGACCTCTCCCGTTCGGTGGTCAACCTCTCCCCGATGGCGCAGTTCAACTATATGTTCAACCGGCAGACCAACCTGCGGGTCGACTACAACGGACGCACCTCGCAGCCCAGCATGACACAGTTGCAACCCGTAGCCGACGTCTCGAACCCGAACAACACCGTAATAGGTAATCCCAACCTCTCCCCGCGCTACACCAACGACCTCTCGATCCGTTACCAGAAGTTTATCCCCGAACAGCAGACCGCCTTCATGGTGATGTTCAACGGCGAATATACCATCAACGACATTGTATCCGACGTAACCAACATCTCCGCCGGTATCCGGCAAACGACCTACGCCAATGTCAACGGTAACTACGAAGCCGACCTGCGCCTGATGATGAATACGCCGCTCCGGAACAAGAAGTTTACCATCAACTCGACGACCATGTCTTCTTATGACAACAGCAACGCTTTCATAGACGGCGAAAAGAGTACGAACCGCAACCTTGTCCTGATGGAACGCGCCGGCATAGACTTCCGCTCCAATGTAATCGACCTGGGCATCAACGGCAACATCCGGTACAACAACAGCCGGTATTCCCTCCAGCCGACCAACAACCAAAATACCTTCAATTACGGCGTAGGCGGAACCACCATCATCTATTTCCCCCTTTCGTTCAAAGTAGAGAGCGACATCACCTATTCCACCAACTCCGGCTACTCAAGCGGCTTCCAGCAGGAAGAACTGATGTGGAACGCATCCCTCTCGAAATCCTTCCTCAAAGGAAACCAGGGTACCTTGCGCTTTAAGATCTACGACATCCTGCAACAGCGCAGCAACATCTCCCGCAATGTCACCGCCACCGGCTATACCGACTCCGAGTACAATACATTGAACAGTTACTTCATGGTGCATTTCATCTACCGCTTCAGCATCTTCAAAGGAGGAGCCACCAGTTCCGATGCCATGCGCGGTGGACGACGCGGCCCGGACGGCCCTCCCGGCGGTGGTGGCGGACCTCCCCGTGGCGGTGGTGGACCTCCCCGTGGCGGCGGCTGACCTCCCCCTGACGGCAGCGGCGGACGAAGAGTCTAAACAACGAACTTTAAACAACGAACAGCGAATAGTCATTGCTACTATTCGCTGTTCACTGTTTAAAGCATCCGGTAGTTTTTCAATTCCTTCCTGAGGACGAACGCCTGATTGCCGGTGACGCGGTTCATCAACTCCCAGAAGCGTTCGCCGTGGTTCATCTCAACCGTATGACATAGTTCGTGCAGCAGCACATAGTCGATCAGGCGGCCGGGCAGGAGCATGAGCGAGAGGGAGAGGTTGATGTTGCGGCTTGAGCTGCAACTCCCCCAGCGGCTCCGGGTGTTGGCAATCCGCACGCCGGCATATGAAAATCCATACTGACGGGATAATTCCTCCAAGCGAACAGGTAAAACCCGGCGCGCCTCGTGGCGGAGCGCCTTTTCCAAGATGCCGGCGAGATGTTGCTGCACCTGTTCATTGTCGAAATTTGTTTGCTGAGGGCAGGCGATATGCAAAATCCCCTTATCCAATCTCATATAGAAGTTCGCCCTTTCCGTACGGAAGATATGCAGGGTGAAGGTATGCGTCTGCATCCGGGTAGCGTCGTTCAGGACAAGACGGTTGGAGGAAGTCTCCCTGAGTGCTTCCAGCAGTTTGTCCCTGTTCTTGCGGATCATATCGAGCAGGATCTTTTCACTCCCTTCTACGGGCATTGTAGCGACGATGATACCTTTGCTTATTTTCAACGAATAGCGAACTGCTCTGTGATTGGTTCGCAGGATGATGGCGCCCAGTTCCTTGTCGTGAAGTTTCTTCTCCATAACCGTTTATCCGATTGAGGGAGCTTTGACGCCTTCTACCAGCCGGATGGGAGATGTTTCCACTTGTATTTCATCCCATAGTTTCTCTTGCAGGAAATGCGTCAGCAAGCGGGCGCCGCCTTCCACCAGAAGCGAGGTGATCCGGCAGGCGTACAGGTGATCCAACACTTGTTGGAGCACGTTACGGCTGAAATCAATGGGAATATACGTCACGTTGTTGTCGCTGGTGCGTTCTACGGTTGTGAAGACCAGCGTCGGCGTCGTCCCGTCCATCAAGTGATAGTGCGACGGTATTGAAAGGTTCCGGTCCAGGACGATCCTTATGGGAGAGTTCCCACTCCAGCGCCTGACCGTCAACGACGGATTGTCTAATAAAGCCGTGTGCGTACCGACCATAATCGCCATCACTTCCGAACGTTTCTTATGCACCTGCTGAAGCATAAGGGGAGAAGAGAAGAGGACGGGAGGGATGGAGGCGTCGGTGCGTATGCGGTCGATAAAACCATCTATGCTCTGCGCCCACTTTAAATAAATGTAAGGACGCCGAAGGGTATGACTTGTGATGAAGACCCTGTTTAGTTCGGAAGCCTCTTTCTCCAGGACGCCCGTTATCACCTCGACGCCTGCTTCCCGCAGGCGGCGGATACCCCGGCCCGCAACTTCCGGATAAGGATCCGTGCAGGCCACGACCACGCGAGGGATCCGGTTGCGGATAATCAGCTCCGTGCAGGGAGGCGTTTTACCATGGTGACTGCAAGGCTCAAGGTTGACGTATAGCGTGGATTCCGGCAGGCAGGCCGGGTTTTCGACCGATGCGACAGCGTTTACCTCCGCATGTGCTTCGCCGTATTTGCGGTGAAAGCCTTCGCCGACGATCCTGCCTTTGTGTACGATAACTGCCCCGACTAAGGGATTCGGATTCACTTTGCCACCTCCATGTTTTGCCAGGGCGATGCAACGCGCCATATAGTGTTCTGCTGCCTCCATTGTTTTTGTATTATCTTTGCGTTAAAATCAGACTGGACATGATTGAAACAATCACTTACATACATCATTCGCTGAAGGACGTCTATCCTCCGGAAGAGATACGGAGTTTTACCCGCCTGATCATGGAACACGTATGCGGGATACAACCCTACCAGCTTCTGATGGGCAAAGGTAAAGAATTATCCGGGATGGAGGCGCATACTGTCCGGGAGATGGCGGAACGGCTAAGGCAAGGAGAGCCGGTTCAGTACGTTGTGGGGCAGACTTCCTTCTGCGGATTGACATTCCGGGTCGATCAGCGGGCCTTGATTCCCCGTCCCGAAACGGAAGAGCTGGTTGCCTGTATCCTGAAAGACTATGAAGGGAAGAAAGCCCGGATACTCGACATCGGCACCGGAAGCGGATGTATCGCCGTCACGCTGGCGCGCAAGCTGCCGGGTTCGGAGGTGACGGCCATCGACGTGTCGGAGGATGCGCTGAACCTGGCCAGGGAGAATGCGCAGATCAACGAGGCAAGCGTTTCATTCCTCCGGACAGACATCCTCGACCGGCGACAAGACGGCAAGGTCGGCGGCCCCTTCGACTTGATCGTAAGCAATCCTCCCTACGTAAGGGAGAGCGAAAAGGCCGGTATGGAACGGAACGTACTGCTCTACGAGCCTGCGCAGGCACTTTTTGTACCCGATGACGACCCGATGGTTTTCTACCGCGCCATTGCCCGTTTCGCCGGCGGGAGATTGCAGGAGAACGGATCTCTTTACTTCGAGATCAATGCGCAGCTCGGCCGGGAAACGCTCAACATCCTGGCCGCCGAAGGATATGCGAAGCAGGAACTCATCCGCGACCTGTCGGGAAAAGACCGGATCATCAAAGCTCAATTATGAAATCAGAAAACGAAATACTCAGCCGCCTGGCGGCTTACTGCTCCAGCGCCGAACGGTGCGTGCAGGACATACAAAAAAAGACGCAGACCGCCGGACTGTCGGACGAAGCCGAAGGACGGATCGTCGCAGCCTTGAAGAAAGAAGGGTTTATCGACGAAGCACGTTACGCCCGCTGCTTTGTCAACGACCGGCTACAGTTCAATCACTGGGGACGCATCAAGATAGCGCAGGAGCTGCGCCGGAAAGGCATACCGGCAGCCATCTGCCGGGAATCGTTGGAGGCCATTGACGAACAAGCCTACCGGTCCGGCCTTCTGGATCTGTTGGCAAAGAAGCAAAAAACACTAAGAAGGAAAGACGAACACGAAGCCTTTGCACAGCTATACCGCTTTGCAGCCGGGCGGGGATTCGAGCGCCCGGCGATCATCTGCTGCCTGCAACAACTACTAAAAGGAATAGACTATGATTCTATGGAATGGATGGAGTAAACTCTTCGACCTTTTCTTTCCCAGGCTCTGCGCCGCATGCAATAACTTACTGCTTGACGACGAGAAACACATCTGCCTGTCCTGTCTCTATTCCCTGCCTTACACCAACTTCCACCGCCGGGCGGACAATCCTGTTGCAGAACTTTTCGCCGACAAGGTTCAGATCGAAGATGCAACGGCTTTTCTCTTTTATAACAAAGGGAGCAACGTACAACGCATGATCCACTCCCTCAAGTATTATGGGGACGAACAATTAGCCTATCATCTCGGACGCCAGGCCATCCTTAACCTGCAAGAACATGCGCCCTATACGTCGCTCGACTACCTGATCCCCGTACCCCTTCACCGGAAGAAAGAACGGGCGAGGGGATATAACCAATCCGAATGGATCTGCCAGGGCATTGCCTCCGTCCTACACGTACCCATTTGCTCCACAGCCATCCAGCGTCATCTGTCGACGAAAACGCAAACCCGCCGGGGCATTGAGGAACGCTGGCTGAACGTACGGAACGCCTTCTCGCTCAACCAGGCCGAAGGACTTGCCGGAAAAAGTGTACTCTTAGTGGACGACGTCGTTACGTCGGGCGCCACCTTACGGGCTTGCGCCGAAGCATTAGCTGCCGTCCCCGACATTCGTATACACATCCTGGCTATCGCAACGCCACCCGATCGGTACGAGGCTATCCATTCCGATTCGGAGAGGAGGTTCCTGAATATTCTTAGCGATAGATCATTGCAACCCGATTGACGGAAAAGGCGGTGAAGAAGCCGGCGACGTCGCTGCCGGAAGGAGCGAGGCGGCGGATGTTGGTCTCGATATTGGCCGGGGGGGCGCTGAACAGGGGCATGGATCCCCGGTATTCCGACTGTGCATTGGTAATAAAAAGAGCATACTCCCTGGTGATGCCTTCTACTTGGAGCGTAAGCGAGTCACCGTCTTGCAGCTCCGACGCTTCCCTCCGTTGATTCAGGTAGCTGACCGGAAGGGCTTCGATGTACTTCTTTTGCAAATACTCATCATTGCTGATCGAATAGCCTTGCAGGGAATCATTCACTATGCGCCCGTTGAGGTAGAGGTGGAAGCTGAAGTAATTTATTTCTCCTTCAGGAAGGCGTCCCCAGGTTAATACTTCCATGTGATGATCCGACAAGGAGGAGGGCTGTACGGCGATTGAATCCAATTGCGGCGCCGGGGGAAGGAAGGAGATGGCTTCGTATTCCTCCGGCTGCCCGTCGCCGTCGAAGTCGACGGAGACGTTGAGGGTGTAGGTTTCGCCGATTTGCCCGGCCACGTTGTCGGCTGTCCGGTAGAGGCCCGGTTCCGAGGGCGATTCGGTCAGGGGCCAGGCGCCATCTTGGCGACGGATAGTGACCTGGGCGCCGGAAATGCCATCGGGTTTGCCGGTCGAGAAGTAGCCGGACGAACGGGTGAGGCGGATCGCGTGCGCCAGGGTGTCGGTGGTGAGGTATCCGTAGATGACTAAGCGCGGAGCCGAGGCGGTGGTGTCGATGAATACCCTTTCCTGGCAAGAGGAGAGGCCGGCAAGGAGGACAACGGACAGCGTCCATGCGGCAGCCTGTCGGTTTAGAAGGAAAAATTCCATGTGATAGACGGTATGAAGGTGAATAAATAGATCTTTTCGGCATACGAGACATCGGGCTGCCCTTCTTCCTGTCGGAAGAGGATGGTCCAGACGTTCTTGCGCCCGTAGGCATTGTAGAGCGAGACATTCAGCTCGTGCCGGAGGCGGCCGGGGCGGGAGAGCTGCCAGGTGAGCGAGAGGTCGAGGCGGTGGTAGTCGGGATAGCGGTATTCGTTGCGTCCGGAGTAGAGCGGGACGTAAGTGTTTTCCACCTGAAAGCGTCCGGTGGGATAGGTGACGGGAGCGCCGGTGGCGTATACCCAGTTGGCCGAGACGGCGACCTTGGGCGAGAGTTCGTATGTGGCGACAACGGAAACGTTGTGGGGT
Source organism: Tannerellaceae bacterium (assembly GCA_031271045.1). Classification (GTDB taxonomy): domain Bacteria; phylum Bacteroidota; class Bacteroidia; order Bacteroidales; family Tannerellaceae; genus DFXE01. The sequence continues at coordinate 9,413 of JAISWO010000059.1, forward strand.
TTGTCGTAAGGCGAGCGGTATTCTCGTCCGTCGTTTACGTCGTCGATGGTGCGCCGGCTCTTCGAGAGCGTATAGCTGATCCATCCGTTGAAGCGTCCTTGCTTCTTGCGCAGCATCAGCTCCAGTCCGGCGGCGTATCCGCGTCCGAAACGCAGTTCCTTCTCCATGTCTTTGTTGATCATCAAGCTTGCGTGGTCTTTGAAGTCGACTACGTTGCGCATGTTTTTGTAGTAGATTTCGGCGGAGGCTTCGTAGGCGTCGCCGGCAAAGTTGCGGAAGTAGCCGGCGGCCAGTTGGTCGCATAGCTGGGGTTTGACGTAGGCGGAGGATTGGAACCACATATCGAGCGGCGATCCGGCCGAGGAGTTGGAGGCGAGTTGTATGTATTGCACGGTTCGCGAGTAGCCGACCTTGAGGGAGTGGAGGTCGTTGAAGATCCAGGCGAGGCCGGCGCGGGGTTCTACCTGCACGTTCGTATGCGTGCGGCCTTCGAGGTTGTGGAAGGACGAAAAACGCAGTCCGTACTTGAGTTTGAGTTTGCCGGCGAGGTCTGTTTCGGCGGCGACGTAGGCTACGTTTTCGGCGGCAAATTCTTTGGGCAGGGCTACACGTCCGATGATGGAGCTTTCGCCGACGCCTCCTCCTTCGCCGGGCAGGAAGGCGTGGTAGGTGAAGTTGTATCCGAACCTCAGGGTGTGGGCCGGGTGGGGGTGGTAGGAGAAGTCGGCCTTCAGGCCGTAGTCTTCGAGGCCGGAGGTGAGTTCCTGACTGAGCTGCGAGCTGATTTCGCTTCGCAGATAATAATCGTAGGCGCTGCCCACGAGGGTGAAGTTGGAGAACAGTTTGGGCGAGAAGATATGGTTCCAGCGCAGGGTGGCGGTTTTATTGCCGAAGCCCATGCCGGCTACGGAGGCGCCGAAGTGGTCCCGCCCCAGGTAAGCGGCGAGGAAGAGGCGGTTGTTGTCGTCGATGCGGTAGTTGAGTTTGGCGTTCATGTCGTAGAAGTAGAGCGACGACTTCCTCAGGTTCTCGTCCGAGGCGAAGGCTAAAAAGAGGTCGGCGTACGTCCGGCGGGCCGAGACGATAGCGGAGGCGTTGTTTCCCAGCGGGCCTTCGACAGTCAGGCGGCTGGAGATAAGTCCGACGCCCCCTGTGGCGGCGTATCGCTGCGTATTACCGTCGCGGGTGCGGATGTCGAGCAGCGACGAGAGTCGTCCGCCGAAGGAGGCCGGTATGTCGCCTTTGTAGAGGGTGACATCTTTGATGGCGTCGTTGTTGAAGACGGAGAAGAAGCCCATCAGGTGGGAGGCATTGTAGACGGTCGCTTCGTCGAGGAGGATAAGGTTTTGGTCGTGCCCACCGCCGCGGACGCTGAAGCCGGACGAACCTTCCGAGGTTGGCTGGACGCCGGGGAGGAGCTGAATGGCCTTGATAACGTCTACTTCGCCCATCAGCGCCGGCATGGCCCGGATGGCTTTGGCCGAGAGCTTGTCGGCGCTCATTCCGGCTTTGACGACGTTCTCGTTTTTCTTCCCTGCCGAGACGACCACTTCGGACAGTTCCCGCGCATCTTCCTGCATCACGACGTGCAGGCGTTTATCGGCCGTGAGATCGACGTCGACTTCGTGCCGTACATATCCGGCGTAGGAGAAGACCAGCGTGTAGGTTCCTTGTGGCAGCGTAAGGGCATAATATCCGTAGGCGTTCGATACGGCGCCGGTGCGCGTCCCTTTGAGGACGACTTCTGCTCCGATAAGGTCTTCGCCATTGCCGGCGTCGCGCACCGTCCCGCTGACGGTGAAGCGTTTTTCCTGCGCCGCCAGGCTGCACAGCATGCAAAAGGAGAGGGAAAATACAATCAAGACATTTCTTTTATTCATCATAGGACCCATATTACCTGTTAAACCTTGGCAAAGATAGGCGTTTTTTTCACGCAGGAACGGGTTTGCAATCCGCCTTACGACATTCCTCCAACCTCTCCCCGACGTCTTCTTCGGCAGCTCCTCCGACCTCTCTCCCTCTCCGGTCTCCTCGCAAAGCCTTTGTCAGTCGATTTCTTCCTTAACTACTTCCAATAAAGAAGATGAAAGTTTTATTTATCCTATCTTTTCTACATAAAAAGAGAAATCCCATTCATTGCATTTCTTCCTTGCATAAAATGGTCAGAAAAAAAATCGGGGTAAACGCCAACCACTACTCCCTGAGGCTTACCCCGACCGGGGTAAACGCCAAGCACTACTCCCTGAGGCTTACCCCGACCGGGGTAAACGCCAACCACTACTCCTTGAGACTTACCCCGACCGGGGTAAGATAGAAAAAATCTATTACAGGCTTACACCAACCGGGGTAAACGCCAAGGGGAGAAGGGCTTGCTTTGAAAAAAAAGAAAAACGGGAACCGTCACTTATGGACGATTCCCGTTTCAGAGAGAGAGTATGAATTGTATGACTGCAATACGTATCAGCGCGTTCCGCCGGCCCACCAGACAGGTTCGCTGTATACAAAGGAGCCGTCACCCTGGGCCTCGGCTATGTGAGGGTTGGTTGTCGTGTCGCCCGAACCGTAGGCAAGGCGCAGGGGGAAATGTCCTTTGGGGTAGTCGGTGCTGGCGGCATTGTTGGGGTTGGCCAGCTCGATGAAGGGCTCGTTGAGGTAGGTCAGGCGGCGGTAGTCGGAGAAGGCTTCGACCGATTCGCCCGAGGCGCCGAAGAAAGCGAGGTATTTCTCGACCATCACTTCCTGCAACGGATGGGCGGCGTAGCGCGCAGCTCCAACGGCATCGAAGTAGGCGCCTCCCGCCTCGGACGAGAGGGTGACGGAGCCGGAGACTTTGTTCTTGAACGTCGAACTGATGGCGGCGCGCAGGCTGACGGCCAGATTCTCGAACGAGACGGCCACGGCGTTGCGGAGCGTGACGGAAGCATCCTGCCCGAGGCGCGCCTGGGCTTCGGCCTTGAGGAAGAGCAGTTCGTGGTAGCTCAGCAGTTGGGTGGGAGCTGTTTCCGACCAGTTGGTGGCCGCCTGGCTGTAAACGCCCTGCATCTTATCGCCCGTACCGTTGGGGATGGGGTTGTAGGCCGCGTCGTCGGGTGTGATGAGTTCGTAAGAGGTGTTGACGGCCACCTGGTTGGCCCGCGGATCGTTGCGGGTGATGAATTTGTCCATCAAACTCTTACTTAGTCCGTTCAAATCGCGGCTGCGGCAGAAGACGTACGTAGGATTAAACATCGTAGCGGCGTCGTAATGGTCGAGCTTCATTTCTTCGGCGGCCGAGGTGAAGGATTTGTCGATGTAGCTCAGTACGTTGTTCAGCGCCGAGGTCCGGTCGGCGGCGCGTCCGAGCAGGCGCATCGTGTAGCGGGCTTTCAGGGCGTAGACGGCCTTTGTCCATAGCGATACGTCGCCGCCGTAGTAGACGTCGGCATTGCCTACGGTCGATTTGCTGCCGCTGCCCAGGTCGGCCAAGGCTTCATCAAGCAGCGCGAAGACGTCGTTGTAGATTGTCTCCTGTTTGTCCAGGGTGGGCGACATATAGGTGACGAAGTCGAGCGCTTCCGTCCAGGGCACGTCGCCAAAGAGGTCGGTGATCAAGGCCAGGTTATAGGCCATGATGGTCTTGGCGATGCCCCGGTTGACGAGATTACCCTCTTCGGCTCCGCCTTCGGAGCAGATGCTGATAATATCCTTGCAATCGGCCAGGACAGTGTAGGCTTCCGCCCATTGGTTACCGAAACTGCTGGGTTCTTCCATCGACACATAGCGATGGTCGGTATTGAACATCTGCTCGGCGGCCCCGGCTTCGTGTTCGAGGCAGACGGCGAGGTAGCTGTTGAAGTCGCCTCCCGTGATACTGAAGGCGGTGCTGGTTTCTATGTGCGTGATAATAAAGTTGGAAGAGACGGCGGTCGGATGGTTGCGGTCTTTGTTGATTTCGTCCAACGTATCATCCGAGCAGGCGGTCCATCCCAGGAAGGAAGTTAAGCTGACGCAAAGCAGCGCCCCGCGTATAATTTGTTGTTTCATATTAACTGTCTGTTAGAGATTAAAACTTGATATTGAATCCCAGGCCATAGCTGGAGGTTTGCGGTAGCGAGAAACGTTCGAAAGTCCCCGCCATATTGTTGTTCCCTTGCGTTGTTTCGGGGTCGATGTTTTTCACCTTGGCCCAGAGCAGGAGATTGCGAGCGAAGAGGTTGACATTGACCTCGACGGAAGAACTCTTGTACAACGGATAAGCGAGCGATACTTCGCGGAGCTTCACAAAGTCGTTGTCCGAGACGCGGCTTTCCCAGATGCTGGCACGGGTCGTATAGTAGGCTTCGATCTGTTCGGCGGGGATCCGGATGGTTTGCACGTCGCTGTAAATGGGTTCGCCGTCGGCGTCGACGCCGGTCTGCACGACGCCGGTCGAGAGGGCGTAGCCCCGGTCGCGGTCGTCGCCCGATTCCTTACTCACGCCGTAGGTATCCAGTTCGCCGTTGGTGCCGGCCATGATCTGCCCCCCTTTGCGCCAGTCGAAGGTAGCGGACAGGCGGAATTTATAGAGCAAAAGCGACGTATTGAAGCCCAGCGTAAAGTCGGGCGCCGTTCGGGCAATCACACCTTCGCCTCCGGCGACGGGCATCCCGGCTTCGGTGATGACGATATTGCCTTTACTGTCTCTGCGGTAGGAAGCTCCCCAGACGACGGGATACTTCTCGCCTTCCATCGCCCGGACGTTGGGCGAGGTATATCCTCCGAGGAAGATGTTGGAGACGCCTTCGGCCAGTTCATCTACGTAGTTGTCGATCTTCGAGAAGTTGAAGTTAAGATCCCATGCGATGTTCTGCTTGTTGATGGGTTTAATGCCCAGCGAGATTTCGTGCGCATCGGTATGTACACGTCCTCCGTTGGTATAGAAAGACGAGGCGCCGGTGGAGCGTGGCAAGGGAACGGAGAAGATCTGATCGGTCACATTCTGCCGGGAATACGTATAACTCAGGCTAAACAGTCCGCTGAGGAAGGTCAGATCCAGCCCTCCTTCGTACGATTGCGTATTCTGGGGCCTCAGGTTGGGATCGTAGACGGTGGTCGACTTGCGGTATCCCATTTGTCCGTTGATCGGGTATTGGATGGTGATGCCGCTGATAAAGCCTCCGCTATAAGATCCCTTGTTGTAATAATCCGGATAATAAGCGCCGGCCATACCTACTTCGGCATACGAGAGGCGCAGCTTTCCGAAGGTGAGTATGTCGTTCTTCAAGGCATCCAGCTCGGTGAAGATAAAACTGCTCGATACCGACGGATAAAAGAACGACCGGTTGCCGCGCGGCATGGTAGAGACCACGTCGTTACGTCCCGTCACATTCAGGTAAAGCATATTGCGGTACGAGAGGGAGAGGTTGCCGAAGAAGCCGACCGTACGTTCCTGCTGGGGCGAGAGGGAGGGATAGCTTTCGGAACTGCTGTATACCGAGGCATTGTTGACATGATTCCATCCCTTGAAGTTGAAATCGTTGCCGTTTACTTCGTAGATTTTGCTGGTCGTATGGACGATTTCATTTCCCAGCAAGGCGTCGAACGTGAGGTCGTCGTTAATCTTCCATTCGTACGTAGCCGTCAGGAGCGAATTAAGGGTGAACTTCGTAACTCCTCTCGTTTGTATCGACCCTCTACCGTCGCGGAAGCCGTAGGCATTCAGGTTGGTGTAATTGGTTTGATAGGCGTCGGTTCCGAGCGTATATTTCACGTCGATGGAATGGTTGGCAGTTCCGAAATCAGTCTTATAGTCCAGGTAAGCGTTACCGAAGAAGCGCTGATTCTTTTCGTAGTACGAGCAGTATTCCGAGATCCAGTAAGGATTTCCCCAGCGGGAAACGGTGCGGTACGAGACTTGGGTGTAAGGATCGCCGTAGGCCGAATTGGGTATGCCCTTGAAATTGTAGGAAGGCGGGGCGAGGAAGACGCTGGAGACGATACCGTCGTTGGCTCCCTGCTGCTTGTCGATGCGCGAATAGACGAAATTGCCGGTAAAGCCGGTGGTGAAGTGTTCGCTCAGCAAGGTTTCGGCGGCCAGCTTCGTATTGTAGCGTTCCATGCCGGTTCCGGGGACGATCCCTTCCTGGTTGGCGCTACCGAGCGAGAACGAATAGCTGCCTGCGTCGGTAGCCTTCTGAACGTTCAGCGAATTGTTCCACACGTATCCGGAGCGGAAGAAGTCGTTGATATTGTCGTACGTACCGGGCTCGACCCAGGCGGCGGCATCGTCGCGCGTCAGGCCATTGGCCGTAGCCACCTGCTGGACGAAATATTTGCCGGGATAGCCGAAGTTGTTGCCTCCGTAAGTAGGATCGTTCGGCAGTTCGGAGATGAGCGGCCCCCAGGAGGCTTGTCCGGCCGGTGCGTATTTGCCGGCGGATCCCTGGGCGTAGTTCGTTTGCAGTTCGGGAGTCCGCGCGATGCGGTCGGAACTGAAGGACGACGAGAAGGTGATCTGGGCTTTGCCCTTCTTCGCATTCCGGCCGCTCTTGGTGGTGATGATGACAACGCCGTTCGATGCCCTCATTCCATAGAGTGCAGAGGCGGCCTGTCCTTTGAGGATATTGATGCTTTCGATGTCGTTGGGGTCGATGTCGAACGAACGGTTCGCATTGTCGGTTCCCGACACCGAGTCGCCCGTTCCCCAGTCGGAAGTCGAGGCCACCGGCATCCCGTCGACGACGTAGAGCGGCGTATTATTGCCGGTGAAGGAGCGCGAGCCGCGGATGACCATCTTGGCCGATGCGCCCGGCATCCCGCTGGTGGGCGAGAAGTCGACGCCGGAGATCTTCCCCTGCAAAGCGCCCGTGAGCGAGGTATTAGCCCCTTGCGTGAGCTGTTCGGATTTAACGTCCTGCACAGCATAGCCCAGCGCCTTTTTCTCTTTGGAGATTCCCAGAGCCGTGACGACCACCTCGTCGAGCAGTTGGCTGGCCGTAGCCAGGCGAATGGTCATGACGGGCGTGATCGGGAGTTCCTGCGAGAGCATACCTACGTAAGAAACGATAAGGGTAGTAGCGGATACGGGCGCTTGTATTGAGAAGTCCCCGTCGATCGACGTAATAGCTCCGATGGAAGTCCCCTTCACTATTACGGTGGCTCCAATTATCGGCTCGTCGTCTTCGGCCGAGAAGACACGGCCGCTGATCGTTCTGTTTTGAGCCAATAACACAACGCTTGTTAGTAACAAGCAAATACTCATTGCGATTCTTTTCATTGATTCAATTGTTTGATATTAAATAAGACCTATACAATCTTTCCGGTTTTTCCGGAGGAATTTCTTTTGCAGCCGTTCGGCTGAACTTTCTCAGGCGCCCGGCTGAACTTTCTCAGGCGAGCGGCTGAACTTTCTCAGACGGACGGCTGAACTTTCTCAGCGCAGGGGAGCGTCGGGATATAAGCGGGCGGAGAGGCTGCGCAGGCGGGCGGAGTCGGTCGGAGTCAACGCTTTGCCGCTATCTATACAGAAACGGTAGTAGACCTGCGCCGAGTCGGTTTGCCCGGCCAATGCGTAATAGTCGGCTATCCGCAAGTCGAAGTCGGCCCGGCGGTTGCGGTTGGACAGGAAGATGCGCTGCGAATTGGCCACAAGCGAAATGGCCTGTTCGTATTCGCTGTTGGCTGCCAGGGCGTCGGCATAATCCATGACGTAAGCGTAGTTCTGCGGCTTCTGCCGGACTAAGCGGTCCATCTCGGACAAGGCGCTGCGGTTGCCCGCCAGGGCGTGCTGGGAAGCGACAAACATCCGTGCATCGTCTTTGCGGTCGCGCAGGTAAGTGGATATTTCCGAACCTTCGCGTATGTAGCCTTCCATGAGGGCGACGGCTTCTTCGACTCTCCCGTTGTCGGCATAGAGACGTCTGAGGTAAACGGTCATTCCGGCGCGGGTCTGATAGTCTGTCTCGAGGGCCAGCGCTTTCTGCATCCAGGCGATCTGCTCGTCGAGGGACGAATCGGCGGCCGCTACTTTGACCCATTCGGCGTAAGCCTGGTAAGTCGGCGCATAGGTTGAATCTATGCGTTGGGAGGCTTGGATGGATTGCAGCGCCTGGTCGTATTGGCCCTGTTCAATCCGGAGGCGGGCGTAGGCGAGGTGGGCCGGTTGGTAGGCAGGATCGCAGATGAGCGCCGTATCGAGCAAGGCGGCGGCAAGGCGGGGTTGTGCGGCCTGCTTGCGGCTGAGGTTGATGTAGACCTGCGCCCAGTTGGAAGCCATCGCCTGCCGGTCTCCGGCGAGATAGCGCCGCTCATTGCCTGTCAGGCTATCTAAGAAGGCATACATCTGCGGATCTTTGGCCACAAGGGCGGACGTTGTATTCATGGATTTAAAGTCGAGGGGATGAACCTTCTCCGCTTCAAAGTAAGCCGGGTAGGTTTGGGCCAGATACTCGTGCTCGTTATTCCGGGAGTAGTAATCGAGGGTACGGTCGTTTTCCATGGCGCTGTAATACAAGGCGCGGATGCGGCGATTCTGGTAGTCGGTCAGTACACTTTCGTGGAAGAGGTGCACGTATTCGTGGAGGATGACATTGCGTTCGCCATAGGCTCCCCGTTCGACGTATTCGATGGCAGCCGCTCCGCTTCCTACGCCGCGGATGTCCATCCACTGCCGGTTATCGAAAGTGGTGGCATAGCGGAAGTAGGGGCTGTTCATGGCAATAGCCAGGTCCTTATGCAGAGGCGGGATGACGAAGGCTTCTTCCTGTTTGGCCAGGAAAGGGAAGTAGACGATGGCGGTGTACAGTTGATTCCAGGCCATCGCTTTGGCTACTACACCCGGAAAATAGCTCGCGTCGGGGAAGACCTTTGCAAAGGCGGCTCCGTCGGCTATTTTCGTATGCCGCAAGACCGAGGTGATGGAATCGCAGGTCGACAGGTAGGGGATGCGTTTGGATTTGATGACGGCGGACAAGCCATTGTGGGCCGGGCCATAGTGAGGCTTGCGTTCGAGGATGCCGGCGAAGAGGACGAGGGCCGAGTCCAGGCGTCCGGCGCGGCCCGGATGGTCGAAGTCGGCATACCACAAGGACGCGCGGTGCATCTGTGGGAGGACCGACTGCGGATAGTCGTTCCCGACAAGGTGCGTCAGGGCGATGGCCTGGTCGGCATGTCCGGCGCTGAAGAGGCTGTCGGCCGGAGCAAGGCGGCGGCGTATTTCGTCTTCATCGGGGTCGGCATAATCGACGAAGGTAAGGTTCGTGTGTCCGTTGCCCCAGTGCCAATGCGTCCGGAAGTGCAAGGGATGCAGGGCGAGGGCCAACTCCCACTGTGCAGCCATGCGATCGAGCTGCGTAGCATCCACCCGTCGCCAGATGGCATAACCGTAGCTGAAGCGGGCGTCGGCATCGAACGGTTCGAGCTCCAGCGAGCGGACGAGCAGCGGCTCGGCCTTTTCGGGATGCAGGTTCCAGAAGTGGATGTCGGCCTCGAGGAGGTAGACCTTCCCGTTGTCGGGAAATTGTCGGTGCAGGGTGGCGACCAAGGTGGAAGCTTCGTCGTACTTCCGGGCGAGCAGCAAGGCTTTGCCCAGGAGCAACTGCGCCTCCAGGTCTTGCGGATGCAGGGAGGCCAGGCGTTGGCAGGCGTCGATGGCATCGGTCAGGAGCCAGGCTTCGATCAGGAGTTGTATCTGCATTTTGAGGGCGTCCGGATGGTGGGGCGAGGCTTGGAGGGCGGCGTCGGTCAGGCGGGCAGCTTCCTGGTAATCGCTGTGGAGAAAGCGATAGCGAGCCATGAGGACGTTGCGGTCGGCGCTGTCGAGCGGAGCCGCTTCGTCGTCGATGATACGGCAGGCCTCTTCCCACATTCCACGGTCGAGCATGGTGCGGAGCACGGCGGCAAGTTCGGCGCCGGAGGTCTGCGAAGCTTGGGCGGCAAGTTCGGCACGTTCCTTTTCGAGGCGAGCGAAGCCGAGAGCCGTATCGTCTACCTCGGCACGATGCCCCGGGGCGGTGCAGGCGCAGAGGTAGAGGATGCCGGCAAGAAAAATAAGTAGAGTAGAATGTCGCATATTATTTATATTGGGCCGGTTGGCCGTCTTTGGGGATGGTACGGTTAAAAAACGCTCGCAGGTCGTCGTTTGCCTGTTGGAGGTCTTCGTGCCGGAGGTACATCATGTGCCCTCCGCGGTATCCTTTGAAGTCGAAGCGATCTTGGAATTTGCCGGCTTTATCCATTTGCCAGAAGTTGTATTTGGCATTGAAATAATCGCAGGCGCCGTCGTAGTATCCGGACTGCAAGAGGACTTGCAGGTAGGGGTTTTGCGCGACGGCAGTCATCAGGTTGCGCCCCGTATTGTCGCCGGTCTGATTCCAGGGTCGCACGGGGCCAAACATATTATATTGCAGATCGGTTTGATAGTTCAGCACGTTGCGCATATAGTAATTAGCGGCCGGGGTGAAGGAGTGCAGCCACGATTCCAGTTCGGAATTGTATTCGGGGCGTTCTCCGGCGTCCATGACGTCGATGCCTTTGTAGCGGGAGTCCAAGCGTCCGACGGTGAATCCCCGTTCGCGCAGCAGCTCTTTCCAGAAGAAAGAAACAGGGATGACGAGGTTGCGTTGCAAGATGGCTTTTTCCTGTATGCCGGAGTATCGGGCCACTTTGGAGGCGATGTCGCGTCGCCGGTTGTTGTCGAGGGATCCACCCCAGGTGAGGGCGGGTATGTACTGTTCGACGGTAAACTGTTCGACTTCGGGGAGGATGTCGAGGAGGTCTTTTTGTTGCAGGTCGGGTGCGAGGGCTTTGTGGTACCAGGCGGTGGCGGTCATATAAGGCAATGAGAGCGCTTCGGCGACAGGGCCTTCGCGTCGGAGGCCCAAGGTGGTGGGCGAGACGAGTATGACGCCGTTGAGGAAGATCCAGTGAGCGCTCTGAAGTTCGAGGGCGAGGCCTGAGACGCGCGTGGTGCCGTAGCTTTCGCCGATCAGGTATTTGGGCGAGGTCCAGCGGTTGGCGCGGGTGATGAAGGTGGTAATCCAGGTGGCCAGGTACTTAATATCTTCGTTGACTCCGAAGAACTGCTTGCTGTCGGTTTCTGGGTCGAGGATACGCGAGTAGCCGGTATTGACCGGGTTGACGTACACGATGTCCGCCACATCTAATATAGAGTAAGGATTGTTTTCCGTTCCGTAGGGCATGACGGGGTATCCCTCGTCGTCGATTTTGAGCAAGGCGGGGCCGGTGTATCCGAGCTGCATCCAGATGGTGGCCGATCCGGGGCCTCCGTTGAAAGAGATAACGAAAGGCCGGTGGTCGCGATCTTTGACGCCGTCGCGCTCATAATAGGTGTAGTTGACTGCCGCGAGGGCTTTTCCTTCTTCATCCAGGACGGGTTGCATGCCTGTGGTGGCGGTGTAAGCGATGGATTGTCCGCGGATGACTGTCTGATGTTTGGTGACGACCGTCGTGTCGGGGTTGATGGTCTGTTGCGCCGGCAATGCGCCTGCCAGGGTGGCGCAGAGGGCTGATAATACTAGCAATCTTCTCATAAATTTCATATTGTCTATTAAAGAATGTGCAAACGTAACATTTTATTTTTTATCAAACCTCGTTTTGAAACAAAATAATACGCAGTTCAATGTTTTTTAATCAAAATATTATTCCGGAACGCTTACTTTTTTTATATTTGCGCTCGAAAGTACTGAATCGTACACAGTGAATAATGAATACAATATAGTTTAATGTAGCAGGATAAGATTTATGGAAGATAAGATAGGCATTTATGTTTCTTTTTTCGTCTATATGGCGGCATTGTTAGTGATCGGCGGGTATTTCTACAAGAAATCCAAGAGTGGCGTATCGTCTTATTTTCTGGGAGGCCGGGAAATGGGGCCCTGGGTGACGGCCTTGAGTACGCAGGCTTCGGACATGAGTGCGTGGTTGTTTATGAGTGTGCCGGCGACGGCTTATTTGTTCGGTTACCAGGCTTGCTGGATTGCGATCGGTTTGATTATCGGCACGTACATGAATTGGAAGGTGGTGGCCCGCCGGCTGCGCAATTTCTCTTTCTGCTTTGGCGATTCGATCACGATACCGGAGTATCTTCAGAACCGTTTCCAGACTCAATCGCCGGCCATCCGGTTTATCTGTTCGGCCATTGTGTTGGTCTTCTTCCTGCTGTATGTGGCGTCGGGATTCAGTGCCGAGTCGAAGCTCTTCGAGGAGCTTTTCGGTCTGAATTACCGGGTGGCGCTGTTTGCGAGCGCCCTGACGGTGCTCGTCTATACGTTTATGGGCGGCTTCCGGGCGGTCTGCTGGACGGACGCTTTCCAGAGCCTGATACAGTTTTTCACGATCTTTATTGTGCCTATTATATTGTTCGGGAAGATTTCGGACGCGAGCATTTCTACGATTTTCTCCGGCGACTTTGTATGGGGGACGTTCTTTTCGTCTCAGACAGACAATTTCACCGGCGAAATCATCTCCGGCTTAGGCTGGGGGCTGGGATACTTTGGTATGCCGCATATCCTGGTTCGATTCATGGCCATTCGCAAAGCCGACGACATCCGCCGTTCGCGGATCATCGCCATGCTGTGGGTGATCATCTCGCTGTTTGCGGCCGTAGCCATCGGCATTTTGGGCAAGGCCTACCTCGACGCCCAGGGCGTCACCTACGCCAACCAGGCGGCGGCCGAGCGGATCTACCTGCGCTTTGCTTCCGAATTATTCTACTCGTGGATGAGCGGCATCCTGCTGTCGGGCATCCTGGCGGCGATCATGAGCACGGTGTCGGCCCAGTTGCTGGTGGTCGGTTCGGCGATGGTGAACGACCTCTACCTGGCGATCCGCCGGGACACGTCGGGCCGCACGTCGGCGATTCTGAGCCGCCTGTCGATCTTCCTGGTAACGATCATCTCCGTCCTGCTGGCCTGGTATCCGGAGAGCACGGTCATGGGCTTCGTCTCGTACGCCTGGGCGGGGTTCGGGGCCACTTTTTCGCCCGTCATCCTGCTGTCGGTCTTATGGAAACGGCTCACGCTGAACGGCGCCTTGTCGGGCATGGTGCTCGGAGGCTTAGGCGTGATCTTGTGGGAATCGTTCGACATGCACGCCGTGACGGGCTACGGCTCGATTGTGCCCTGCTTCCTGTTTTCGTTCCTTGTCGTCGTCCTTGTTTCGCTCCGTGACAAGAAACCGGCGTCTTCGGTAACGGAATGTTTCGACAAAGCCACAAGGATGTAAGTTGTCAGCCTCCCGCTTTTGTCCAAGACCTTCAAAAATCATTTTTCAACCCTCCGCATTTGTCCGAGACCCTGAAAAATCATTTTTCATCCTCCTGTTTTTGTCCGAGACCCTGAAAAATCATTTTTCAAGCTTTCGGACATGTACGAGACCTTCAAAAAAGATTTTTCAAGCCTCCGGACATGTACGAGAGCTTCAAAAGAGATTTTTCAAGCCTTCGGACATGTACGAGACCTTCAAAAATCATTTTCCAAGCCTCCGGACATGTACGGGGCCTTGAAAGAGAACGCGTCTGTGACGCCGGACATGTACGGGGGCTTGAAAGAGGACGCGTCTGTGACGCCGGACATGTCCGCGACGTTGGAAGGCAGCGCTTCCGGGTCTGAAGATAATTCTTTACCTTTGCCGGTCAATAAAATAAAGATATGGAAGAACAATTCAAGCAAAAACAGTTTAAAAGAACACTGATAACAACAGCGCTGCCCTATGCCAACGGCCCGGTGCATATCGGCCACTTAGCCGGCGTCTATATACCGGCCGACATCTACGCCCGCTACCTCCGCCTCCGGGGCGAAGACGTGCGGATGATAGGCGGCTCCGACGAGCACGGCGTCCCCATCACCCTCCTGGCCCGCAAAGAAGGCGTCAGCCCCCAGGAAATTGTCGACCGCTACCACCGCATCATCAAACAATCGTTCGACGACTTCGGCATCACCTTCGACATCTATTCCCGCACCACGTCGGAGACCCATTACCGCACCGCTTCCGACTTCTTCCGCACCCTGTACGACAAAGGCGCCTTCATCGAGAAAACCAACGAGCAATACTACGACGAAGAAGCCCGTCAATTCCTCGCCGACCGCTACATCACCGGCACCTGCCCCCACTGCGGCAACGAGCGCGCCTACGGCGACCAGTGCGAAAGCTGCGGCTCCTCCCTGAGCCCCTCCGACCTGCTGAACCCCAAGTCCGCCATCAGCGGCAGCGTCCCCGTGATGAAAGAAACAACCCACTGGTACCTTCCCCTGGATCAATACGATCCCTTCCTGCGCCAATGGATCCTCGAAGAACATAAGGAATGGAAACCCAACGTCTACGGACAATGCAAAAGCTGGCTCGACATGGGATTGCAGCCCCGCGCCGTGAGCCGCGACCTCGACTGGGGCATCCCCGTCCCCGTGGAAGGAGCCGCAGGCAAGGTCCTCTACGTATGGTTCGACGCCCCAATCGGATACATCTCCAACACCATCGAATTATGCCCCGATACCTGGGAAACCTGGTGGAAAGACCCCGAAACGAAGATCGTTCACTTCATCGGCAAAGACAATATCGTCTTCCACTGCATCGTGTTCCCCGCCATGCTCCGCGCCGAAGGCACGTACAACCTGCCCGAAAACGTCCCGGCCAACGAGTTCCTCAACCTCGAAGGCGATAAAATATCCACCTCCAGGAACTGGGCCGTCTGGCTGCACGAATACCTCCGCGAGATGCCCGGCAAGCAGGACGTCCTGCGCTATGTCCTCACTGCCAACGCCCCCGAAACCAAAGACAACGAATTTACCTGGCGCGACTTCCAGGCACGCAACAACAACGAGCTCGTGGCTATCCTCGGCAACTTCGTCAACCGCGCCCTGGTCCTCACCGATAAATACTTCGACGGCATCGTCCCCCCGGCAGGCGAACTCAGCGAAGCCGACCGCCAAACCATCGCCGGATTTGCCCACATACAAACCGCCATCGAGCGCCAACTCGACACCTACCACTTCCGCGAAGCCCAGAAAGAAGCCATGAACCTGGCCCGCATCGGCAACAAATACCTGGCCGACGCCGAACCCTGGAAACTGATCAAAACAGACCCCACCCGCGTCGCCACCATCCTCAACATCGCCCTTCAGATCACCGCCAACCTCTCCATCGCCTTCGCGCCCTTCCTGCCCCTTGCCGCCGGCAAAATCCTCCGCATGATCAACGCCGAACCCTTCGGATGGAACCGCCTCGGAGCCGCCGACCTCCTGCCCGCAGGACACCCGCTGGGCAAAGCCGAACTCTTGTTCGAAAAAATCGAAGACGATGTCATCCAAGCTCAACTGCAGAAGCTCGCCGATATGCGCAAAGCCGCCGATGCCGCCACCTACCGCGCCAAACCCATCCGCGAAACCATCACGTACGACGACTTCGCCAAGCTCGACATCCGCACAGGCATCGTGCTCGACTGCGTGAAGATGCCCAAAGCCGACAAGCTCCTCCAGTTCCGCATCGACGACGGCCTGAACCGGCGCACCATCATCTCCGGCGTCGCCGCGCACTACCGCCCGGAAGACATGATCGGCAAACACGTCTGCTTCGTCGCCAACCTGGCGCCCCGCAAGCTCAAAGGCGTCGAATCCGAAGGCATGATCCTCTACGCCGAAGACGCCGACGGACGGTTAGTCGCCGTCACCCCCGAAGCGCCCGTACAACCCGGCAGCGAAGTCAAATAAGCCCGAAGCCCGCCCCACGATGCCCGACGAGAAGATCCGGATGGTCGATCTGACCTCCCAGCACCGCCGCCTCCGCGGCGAAATGGACGCCGCCTTGCAGACGGTCGTCGACAGCGGACGCTATATCAACGGCGAAGAGGTCGACCTCTTCGCCGCCCACTTAGCCGCTTACCTCGACACCCCGCACGTCATCCCCTGCGCCAACGGCACCGACGCCCTTCAGATCGCCCTGATGCGCCTCAACCTCCGCCGGGGAGACGAGGTGATCGTCCCGGCCTTCACCTACGCCTCGGCCGTCGAAGCGGCCATCCTGCTGGGCCTGACGCCCGTTGCGGCCGACGTCGACAGCCGCACCTTCAACCTCTCGCCCGCCGCCGTCGGCGAAGCCCTGTCCGAACGCACCCGCGCCATCATCGCCGTCCACCTCTTCGGCCAATGCTGCGACATGCAGCCCATCCTGGCCCTTGCCGCAGAGCGCAACATAGCCGTCATCGAAGACAATGCCCAGTCCTTAGGCGCCGAATACATCTTCCCCACCGGGCAGCGCCAAAAGGCCGGCACAATCGGACACATCGGAACCCTTTCCTTCTTCCCGACCAAGATACTCGGAGGCTGCGGCGACGGAGGCGCCCTGATCGCCTCCGACGACGCCCTGGCCGACGCCCTGCGCATGACCACCATCCACGGACAGAGCGCGAAGTACCACCATCAACTGATCGGCTGCAATTCAAGGCTCGACACGCTCCAAGCCGCCCTCCTGGACGTCAAACTCCGCCATATCGACGCCTTCATCTCGGCCCGCCGGGAGGCCGCCGCCTTCTACGACGAGGCGCTGAAAGAAACGGACGGCCTCCTCCTGCCCTACCGCCATCTCGCCTCCACGCACGTCTATCACCAGTATACCATCCAGGTGCCCAACGGAAAACGCGACGCCCTCCAAGCCTGGCTCCGGGCCGCCGACATTCCCTCGGCAGTCTACTACCCCCTTGCCATCGACCAACAGCCGGCCTTTGCCCCCTACATACGTACGGCGGGCAACCTGTCCGTTGCCCGCCGCCTCACGCAATGCGCCCTCTCCCTCCCGCTTCATACCGAGATGACCGGGTCGCAGCTCCACCGCATCACGCAGCGGCTCGCGTCCTTCTTCAGATAGAAGACAGATACTTCTTATAACGCATCAAGGCCTCCACGTAGTAATAATCGGCATACGTCAGCGGAACGTCCACCTCCGAATTTCCCGGCAGGTGCCCGACGCTGTGCATAAGGATAAAATGCCCGTTCTCGCCCACCGGGGCCGTGTACGCCGGCGACGCAAAGGTGCGCAACTGCTTCTCGGCTACCGCCCGGTAGCTCCCGGCCAGCGCATCGTCCACATATCCGCTCAGCTCGATCAGCGCCGAACAGATAATAGCCCCCGCCGAAGCGTCGCGCAGTGCATCCGGTATATTGGGCGCATCCAGATCCCAGTAGGGAATGTAATCCTCCGGCATACGGGGATGGGAAAGGAGGAAGCGGGCAATCTGCCGGGCCTGTTCAAGGTAGCGGGGATCTTTTGTCGCCCGGTAAGCTACGGTGTAACCGTACAATCCCCAGGCCTGCCCGCGCGCCCAGGCAGACTCGTTCGAGAACCCCTGATGCGTCTGTTTCACGTGCGGTTGGCCCGTAATCGTATCGTAGGAGACTACATGAAACGAACTGTAGTCCGGACGGAAATGTTCTTGTATCGTTTTATCGGCATGGCTGACCGAAAGATCATGATAGCGCGTATCACCCGATTCGCGCGAGGCCCAGAAAAGAAATTCCAGGTTCATCATATTGTCGATAATGACCGGATATTGCCATTTCCCTCCGTTGGTATAATCCCAGGAGCGAATCAAACCGATCGAGGGATTATAGCGGGTAGACAAGGAGCCGGCTCCGGTAAGCAAGGTCGCACGGTAGGCCGTATCGCCCGTCAAGCGGAATCCGTTGCCGAAACTGCAATAAAGCATAAATCCCAGATCGTGCGTATGGGTATTATACTTTTCCTGCTCGATACGTGCGGTGTATAGCCGGGCGTAGTTCAGGAGTTCGGGCTTAGGGTCATTTTCGTACAGATACCACAACAAGCCGGGGAAAAAACCGCTGCACCACCACTTCGAATCGGACGTCACCATCTCTCCACCTGCAAACGAGCGGGGCAACAGGCGATCCTCTGTCGCATATTTTTCCGCCATCCGGAGCGATTGCTGTTCGGCCAGGGCCAGGGCGTCGTCTATCACTTCGTTTACGGGCTTTTCTTTCACCTGCGTACAGGCTGTTGCCAGGAAGCAGGCAACCAAAACATTAAGTAGGGATTTTTTTCTAATAAGAGTTAGCATCATACATCATTATTTTATTTGTTATCATTCGGCGGCAAGATACGACTATTCGGAAAAAGAAACAAGAGCAAAACAGACACGGGAGGGTGTGTCAAAACTAAGTTTTTTGCTCACTCTCTTTTTTATGGATTATCAATCTGAAAAAACTCTTAGGCTGCCCATTTTTGCCGGGCTTCTCTTCTGAGAGGATTTAGAGCGATTCTTTTCTCTTTCTCTTTACCCACATGGCGGAAGCGAATGTCGGGTAATTGTATCTCGTCAGGACAGGCAGAATCCGTTTCTACCAGAAATAAATATAAAATGCCACGCAGCAAGCTACTACGCCAAGCGAAGCAATAACATCCCACTTGTTCCA
>JAISWO010000044.1 GCA_031271045.1 Tannerellaceae bacterium
TAATTACTCAATTAAAGGGATGATGGCAACTAAGGTAACGAATATCCAACAAAGTTATGCCAAATCAAATACCTTTTCATCCCCTTTGGTGAGCGAGAGCGATCATGTCTGTTTCATAAGGTATCTATTGTTAGTAATTTATTTTAATTGAACAAGGCAGGCAAATGTAGTTATTTTACCCCGCAATATGTCTATCTTTACGGCCTTTCAGTAAATAATATTCATACTAAAATTAACCTCTGATGAAAAACTTGATTCTCTTTATTGCGGCATGCCTGATGCCGGTTCTTGTGGATGCACAGGACAAAAATTTCTATGATTTCGCAGTACGTTCTATTGATGGCAAGACGCTTTCCCTGTCGGAATTTAAGGGCAAGAAGGTCTTGGTAGTGAATGTAGCCTCCCGTTGCGGCCTGACGCCGCAGTACAAGCAATTGCAGGAGCTGTACGACGCATACGGCAAGGGCGATTTTGTTATCATCGGCTTCCCCGCCAACAATTTCGGGGCTCAGGAACCGGGGACAAACGAGGAGATCCGCGAATTTTGCACCCTTAACTACGGCGTTACCTTCCCTATGATGGAGAAAATATCCGTCAAAGGCGACGACATCGCCCCCCTCTACCAATGGCTCACCCGTAAGAGCGAGAACGGCAAGCAGGATGCCGAAGTGACGTGGAACTTCCAGAAGTTCCTGATCGACGAGAACGGCGACTGGGCTGCCACGTTCGAGCCCCGTACCCTCCCCAACGCGCCGGAGATCATCCGGTGGATCGAAGGTCAATAGGAGGAAAGACCTTCGTTTCCCACTGTCAGAATGTTCTGAAAGCCATTTCAAAGCCTGTGTGCGGCTTTCAGAACATTCTGAGACGATTAGTTCGCCAGCCGGTAGCTCACGAAAGCGAAGCGTTTACTATCGGGCGCCCACGAATTGACGTTGATCGTGCCCTGTCCGCCGAAGAGTCGGGCGACGACTTTGGGCTGTCCGCCTTCGCTGGGGATGATGGCAAGCTCCACGTTCTTGTTGGCGGGATGATCGCCGGGAGCGACGTCGCCTTTGGCATAAGAGATGTAGACAACACTTTTCCCGTCGGGCGACGGGTGCGGGAACCATGCGTTGCGGTTTTCGTCGAACGTCATCTGCACCTGTTCGCTGCCGTCGGCCCTCATTCGCCAGACCTGCATCAGCCCGCTACGTACGGAATTGAACCAGATGAACCGTCCGTCGGGCGAATATTCAGGCCCGTCGTCCAGCCCCTCGGTTGTCGTGAGCCGCTTTTCCTCCCCTCCCTCAGCCGGGATGACGTATACGTCGAAGTTGCCATTCCGTTCGGCGCAATAGGCCAGGGCGCTCATATCAGGGCTCCATCCATGCAGATAGCTGGGAGCAAGCGGCGTAATGAGCTTCGGTTCTCCCCCTTCGAAGGGCAGGGTCCATATACGCGAACGTCCGTCCTCCTGGGTACCGCTACTGATGGCTATCTGCTTGCCGTCGGACGAGAGGACATGATCGTTATTGCACCGGGTAGCGATGCCGGTCGGTATGACCTGCGGCTCGCCCGGATTGTCGGGAGAGATTTTGTAGAGTTTACCCCCACTGTTATACACCAACCACTTGCCGTCCGCCGTCCAGTTGGGCGCTTCCATGCGGAAGGGAAATTCTTTAACTACGGAACGGCTGCCGGAAGCAACGTCGATCACTTCCAGAACGCTTGTAACCTGCTGTTGCCCCTGTTGAGCCTGCAAAGCACATAGGCAGCAGCAAAGACCTATGGCCGAATTGAGAATACGTTTCATAATGCAATAATAATAAGGTTCATTGTATGAGGACAAATGTAGGCATAAAAACCGTCCCCTCTCGCAAAGCCCTCCATAAAGTGGCGAAGTGAATTTCTGTCCTTGAATTATTTGCGTATCAAATAAATCTTTCGTTCCTTTGCAACCGCTTTACGTAATCTCTGTCGGGAAAAAGTGGCCCGTTATATTGCGTTTCAAATTAAATGTATCAACTAAAAGCTATAAAAGAATGAATTTAATAAAGATTGCAGAAGCAGCGTTTGCTACCAAGAAAGAGCATCCCGCGTTTAAGAGCGGTGATACAGTGACTGTATCCTATCGCATAAAAGAAGGCACCAAAGAACGTGTCCAGCAATACCGCGGTGTTGTTATCCGTGTATCGGGAGAAGGAGACAAGAAACGCTTTACGGTTCGTAAGATATCGGAGAACATCGGAATAGAACGGATATTCCCGATAGAATCGCCTTTCATCGAAAGCATTGTCGTCAATAAAGTAGGAAAAGTACGCAGGGCCAAGCTGTACTACCTGCGCGCGCTGACAGGCAAGAAAGCCCGCATCAAGGAAAAGAGGGTTTGACCCCCCTTCCTTTCCAGTGCCATACAGAAGCCATCTGAATACCGGGTGGCTTTTTTAGTAGAAAGAGATAACTCAAATTGAAATACGAAAGATTATGTTGAAGACTATTTTGTCCGTTTCCGGAAGACCCGGGTTGTTTAAATTAGTATCCAAGGGGAAGAACATGTTTATTGTTGAATCGTTGATCGACAAACAGAGAATCCCCATGTATGCAAAGGATAAGGCTGTTCCGCTGGCCGATATTACAGTGTATACCGATGGGGAGAACGAACCTCTGCCTGTGGTACTCACTCAGATCAGGGATAAAGAGAACAGTGAAAAAATCTCACTCAACCTTTCTGCAGCTAAACCGGATGAGTTGCGTGCTTACCTGGCAACGGTTCTCCCTCACTTTGATCGTGAGAGAGTCTATCCCAACGACATCCGAAAGATCCTTTCGTGGTACAATCTGCTGATTACTTCCGGTATCACAGACTTTACTCCCGAGGAAAAGCCGCAGCAAGAGGAGCCCTCGGAGGAAGAATAAACGAAGGGTCAGAACAGGGGATTGGTCACCTTCTCTTCCAGCAAAGCCCGGCTGACCACTTCCCTGATGTCTTTTACATAATGGAATGTAAGGCCTTTGAGGTATTCGGCTTTGATTTCGTTGATGTCTTTCCGGTTCTCCTCGCAGAGGATGAGTTCTTTGATGCCGGCTCGTTTGGCGGCCAGTATTTTCTCTTTAATGCCGCCTACGGGCAGTACTTTTCCACGCAAGGTTATCTCGCCGGTCATGGCGATGCTGCTTCTGACTTTTCGTTGTGTGAAGGCGGAGACTAAGGAGGTGACCATCGTAATACCGGCGCTTGGGCCATCTTTCGGGATAGCGCCTTCGGGCACGTGGATGTGCACGTTCCAGTTCTCAAACATTTCTTCGTCTATACCGAAGTGCGAGGCGTGCGCATGGATATATTCAAGCGCCAGCATGGCGGATTCTTTCATTACATCGCCCAGCTTGCCGGTGAGGGTCAGTTTGGATCCTTTTCCTTTGCTGAGGCTTGATTCGACAAAGAGTATTTCTCCCCCGACGGCTGTCCAGGCAAGGCCGGTGACGACTCCGGCGTATTCGTTGCCCTGGTAGGTATCGCGTGTGTATTCAACGGCGCCGAGGTATTCGGAGAGGTGTTCGGGCAGGATCTCTTCGGGTAGGGGTTCGTTGGAGGCTAATTTACGGGCCAGCTTACGCATGACTTTGGCTATCTTTTTGTCTAATTCGCGGACGCCGCTTTCGCGGGTATAGGATATGACTAATTCCTGGAGGGTCTTCTTTTTGAACTTGGTGCTGGCTTTGGGCAGTCCGTGGGCTTCGAGTTGTTTGGGGACGAGGTGTTTGGAGGCTATCTGCATTTTCTCTTCCAGGATGTAGCCGCTTATTTCGATCAGTTCCATGCGGTCGAGCAGGGGCTGGGAGATGGTGTTCAGGTTGTTGGCTGTGGCGATGAACATGACTTTGCTCAGGTCGTAGTCGATGTCGAGGTAGTTGTCGTGGAAGGCGTTGTTTTGTTCCGGGTCAAGGGCTTCGAGCAGGGCGGCTGCGGGGTCGCCTTTGAAGTCGTTGGCTACTTTGTCTATTTCGTCGAGGATAAAGACAGGGTTTGAGGTGCCGGCTTTCATGATGTTCTGGATGATGCGTCCGCAGAGGGCGCCGATATAGGTTCGGCGGTGTCCTCGTATTTCGGCTTCGTCGTGGAGTCCGCCCAGGGAGATGCGGACGTATTTGCGGTTGAGGGCTTCGGCGACGGATTTGCCCAGAGAGGTTTTACCGACTCCGGGGGGGCCGTAGAGGCAGATGATGGGTGATTTCATGTCGCCTTTGAGTTTGAGTACGGCGAGGTGTTCGATGATGCGTTCTTTTACTTTTTCGAGGCCGTAATGGTCGCGGTCGAGGACTCGTTGGGCGTGGGCGAGGTTGAAGTTGTCTTTGCTGTATGTTCCCCAGGGGAGGTTGATGATGGTTTGTACGTATTGGGTTTGTATGGAGAAGTCGGGCGACTGTGGGTGGAGTCGTTCGAGTTTGCGTATTTCTTTTTCGAAGGTTTCTTTCACGGTGTCGGGCCATTGTTTGCGGCTGGCTTTGTTGCGTAGTTCGCGTATTTCGATTTCGTTGATGTTTCCTCCGAGTTCTTCTTGTATGGTTTTGATTTGTTGTTGCAGGAAGTATTCTTTTTGCTGCTGGTTGATGTCTTCATGGGTTTTCATTTGGATGGAGTTTTTCAGCTCGAGCAGTTGGTATTCGCGGTTGAGGATGAACAGGAGCCGGAAGGCGCGTTCGCGGAGGTTACCGATGAGGAGGAGTTCTTGTTTTTCGGCCGGGCTGACCAGGATGTTGCTGCATGCGAAACTGATGACGTAGAGGACGTTTTTGTTGTTTTTGATTGTGAGCAGGAGGTCTCGCGGGAGTTCGTTGACGGCGGCCTGGAGCATTTTCACGGTTAGTTCTTTGATGGTTGAGACGAGGGCTTCGAATTCGCGGTCGTCTTTGCCGGGCATTTCTTCTTCGAGGATGGTGATGTTTCCTTTGAGGTATGTTTCGGTGTGGATCAGTGTGTTGAGTTGGAAGCGTTTTTTGCCTTGGAGGATGACGGTGGTGGATCCGTCGGGCATTTCGAGTATGCGCACGACGTCGGCGATGACGCCGGTGGTGTAGAGGTCGTTTTCCTGGGGGTCTTCGATGTCGGTGTCTTTCTGGCAGAGGACGCCGACGAGTTTTTTGTGTTTGATGGCGTCGTTGATTAGTCGCATGGATTTGGGTCGTCCGACGGCGACGGGCATGGCGACTCCGGGGAAGAGTACGGTATTGCGTAGTGGGAGGATGGGGATGGTGTCGTCGAGGTTGTCGATGCCGTCTGTGAAGTCTTCGTCCGTATCGCATTGTGTGAGTAGGGGCATTGCTAATCCTACGTTTTCGTCTGTGTCGTCGTTGAAGGTTATGTGACGGAGTATGCTTGTTTTATGTTTCATTTGATTCTTTACGTCTTGTTCTTAATTGCCTTTATGAAAAACGTGCCAAAGGTACGAATATATCTTCTCACCTTTGGCACGATTGGCTTGTCTTTTCGGTGCAGGGGGTTTATATTTCTTTGTTTGGTCTGTGTTTGAGTGGTATGTTGTGCCGGTGGGCGTCATAGGGTTATTATGGGGTGCGTCATAGTGTTATGACGCGCCTCGTAATAGTTCGGGAATAGGTTTAATTGTTGATAATGCCTTCTTTCAGAGGCAGTCCGTAGGTGAGGGTACGGGGTTTTTTCAGCAATGTGCCGCTGTGGGAAAAGCGTGTTACGATCTTTAGGGTAAAGACGCCGTCGTGCCTGCGATGGGGACTTGGCAGACGATCCTCGAGGGGTTGTTTTCGGTCAGGGGGTCGTCCAGGGGGATGATTGTGCCGGTGGATACTTCGGCGACGGGGTCGTTGTCTACTTCCTGGGTCAGTACATTGGACCGGAGCCAGATTTTCCAGAAGAAATGTTTACTCATATCAATATGGAGTTAGTTACTAAATTGACGTAAAGACAGCGATTATTTTACATCTCCATCACAATTTACTTTTTTATTGATCTTTTTTTGGGAGTCTTCAGGGGGCTATGTGTGGATAGTCCCCTGAAGTTGGTTCAGACTACGTAGGTGGAGGCGGCTGTGTCGCCGCCTTTGCCGGTCCAGTTGGTGTGGAAGAACTGGCCTCGGGGTTGGTCTGTCCGTTCGTAGGTGTGGGCTCCGAAGTAATCGCGTTGTGCCTGGAGGAGGTTGGCGGGCAGGTGTTCGGTGCGGTATCCGTCGAAGTAGGCGAGTCCGGCGCTCATGGAGGGGACGGGGATGCCGTTCAGGATGGCTGTTGCGACGACTTTGCGCCAGCTTGCCTGGGCTGTTGTCACCTTTTCGCGGAAGAAGGGGTCGAGCAGGAGGTTGGCCAGGGTTGGTTCGTGGAGGAAGGCTTCTTTTATTTTGCCCAGGAAGACGGATCGTATGATGCAGCCTCCGCGCCACATCAGGGCGATGCCTCCGTAGTTCAGGTTCCAGCCGTATTCGCGGGCGGCTTCTCGCATCAGGAGGTATCCTTGGGCGTAGGAGACGATTTTCGAGGCGTAGAGTGCTTGTTGGAGGTCGTTTATGAACGCGGTGCGGTTGCCGTCGAAGGCCGGTCGGGGGCCTGTCAGTTGCCGGGCGGCTGTTGTGCGTTCGTCTTTTAGTGCCGACAGGCAGCGGGCGAATACGGATTCGCCGATGAGGGTGAGGGGGATGCCCAGGTCCAGGGCGGCTACGGCGGTCCATTTTCCGGTTCCTTTCTGCCCGGCTGTGTCGAGGATGCGGTCGAGTGTCACTTCGCCTTTTTCGTCGCGGTAGGCCAGGATGTCGCGGGTGATTTCGATCAGGTAGCTGCCCAGTTCGCCTTCGTTCCATTGGCGGAATACTTCGTGCATCTGGCCGGCGGTCATGCCGAGCAGGTCGCGCATGATCTGATAGACTTCGCAAATGAGTTGCATGTCGCCGTATTCGATGCCGTTGTGTACCATCTTTACAAAGTGTCCGGCGCCGTTCTCGCCCACCCATTCGCAGCAGGGTGCTCCGTCGGCCTTGGCGCAGATGGCCTGGAAGATGGGTTTGATCACTTCCCAGGCTTCGTGCGATCCGCCGGGCATCATGGAGGGTCCGTTCAGGGCGCCTTCTTCGCCGCCTGATACGCCGCTACCGACGTAGAGCAGTCCGCGGCTTTCGACGTAGGCGGTCCGGCGGATGGTGTCGGGGAAGTGCGTGTTGCCGCCGTCGATGATGACGTCGCCCGGTTCGAGGTGGGGGATGATCTGTTCAATAAAGTCGTCTACTGCCTGTCCGGCTTTGACGAGCATCATTACCTTGCGTGGGCGCTTGAGTGAACGGCAGAGTTCTTCGATCGAGTGTGCTCCGATGAAGCGCTTGCCCTGTCCGCGTCCGCTTATGAAGGTATCTACTCTGGATACCGTCCGATTGTATACGGCTACGGTAAATCCTTTGCTTTCCATGTTCAGCGCCAGGTTCTCGCCCATGACTGCCAAACCGATCAGACCAAGGTCTGCTACATGTTCCATACGTTCTGAATTGAATGATTATTTGTTCATTGTCACATTATATATAATGATGTTCCGCACCGGTTGCGCGTCAGCTTCGCGCCCGGCCTCGCGTTCGCTTGGCCTTGGTTTTGCCTTCGGGTAGGCGCTCGGTGCAAAGGTGAAAGCCCAGGGACCGGAGGCTGGTTACCATCCAGAGGTCTGCGTCGACAAGGTGGAGGGTAAAGCTGTCCATCTCGCGCCGGGTCCAGTAATTCCCTCTGAACTCTTCGAAGCTTTCGGGCGAGTGTTTCAACCGGTGGCTGTCTTCCTCTATGGGAAAGGCGTGCGTCATGGCTTCGTACAAGACCCTTCCGGGTGTTTTTCCCCGGCAGTCGATGGTCCATTCGGTGGGCATGGGTGGCGGCGGGATGGTTTCCGGGTACCAATTTGCCAGAGCGGGGATGTCGAAGAAGCGGCTCAGCTCGCGTATGCAGGCGGCTGTTCCGTTGGCCTTCCCGTCGGCCGAATAGCCGGCGATGTGAGGTGTTGCAACGAAGGCCCTATCCAGCAGGACGGGGTCAATGTCCGGTTCTCCCTCCCATACGTCTAAGATGCAGGTGGCGAGCTTAGTCTGTATGGCGTGTCGCAGGGCGGCCGTATCAGTCACCGCTCCCCTGGACGAATTGATAAAGACTGCACCTTCCTTCATTTTGCCGAAGAAGTCGTGTGAGGCCAGATGATAAGTAGGGTAGGGGCCGTCGTGGGTGAGGGGCGTATGGCAACTGACGATATCGCTTTCGCGGAGCAGTTCGTCCAGCGGGAGGAAGCCTGTTGTCCCTTCGCGGTCGGCACGGGGCGGGTCGCACAGAAGTACGCGCATGCCCAGCGCGGCGCCGGCCAGGGCTACCTTGCTGCCGACGTGGCCTACACCGATGACGCCCAGCGTCATATCCGGCAACCACAGGGTGTGTTCATGCGCCCAAGCGAGGATGGCAGCCGTGATGTATTGTTGCACAGAGGAGGAGTTGCAGCCGGGGGCATTCACCCAACGGATGCCGTTGGCTTCGCACCAGGCGGTGTCGATGTGGTCGTACCCGATGGTGGCGGTTGCAATCAGGCGGATGCTGCTACCGCTCAGCAATGCGGCGTCGCAGCGGGTGCGGGTGCGGGTCAGGAGGGCGTCGGTGCCGGCCAGGTCGGCGGCTGTGATGCCGTCTCCCGGCAGGTAGCTAATGTCGGCGAAAGGTTCCAATGCACCGCGGAGGAAGGGTATTTTATCGTCGGCAATGATGAGGGGTCGTTTCATTCTTCAAAGCGTTCTTTGTATGCCCATAGTCCCAACGCCGGGTTGGAGATGTAGTATATTTCTTCTCCGTCTACATCGTTCCATCCGTCTCTCAGGAGGGCGGGGTTGTACTTCTTTTCCATCTGTTGCAGGCTGGCATAGTGGAAGCCTACGCTTTCTATTTCCTGCTGCGTGAGGCGTCCGGGGCAGTAGGTGATCCGGAAACGTCCTTCCGGTGTACCGTGTATCAAGTGTGCCGCTACGCCTAAGTTGTCCTGCAGGTCTTCGTTCTCTTCCACGTACTTCAGCGCCTGGTGGGTATGTACGTAGCCATACTTGCGGATGAGGGCGTCGTTCACAGGGTCTTCACCGAACCGGTACAGGCCGGGCGCCAGGACAATCAGCTCGCCTCCGTCGGCTATGGCCATGCGGGTGCGGTAGATGCTTTTGTTGCCCACCCAGGTGGTGCGGAATTCTTCGGGATCGAGGTAAACAACGACCTTCTTCATCTCCCGGTCGAGCATCCGGAAGTTGACGTCGAGCGCCAAGGCGGCAGCCTTGTTGAAACATGCCGCATCGTCGCCGATATACAGCCCCCGCATCTGTAACCCGTCGCTGCCCGGTGATACGACGGTTTGCATATAGACAATCGGCAGGTGGGCGGTGAAGTGTCCGGAAGCGTAATTAAGCACCTTCCGTACGGGGTTATCCGCCCGCCCCATGATACGCTCCATGCCGTAGGCGGCGCCGATGAAGTGGCTTTTGTTGATGCCTTCGGCTCCGCCTGTTCCTACGAAGATGTTCTTGTTGTAGCTGGCCATCCCGATGACTTCGTGAGGGACGACCTGTCCCAGCGAGAGGATGAGATCGTATCCGCCCGTTACCAGCATTTTGTTGACCTGCGCCGGCCAGGGGTAGTCTACTGCGCCTCCGGACACTTCCCTCACATATTCTCCCGGCACGACGCCCACCGTCACCACGTCTTCCCGCCAGTTATGCACTCGGAAGAGCGCGTAGGGAACACCGGGGAACATCTTCGCTATTTCGGCTTCCGTCATGGGGAAGTGCGTTCCCAGGGCAGGGAGGATGTCGGTCAGGCGATCTCCGTAATAGGCATAGATATATTGCGTCAGTTCGCCGGCACGCGAATGGAAGCGGGTGAAGTCGGGAGGGATCACCAGCACCTTTTCCCTTCTGCCCAACTGATCCAGTGTGCGGAACACAATGCTTTTCAGTTCTTCGCTGCTGAGGGCAAGCAGGGGAGCGCCTTTTTCAAAATAGAGCATATCCGTCCGTTTGTTTATCTGAGTACTCTTGCATTTCCTTTCCAGATACTCCATACCTGGTCTTCGTCGGCGGGCTGGCCGTAGTCGGTCAGGAAGGTGGTAGCCAAGGCGCCTGTTGCCCATCCGAACTGTGCCCATTGCTCCGGCTCCCATCCTCGGAGGATACCGTAGAGCAAGCCTCCCACGAAGCCGTCTCCGCCGCCGATGCGGTCGAGCACGTTGATGGGGCGCGGTTCGACCACGTGCCAGTTGTCACCTTCGAGCAGGATGGCTCCCCAGTGATGATTGTTGGCGCTGACGACTTCGCGCAGGGTGGTGGCGAATACAGAGGCGCCGGGATAGATCTTTTTCACGTTTCGTATCATGCCCTTGAAGCTATCTATTTTGGCGGCGATGTCTTTTCCTCCGGCTTCAGGCCCTTCGATACCGAGGCAGAGTTGGAAATCTTCCTCATTACCGACCAGTATATCGGAGATGGAGGCTATTTCCTTGAATATCTCGCTCAGTTCCTGTTCGCGTCCTTTCCAGAAGGAAGCCCTAAAGTTGAGGTCGAAGGAGATGGCGGTGCCGTATTTCCTGGCCGTGCGCGCCAGGCAGAGGCAGAAGCGACTGGTTTCGGCCGACAGTGCCCCGATCAGTCCCGACAGGTGGAGGATCTGCACACCTTCCTGTCCGAAGAGACGTTCCAGGTCGAAGTCCTCGATGTTGAGAGTACGTCCTACTTCGCCGCTCCGGTCGTTCCAGACCCGCGGGCCCCGTGATCCGAAGCCGCTATCGGCGATATTGATCTGGTGGCGGAATCCCCAGGGGCCTCCTTGTTCTACTTCTTTTCCCTCGTAGGCGATGTTGCGGCTGCGGAGGTTGTCTTTGATAAACCGGGCGATCGGGCTATCTTTCACGAAGGTGGTGAGAACTTTGACGGGCAGTCCCAGATAGGCTGCTACGCTGGCTACGTTGGACTCGGCGCTGGTGGCCTGCATAAACAGGAGGTCGCTTTTGTGTACCGGCTGTCCCTGGGCTGTGGGCGTCAGCCGGATGCCCATACTGGTAGGGACGACCAACGACCATTGGTATTTGTCTTTTAGTTGCATGATTATATAATGTTTTTGTTCGCTAAATGTAGTTGTTGTAATAGGCTATGTTTTCTTTCACCAGGATGTCGATGGGCATGTAGTTGATCTGTTCGATTTCTTCTTTCATAACCAGATAGCGGAACAAGGCCTTGATAGCGTTCAGCC
This sequence comes from Tannerellaceae bacterium, assembly GCA_031271045.1. Lineage (GTDB taxonomy): Bacteria > Bacteroidota > Bacteroidia > Bacteroidales > Tannerellaceae > DFXE01. The sequence continues at coordinate 11,242 of JAISWO010000044.1, forward strand.
CCTGCACTTCGGGCCGTTGGGCGATCAGGTGGGTGATCAGGCCGCTCCGGAGGTACCGGATGTTGTTGTCGAGAACGTCGTAGCCGATGAGTTTGAAGTCTTTGGCGGCCTCGTTCTTTTCGAGGTGTTTGCCCAGGAGGTAGGCGCGCGAGTTGAAGATGACGCCGGCTTTCACCTGTGGATTCGTTTGGAAGAAAGAGGCCAGCAAGGCTTCGTTCTCGCTGTCTTTTCCGACATGAATCTTCACCTGGCATATCCGTCCCTGGTGGTTATGCTGCTTGAGGTAGTCGCAGAACCCTTTTTCCCTCTGGGTGACTTGCGTCGAGTTGAGTTCGTCTGTGCGGTTGGAATAAAAGATGACGATGTCGTCGTCCGGTTTTATCTGCCCGGACATCAGCCGTCCGGCAATGTGTCCCGAATCATACGAGTGTGTCCCGTAGTAGGAGATGCAGCGTATGTTTTCGATATAAGCGTCGATCAGCACATAGGGGATGCTCAATCCGTCCAGGATGGATGTCAGCTCGATCACGCTTTCGCGAAAGAGCGTAGCAATCACGACGCCCTGGCAGTCGGTTTCTGCTATCAGGGGAATCAGTGCGTCGAAGCTGCTTTTGTCGTATTGGTCGAAGTAGAGCCGGTCGATGGCTATATTGTAGCTGAACAGTTCCTGTTCCGCCTTGTTGACGCCTTCGGCTATCTTAGTCCAGTATTCGCCTTTGGCCAGATGAGGAGTCAGCGTAACGAGGTTGTACTTTTTCTTTAAGGCCAGTGAGCGGGCGATCAGATTGGGATGATAATTAATCATCTTCAACACCTTTTCTACTTTCTCTTGCGCTTCGGTGGATACCTTTCCACGTTTATGTAAGATTCTGTCCACTGTTCCGGTAGATACCCCCGACAGGTTGGCAATGTCTTTGATTCGATATGTTCTCATGTTCTGTTCTTGTTGTGTTCGCCTACAGGGCAAATATAGAGGAAAAACTTATAACAAAGAAAAAGAGTGTAAAGAAAAACGGCAAGGATGTCGCTTGTCGCTTGTATCCTTGCCGTTCTTTCATGCAAACCTTATTCCCATCCAAAGGGTTGTTTCAGTTGTGGATTGAGCAGCAACTGTTGTTTGGGTATGGGCAGGTAATAATATAGAGGGGAGACAAAGGTGCGCGGATTCTTTTGGTAGGCGATAAAGGATACAAAACCCTTTGTGCCTTCGCTCAGATAGAAGCCTTCGTCTGCTCCGTCTTTTGTTTTCAGGTAGTAATAGGAGAGGTTTTTCTTCTCTTCGTCTGTCAGATGAGCGATCGGTGTCGTATCATCGGGAGAGGGCAATATGGCCAGGTCGGGTTTACCGTCGCCGCTCATATCGTAGGCGCCCAGATAGGGGATATAGATGCCCTGGTTGTTGTCGGCAAAGTGTTCTCCGGCCGCCCATCGTTTCAGGTCGTTCGCGCGGAGTCCTTCGCAGGAGAGTTCGACGCGTCTTTCCCTTCGTATTTCCAGCAGGACGCCTTTATTTTCGCCCGATACGTTCGGGTAATAGGCAGCCAGGACGGGATCAATGGTGGTATTTGCCTTGTTCATATCCAGCCGGGGCATACCGACGCGGTCTCTCAGCCGATTGAGGCTGTTGTCCAGGTCGGTCTGGGCGAGGGTTCCCAGCTCTGCTTTGGCTTCGGCATAAATCAGGACGGTTTCTCCCAGGCGGAAGATGGGCAGGGAGGTGTAATCCAGGTTCCAACCTCCGCGTAAGGCTTCGTCTTTGGCGAAGTATTTGATCTGTCCGTATCCGCCGGACTTGATGCTCGGCAGTTCCGGCAGGCTTTCTTCTGTCCTTTTGAAGCCGGGGTAACAGATGGTCTCGGCCATGCGCGGGTCTCTGTTCTCGAACACTTCCGTATAGGTTTTCCGGTCGTATCCTTTTACTTGGGTGAAAGGCGTTCCGTCGGCCATCAGGAATGATTCCATCAGGCTGCGGCTTAACGACCATTGCCAGTTCAGTACGGTATTGGTGTTGTTCGATATGCCCAGGTCCTTATTGGAGGCCTGTTGGAGGATTATTTCCTTGTTGCTGTCCAGAGCCGGTGAAGTGAACAAGGCTCCGTAGGCGGCGCCGTTGCTGCCGGTGATGGCAAATTCGCCGCTGTTCATGATCTGCTCGCAAGCCCAGACGGCTTTTTCGAGGAAGGGTTTATAGCTGTCCGTCAGGTTCAGTTCCTGGTGGTACTTGCGGTAGGTTCCTTCGTGCAGGCAGATGCGTGCCATGAACGCCAGTGCGGCGTAGCGGTTGATTCTTGTTTTTGTCTTCAGGTCGGGTTTGATATTCTCGACGGCGAATTGCAGGTCGCTCAGGATAGAATCGACGACCAGGCTTCGCGGATCAGCGGCCTTGTAGAGGAGTTCATCTTCTGTCTCCAAGGGGCGGTTATACCAGGGTACGTCCGAGTAGAAGCATACTTTCTCGAAGTAGAATTTGGCCCGGAAGAATTTGGCGATCCCGATGTAGTGATTGATGTCGGCCTGCGCTCCGGTAGCCTTCCCGGCGTTGACCAGGAAGAAGTTGATTGACCGCAGCTTGTTCCAGTTATCCCATCCTTTGATGTTGGAAGAAGAGATATTCCCGATCACAACCTGGTCCATCGAAACGATCATCTGATCGTTCGAGATAGAGCCGGTATGGACAGAGATGTTGTCGGATCCATAGTCGGCATAAGTGGCGGGGATGTAGCTGTAAAAGCCGTTCGTATAGGTTTCCAGGTCGGAGACCGTATAGAAAAACTCCTTGTCTGTAATCTCTGTTTTCGGGTACAGGTCCATAAAGTCCGAGTCGCACGACGGAAGCAGGAAGATATACAGAGACAAAACGCTCAGGATAATTGCATGGATTGCATTAATTCGTTTCATGTGATTGATGGTTTAAAAGGTGATGTTTAAGCCCAAAGAATAGGTTCTTTGCATAGGATATGTGCCGGAATTATAACCGTTATAGCTTTTGTGCACTATTTCGGGGTCCAGGTCGATGTCCTTTTCCAGATTACTGAACGTGAGTACGTTCTCGGCGCTGAAATACACTTTCGCATGTTCGATCTTTATTTTGTTCAGCAGCGTCCGAGGTAAGGTATATCCCAGCGTCAGGTTCTTCAGGCGCAGGTAAGAGGCATCTTGCAGGTATTTCGTTTGCGGGGCGCTGAGTTCTTCGTTGGCGTCTTCCGCTATATAGGCTTTCATGCGGGGGAAATAACCATCGGGCTTCTCAGGCGTCCAGTGATCGAGGTTCTTTTTTGTCACGTTGGTCCAAGGCTGTGCATACATGCCCCAGAAATAAATACTGGCGGCGCCCGGATACCAGTCGCGTTTGCCGATTCCCTGGAACAAGGCGCGCAGGTCGAAGCCTTTCCATTCGCCGTACAATTCGAAGCTGTACGGGTAGCGGATCTCGCTGTTGCCGATTATTTCCCGGTCGCCGGGTTTGTCGACGGTCTTATCGCCGAAGTCGATCTTGTTGTCGCCGTTCAGGTCTTTGAAGCGGGTATCACCTACGTAGAACTTATAGCTCTGGTCATCCGTACCGACGGCGCTTTGGTCCAGTTTTTTCAGTTCTTCTTCGTTCTGGAAAAATCCGTCGTTGATGAAGCCCCATATTTCGCCTATCTGTTGTCCTTCGTAATAGTTGGAAAGGAGTCTGCCGGGGTTGTCGAATTTGGTGATGAAGGATTTACTATCGGCCAGCATCACTTTGACAGACCAGTTGAAGGGCGCATTAGCGAGGGTGAACCTGTCTCTCCATCCGACTGTCAATTCCCAACCTTGGGTCTTCAGGTTGGCGGCATTTGTTTTGGGCGCTGTGGCGCCGAAGACGGCCGGAAGTTCTTTGCTGTACGTGAGCATATCGTCCGTGTAGCGTACGTAACGGTCGAAAGCCAGGTCGAACTTTCCGTTGAAGAGTCCGATGTCAATACCGCCGTTGATGGTCCTTACCTTTTCCCAGGTGAGAGATGAGGATACGACGCCCGGTTGGCCGACCAGGATGGGAAGCGCGCCGTCGAGTATCTGCGATGTTTTTCCGGAGGTCATGTAAGGAATATAGGGGTAATAGATCGGATTGTCGCTACCGTCTACCATGGTTTGGTTGCCCAGGGAACCGTAGGAGGCGCGAACCTTAAGGTTCGAGACCTTCAACGTATTGGCAATGTCGGCGAAGAATTTTTCGTTCACGACCAACCATCCGGCAGAGGCCGAGGGGAAAAATCCGTAGCGGTCGTCAGCCGGGAAGCGGGAGGATCCGTCGTAGCGTCCGTTAAATTCGACGATGTACCGGTTGTCGAAGATATAGTTGACCCTTCCGAAGACACCTTGCAGAGCAAGCTGTGCACGGCTGTTGGATACCGTTGCCGCGCCGGTGGCCAGGTTGATTTCGGGCAGGGAGTTGGAGATAAGGACGTCCTTCTTCGACTTATAAACATCAATGTAGGTCAACTCGCGGTTGTAACCGGCCATGACGTTGAGGAAGTGCTTCTGTTGGAAGGTTTTCGTAAAGTTCGTATAAACATTGTATACGCTGTAACGATTTTCACGGGCTTCAAATTCTGCATAGGAGGTACTTCCTCTATCGCTGAGGGAGTAGAGGAGCGGTTGATTCGGTCCGGTGCGATAGGGGACGGGGAGGTTAAATTTGTCGCGGTTGAAGTTCGCCATCCGGAAGTTGCCGTCGGCATTGATGGTCCAAACGTCTTTGATCAGATCCACCTGCGTGGTGAGCGAGACTTGGGTTTCGTTCCGTCGGTCGAGGCGTCGTCCTCCATCTTGCGTGGCTCCCAGGACGGAGGCGCCGGTGGCGGTCCATGTTCCGTCCGGGTTACGGGGCAGATCGGTAGAACTCATGCGGTTGATGTTCCAGTTGAAGAGGCCGTCGAGGAAAGAAGGCGAGTCGTAGTTCGTATTCACGTACGAGATGTTGGCGCCAACTTTCCACCAGTTGGTAAGCGACATATCGCCCTTGGCTCTGAAATTATACCGCTGCATGACGTCTTTGCCGTAGCGCAACAAACCATCTTCCTTGTAGTAGCTACCGGAGACGTAATAGGAAAGTTTTTCGTCCCATTTCGAGACATTGATGTTGGCCGTATACGAAGGAGCGGCGTTTTTGTATCCCTCTTCGATCCAGTCGGTTTCACCGTAGTATGCCCACTGGTTCGGGTTGTTGGGGTTAGGAGTTACGCGGGCGAGGCTGGGATCCTTCGAGAGCTGACGTGCGTATTCGAGCTGCTGTTCGCTGAAGATGGGGGCCAGCGGCGTGCGCGCCAGGTTCTTGGTCTCCATAACCTGGAGTACGTCGGTGATGATTTCCGGACGTATGCCGCGGTCGCGGATGGCGTAGTTGCCGCTGAAGTTGACCTTGATGTCTTTGTTATTCTGGCTGGCTCTTTTTGTGGTCACCAGCACAACTCCGAAGGCAGCACGCGCACCGTAGATGGCGGCCGAGGAAGCATCCTTGAGGACGGAGATGTTTTCGATGTCGTCCGGATTGATACGCGAGAGTTCTTCGCTTGACATGGGGACGTTGTCGACCAGGATGAAGGCTTCGCCGCCGTTGATAGAGGTGAATCCGCGGATATTGATTTTGGGCGCGGCGTCGGCTCGTCCTGTGGTGTTGGTAATGTTGAGGTTAGGAACCAAACCTTGCAAGCCTCTGTTGACATTGCTGACGGGTCTGCTTGCAAGCGCTTCTCCGGATACGGCCTGTACGGCGCCCGAAAGGTTTACTTTCTTTTGTACGCCATAACCGATGACGACCACTTCGCTCAGCGCCTGGGTGTTCTCTTCGATCCTGATTTGGATGGAAGAGCGGTTGCCTACGGCCGTTTCCGAGGTTATGTAGCCGATGTAGGAGACAACGAGGGTGGCGTTGCCGGCAACGGAGAGGGTGAAATCACCGTCGATGTTGGTGATCGTCCCGTTGGAGGTGCCTTTTTCCATTACATTGGCGCCGATGATGGGTTCGTTGTTGCGGTCAACGACACTTCCGGTCACCACTTTCCTGTTGTTCGTTACCTGTTGCTGCGCCACTCTTTCCGGCGTGAGCGCCACCTGGTTGTTTTCTCTGATGGTGTACGACAAGCCGGCTTGCTTGGCGATCCGGTTCAACACATTCTCCAGGCTTTCGTCGGAGACGTTGATGGAAACAATAGTTTCCAATCCCTGAAGATCGTCGCTATAAAAGAAACGATATTCGCTGATCTTTTCGATCTCTTTGATCACTTCCCTTACTGTTTGATTCTTTGCAGAGAAGGTGATTTGGGCAATTGCAGCACAGTGGAATGGTATCAGCACGCACAGGCAGACTATTGTCCGTAAAAATAATTGCTTAATGCTACTCATTTTGATGTTTTGTTTTGTAGGTACATATTAAATAATTCGTAACTTTATAAGCATAAATCATGCGGTGCCTTGCCGAACGGTTGCAACCTGGCAGTTACGCGTTTGGGAGTTTTTGCATACGTATGATCTAAGTTTATAAATGTAGTTGGTAAGGGCGGTTTTCTTCTAAAGGAAGCCGTCCTTTGGTTTTTCTGTGTTATATCATAGGCATATGTATTAGAAGTTTTTTTCGTTTAATATAATCGTATCCCCCACGGAGCGGTACGTGATGGGCGCTGTGAGGCTGATGAGTTCGATGACATTGTCCAAACTATTGTTCTTGATGACGCCTGAGAAGCGGTAGTTCCTGATTTTATCCGACTGGAAGACGATCTCGACGTTGTACATCCGGTTCAGCAAAACGGCTATCTCGTTCATTGTCTGGCGCTCAAAGGCTAATTCGTTGTCTCTCCACATCGAGGCGTAGGCGGCGTTTTCGGCGTGGGCGACGGTCAGTTGCCCGTTCAGACGATTAAACGAGGCATAGTCTTCGGGCGCAAGCTTTTGCGCGAAGTCGCCGGCAGTTGTCCGGACGCTGCCGCTGAAGAGGGTGGCGATGACTTCTTTATCTTCTGCGTACGCTTTGATGTTGAAGGCCGTACCGAGGGCTTCGACGGCCATTTCGCCGGCTTGGACGACGAAGCGGTGGGCCGAGTCGGGGGCCACTTCAAAGTAGGCTTCGCCGGTGAGGACAAGCGAGCGTTCGCTCCGGCCGTAGTTGGCGGGGTAAATAATTTGCGAATGCGAGTTGAGCCATACTCTGCTGCCGTCGGGGAGGGTGAGATTGGCCCGCTGACCTTTGTCGGCAGAGACGGTAAAAGTCAGTTGCTCTGTCTGTGAATCGGTTGTCTCTCCCATATATTTGAGCGTATACAGATGAGATGCGAGGCCGACGCTGATCAGGGCGGCCACGGCTGCCGCATAAGGCATCCAGAGCCGGGTTTTTATACGGCGTCTGATGCGTTTGAGCATCCGCGTCCGTATTTCGTCCGGCAGGTCTTCCTGCGATGCCTCCAGCCATTTGGTGTGGTAGAAGGCTTGCAGTTTGCTTTGCGGTTCTTCCTGTTCCGTTCTTTTTTCATCCATAGATATATTTCTCCTTTATATAGTATATCTCCGGCGGGCCTCGATCCCTTACAGCGGGGTGAAAAATATAGTTTTTTTAACTTTCTTTCCTGATTATTGGACTGCCGGAAACGACGGAGCCCCTTGCCATATGTGGCAAGAGGCCCGTTGGATATGTTGTCGCCCTGTCTGTCCGGACGGCGGGGTCAGTCGTTCCGCATGGTGGCGGGATATTGCAGGTCGTCGAGGCAGGCGAGTATCAGGTCGTCCTTGACGATTTCCGCATCGCAGAGGCCGATGCCGGCGAAGGGTTTGTCGTAGCCTGCTTTGGAGGAGTAAATGCCTACGATGAAGCCGGTAACGGCGTCCTGGGCGCCGGTCAGGAGACTGAGGATGGGATAGTCGTACGGTTTGCCGTCTTCGCTGGGATCGTAGAGGCGGAGGATGCCATTTTCGGCGGCGGGGAATATTTCGGTGGCGAAAATGTCGGCTTCGGCTAAGGCGATGGACATTTGGGCGGCCGTATTCGATATGGGTCCGGTGCCGAGTACGGCTTGGGCGGTGACGGTGAAGTGTGGGACGACATCGCCTTCGTCTTCGTCTTCTTCGTCTTCGCCGGGCAGATCGGTGTCGTCATCTTTGCCGGGGTGATACTTCGGATTGCGGCGGGAGATGATGATTTCGTACTGGTGGATGAAGGAGTTGATGAAGGTGATAATTTCTTCGAGGAGGGCCTTGACTTCCTGGTCGACGGGGCGTTGCATTTCGTTGGCGCGGGCCATGACGTTGATGCTGTCGGTCAGGATAAAAGCGGCTTCGTCGACCAAGAGGCGGATGTCTTTCATCGATCCTATTTTCTTGAGTTCTTCGAGGTTGAAGGTGCGTTCGACATAGGCGGCGATGAAGGCTTCGTTGTCGCGATCAAGGCGTTCGATGAGGCTGCTGACATTCGCGACGGTGGCGGCTGCGGCGTAGCGCGGTTTGGCCAGGTCCTGTATCATGTTGAAGAACAGAGAGGATACTTCGGTCATCGGCGCGTAATAGGCATCGGCGTATTTGTCCATTATTTCCATCAACGTCTGCCCGGCCTCGCGCAGGTTGGCATCTTCGCTGTACGTGGTGGCTTCGACGCTTCTTTTGAGTCCCATAAAGGCCATTCGCCGTTTTTCGTGCGCTTCGTTGATTTGTTTGGTTTCCACGTGCTTGACGTCGCGCTTGTAGATGAGATCTTCTTTTTCAAACAACTGTACCAGGCGGTCCAGCAATGGTTGCAGGGCGGCCGGCTTCAGTATTTTTGTCAGCAGGAAAGCGATGATATTCTTGAAGAAATCAAAATGTTCTGCATTGCGCATCCTTCCTGTAAGCGAGCGATAACTTATTATCAGTTTCATAATGTATGGACCTTTGTTTGTTGGTTTAAAATTCTGCCGGTAAAGGTACGATATATTTTATTTGTACAAGAAAAAACCTGTTTTTTTTCATTCTGCAACAAAAAAAGCATCGAAAAAGCCGTTTCGTCGTCCGTCAAGTCCTCAAACTTAGCTGTCGTTGCTTCCGTAAAATTACGACGGCCCGGTTGATGCGTTGGCGGAGCTTTCGTAAACTTGCGAAACCCTGCCGGACGTTTTGCCGGAGCTTTCGCAAACTTACAAAACCTTGCCGGACGTTTGCTTGGAGTTTTCGTAAAATTACGAAACGTCCGATGGCAAATTGGGGAGATCTTTGTAAAATTACGAAATGCCCGCCAACATATTTATGGGATTTTCGTAGATTTACGGAGCCTCCGCCGGCACGTTGGCGAAGTTTTCGTAAAATTACACTCCGGCCGGATCCTCAGCGCACATTCTCCGACAGTTTTTGTTTGAGGAAACGGAGCGAGCGATAGAGCTGGGTTTCTACGGTTTTCTCCGAAATAGAAAGCTCCCGGGCTATCTCTTTATTAGAGAGATGCCCGACGCGGCTCATCCGGTATATCTTGCGGCGTTCCGGGGGAAGCTGTTCTACTAACTGGTCGATGTATTCGTTCAACGAATTGGTCTCGATGTTTTGTTCGGTAGAATCATCCGTTTCTTTTTGCCGTTCGCGGATGTTGTTCAGCAGATGTTCCATCATCAGGCGCTTCTCGGTCTCTTTAGAGATCATATTCCGGGCGATGGTAAACAAGTAAGCCTCGAAATTGTCGTCCGGCTGAATATCTTCGCGCCTTTCCCAAATTTTAAGGAAAACGTTCTGCGTCAGATCTTCAGCCGGCAAGGTGTCGTGGAGGAGTGATTTGAAAAAATTGTACACCCACGCACTGTAATCCCTGTAAACCACTTCAAACGCCGCCTTATCCCCTTCTCTGAGCAGAAAAAGCGCCTGTCGGTCCGTCTTATGTATCCAATGCTTGGCCATCGCGCCACAAAAATACGAATCATTATTGTTTAAATAATATTTTGTTTAACTTTGCGCCTCTATATTTTTATTATTGCCGCCCTTTTAATCCATATTGAAATGAAAAACTGTCTTTCCCTCATACTACTCTTTCTTTCCTTCTCCACTCCCCTCTACGCAGATGCCGCCCCCCGTATCAAAGGCAAGCTTGTGGAAGCAGGCAGTCGCCAACCGATTGATTTCGCCGACATCTATCTCTTAGCCGGCGAGAGCGCCGTTCCTGCCTACCGCTCTTTCCCCGAAAGCAACGGGCAGTTCGTCATCCTGGACGTGCGCGACGGAACCTATACCCTGCTTGTCCGCTTACTTGGCTTCGACGTCTATACCCTCCCCGGCCTTGTGCTCAACGCATCGACCCCTCAGCTCGACCTGGGGACGATCGAAATGAAACCCCTCGAAGTCGGACTGGCCGAAGTCGAGGTCGTCGCCCATAAAAAACAGATCATCTATAAATTGGACAAGAAAATAATCGACGCCTCCGGCAATCTGCTGGCCGGCGGAGGCTCGGCCGTAGATATACTGGAGCATACCCCATCCATTCGCGTCGATGCCGAGGGCGAAGTCTCCTTCCGCGGAAGCAGCGGCTTTGCCGTCTATGTCGACGGCAAGCCCTCCGTCTTCAGCGGTTCCCAAGCCTTGCAACAAATCCCCGCCGGACAGATCGAAAACATCGAAATCATCACCACACCCTCGGCCCGCCACGATACGGGGGGCGACGTGGGTATTATCCACATCATCACCCGCAAGGACGCGAAGCCGGGCCTCAGCGGCATGGTCAACCTCTCAGGCAGTACGCTCCTCTCGCGCGCCGCCGACTTCCTGCTCAGCCATCAGGCGAACCGCTCGCGCTGGCATTTCGGAGGCAACTGGACGGAACGGATGCTGAAAAGTCAGTTCGAACAGGATAAAACAACGCTGGTCAATGGCTGGGAAACACATTCTCATTCCACCGGTCCGCGCTCCAGCAACAACTTCAACTACTCCCTCAAAGCCGGATGGCAATACGACCTCCTGACAACCACATCCCTCACCGCCGACCTGGAAGGCGGCTACGGCGGACGCATCCGCCAGGGCGACCTCCGTTACTCGGAAGAACATCCCGGCCTCGAACGCGCCGACTACTTCAGCCGCGACTATTACCATATCGACGAAACCTACCTCCAAGGTTCCCTCGGCGCCAACCACCGTTTCAACGACAACGGACACCAGCTAAGCACCCTCTTCTACCTCAAATACGGCGGTGATGCCCTGGAATACTTCCAAAGCGACCTTTTCGACGCCCTCGTCACCCCTTCACTCCTGAAAAAAGCCGGCAATGCCTACGCCGACGAGCATCGCCAGATGGGCCACCGCGCCTACGAAGACGAATACCGCTGGACCGTTCGTGCAAACATCGACTACGCCTATCCCTACAACGCCTCCGGACGCCTGGAAGCCGGTTATCAATACTATTCCTACTTGGAAGACGGCGATTACAGCATGGAATTTTGGCTCCCCGACGAGAAAAGGTTCGAGTTCCGCACCGACGACGCCATCTACAACAATTTCTTCTACTTCCAGAACGGCATCCACTCCCTCTACGCCCTGCTGGCCGATGCGTACCGGTCTTTCACCTACCAGATCGGACTTCGGGGAGAGCATACCCACCGCGTCCTGCGCACCGATGTCGCCGGAGCGAACCGTACTTACAATAATTTCCACCTCTTCCCCTCGGTGCACATCGGAGTCAATCTTCCCCACGAGCAGCAGCTCCTGGCATCCTACTCCCGTCGCATCACCCGTCCGGACCTTTTCTATATGGAGCCCTACATCACCTACCGCGACTTCTACTCTGCCGAGATAGGCAACCCCGACATCGGCAACGAATTCATCAACTCCTTCGAGTTGAACTACAAAAAAAATATCGGCGCTTCCACCCTTTCCGTCACCGCCTTCCACCGAAGCCGCGCCGGCAAGATCGAACGCCTGCGCATCCCTTACGAATCCGCCATACGCCCCGGCGTCACGCTCGACTCGATGGCCAACGTTGGCAACGACTACTCCTCCGGTCTCGAATTGAACGGACAAATACAAGCCTCTCGCCGCTGGAATCTGGGGATCAACGGCAGCCTTTACCATTACCGCGTCGTAAATAAATTATTGCGTGATGCCCGCAACGCCTCCAGCGCCAACTACGACATCACCCTCCACAATGCCTTGGATGCCGGCCGGTACACTCGTATACAAATAGATGGAAATTTCGTAGGCCCTTCCGTCACCACCCAGGGGAGAACCAAAGCCTACTGGTACGTCAACCTGGCGATCCGGCAACAGTTCCTCAATCGCAGACTGAGCGCCTCCCTTTCGATGCGCGACGTATTCAACTCCGCGCGCTACGTCAGCCATATCTCCACCGCCGACCTGCAATCCCTCACCAAGATCCGCCCGTCCTACCCACTAATCACACTTACATTAAACTACACCTTCAACAACTTCAAAGCCAAATCCACTCCTCCCCGCGAAGACCGCGATTTATTTGAAGGCTCCAAACACTAACCTCCCCCCGCCCCCCTACTTGCCCTCCGTGAAAGTGTATAAGACAAGTAAAGTGAGAGCTTCACGCACGGTTCTGTGAGAGGCTTGGGCTGAAATGCCCGACCTACTCGACATCGCCGGGCTGCCCTCAAGCTGCATATTAAATTGAAAAAAAGGGAACCACATCTCTTATAAAGTGCTTCCCTTCTATTACATTTGCCGAATGTTTGCAAAAACTCTAAAACTTCATGCCATCATTTTGTGCCGAATTCTTTGGGACATGGGATTGTTGCGATTGCTCTTTGTTTTCGCTTTGACGGCATTTTTGGCCATTTATCTTTTCATTGCTGCCCAGCCGTTTTATTTTCCCGCTTTGCTCGCTGCAATTTTATATTGCATCCATAGCTGCCGCAATGACAAGCCGTTGCTCGCTTTGCTTTTTGAGAAACGGGTCATATCGTTTTACTGGTTAGAGTATGCTGTCATTGCCGCGCCTTTCCTGGTTTTGTCTGCCGTCGAAGGTTATGTTGTTGATTTTGCGTGTTACATACCTCTTGTATTGCTTATCCCCATCCCCATACTGCAAACAGTCCGGTTTAAAAGCTTTTATCTTGGGAATCGTTTTTTTTGCAAGGGCAGCTATGAATATCAAACGCAATTTCGGCGGACCTATCCCTTTGTGTTTGCCTCCTATTCTTTGGCTTTCATTGGATTAGCGGTAGACAATGATGCTTTGTTCTGTTTTGCATATATACTATCCGGTTTGCCTTTTGCCATTCGGATGCTAAAATGCGAATCACAAATTTATGTGACTAATTATATGAGTATAAGATATTTATTTCTCCATAAATTCAAAAGTATCTTATATAATAATATAAATCTGTATATTCCCCTTGGGCTTGCTGCAATGCTGATCAACTGCGGACTGTGGAGTAATATGCTGTTGATGTTTGCAGTGATCACCATGCTGATATATGCCTCTTGCCTGCTGCGCTATGTATTTCCATCAACTTTTATTGCAGAAATCCTGTTTTTCGTGCTGCTGCTGCCAATCTTTGCAACACCGCTGTTGCATCCGCTATGTTTATTTTTACCTGCATTGACCTTATTACTGATTGCCTTAGGGACATACAATAAATTAAAACATTTATTTTATTATGCTGAATATAAATAATCTATATAAATCATACGGCAAAAATGTCGCCTTGTCCGGCATTTCATTTTCCGTTCAGGAAGGAATGATTTGCGGGATTGCAGGTAAAAATGGTTCGGGCAAAACAACGTTGTTTGAATGTGTCCGCAACCTGCAACCATACGAAGGCCACATTGCCATAGGAGCAGCCGACAGAATCGGATATTTGCCAGAAGCACTGTATTTTTATCCGGCAATGAAAGGACGTGAATACATTGAATTTTGCCTGTCGGCTCGCAAAGATGAAATAGACAGGACAAAAATCAATCGCTACAATCAACTGTTTGAACTGCCCCTTAATGACTATGCCGTAAACTATTCTACGGGCATGAAAAAGAAGTTGGCGTTGATGGCTTTACTCTTACAGGAGAATACGATATACATCCTTGATGAGCCCTTCAACGGTTTAGACCTGTCTTCTTGCCTTATTTTGAGGCAGATACTATTCAAATTAAAATTACGGAATCGTATAGTTCTTCTTTCCTCGCATATTTTATCTTCATTGACAGATATATGTGATATAATCCTTTATCTGAACAATCATATCATTGAAAAGACCTATCCCAGGAAAGAATTTGCAGCACTAGAAAGAGATATGACTGATTCGATAACGACTCAAGTCGATAACGTATTCATTTAGCTTTTTCTCCCGGCAAAGAAAAATCAGGAAGAGTTTATACTATAATTTTGAATCTCAATACTTTTTCTGTTGATGCCAACATAAGGAAGAAAAACTTCCTCTTTCCAGGACTCCGGAAATGAACGCCGCAGACATATCCATGCTGACTCTAATAACTGATATTTGTTTACATTAGATTGTTAAGCCTACTATTTGTTTACTTACTTCCCGATGCAGAAGCGGGAGAATATGTTGGAGAGGATTTCGTCGTTGGTGATGTGGCCGGTTATTTCGCCGAGATAGTGGAGGCATTCGCGGATGTCCTGGCTGAGGAAGTCGGCGGAGATGTCTTGCGTCAGGCCGTCGAGGATGCGTACGAGGGCGGCGTGGGCGTGCGTGAGGGCTTCGTAGTGGCGGATGTTGGCGACAATGACGTCGGCGGAATGGATGACGGGGATAGCGGCGGCTTCGATGAGGCGGCTTTTGAGGAGTTCGATGTCGGCGGCTTGCCGAGTGGAGATGTAGAGGCGGTCGAAGGTTATCTCCGGCAGTAAGCGGCGCTTGAGTTCGAGGTCGGCGGCGGACAGCAGGTCGGCTTTGTTGAACAACAGGATGGTCTTCTTTCCTTCCAGATAGGGGACGATGAGTGTCGAGAGAGCTTCTGCGGAGGTTGACGAGCCTGTAAGGTCGATCATCCAGAGGACGATGGAGGCTTTTTGCAGTTGGCGGAAGGTACGTTCGATGCCGAGGCTTTCGATGGTGTCGGTCGTTTGGCGGAGGCCGGCGGTGTCGATAAAGCGGAAGGTGATACCGTCGAGGCTGACGGTGTCTTCTATCACGTCGCGCGTGGTGCCGTGGACGTCGGAGACGATGGCTCGTTCTTCGCCTACCAGGAGGTTGAGGAGGGTGGATTTGCCGGCATTGGTTTCGCCGATGATGGCTACGGGGATACCGTTCTTGATGGCGTTGCCGACGCTGAAGGAGTCGGCCAGGGTGCGGACTAAGCGTTCAATCTCTGCGGCCAGTTGATGGAGATGGCTGCGGTCGGCAAACTCTACGTCCTCTTCTCCGAAATCAAGTTCGAGTTCGACGAGTGCGACGAAGTCGAGCAACTGTTCGCGCAATTTGTTCAGCTCTTGGCTGAAGCCGCCGCGCATTTGGTTCATGGCCAATCGGTGCATACCGGCGGAGGAGGAGGCGATCAGGTCGGCTACGGCCTCGGCCTGACTCAGGTCCATCTTGCCGTTCAGGAAAGCTCGTTGGGTAAACTCGCCGGGGCGGGCGGTTCGGCAGCCCTGTTCGATCAGCAGTTTCAGGATCTGTTGCTGTATGTAGGGGGATCCGTGGCAGGTGATTTCGACTGTATCTTCGCCGGTATAGGAATGTGGTGCGCGGAAGAGGGAGAAGAGCGCCTGGTCGATGCAGTCTTCACCTCGGCGGATGTCGCCTAAGCGGAGGGTGTGGGAGGGTTGGGCGAGCAGGTCGCGTCCTGGGCTTTTGGGCGAGAATATGGCGTTAGCGATGGCGATCGCTTCGGGGCCGGAGATGCGTATGAGGGCGACTCCCCCGCTACCGGGGGCGGTAGAGAGGGCGCAGATCGTATCGTTCGTCATCATACGGCGATCAGTTTGTAGGAGCGGGTTCCGAGGCCTATCTTTTCGCCGTGCGCGAGGCCGGCTTGCCAATGGGTGTCGGGATGTACGAGCTGGAACTTGTCTTGTCCTTCCAGGCAGTCGTGCGGGTATTTTTCCTTCAGAGCGCTTCCGCTAAGGGCCGGCGCTTCCGTCACCAGGTCGGCGCATGCCTGGTCGAGGGCTACCGGATCGAAGGAGGCGAGGATGCCGAGGTCGGGTATGATGGCTGCATCATTATGGTTCCAGCAGTCGCAATTGGGTGAGACGTTCATAACGAAGCTGAGGTGGAAGGAGGGTTTGTCTTTGAGTACGGCCTGGGCGTATTCGGCGATCTTGCAGTTCAGGCGTTCGGAGGTATCGCCTTCGCCCATGACGACGCCTTCGTACTGGCAGAGCGCCACGCATTGTCCGCAGCCGGTGCAGCGGTCGTAGTCGATGACGGCTTTCCGGTCGGGGCCGACGTGAATGGCATCGTGTGCGCAGTGTTTCTGGCAGATGCGGCAGCCGGTACATGCGGCGGGGTCGGTGACCGGCTGGGAGGCGGAGTGCAGCTCCAGTTTCCCGGCTACGCTGGCCGATCCCATGCCGAGGTTTTTGAGCGCTCCTCCGAAGCCGCTTTGTTCGTGTCCTTTGAAATGATTCATGCTGATGACAATGTCGGCGTCGGCGATGGCTGCGCCGATTTTGGGCGCCCGGCAGTATTGGCCGTCGAGGGGTATTTCGCGGTAGTCGGCGCCTTTGACGCCGTCGGCGATGATGACGTTGCATTTGGCCGAGATGGGGTTGAATCCATTCTCCATAGCGCTCTGCAGATGGTCGACGGCGTTGGAGCGGCCGCCGCTGTAAAGCGTATTACTGTCGGTCAGGAAGGGTTTGCCTCCGAGGCTTTGGAGCAGTGTGGCCAGCCTGGCGGCGTAATTGGGGCGGATATAGGCCAGGTTTCCCGGCTCGCCGAAATGGATTTTGATGGCTACGTATTGACGGTTGAAATCAATCGTTTCGATGCCGGCGCGCCGGGCCAGCCGTTCCATTTTGGCGGGCAGGCTGCTGGAGGGCGTCGTCCTCAGGTTTGTGAAATAGACTTTGGATGTATTCATCGCTATGAGTTTTAAAAAGGTATACGTTTAATCGGATGCACAAAGATAGGGCATAAAAATATACGTCCGCTACCGGGGCGATATATTCCCCATCTCTCAACTGCCTATCGCTTGCGGTAGCCGACCAGGGCCAGGGCGTTGAATACGGCGGCGAAGAGGGTGATGATGATGAAGTGCGTACTCAGGTCGCTCAGGCCGCTGCCTTTGAGGTAGACCATGCGCATGACTTCGACGAAATAACGCACCGGGTTGAAGAGCGTCATCCGTTGCGCCCATTCCGGCATACTGTTGATGGGAGTGAACAGGCCGCTCATCAGTGCAAAGATGATCAGGAAGAAGAAGGCGGTGAACATCGCCTGTTGCTGGTTGGCCGAGATCGCCGAGATCGCCAGTCCGAGGCCCGTAAAGGCGATCAGGTAGACGGCCGCAAAGAGATAGATGACGCCCAAGCTCCCCGCCGGCGTCAGTCCATACACTAACCAGGCCACCCCGGCGCTCAGGCTCAGCAGGATGAAACCTATGATCCAGAAGGGGATCAGTTTCGAGAGCAGGAAAAGAGCTTTTGGGACGGGACTGACGTTGATCTGTTCAATCGTACCTTTTTCTTTCTCGCTCACGATGTTGAGCGTCGACAGGAAACCACCTATCAGGGTCAGCAGGAAGACCATGATGCCGGGCACCATGTAGTTCTTATAGTTGAGGTGCGGGTTGAAGAGGTGCGTATAGGCTATGGCGGTATCCATGGCCGGCAGGGAAGTGCGTTCGCTGTGGAAGTCGGCCAGGATGGCGTTCAGGTAAGCGCTGCCAAGCCCCCCCTTCGTCCCGTTGACGGCATTAGCGGCGATGTGAACCCCGGTTTTCTCGCCACGCATCAGCAGCCGTTCAAAGCCGGCGGGAATCTCAAGCAACATATCCGACTCGTCGGCCTCGATGGATGCCAGCCCTTCGTCGTAGCGATTGAAGACGTCCGTCAGACGGAAGTATCCCGACGAGAGGACTTTCTCCCGAAGGCGGACAGACGAAGCCGAATGGTCGCGGTCGATGATGCCGAGGTTGATGTTGCGCATCTCGAAGTCGGCAGCAAACGGCAGGATCAGCAGTTGCAAGATCGGCACGATGAAGATGATCTTCGGAAGGAAGCGGTCCCGGAGGATTTGTTTAAACTCCTTCTCAAGCAGGTAAACGAGCGTTCTCATGACAGGCGCAAATTAAAACGTTTCACACTGATACCCGCCAGGCCGGCCACCATGAGCGCCAGTATGCCCATCTCGCGGGCAATAGCTCCGAAGCCGAGCCCCTTGATCATGATGTCTTTCACACCTGCGATGTACCACTTAGCCGGCACGATCTCGGACAACAGGCGAAGCGGCCACGGCATGTTCTCGACCGGGAACATCATGCCGCTCAGCAGCACCACCGGCAGCATCAGCGCCACGCCGCTGGTCAGCATCGCCGCCTGCTGCGTGTCGACAAGGGTCGAGATCAACAATCCCAGGCACAGCGCCACCAGCGCGTACACCGTCGACAGCGCCATCAATCCGAAGAGGCTTCCCCTAACCGGCACATCCAGCAGGAATCGCGAGAGCAGCACGATGGTGACGATGTTGACCATACTGAGCAGCAGGTAGGGCGCCACCTTTGCCAGGATGATGTACGCCGGCTTCAAGGGCGAGACCAGGAGGACCTCCATCGTCCCCATCTCTTTCTCCTTGACAATGCCTACGGACGTCATCATCGCGCAGATCAGCATCAGGATCATCCCCATTACCCCCGGAACGAAGTTGTATGCCCCCTTCATCTGCGGATTGTAGAGCAAGCTGACCTCAGCCGGCGAGTTTGCCTCTCCAGGGCCCAAGGTAGCCATCGCATAGCGGATCAGAAGCGTCGCCTCGTTCGGGTCGGTAGCGTCGGACAGGATTTGCATCCCGGAGGCGACATGGGCCGGCGGTATGATGAGCGCCAACCGTATCTCTCCGCGCCGGAAAAGCCCGTCGGCCTCCTCCGTACTGCCGATCATACGGCGCAAGTCGAAATACTCGCTCGCCGCCAGGCGGTTGATCATCCGCGCAGACGCATCGTCTCGCCTCTGATCCCATACTGCGACGGGCGATTGCCGGACCTCCGTCGATATAGCGTACCCGAAAAGGACGACCAGCACAACAGGCATCAATAACAGGATCGCCATCGTCCGTACGTCGCGGAAGATATGGCAGAACTCCTTTCGTATAAAAGACAGGAACTGTTTCATTGTTCTAATAGTTTACGAGTTGTTTGAGTAGTTACAGGTCATTCACTCCCTTTCCCCCTTGTAACGGCAAGGAAGACTTCGTTCATATCGGCGGCGCCGAACGCAGATTTCAGTGCGGAAGGCTTATCAAGCGCCTCGATCCGTCCGTCGACCATGATGGATACGCGGTTGCAGTACTCCGCCTCGTCCATGTAGTGGGTGGTTACGAAGACCGTTATGCCGCGTGCGGCCGCCTCGTAGATCAGTTCCCAGAAGCGCCGCCTGGTGGCGGGGTCGACACCTCCCGTCGGTTCGTCTAAGAAGACGATCTCCGGCTCGTGGATGACGGCCACCGAGAAGGCCAGCTTCTGCTTCCACCCCAGCGGCAGGGAGCGTACCAGCGTATGGCGCTCGCTTTCGAGGCCAAGCAAACGGAGGAGCTCTTCCGCCTTGTCGGCCAACTGCCTTCCGCGAAGGCCGTAGATGCCGCCGAAGAGGCGGATGTTCTCGCGTACCGTCAGGTCGTTGTACAGGGAGAATTTCTGGCTCATATAGCCGATATGCCGCTTGATCCGTTCCTGCTCGCGGTAGATGTCGCAGCCCGCCACGACAGCCCGCCCCGACGAGGGAACGGACAGGCCGCAAAGCATCCGCATCGCCGTCGTCTTGCCGGCTCCGTTGGCGCCCAGGAAGCCGAATATCTCGCCCCTGGCAACCGTAAAGCTGATGCGGTCGACGGCCGTAAAGTTTCCGAACTGCTTGCTGAGGCAGTCTGTCTCGATCACGTTCATCGTTCCTCCTTTCCTTGTGCCATAAAACAATCTTCGATGCCGGCCTCGATCGGCGTAAGGCGCAGGCCGGTATGCCCTTTGCCGCCGAGGTAGGTTGCGAGGGCTTCCGTATCACCGCTTCGGTCTTCCCGAAGCGTCAGGTGGTGCGAGTCGCCGAACGCATAGCACGAGAGCGTCCCGTCGTAGGCGCGCAGATCACCTAAAAGGGCGTACATCCGGTCGGAACAGACTTTATAGAGCGGTTTGCCGAACGAGCGGCAGATAGCCTGGGGCGTATCAACCGTGAGGCATTGCCCCGCATACATCAAGGCGATCCGGTCGCACCGGGCGGCCTCGTCCATATAGGGTGTCGAGACCAGGATCGTGATCCCTTGCCGGCGCAGGCGTCCGAGCATTTCCCAGAACTCAATGCGTGAGACAGGGTCGACGCCCGTCGTCGGTTCGTCGAGGAAGAGTACGTCCGGGCGATGTACCAGGGCGCAGCAGAGGGCGAGCTTCTGTTTCATGCCGCCCGACAGCTTGCCGGCCCGCCGGTGGCGGAAAGGTTCTATGTGGACGTAGATGTCGCGGATCAGGTCGTAGTTATCCTCCACCGTTGTGTCGAATACGGTGGCGAAGAAGCGGAGGTTTTCCTCCACCGACAAGTCCTGGTACAGCGAGAAGCGCCCCGGCATATAGCCCACGCGACGGCGTATCTGTTTCAAATCCGTTGCCGTGTCGAGCCCGCAGACCGTAGCCTGTCCGCTGTCGGGCAGGATAAGCGTCGTCAGGATGCGGAAGAGCGTCGTCTTACCTGCCCCGTCGGGCCCGATCAGTCCGAAGAGCTCGCCTGGAGAAACCGTCAGGCTGATGTCCCGGAGAGCCGTCACCTCCCCGTAGGCCTTCGTGATGCGGCGGATGATTACATCGTTCATAACCTTCGGCGGCTTAGAATTTGACTTCGCCATACTGCCCGATCTTCAGGTATCCGTCGTTGTGGACGGCTATGCGGATGGCATAGACTAAGTTGGAGCGTTCGTCGCGCGTTTGTATGCCTTTAGGCGTAAACTCGGCCTTGTCGGATATCCAGGCCAGGGAGCCATCGTATGTGCGGCTGTCGTCGGCTTGGCCGTAGCCGGCGTAGACCTTGACGGTCTGCCCCAGTTGAAGCCCGTCCAGTTGAGCGGCAGTGATATAGGCGCGCAGGTAGAGCCGGTCCGTATCGGCTATCTTGTAGAGCGGTTTTGCGGGAGCGGTCACTTCGCCCGCCTCGGCGTATTTGGCCAGGACAACGCCTTGGAAGGGATTGGTGATGCGGCATTTCTGCAACTGGTCGTCGAGCTGGAGGAGTTGGTAGTAGAGACTTTCGGCTTCAGCCTCGGCGCTGGTGGCGGTCTTGTCGAGCGAGGAACGCTGGGCGTCGAGCTGTTTCTCCAAAAGATGGATCAGGCTAACGATGTCGTCGAGCTGCTTGCGGTTGGCGGCTCCGGCGCGGACTAAGTTTTCAAGACGTTGCTGTTCGGTGCGCGCGGTGGCGATCTGCTGTGCGGTGGCGGCGATCTGCTTGTGGACGTCGGGCTTGCGGATGTCAATGGCGCGGAGTCCGGCAGCGAGTTGCATCTTGCGGAGGTAGAGTTGCGTGGTATCGACATAGCCTACGCAGGCTCCGGCTTCGAGGCGGCTTCCTTCGCGGATGTCGAACGCCAGGATCCGCCCGCTTGCTTCGGACGATACGATGACTTCCGTTGCTTCGAAGGCGCCGGTGGCGTCGAAGGCCTCCTCTTGCGTCCCGCAGGAAACAAGCAGGCAGGCCAACGGTGTGAGAATGAGGGAAAAACAGGTTTTCATTGTTGTCTGTATAAATGGTTTTATGATATGTTTCATTGTGATGAACTGTTGCTTGTCACGGTGCAACGTTGCACACTGCCTTTGTGTAGCATTGCACATCGTCGTTGTGCAGCGTTGCATCCTGCCTCGAAGCTGTTCTTACGGCAGGATGTTGCCTGCGGTGAGGTACGAGAGGTCATAGATAGCGGTTAGGAGCTGGATACGGTGCGTGGAGGAGGTCTGCCGGGCGAGGTCTTCGGCATTGATCTCGCGGATGAGGTCGGCTACGGCAATGACGCCACCCTCCAGCTTCACTTCGGCTGCCTGCCGGATGGAGGTGCGCAGGCGGAGGATCTCGCTGTCGGTGTCAAGCAGGCGGTACATCATGTCTATGTCCGTATCGCGGCGGACAATCCGCAGGGTGGTGTTGAAGAGGAAGGCCTCGCGCTGCACATCGACTGAGCGGAGGGAGGTTTCGATCTTCCTCCGGTCGTTGGCCAGGGTATAGAATTGTCCGAAGTTCCACGACAGGCGGAGGCCGGCGACGTAGAAGGGCTCGAAGCTATCGGCCAGCATATTCAGCCCCGGCCGTCCGTATCCTCCCTGCACGAAGAGTCCGATACGGGGCATCAGTTGGGCGGTGAGCTGCCGGCGCTGCACCCCGATCCGGTCCTTCAGGGCGGCGAAGGCCTCCATCTCCGGCCGGTTGATGCCGGTCTTCAGCGCCTCTCCCGGCATGGATGGGACGATCAGTGAGGCCGTTTCGCCGATTTCCTGTCCGGTGAGGGCGCTCAGGACAGCCAGGTAAGCCTTGCGTCCGGCTTGCAGTTCGATGGCCTGCCGGTGGGCTTTGAGGCGTTCCACCTCCAGGGCGTCGCGGTCGGACTCATTGGCCATTCCCTGGTCCATCATGGCGGCGATACGGCCGGCGTTTACCTCCAGTTCCTTTTGCAGCAGCGTGTTCTGCCGGAGAAGTTCGTCCTGGAGCAGGCATCCGAAGAAGACCTGGTTGATGCGTTCGCGCAGGGCGTAGAGCTCGCTTTCCAACTGTTTGCGTTCAGTCTCGGCCTGTGCGTGCGCGAGGGTTTGCGCGGAGCGGATATGTCCTCCGTCCCAGAGCGTCTGGGTGATTTCGGCCGTCACCTGATATTGGTCTTTGCTCACCGTTGGAATGTCGAATCCGGGTATCAGTGCCGACAGCCTGCCGGCGTCGAAGGGGAGCGTCGTGACGTCGCTCTGGTACGTTGCCCGGGCATTGAGGGCGAGCTGCGGCAGCCAGGCTTTGCCGGCGTTGGCTACGTTGTAGCTTTCGGTTTGCGCAATCAGGTCGTACTGCCTGATCAGCGGATAATGAGCGCGCGCCAGCTCGTAGCACCGGATCAGGGTGAGCTGCGGGGCCTCTTGCGAAGCTGCCTCCCCGGCCCAGAGGAGGAGCAAACAGATCAAAAATCGTTTCATGGGAATGATGAGTTACAGGTTATTCACTATTCGTTATTCACCGTCAAAGGTTCCATCAGGTGGTACATCGTGTTGCATATCAACTGCCGGCGGCGGTTCAGGTAGTCGTCGAAGGCTTCCGGTTTTCCATCCATAAAGAGGGTGATGAGTACATTGCGGATCAGGATCGGGAAGACGATCAGGCTTATGAAAGTCGACACAAGGTCTTCCAGTGGCTGTGGCCTGATCCATCCTTTCTCCATTTCGTCGACGACCTGCTGTTTGAAGCGCATCAGTACCTGTATCCTGTTCGGGCCTTTGGCGACGGAATGTAGCAAATGCTCCATGTCGCGGTTCATTTCGTTGATCACGAAGAGGGGGAACAAGTGGTTGCTTCGCAGAGCGTTCAGATAGCGGTCGACGATCTTGGGGAGTTTCTCCCTGATCGTCGTCGGCTCGTCCATGATCAGGTTGATGTCGGGCAGCACGGCGTCGATCAGTTGCGCAAAGATGGATTCGAACATCATTTCCTTTGTGCGGAAGTAATAGTGCATGGCTGTGCGGCTGATGCCCACTTCGGCGGCTATGTCGCCCATGGTGGTTGCCTCGTAGCCTTTACGGACGAAGACTCGCTTTGCGGCTTCGATAATGCGGCTTTCCATGCCGCTTGTTTCATCTGTTTTCATACGTCGTTATTGCTTCTTGGGTGGTTGTTTGTCTACTGTGTTTGACACAGGCGTCAAATATACGGCAATAACGAAGCAATCCTCCGGTGTGGTATGTTTCTTACGAAAGTTTAACGTTTGTCAGTCCTGATCGGCGATGATCATTCGGGCTATCCATGCGCAGGCTTCGGCGTCGGCCAGTGCATGATGGTGGTTTTTGAGGTCATATCCGCAGTGTTGGGCGACGGTGTGGAGTTGGTGGTTAGGCAGGCTTCGGCCGAATCGCTTGCGGGAGGCGCGGCAAGTGCAATGAAACAGATAGTCGGGATAGTCAATGCCGTAGACCTGGTGGACGGCCCTCAGGCAGCCTTCGTCGAAGGCGCTGTTGTGAGCGACTAAGGGCAGTCCGGCTATCTTCGGAGCGATCTCTGCCCAGACGTCGGGGAAGATGGCGGCATGGACCGTATCGTAATAATTCAAGCCGTGCGCAACGACGCAAAAGCCGGCGTAGTAATTCGGCGTAGGCCGTATCAGGCGGTAGATGGACTCTTCCACCTGTCCGCTGCGGACAATGACTACGCCGACGCTGCAAACGCTCGAACGCTGCCCGTTGGCCGTTTCGAAATCAATGGCCGCGAAGTCGATCATATCATTCCTTTCGTGCTGGGGAGTTCGTAGGCGTAGATGTCGCGGCGGATGGCCATCCGGATACTGCGGGCCAAGGCCTTGAAGATACCTTCGATCTTGTGATGCTCATTGCTTCCTTCGGCGCGGATGTGGAGGTTCATGCGGGCGGCGTCGCTCAGGCTTTTGAAGAAATGGAAGAACATCTCCGTCGGTACGTCGCCTATCCGTTCGCGCTTAAAGTCTGCTTCCCAGACTAACCAGGGACGTCCGCCGAAGTCGAGGGCTACGGTGGCGAGGCAATCGTCCATCGGCAGCGTATAGCCGTAGCGTTCGATGCCGCGTTTGTCGCCAAGGGCTTTATGAAGAGCTTCGCCCAGCGCCAGGGCGGTGTCTTCGATGGTATGGTGCTCGTCAACGTTGAGGTCGCCACTGACGCGAATGTTGAGGTCAATGCCGGCATGTTTACCGATCTGGTCGAGCATGTGGTCGAAGAATCCCAGGCCGGTGGCGACGTCGGTGCGCCCCTGTCCGTCGAGGTTCACTTCGATGTGGATGTCGGTCTCCTTGGTCGTACGCTGCACCACGGCGCGCCGTTCGCCGGCAAAGAGGAACTCGGTTATCCGGTCCCAATCGTCCGTAATCAGCGCCGGCGACAGGGCCCGTTCACAGGCAGCCAGCTCCTGGCCGGCGCCTTCGGGCGAACGTAGCCAGATGCTCCGGGCGCCTAAGTTGGCGGCCAGTTCTACATCCGTCAGGCGGTCGCCGATCACAAAGCTGCCCGCCAGGTCGTAGTCTCCGCTGAGGTAGGAGGCGAGCATGCCGGTGCGGGGCTTACGGTTGGGCGAGTTCTCTTCGGGAAAGGAGCGGTCGATGCGTATATCGTCGAAGGTGACGCCTTCTCCTTCGAAGGCTTCCAGCAGTTTGCGGTGCGCCGGCCGGAATGTATCTTCGGGGAAGGAGGGCGTACCCAGACCGTCCTGATTGGTGACCATCACCAATTCAAAGTCCAGATGCTTGCGGATGAAATGCAGGTTGCGGAACACCTTCGGATAGAAAGAGAGCTTCTCCAGGCTGTCCAGTTGGTAGTCTACCGGAGGCTCGATAACCAGCGTACCGTCGCGGTCGATGAACAAAGCTCGTTTCATGGCTTCATTTCGTTTAGTGCTTTCAGGAGTTGCCGGTTCTCTTCCGGCGTGCCGACGGTGATGCGGATACAGTCTTCGCACAAGGCGACAGTGTGCCGGTTGCGCACGATAACCTTTTTCTCTACCAGGAAGTTGTACGTAGCGTTTGCATCGTTCACCCGGACTAAGATGAAATTGGCATCCGAAGGATAAACCTTCCGGACGAAAGGCAGTTGTTGCAGTGCTGTTTCCAGGCGGGTGCGTTCGTGGAGTATTCCGATCAGTTGCTCCTTCATCCGTTCTTCCTGCCTTAATACCTCCAGTGCGTATTCCTGCGTCAGCCGGCTGACGTTGTAAGGATATTTGATCTTGTTCAGCACGGCGATGATGCCGGGCGAGGCGAAGGCCATGCCGAGGCGGATACCGGCCGCTCCCCAGGCTTTCGACAGCGTTTGGAGAACGATCAGGTTGGGGAAGCTGACTAATCCCCTGGTAAACGAAGGCGAGGAGGCGAAGTCGATATAAGCTTCGTCTATGACGACCGGGCCTTTGAAGTATTTCAATATCCGGTAGATTTCGTCCCTGTTCAGGAGGTTGCCCGTCGGATTGTTGGGCGAGCAGAGGTAGATAACTTTGGTATGGTTGTCTACGGCATCCAGTACGGCGCCTGCATCCAGTTTGAAGTCATTCGTCAGGGGCACTTTGATGCAGTCCACCCGGTTGATATGCGCCGCCACTTCATACATTCCGTAGGAGGGCGTGATGGTGACGATGTTGTCCGTTGCCGGTTCGCAGAAGGCTCGTATCACCAGGTCGATGGCCTCGTCGCTTCCGTTGCCGGTGAATATATATTCCGGTGCGAGGTCTTTCAGGTAGGATATCTGCTGCTTCAGTTCCCTTTGCATCGGGTCGGGATAGCGGTTGTAGGGTTCGTTATACGGATTTTCATTGGCATCCAGGAATACGGAGGCTTCGCCGTGAAATTCGTCCCGTGCGGAGGAGTAAGGCTTCAGGCTGCGGATGTTGGGCCTGAGCCAGTCGTTCAGATAATTTGTTGTCATAGGACTGTTTCTAATCTTACGGTAACGGCGTTGCGGTGAGCGTCTAATTGCTCGCCGGCGGCCATTACGCGGATGGTTTCACCTAATTGCCGGATCCCTTCGGGTGTGATTTCCTGAAAGGTTATTTTGCGGATAAAGCTATCCAAGTTGACGCCGCTGTAAGCGCGGGCATAGCCGTTGGTAGGGAGCGTATGGTTCGTCCCGGAGGCATAGTCGCCAGCGCTTTCGGGTGTATAAGCGCCGAGGAAGACGCTGCCGGCATTCACGATCTCCTGGGCGATGGAGGCGTAGTCGGCTGTCTGTATGATGAGATGTTCGGGAGCGTAGAGGTTGGTGAAGTCTATCACCTCGCGGCGGTCGCGGAGCAGGATGATACGGCTATTGAGCAGCGCCTTCGCCGTTATTTCTTTGCGGGGAAGCAACTCTAACTGTTCTTCTATGGCGCGGACGACGGGCTGGATGAGGCTTTCGGAGGTAGTGACTAAGATCGACTGGCTGTCGGCGCCATGCTCTGCCTGCGAGAGGAAATCGGTGGCGATAAAGACCGGGTTAGCGCTTTCGTCGGCAATCACTTCTACTTCCGAGGGCCCGGCCGGCATGTCGATGGCTACGTCGCGGAGGCTGACTAATTGCTTGGCGGCTGTCACGTATTGGTTGCCGGGGCCGAATATCTTGTACACCTTCGGCACCGATTCCGTGCCGTAGGCCATGGCGCCGATGGCTTGTATGCCGCCGGCCTTGAAGATGCGGTGTACGCCGGCCGTAGCAGCAGCGAAGAGGATGGCGGGGTGGATGCTTCCATCCCTGCGGGGCGGCGTGCAGAGCACAACCTCGCGGCATCCGGCAATGCGCGCCGGTATGGCCAGCATCAGGACGGTGGAGAAGAGCGGGGCTGTTCCTCCGGGGATATAGAGTCCGACCTTTTCGATGGGCGCCGCCTTTTGCCGGCAGATGACGCCGGGGCAGGTCTCTATTTCGATGCCGGCAAAGCGTTGGGCGGCATGGAAGGCTTCGATATGGCCGGCAGCTGTCCGGATGGCCTGCTTCAGGTCTTCCGCAAGCAGGGCTTCTGCCGCCTGTATCTCCGGTTCTGTAACCTGCAAGGAGGAGAGGACGACGTGGTCGAACTGTTCTTCGTAACGTCTCACGGCGGCGTCTCCTTGCTGCTTTATTTCGTCCAATACCGGCCGGACGGTGTCGAACAGGGCGGATACATCCATCGCGGGGCGCTTTGTCAGCTCATCCCATCCGGAGCAGGGGGGGTGTATGGCAACTTGTATCATACGATAATCTTTTCGATGGGGATGATCAGGATACCTTCGGCGCCCAGCGCTTTGAGCTTGCCGATGATTTCCCAGAAGCGGTTTTCGGCTATCACCGACTGCACGGACACCCATTCGCCGTTTGCCAGCGGGGTGACGGTAGGGCTTTTCAAGCCGGGCAGGACGTCGATGATCTCTTCCAGATGTTCCCTGGGCGCATTGAGCAGCACGTATTTCTTGCCTTCGGCTGCCAGGATGGCTTCGAAGCGGAAGAGGAGTTCGTCCAGGATGGCCTGTTTCTCTGCCGTGAGCGCGGGGTCGGCTATCAGCAGGGCTTCGCTTTGCATGACGACTTCTACCTCTTTGAGCTGGTTGCTTACCAGCGTGCTGCCCGAACTGACGATATCGAATATCGCATCGGCCAGCCCGATACCCGGCGCAATCTCCACCGATCCGCTGATGATGTGCGACTCGGCCTTCACGCCGCGTGCGGCTAAGTATCCGGCAAGGATATTCGGATAGGAAGTGGCAATGGTTTTACCTTCGAACCATCCGGCGCCTTCGTAGGCTTCGTCTTTGGGAATGGCCAGCGAGAGGCGGCAGCGGCTGAAGCCCAAACGTTTCACCAAGCGGGCTTTTCGTCCTTTCTCTACATACTCGTTTTCGCCTACGATGCCTACATCGGCCACGCCCTGAGCCACCGACTGCGGGATGTCGTCGTCGCGCAGGAAAAGAACTTCGACCGGAAAGCCCTTGGCCGACAGCAGCAGGATACGTTTCCCGCGGTTCAGCCGGATGCCTGCTTCTTCGAGCAGCGCCATCGTTTCGTCGTATAAACGACCTTTGGACTGTACAGCTATTCGCAACATGTTTTGTTTCTATATTTAAAAGTTAGTGATACATACTTATATATAATGTATAAGAAAGAAGGCCCGCCACACCTACGGCAAGCCTTTGTATACCGGCCCCAAAGTTACAACCTTTCATCGAACAGCAAAATATATCCCATCTGTTTTTTACCAATCGCATTGTGTTGCAGGAGAAGATACGTATATTTGCTTCGTTAAATAAACATACTATAAACCCATACAGCCATGAAGCACTTTTTGAAACGTATTACCCTCGCCGCCTTGACGGTTTGCCTGGCGGTGGGATGTGGGGAAGATCCGGCGCCAAAGATACCGGCGCTTGTGATCCCCGAACCCGAACCTTCCTCGCCGGCGGTGGAACGACTTCGCAACTTCCCGCCCTTGAAAGGCACCTACTGGAAGCTGGCCGGCGTCGTCGATACCTTGACCGGCGCCCTCAGGGTGCTGGAACCCAAAGACTGTGTGAGCTGCTACACGCTGATGTTCGATAGCAACAGTACGGCCACAGGGAAGTCCGTAGATAATATCCTCCATGTCTCCCTTGAGGTAGCGGAGGGAAGCCCGATCATGAACATCGGCCCGGCATACGATATGGAGCCGGATGCCCTGTTTTTCTATCTGTTCGTCATGCAGGGAGTACATTTGTGCGAATACGATCAGGAGAAAACAGAACTCCACTTCTTCCACCAGAACAAAGATTCTTATTTGCTGTATAAACCGGAGCCGGTGCCCGAACCGGAACCCGAGCCGGAACCCGAACCAGAGCCCGAACCGGAGCCCGAACCTGCCTGGTTCCCTTCCCTGGAAGGAACCCATTGGAAGTTGGGCGGCATCGTCGATGTCCTGACCGGGGCCGTCAGGGTACTGGAGCCCAGAGACTGCACAACTTGCTACACCCTGGCCTTTGATACCGACAGTACAGCGGCAATGAAATCCAAGGCTAACACCATTGGCATCCATATAGGCGGCAATGGCCAGATGGAGATCTACCTCACTGCTGCAGGTGAATCAGGGCCGGATGCGTATGTCCTCTACAATTTTGCCAAGGAAGTACATTCCTTCGAATACCAGGCCGCCTGGTCGTCCGAATATGCCGGGGGAAAGGAAGAACTCCGCTTCTTCAACGGAAACAAAGACCAATATCTGCTCTACACGCCCGACCCCTCGATCGAGACACCCTCCCCATTCCCTCCCCTGGCAGGAACACATTGGAAGGCTGCCGGCATTGTCGAGGCCGCAACCGGCAACGTCAGGAGGCTGGAGCCCAAGAACTGCGAGAGCTGCTACACCTTTGCCTTCGATACCGACAGAACAGCCCAAGGCCAGTCTGTCATGAACGCCCTCTGGCTATCCTTACGGGAAAGCGAAGCCGGCCATTATTACGCGCATACAGGATACACTTTTATATACGAAGAAATACCCAAGGGACAAGAGGAGTTAGACCTTTTCTACGATATAATCGGAACCTGCCCCTACGAATACCGCGCCACCTGGTCGTCCGAAGCGGCCGAAGGAAGGAAGGAGCTCCGCTTCTTCAACCAAAAGAAAGATCTTTATTTACAGTATAAACCCATACAATGAGGGGAAAGGCAGCGAAAGCTGCCGACCCTTCAGGGCTGATAGAATCTTTCCAATCGCGCTATTTCCGGAGCGAAAAGTTGCCGGGTTTTGCGGTTTGTTTCTTCAAAAAAGGAGAGTTCGATCCGGGGGGAGCCTTTCAGGACGGTTTTCTTCCACGATCCGACGATCCGGCCGTTCAGCACGATGGTGGGGGAGAACAAACCGTTTTTGGTCATCACCTTGCCGTAATGAACGTCGTCGATCATTTCGCTGCGGTCTTTGTAGCTGACCACATATTCGTCGAACGGGGGGAGCAGGAGGGCCGAATCACCTGCCGGGATCCGAAGGTCGTTTCTCATCCAGAAAACCCGCCCGTTCACTGTTTCGCAAACCCAATCGCTTTGGATCGTTTCAAGCGCCCGCTTACATTCGGTGAGCGATAAGCCCGACCACCAGGCAAAATCATGGATCGTAGCCGGGGCATGACTGGTGAAATACCGCCGGGCCAGGCGCTCCAGCGCTTCTTCCCTGGAAAGCGTCTGTTTCCGGGGAGCAAACTCTTCGAGCAGGGCGAAGGTTTGCTGTTTTCCTTTCAAACGCCCGTTTACAACAAGCCCTTCCCTTTCGGCATAATGTATAACCTGGTTCAGGACATGGATGTCAAAGGCTTTCCCTTGAGAAGCCAAACGGTCGCTTATCTCCTGTTTGGTGAGGTGCCGGTTGCCTTGAAGGATCTTTTCCAGGACGGGAATGGCGGCGTAAATAAGTTTTTCGTCCACTTGCATCATCCTTACATAGGATTGGTAAACCGGCTTCAAATGCGGATTGGACAAGTCGAACATCCAGTGAATATCCTCTGCCGGCACAAAGTGCCACGTCGGGCGCAGGATGTGAGTACGGATTATTTGCCCGCTATTGAGCGCCTCGTCCACCTCTTTTACCGTTTTATTGCCGAGCCGTGCGCCGATGGCCCATTTAGCCGGCTCCAGCGATTGCGACTGCATCGCTCCCATCCACGAAACAACCTCGACGGGTTCCTTCATGCCATGCTTCGCCAGCAATTGATTATATAGGCGGATGTTGAGTAATTCGGATGTATTCATGCCATTAAGCAATAGATTGATCTGCAAAAATAGTAATACGGAAAGTTTCCCGTACGATCATTCCATGAAATATATATCAGTCCGGCGCGACCCAAAAGGAAGCCGCCCGGTGTTTGTTCACCCCCACAGGATTTTTGCACGTCCCATTCCGGACCGGATTGCCCTTTCCAAGGATTTTGGAAGAGCAGTTTCAAAATGAAATGGCTCCTCCAAGAGAACTGGAGAAGCAGTTTCAAAATGAATTTGCCTTTCCAAAAAATTTGGAGAAGCAGTTTCAAAATGGATTTGCCTTTCCAAAAAATTTGGAGAAGCATTTTCAAAGTGAATTTGCCTTTCCAAAAAATTTGGAGAAGTAGTTTCAAAATGGATTTGCTTTTCCAAAAAATTTGGAGAAGTAGTTTCAAAGTGGATTTGCCTTTCCAACAAATTTGGAGTAGCAGTTTCAAAGTGAAATGGCTCCTCCAAGAGAACTGGAGAAGCAGTTTCAAAGTGAAATGGCCTTTCCAGAAAATATGTAGAAGCAGTTTCAAAGTGAATTTGCCTTTCCAGAAAATATGGAGAAGCAGTTTCAAAGTGGATTTGCCTTTCCAAAAAATTTGGAGAAGCAGTTTCAAAGTGAAATGGCCTTTCCAAAAAATTTGGAGAAGCAGTTTCAAAGTGAAATGGCTCCTCCAAGAGAACCGGAGAAGCAGTTTCAAAATGAAATGGCTTCTCCAAGAGAACCGGAGAAGCAGTTTCAAAGTGAATTTGCCTTTCCAAAAAATTTGGAGAAGCAGTTTCAAAGTGGATTTGCCTTTCCAAAAAATTTGGAGAAGCAGTTTCAAAATGGATTTGCCTTTCCAAGAGAACTGGAGAAGCAGTTTCAAAATGGATTTGCCTTTCCAAAAAATTTGGAGAAGCAGTTTCAAAATGAAATGGCTTCTCCAAGAGAACCGGAAGAGGCAATCCAAAGTGAAATGGCTCCTCCAAAAGAATTCCGCGATCAGGAGCAGGCAGATTATTTTTAGAAAAAAACGGACGAAAATAGTTGAAAGTTTGATTTCTTTGCTATAAATTTATGCCGGTTTTTGATGGGGTTTTGAAGGGACTTCGGCTCTGTAAAAAATCAAGATAGCAAAAATTAGAAGTCCCCTGTATTGCGTTCGCTTTGCTCATAAACAATTAAAGAAACACTACATCGCTAACACATCGTATCATGAAAAAGTTCTTTACAAATACTGTTACATTGGTCGTC
>JAISWO010000067.1 GCA_031271045.1 Tannerellaceae bacterium
TGATTAGAGTAAAACAGATATCCTTCAGAATTAGGTTTACTGCCGAAAAACATTTTTATATAGAGGCTGATAATATGAACTGTTTTTTCTGATAATATCAAAGGTCGCTTCTTGTTTCCCTTCCCATTGACTATAACATAT
The DNA here is from genome assembly GCA_031271045.1 of Tannerellaceae bacterium. Taxonomy (GTDB): domain Bacteria; phylum Bacteroidota; class Bacteroidia; order Bacteroidales; family Tannerellaceae; genus DFXE01. Next base: position 142 of record JAISWO010000067.1, read on the forward strand.
GGTTTTTTTACATCCAAATACCGTCGCGATTTTCAACGTAAACAATCCTGTCTCCAATAGTTGCATTGCCATTTTGGTGTTCCGTTTCCCGTTTTGCCTTGCTTCACCAAATCGTTGCTTTATAATCGCAGGGATTTGATTACATTTGTGCTTTGCAAAACAATATTTAATGTATCAATGATATGAGACGAATGGTTTTTTACGTTGCCTTTTCGGCCATCATGGCCGGGAACGTCTGCGCCCAGGAAGGAAACAAACAGGTCAGCCTGAAAGAAATAACCGACGGCGTATTCCGTCAGGAAACCGGCGTGGGCGAGATGCGCTCGCTGCCCGATGGCGAGCATTACACGGCCATGAACCGCGAACGGAGTATGATCGTGCGGTACGCCTACCGGACGGGAAAGGCCGTCGATACGCTCTTCAACGTCCAAAAGGCACGCGAATGTGTGTTTGATCGCTTCGATGGATACCTGATCAGCCCGACCGGACACCGCATACTCCTTTGGCGCGAGACGGAACCGATCTACCGTCGCTCGTTCCGGGCCGAGGTCTATGATTACGACGTCAGGCGCAACTACGTCAAACCCCTCTCCGAGGAGCCGGGAAAACTGATGATCCCTACCTTCTCGCCCGACGGACGCATGTGCGCCTTCGTACGCGACCATAATATATGGATAAAGAAATTCGACTTCGACACCGAAGTGCAAGTCACCCGCGACGGCGAAACCAACCGGGTGCGCAACGGCATCACCGACTGGGTCTACGAAGAAGAATTTTCGGTTACCAACCTCATGGCCTGGTCGCCTGACAGCGAAATACTCGCCTTCGTGCGCTTCGACGAAAGCGAGGTACCGGAATTTTCCATGCAAGTCTACGGACAGGGAACTTATCCCGGATACGAGCAGTTTAAGTATCCGAAAGCCGGAGAACCCAACTCGCGGGTCACGCTCCACGCCTACAACGTGGCCACCAAAGACGTCCGGCGCCTGGAAGCCCCCATAGACGCCGAAAGCTACATCCCCCGCATCGTCTTCACCACCCAGCCGGACCAATTAGCCGTGATGACGCTCAACCGCCATCAGAACATCTTCAATATGTACTACGCCAACCCCCGCAGTGGCGTCTTCCGCCTCATCCTCCGCGAAGAAAACGAACGCTATGTCGACTCCGACTGGCTCCACTCCATCCGCTTCTACAAAAACGGCTTTACCTGCATCAGCGAAAAAGACGGATACGCCCACATCTACCTCCATACGCCAACAGGCATTCTGCAACAGCAACTGACCCAAGGCCCGTGGGACGTCTCCCAGTTTTACGGCTACGACGAAGCCACGCAAACCGTCTACTACCAGTCGGCCGAAGAAAGCCCTCTCCGACGCTCCGTCTACGCGATCAACGCTAAAGGCGCAAAGACCCGCCTGTCGACCGCCGAAGGAACCAACGAGGCCGCTTTCAGCACCAACTTCGCCTACTACGTCAACCACCACTCCACCCTCTCCGAGCCCGTACGCATCACTGTGCACGAAACCCGGTCGAAGAAACAGCTCCGCGTACTCCAGGACAATGCCGCCCTGCGCCAACGACTGGCCGCCTACCGCCTACCGCAGAAAGAATTTACCCGGATACACACCGCCGCCGGGTTCGACCTGAACGCATGGATACTCAAACCGGACGACTTCGACGAATCGAAGAAATACCCCATCCTGATGCTCCAATACAGCGGACCGAACTCGCAGCAGGTCACCGACAGCTATACCTTCGGATGGGAATATTACCTGGCCGCTAAAGGATACATCGTCGTCAGCGTAGACGGCCGGGGCACCGGAGCCCGGGGCGAAGACTTCCGCAAATGTACCTACCTGCGCATGGGCGAACTCGAGTCGAAAGATCAGGCTGAGGCCGCTCGCGAACTGGGCAAACTGCCCTACGTCGACGCCGGCCGCATCGGCATCTGGGGATGGAGCTTCGGCGGTTACAATACCCTGATGGCGCTCTCTACCGGCAACGGCGTCTTCAAAGCCGGTATCGCCGTAGCTCCCCCCACCGACTGGAGGTTTTATGACACCGTCTATACCGAACGCTATATGCGCACCCCACAGGAAAACCCCGGCGGATACACCGCCACCTCCCCCATCCGCCTGGCCGGTAACCTCGAAGGAAAACTCCTCCTCGTTCACGGCACCGCCGACGATAACGTCCACTTCCATCAGACCCTCGAATACGCCGAAGCCCTCGTCCAGGCCGGCAAACAATTCGAGATGCAGATATACAAAGACCGCAACCACAGCATCGCCGGAGGCAATACCCGCTACCACCTCTACACCCGGATGGCAACCTTCCTGTTCGAAAACCTTTGATGATGCAGCACAACCCCAAACCGCACTGGCTGAAAACCCGGCTGGGAGGAAGCGGACGCTTCGTACAGACTAAAGATATCGTCCGGTCGAACAGGCTGCATACGATATGCAGCAGTGGTAAATGCCCGAATATCGGCGAATGTTGGAGCCGCGGGACGGCTACCTTTATGATCGGGGGTGACATCTGCACCCGGTCGTGCAAATTCTGCAACACCCGCACCGGACGGCCCCTTCCTTTAGATCCGGACGAGCCGGCGCGCGTGGCCGAAAGCATCCGTCTGATGGGGCTACGCCATGCCGTCATCACCTCCGTCGACCGCGACGACCTGCCCGATATGGGCTCCCGCCATTGGGCCGACACCATCCGCGCCATCCGGCAGGCCAACCCCCAAACCACCATCGAAGCGCTCATCCCCGACTTCCAGGGACGCTTCGAACGGGTCGACGAAGTCGTCGAGGCCGCTCCCGAAATCATCTCCCACAATATGGAAACCGTCCGCCGCCTCACGCCCCACGTCCGCAGCGCCGCCCGCTACGAGGTCAGCCTTGCCGTGCTCCGTCACATCGCTTGTCGGCAGGTCGTCGCCAAAACAGGTATCATGGCCGGACTGGGCGAGACGGAAGAAGAAGTCTATGAACTGATGGACGACGCCCTTGCAGCCGGCGTATCGATCCTGACCATCGGGCAATACCTCCAACCGTCGGCAAGGAATATCCCGGTCGCCGCCTATATCCCGCCCGCCCAGTTCGACCGTTATAAAGAGGCAGGCCTTGGGAAAGGATTCCGGATCGTCGAAAGCGCTCCCTTGGTCCGTTCTTCGTACTATGCGGAGAAATGCCTGGGCTGAAGGAAGCATCTCAAAAAAACAGAACAGAATGAAGAGTCAGACAAAAAGGATATTGAACAATCAGGCGATCGGGATCGTCCCTATCCTGCTGTCTATGATCCTGGACCTTTACGTCTCGCACGTGGCGTCTTTCCTGATCGGTATCTCGTTCTGCTTGCTGTTGCTGCTGGCATTTCACCTGATCGTTCGCAAAGATGTGTACCAGTTCCTGCTGCTTCCTACTCTGCTGACGTATATCTGCTATTCCGTCTTTCTTTTCTTCGACATCGAGGCCTCCCTGAACCTCTATTCACCGATTGTCGCCGAGATTCTGCTGGTGTCCATCCTGGGGTTTACTGTCTTTTTCAAGCGTAGCGTATTACGCCATTACAAAGATATGCAACGCCCCTATCAGGTCATGTTCCGTTCAACGCTGACGGAAGCATTCTTTGTGGCGGAAGTGATTCAGACGCTTTATACGCTCTACCTCTTTGTTGCTTTGTTGTACACGCATTTGCCGGAAGACTCGTTCCGGAGTGACGGATTCATACGCATCTTTTATCACTATACGGGCGCGGCCATCGGCTTGTCGGTCATCGTTTACGAACAGGTACGGATCTATATGATCAACAAAAGGCTGGGCGAGGAGGTCTGGCTGCCCGTACTGGATGACAAAGGGCGCGTGACCGGCAGCGTGGCCCAGTCCATCGGACAAAAGTCGCATAAGAAGTACTATCACCCGGTCGTCCGTATCGCCGTAGTCTGCCACGGGATGCTTTATTTGACGAAAAGAGAGGCAGACGCCTTCATATCGCCCGGTCAGTTAGACCTGCCTTTCCGCCGGTACGTGCTGTTCCGTCACAGCAGGGAAAGTACGGCGCTGAGCGCCATCGAAGCGCTGGGAAACGATCCCTCCATCAAACCCCGCTTTATGATTCATTATACGTTCGAGAACCGCAAGGTAAAACAATTAGTCTCCCTCTACGCCATCGTGCTGCAAAACGAAGCTCCGCTGCAACATATAGCCAAAGGCAAACTGTGGACAGTCAAACAAATCGAAGCGAATATGGGAGCAGACCTGTTCAGCGAATATTTCTACAAGGAGTTTCCTTATCTGCAAAGCACTCTTTTAGCAGCCGGCAACGTCTCACCGTAAGCCCAGCTCTATCACCTCAAGGTCTTTGATTTTCGCGCCCTCGATAGAGAAGCGCAGCAAGGTGCGTACCTGATGAAAGCCGCTCTTCCCGGCCGCACCGGGATTCATGTGCAGGCAGTTTAAGTGTTGATCGAATATTACTTTCAGGATATGGGAATGCCCTGCGATGAACAGTTTCGGGCGCATTGCGTACAGATCTTTCCGTATGGCCGGTTCGTACCGTCCGGGATAGCCGCCGATATGCGTCATCAGGACCGGTACGTCTTCAATCGAGAAATGGGCGACAAGAGGATATTGCGAACGTAGCGGCTGTCCATCAATATTACCGCAGACCGCCCGTAGCGGTTTTACATTCGAGAGGCGTACCGCCACCTCGACTGAGCCGATGTCGCCGGCATGCCATATCTCGTCGCACGACGAGAAGTACTCTTTGTACCGGTCGTCCCAATAGCCATGCGTATCCGAAAGAAGTCCTATTTTAACCATTGATAAGATGTCGACGCAGGTTATAATATTGTCAGGCGGGCGTACTTTAGGAGTAACTGTTTCTGTCCGAAATTTTCGAACATGACGGTTACTTTTGCATTTCCGCCTGTGCCTTCAAGCCCAAGGACGACGCCTGTGCCGAAGCGGTCGTGCTGGACGGTGGCTCCGATCTTCAGGCTCGATGCGTCGGTTGCGGGGGCAGTTACGGTTGTGGTTACGGTTGCGGTTGCAGCTGGGGGCGTTGGCGGCTTCAGGCGCGGTTCGAAAGTATAGCCGCTTCTGGGGGTGTCAACGTATTGCATATCGAGGTCTGCCAGGAAGCGGCTTGGCGAGCATATATTGGTTTTCCCGTTGCGGAAGCGGCTTTGGGCATAGGTGAGGGTGCAATTTTCTTCGGCCCGGGTGATGGCTACGTAGAACAGTCGTCGTTCTTCTTCGACGGCCGAGGGGCTGTCTTTGCTTAAAGAGGAAGGGAAGAGGTCTTCTTCCAGTCCGGCCACGAAGACGTTTTTAAATTCGAGTCCTTTGGAGGCATGGACGGTCAGGAGGGTGACTTTGTTTGCATTTTCGTCTTTATCGTTATCCTGGTCTGTCAGCAGGGATACTTCCGAGAGGAAGCCGGCGAGCGTCACTTCTCCTTCCCCTTCTTCCCGGCGAAGGTGGATGTATTCGGAGATCCCTTTGAGCAGTTCTTCCATGTTTTCGATCCGGCTGGTTGCTTCGACCGAGCGTTCCTGCATGAGTTCGTTCACGATTCCGGTTCGTTTCAGGACGTAGGCGGCCATTTCGTCGGCTTGCAGTTGTGTGTTTTGTTCGATGAAGTCTTCCATCATCTGCCGGAAGGTTTCTATTTTGCGGTTGGCGGCGGTATTGAGCTGGATGGGGTAAGCGGCGGGGTCTTTGACGACGTTCCAGGGGCTTGTGTTTTGTTGGGTGGCTGCGGCGAGTATTTTGTTCAGTGTCGTGTCGCCGATACCTCGTGTGGGATAGTTGATGATACGTTTGAGCGCTTCTTCGTCGTGTGGGTTGACGATCATGCGCAGGTAGGCGATCAGGTCTTTGACTTCTTTCCGGTGATAGAAGGACAGTCCTCCGTATATCCTGTAAGGGATGTTGCGTTTGCGGAGCGCTTCTTCGAGGAGGCGCGACTGTGCGTTGACGCGGTAGAGGACGGCGAAGTCGGTATAGGAATATTGTTCTTTTCCCAAGCGCATTTCGGCGATCCGGGAAGCGATCAGGTGGGCTTCTTCGTAATCGGAATAGGTGGAGGAGAGGAAGAGTTTGTTTCCTTTTTCGTTTTCGGAGTAGATTTGTTTGTGTATCTGTTCCCGGTTTTTCCGGATCAGGCTATTGGCGGCGTTGACGATGTTCTGCGTAGAGCGGTAGTTGCGTTCCAGCTTGAAGATGCGGCAGTTCGTGTATTGGTCTTTAAAATTCAGTATATTGTCGATATTGGCTCCGCGGAAGGAGTAGATGCTTTGTGCGTCGTCTCCTACGACGCATATATGTTGGTGAAGTTCTGCGAGGCGCCGTACGATGAGGTGTTGGGCGAAGTTTGTATCCTGGTATTCGTCCACAAGGATGTATCGGAAGAAGCTTCGGTATTTGTCCAGCACGGCGGGGTGATCGCGGAAGAGGATATTGGTTTGCAGCAGCAGGTCGTCGAAGTCCATGGCTCCGGCTTGGAAGCAGCGGCTTTGGTATTGTTTGTAGATGTCGCGTATGAGGGGCACGCGGGTGTTTATATCGTGTTCGACCAGTTCTTTGTTTTGTTCGTAGGCTCTCCAGGTGATCAGGGCGTTTTTGGCGTGGGAGATACGGTTGTGCACGAAGTTGGGGCGGTAGAGTTTGTCGTCGAGCGAGAGTTCTTTGATGATGGTTTTCAGGAGGCTTTTAGAGTCGTCGCTGTCGTAGATACTGAAGTTGGCGGGGTATCCCAGGGATTCGGCTTCTTTGCGCAGGATGCGTGCGAAGATGGAGTGGAAGGTACCCATCCACAGTCGCCGGGCTTCGGAGGGTCCGGCGAGGGTGGCGATGCGTTCTTTCATTTCCTTGGCGGCTTTGTTGGTGAAGGTGAGCGCGAGGATGCTTTGCGGTGGCAGGCCTTGTTGGAGCAGGTAGGCGATTTTGCAGGTCAGGACGCGCGTCTTTCCTGATCCGGCTCCAGCGATGACTAAGGCGGGGCCGTCGATATAGGTGACGGCTTCCCGCTGGCTGTCGTTTAACTGGTTTAAGAAGTCTTCCACTGGTCTGTCTCGTTTATGCGTTGTACAAATAATACGTTGGTGAAACCTTCGCTGGTGGACACCCAGTCGGTCAACGTTCCCGAAGGGATGAAGCCGCAGCGCCGGAAGAGGTTGTTGCTGGCTTTGTTGGTTACGGGTATGTAGGCATACAGTTGGTGCAGCTTCAGGAAGGAGAAGGCGTAATCGACGAGCAGTGCGAGCGCTTGGCCGGCGATGCCTTTGCCTTGGTGGTCGGCGCCGACGAGTATGCCTATAGCGGCTTTGCTGTTGTGGGGGTCGAAGTCGTAGAGGTCGATCAGTCCGGCGCCTTTGGCGGGGGCGTCGATGAGTTCGATCATGAGCCGGAGCTGTCGTATTTCGTATATGTCGAGGTGGGATTGGGCGATGTATTTTTTCAGCGTATAGCGCGAATAGGGCGATACGGTGCTGCCGGATGTCCACAGGGAAGAGTCGTTTTCCCATTCGTAGAGCAGGTCCAGGTCTTCCGGTTCGAGGGGGCGTAGGCGGATGTTGTTGTTGCTTAGTAGTGTCATGTGCTTTGTGGGGAGAGCAGTTGGGCGCTTTCCTTATTATATATATGGTATGTTGTCTTTTTGTTGGGCAGGATGTCCATGAACAGGAGCATTTGTTCGAAGCGTGCGTCGGGATGGCAGAAGGCGATGTCGGTGAAGGCTTTCATTTGGTTGCGGCGGCAGATGGCGTCCATTACGCGCTGGGTATCCAGGTCCCAGTGGTTGACATATTCGAGTTCGGGCATCCGTTGCAGGGCGGCGTCTTTGATGGTTTCAAAGTGGGCTTCGCGGCAGAGGATGAGCAGGCGTCGTTTCTTGAGCGTCCGGGGCTTCTTAGTTGTCTTTTGGGCGCCGTTCCGGCGAAAGAGGGCAGCGGTTCCGATGGCTAAGCGTATGAGGGAGGACATGAGCCATCCGGAGCGGGGGTAGTATTTCCTGTAGAAGATGAGCATGGCGCCGTAGAAGCTTTTTACGTAGCGTTGCCGGTCTTGTTTGGCGCTTTCGCCTTTGTAATGGAGGATGCGTTCGGGGACGTAGTAGTTGCTGTATCCGCCGAGGACGATGCGGTAGGAGAGGTCGATGTCTTCGCCGTACATGAAGAAGGCTTCGTCCAGTTCGCCGGCTTTGAGCAGGGCTTCACGGCGTATCATCATAAAGGCGCCGGAGAGGACGTCGACGCGGTGTTGTTGGTCGGGGCTCAGGTAGGAGAGGCGGTAGCGGGCGAACCAGCGGGAGCCGGGGAAGAGCTTGGAGAGGCCGGACATTTTGCAGAAGGCGACCCAGGGGGAGGGGAAGCCGCGTTTGCTTTCGGGCAGGAAGGCGCCGTGGGCGTTGATCATCTTCAGGCCGGCGGCGCCGGCTTCGGGGTGTTCGTCGAGGAAGAAGCAGAGCGTGCGCAGACATTCTTCGCCTATGACGGTGTCGGGGTTGAGCAGCAGTACGTACTGTCCTGTTGTGCGGCGGATGGCCTGGTTGTTGGCGACGGCGAATCCGGGGTTGTGGGCGTTTTCGATGAATGTGACTTCCGGGAAGCGCGGACGGAGGTAGTCTATTGATCCGTCGGTGGAGCCGTTATCGACGACCCATACTTCGGCTTCGAGTCCGTCTGCACTTCGGCGTACGGAGCGCAGGCATTGCTCGAGGAGGTATTTTACGTTGTAATTGACAATGACAATCGACAGTTTCATGCTTTCTTCGTTGCGGGTTATGGGTTATGGACAGGTGAAGCGGGTGCGCGACGTGATGGCGCGTCCGAGGGTGATTTCGTCGGCGTATTCGATTTCGTCGCCCACGGAGACGCCGCGTGCGATGACGGTGACGTTCACCGGCTGGTGCGCGAGCTTGCGGTAGATGAAGAAGCCTGTCGTATCGCCTTCCATCGTTGCGCTCAGGGCGAGGATGACTTCCTGCACGTTTTCCCGGGCTACGCGTTGCACGAGGCTGTCGACCTGGAGGTCGCCGGGCCCGATGCCGTCCATGGGCGAGAGGATGCCTCCGAGGACGTGATAGAGGCCGCGGAACTGCCCCGTATTTTCGATAGCCAGGACTTCGCGGATGTTTTCCACTACGCAAACGATGCTCCGGTCGCGGTGCGGGTCGGCGCAGATGCTGCACTGTTCGTCTTCGCATATATTGTGGCACGTGCGGCAGTACTTCACTTCGCGACGGAGGGCGAGCAGTGCGGCGGCAAAGCGTTCAGTGTATTCCACGTCTCTGCGCAGCATGTAAAGGGCCAGGCGAAGGGCTGTCTTTTGCCCTACTCCGGGCAAGGATGCCAGCGCGTTGACTGCGTTGTCGAGCAGAGTGGATGATTTCTTCCGGTTCATTTCCTTCGTTTTACTTTCTGATGCAGCAAATATACGGGATAAATGTGGATTATCACACCGTGGTATCAAAATCCCGCCGCGGGGTGCCGTCAGGATGGCTTTCTTTCGCCAAGGGTAGGGGAGGGGCTATCGAAAACCTTCCGGCTGAGATCTAAAACCTTCCAGATAGGATCTAATTTCTTACGAATAAGATCTAAATTCTTCTGAATGAGATCGAAAACATTCTAAATGAGATCAAAATTCTTGCAAATGGGATCGAATTTCTTGTTAATGGGATCGAATTTCTTGTCAATGGGATCGAATTTATTCTGACCGGGATTGAATGATAATGGTGCAAAGATAAGAAAGAAAGCTCGAAAAATGAGAAAAAAAGGCCCGGAAAATATTCCTCCTGGTAGAAGAATAATTTTCCGGGCCGTTCCCCGGCAAAGATCTGCCGGGATGCGGGAAAGGGAAGGGATCAGCGGAGCGGCATGTCGAGGTTGTACATGATGAAGGCAAAGATGTCGGCGTATTCATCCAGTACTTTGCTGATGGGTTTGCCGGATCCGTGACCGGCCTTGGTCTCGATGCGAATCAGTTTGGGAGCGTCGCCGGTGTCGGCGGCCTGGAGTGTGGCGGCATACTTAAAAGAATGGGCCGGGACGACGCGGTCGTCGTGATCGGCCGTTGTCACAAGGATGGCCGGGTAGGGAGTACCGCCGTTGCGGATATTATGCAGGGGCGAGTAGGCGTGCAGATAATCGAACATCTCGCGGCTGTCGGCGCTTGTACCATAGTCGCTGGCCCAGTTCCATCCGATGGTGAAGGTGTGGTAGCGCAACATGTCCATGACGCCGACCTGCGGCACGGCGGCGCGGAAGAGGTCCGGACGCTGGTTGACCACAGCGCCGACGAGCAGTCCGCCGTTCGAGCCTCCGTTGACGGCAAGCTTTTGCGACGACGTATATTGTTCGGCGATCAGGTATTCTGCGGCGGCGATGAAGTCGTCGAAGACGTTTTGCTTGTTCAGCTTCGTGCCTGCCTGGTGCCATTCTTCGCCATACTCGCCACCTCCGCGGAGGACGGCCTGGGCGTAGATGCCTCCGTTCTCAATAAACGCCAGGCGATAGACGGAGAAGCTTGGGTTCATGCTGATGTTGAATCCTCCGTATCCGTAGAGGAGGGCCGGGTTGGCGCCGTTCTTTTGCAGGCCTTTCCGGTAGGTGAGGAACAAGGGTATCTTCGTCCCGTCCTTGCCGGTATAGAAGACCTGTTCGGTGGTATAATCTTCGGGGTTAAAGGCTACTTTGGGCGCCAGGTAGAGTTCCGACGTATGGGCGTCGAGATCGTACCGGAAGATGGTCGGCGGATAGGTGAACGAGGTGAAGGTATAGAACATCTCCTTCTCGTCCTTGTCACCGCTGAAAGAGACGGCGCCCAAGGTGGGCAATTCGATCTCCTGCTCGAGGCGTCCTTCGGTCGTATAGACGTAGGCGTGATGCGAAGCGTCTTTCTCGTAGGTGAGGATGAGCTTGCCCCCGATGATAGCGGCGCGACTGAGGACGGATTCCGCTTCGGGGATCAGCTCCTTCCAGTTGGGTAGCCTTGGGGAGGCGATGTCGGCTGTCATGATGCGGTATTTCGGCGCCCCGTAATTGGTGAGCAGATATATTTTGTCGCCCACCAGCTCGATGGGCTCGTAGGTGTATTCCATATCGTCGGTCAGGACGTTCACCGGGGCATTCTTCCGGGTGAGGTCTTTGATGAAAAGATTGTTGCCGCTTCCGGCTCCGGATTCGGAGATGAACAGGAGGCGTTCGTCTTCGCTTACGCCGGCGGAGTAGAAACGTTTCGGCTCGGCGGGATTATGATAGGCCAGGATGTCGTCCGACTGGGGCGTTCCCAGTTTGTGATAATATATTTTGTGACTTTCGTTGACGTTGGAGAACTCCTTCCCGGCTACCGGTGCGTCGTATGCGCTGTAATAGAAGCCGTCCTGCTGCCAGGCTGCTCCGCTGAACTTGGCCCAGAGGATGTGGTCGTCCAGGTGCTGCCCGGTGGCGAGGTCTATCACATAGATTTCGCGCCAGTCCGAACCGCTTCGCGAGATAGTATAAGCCAGATACTTGCCGTCGCTGGAGAAAGACGTGCCGCTCAGCGCCACCGTCCCGTCGTCGGACAGCGTATTGGGGTCGAGCAACACCCTGGCTTCTCCGTCTAAGAATTCTTTGACATAGAAGACGCTCTGGTTCTGTAGTCCGTCGTTCTTGAAGAAATAGTATTTTCCGTCTTTCTTCTGAGGGGAACCGATCTTCTCGTAGTTGGCCAGATCGGTGAGACGCTGCTTCAGGCGATCCCGGAAGGGGATTTTCGACAGGTATTCCCTTGTCACCTTGTTTTCGGCTTCCACCCATGCGGCGGTAGCCTGCGATGTGTCGTTCTCCAACCAACGATAAGGGTCGGCCACTTCCGTCCCGAAATAAGTATCTACCGTATTGTCTTTCTCCGTGACGGGATAGACCGTCTTAGCTCCCGGTTGACATGCGCCTAAGATCACCATGCTGCTTAATAAAATTACGTGTTGAGTTTTCATACATTACATACATTAATTAATTACTTGTTATTAATTCCCGCAAATATACGGATAGTCTTAAAAAGGGAGGAGATTATTTGCCCGTCAGGTGAAATATATTTACATTCGGCCATTCAAATCAAAAGACATGAAGATCATACATCTGGGAGAATCCAACAGTATACTGAACCGGTTCGTAGCCGAACTGCGTGACGTGAAGATACAGAAAGAGCGGATGCGTTTCCGCCGGAACATCGAACGCATCGGCGAAATAATGGCTTACGAGATAAGCAAGACGTTTGCGTATAGTCAGAAGGGCATTGTTTCGCCTTTGGGAACTGCCCGGATGTATACGCCCGACGTCCGCGTGGTGATCAGCACCATCCTGCGAGCCGGTCTGCCGTATCATCAAGGCTTCCTCAGCTATCTGGACGATGCGGAGAACGCCTTCGTCTCGGCCTATCGCAAGTATAAAGACCGCCTGAATTTCGACATTCACATCGAATATATCGCTTCGCCTTCGCTGACGGGCAAAACGCTTATCATTACCGATCCGATGCTGGCTACGGGGAGTTCGATGGAATTAGCTTACCGGGCCTTGAAGACCAAAGGCGAACCCGCCTGTATCCACCTGGCCTCGATCATTGCCAGCCGGCAAGCCGTGGAATATATACAGGAAGTCATGCCCGCAGGACGCACCACTCTCTGGCTGGCTGCCATTGACGATGATCTGAACGACCATTCGTATATCGTTCCCGGACTGGGCGACGCCGGCGACCTGGCCTATGGCGAAAAAGAAGATTGAGGAAGCGAAGGATTTGAGGAAGCGAAGCCGTCAGTTACTGTTATTCTTGTCGCTGAGGTATTCCTTCGTGAGGTCTTCGGGAGGGATGTACTTCGTAGCGAACAGGGCATCCGGATTGAAATGAAGAATCTTTTTGTAGTAGGTAGCAATCTTGCCCAGGTTCTCGTCCGAGAACATGGTGTTCTTGTCTTTGAAGAATTTCTGGTACTCCTCGTCGTCCTTGTGCTCTTCATGAATTGAGTTTAATTGCTGAAGTATCTTGCCGGTTATCTCCATAGCCAGTTCTTCCCTGCCGGATTCCAGATAATTGAGCGCCAAGAGGGATAAGATACGGACATTATCGGGGAATATGCCGGCTGCGTCTAAGAGCACTTGCGAGGCTTCCTTTTTGCGATCTGTCTCGACGCAACAACGGATGAGGCTGATATAGACTCCTACGTCGCAGGCGTCCGATCCTTCATCGACAATCTCCTTGAGCATCCGGTATGCCTGCTCGTAATCATCCAGCTTGATGCAACATTCGGCCATGAGGATCTTGATGCGGTTGGCCGATATTTCGTTGGTTGTTATTTCCGAATAGACTTCGAGCGCTTTTTCGTAGTTCTCGTTCATGAACAGGCAGTATGCTTTGAGCACTTTCAGGTCTTCGTCCGAATCGTCGCAGGCAAGCGCAAAGTCGAAGGCGTCGATGGCGTTGTCGAAATCGTTTGTCATCGAATAGAGGCGTCCCAGCGTAAACCAGTAATCATACGAATAGGGTTCCTGGTCGATGAGTTCGTTGCAGAGGGTGATCGCTTTGTCGAAATCGCCTTCTACCTCGCAGAGGTAGCATAGCTCGTCTTTCAGCACCGGATTGTCGGGGAACATTTGCAGGCCCCATTCGGCCATGTGCCGGGCTTCGCCCATCATCTCCAGGTCGCTCAGCGCCGGCGTCAGATATTCGAACAGCTCTTCCATATAATCGCAGTCCGCCTTGATCAGCTCTTCCATATATTCGACGGCTTGGGGATATTTGCCGAGTGCGCAGTAACATTCCAGCCGTATCATATCTGCTTCCTCGTCGTCTATTTCGGTAAGAGTTGCCAGGTAGTCCAGGGCTTTTTGGTATTCTTCGCAGTAGAGGAAATAGCGACACTTCCGTACTTTCAGGTCAGGATTGTCGGGATGCAGGCGGAGCCCCAGTTTGAGAAGAGGTTCGTAGTGCGTGACCTCGTCTTTTTCTTCCAGACTATCGAGCAGGGCGCCCAGTTCGTCGGCGTCGAAGTAGGGCTCGACACCTTTGCGGCAAGCAGCGAGATAGCGTTGCAGCAGCGTGGATATTTCGTCTTGATTCATGGATGAGGGCATCAGATGGGGGGATTATTCTTTGTCTTTTAAATTGCTCCACGTGTTTTTCAGCGACACGGTGCGATTGAATATCAGTTGGTCGTCGCGGCTGTCGGGGTCGAGATTGAAATAGCCGATGCGCTGGAACTGGAAAGAGTCCAGCGGTGCGGCTTTCTTCAGTTCCGCTTCCACGCGGCAGTTGGTAAGGATAGTCAGGGAGCCGGGGTTGAGCAGTTCGAAGAAATCTTTGTCTTTTTCTTCCGATGGGTTTTCTACCATGAACAGGCGGTCGTACAGGCGTACTTCGGCGGGCAGGCTATGGGCGACGGATACCCAGTGCAGGGTTCCTTTCACTTTGCGGTTGCTGTCGGGCCGTCCGCTCAGGGTGGCGGGGTCGTATTCGGCGTAGATTTCTTCTATGGTGCCGTCCGGGGTTTTGCGACAGCCGGTGCAGCGGACGATGTAGGCGTTTTTCAGGCGCACTTCCTGTCCGGGTGTCATGCGGAAGTATTTCTTGGGGGCGTCTTCCATGAAGTCTTCGCGTTCGATATAGAGTTCGCGGCTGAAGGCTATGGTGTGCGTCCCGGCGGATGGGTCTTCGGGGTTGTTGACGGCTTCCATTGCTTCGACTTGTCCTTCGGGGTAGTTGGTCAGTATCAGCCGGACGGGGTCTAATACGGCGGATACGCGGGGAGCTTTGATGTTGAGGTCTTCGCGTACGGCGTGTTCGAGCAAGGCGACGTCGATGATGCCGTCGTATTTGGTATATCCGATCTTATTGACAAAGTTGCGGATGGATTGCGGTGTATAGCCCCGGCGGCGGTATCCGCAGAGGGTGGGCATCCGGGGGTCGTCCCATCCGTTGACGAGTCCTTCTTTGACGAGTTGCAGCAGTTTGCGTTTGCTCATCACGGTGTAGGTCAGGTTCAGGCGGTTGAACTCTATTTGCCGCGGGCGGTAGTCGTCTGAGCGGAGGAGTTCGATGTAATAATCGTACAGCGGGCGGTGGACTTCAAATTCGAGCGTGCAGAGCGAGTGGGTGACGCCTTCGAAGTAGTCGCTTTGTCCGTGGGCGAAGTCGTACATGGGATAGACTTTCCAGGTTGTCCCGGTGCGGTGGTGCGGGTGCTTGATGATGCGGTAGATGATGGGGTCGCGGAAGTGCATGTTCGGCGATGCCATATCTATCTTGGCGCGGAGGGTCATGCGGCCTTCTTCAAATTCACCGGCTTGCATGCGGCGGAAGAGGTCGAGATTTTCGGCTACCGGACGGTTGCGGTAGGGGCTTTCGAGGCCCGGTTGGGTGGGTGTTCCTTTCTGGTTGGCTATTTGTTCGGCGCTTTGTTCGTCTACGTAGGCTTTTCCTTGTTCGATCAGCCGGACGGCAAAGTCGAAAAGCTGCTGGAAATAGTCGGAGGCATAATATACGGCGTTCCATTGGAATCCCAGCCACCGGATGTCTTCCATGATGGAGCCGACGTATTCTACGTCTTCTTTTACGGGGTTTGTGTCGTCGAAGCGCAGGTTGCAGATGCCGCCGTACTGTTGGGCTATTCCGAAGTCAAGGCAAATGGCTTTAGCGTGACCGATATGGAGGTATCCGTTAGGTTCGGGCGGGAAACGTGTTTGGATTCTTTTTCCGTTCTTACTTTCGGCCAGGTCTTGTTCGACGAATGTTTCTATAAAGTTCAGGCTTTTCCGGCCTTCGTCTTCGTTCTGTTTGAGTTCGTTCATGATAAAACAGGTTTCTTATATGATGCTGCAAATGTAATTATTTTTTCGTTTGTTGCAGGTTCCGAATACGAACCTGTTCCACCACCTGAGTCAAACATCCACCGGAGTTCTGCGATTTCACGATTATTACTGCTACCTTTGTGTCTTATTTTATTAATATGAGTAATGTATGAGGAAAATTTACACGATTTTGATGTTGTTTGCACTGGCAACTGTGGTTGTGCAGGGGCAAATAAAGACGCCTGCTAAATGGAAAATAGGTTTGGTGGATTCTGGTGCGCCGGAAAAGACCATTGTTTTTACGGTCAGCCTGGATGATGGCTGGCATTTGTATGATATGAATTTGCCGTCAGGTGGTCCTATTTCCACGTCGTTCACTTTTGAAACACTGATTGGCGCGGAACTGATCGGCCAAACGGAACCTTCGACGCCCCCTGTTTCAAAATACGAAGAGATGTTTGAGATGGAATTACGCTGGTATGAAGGAACGGTTGCTTTTACGCAACACATAAAGGTGACGGATCCAAAGAAATTCAAAATAGCCGGAGAGGTGGAATATATGACCTGCGATGACGCAAACTGCCTCCCGCCGGAGCGTAAGAGCTTTCGGTTTGATAGAAAAGATATAAAAACGAACGTCTCTACCGCCACCCCCCTCGAAGAAGAGAGTGATGAGGTTGCTGTCCCGGAGGAAGACGAAGATCCTGCTGTGGATGCGGAAACAACTTCCCTTGATCCGGCAGAAGAGCAAGGGGCGGTGATTGCCGGGAAGACAGCCGGCGCTGCGAAAGGCAACCTCTGGACGCCGGTTATTGACGAGATGAAAGCCTTTGGTGATGCTACCCTTCAGGCTCCGGATATGTCGGGGCTCTTTATTTTCTTTGCCGGTTTTCTGGGAGGGCTGCTGGCTTTGCTTACGCCTTGCGTATGGCCGATGATTCCGATGACGGTAAGCTTCTTTCTCAAGCGGACGAAAGACAGGAAGAAGGCGATCCGTGATGCGCTGACTTACGGACTTGCCATTATCCTTATCTATCTGACGATGGGGCTCGTCCTGACCGGTATATTCGGAGCCAGCGCGCTGAATGACCTGGCGACCAATGCGGTGTTTAACGTCTTGTTCTGCCTTTTGCTGGTGCTGTTTGCCGTTTCATTCTTCGGCGCTTTCGAGCTGGCCTTGCCTGCTTCGTGGACGAGTAAGCTCGACCGTAAGGCCGACTCGGCTACCGGCTGGCTGAGCATTTTCTTTATGGCTTTTACGCTGGCGCTGGTATCGTTTTCGTGTACGGGGCCTATCATCGGGACATTGTTGGTGCAGGCGGCGGCGATGGGGAGTATTGCCGGGCCGGCTATCGGGATGTTCGGCTTTGCATTGGCGCTGTCGATCCCGTTCGCCCTTTTTGCCGTCTTCCCCAATCTGTTGCAGAATATGCCCAAGTCGGGCGGCTGGCTGAACAGTGTGAAGGTGGTGTTGGGATTCCTCGAACTGGCGTTGGCCTTGAAGTTCCTTTCGG
Source organism: Tannerellaceae bacterium (assembly GCA_031271045.1). Taxonomy (GTDB): domain Bacteria; phylum Bacteroidota; class Bacteroidia; order Bacteroidales; family Tannerellaceae; genus DFXE01. The sequence continues at coordinate 17,485 of JAISWO010000067.1, forward strand.
TGGCCGACCTGGCTTACGGATGGGGGATACTCGACAGGGAAGTCTTCATCGTGCTGTGGATTGTGATATTCGCCCTGCTGGGAGTTTATTTATTGGGAAAGATACGGTTTGCGCACGACAGTGAAGTGAGGTACGTATCCGTCCCCCGTCTTTTCCTGGCGATGATTTCGCTCTCGTTTGCCGTTTATATGTTTCCCGGTCTGTGGGGCGCTCCGCTGAAGTCTATCAGCGCCTTTGCCCCTCCTTTGTCTACGCAGGACTTCAATCTGTACGATAATGAAGTACATGCCGCCTTCGACGATTACGAAGCCGGTATGCAGTATGCCAGGCGGGCCGGCAAGCCGGTGATGATCGACTTCTCGGGATTCGGCTGCGTGAATTGCCGCAAGATGGAAGCCGCCGTATGGACGGATCCCAGGGTAAAGCAATTGCTCGAAAAGGATTACGTACTGATAACCCTCTTCGTGGACGATAAGACGAAGCTGCCCCGGCCCGTAGAAGTCGAAGAACATGGCCGCATACGCCGGCTCAAGACTGTCGGCGACCAATGGAGCTACCTGCAACGCAGCAAGTTCGGCGCCAATGCGCAGCCCTTCTACGTATTGCTCGACAACGAAGGCCGCCCCCTCGGCCCTTCTTATGCTTATAATGAAGACATCTCCCAATACATCAAATTCCTGCAAGATGGCCTGGCAAACTACCACCCGTGACGAACAAATGAAAGCCTTCGGGCGACTGTTGGACATTCTCGACGAACTGCGGGTGAAATGCCCGTGGGACAGGAAACAGACCAACGAAAGCCTCCGCCCCAACACCATAGAAGAGACCTATGAGCTATGCGACGCCATTATCCGCAACGACAATGCCGGTATCGAAAAAGAACTGGGCGACGTGCTGCTCCATGTCGTCTTTTATGCCAAGATAGGAGAAGAAAAGAGCGCCTTCGACATCGCTTCGGTATGCGACGCCCTGTGCCGCAAACTGATCTACCGCCACCCGCACGTCTTTGGCGAAGCCTCGGCCGACACCAGCGCCAAAGTGGAACAAAGCTGGGAACAACTCAAGCTCAAAGAGAAAGACGGTAACAAAAGCGTCCTCGAAGGCGTCCCCGCCTCGCTCCCCTCGGTCGTAAAAGCGCATCGCATACAGGACAAGGCACGCAACGTGGGCTTCGACTGGGAAGAGCGCGAACAGGTCTGGGACAAGGTGAAGGAAGAGTTCAATGAACTGAAGGACGAAGTAAACCACCTGGATGCCGACCGGATGGAAGCCGAGTTCGGCGACCTCTTCTTCAGCCTCATCAATGCCGCCCGCCTGTATAAGATCAATCCCGACAATGCGCTGGAGCGTACCAATCAGAAGTTCATCCGCCGCTTCAATTACTTAGAAGAACAAACCCTCAAGAAAGGCCGTCCGCTGAAAGACATGTCGCTCGAAGAGATGGACAGGATATGGGATGAAGCGAAAGCAAAAGGCCTGTAATGGTGGAAATCAGCAACACCCTGATCGCCTGGTACCGGGAGCATAAACGCGAACTCCCCTGGCGCGACGTCAGCGACCCCTATCTCATCTGGATCTCCGAAATCATCCTGCAACAAACCCGCGTGGCGCAAGGCCTGGACTATTTCCTGCGCTTCACCCGGCGCTTCCCCGACATCCGCTCGCTGGCCGAAGCCGATGAAGACGAAGCGCTCCGCTACTGGCAAGGACTGGGCTATTACAGTCGCGCCCGCCACCTGCACGCCGCCGCCCGCACCCTGATGGAACGCTTCGGAGGCCATTTCCCTTCGGACTATCACGACATACTGTCCCTGCCCGGAATCGGTGAATACACAGCCGCCGCCATCACGTCTTTTGCCTGGAACCAGCCCCAGCCGGTGGTCGACGGCAATGTCTTCCGCCTGCTCGCCCGCCTCTTTGCCATCGACACGCCCATCGACAGCAGCCAAGGAAAGAAAGAAATCGCCGCCCTGGCCGCATCCCTTATCAATCCCCGTAAGGCCGGGCTGCACAACCAGGCGATCATGGAGTTCGGCGCCCTGCATTGCGTCCCTCAGAACCCGGATTGCCCCCACTGTCCGCTCCAGGACAAATGCCGTAGCTACGCCTTGGGCACGCCGGGCGCCTATCCGGTGAAACAGCATAAGACCCGGACGCGCCCCCGCTATTTTCACTACCTCCACATCCTGTGCGGCGAAACAACCTGGCTGCATCGCCGCCAGGAGAAAGACATCTGGAACGGACTCTACGAATTTCCGCTGATAGAAACCCCCGGCCCGGCCGACTTTGCCGAACTGCAAGCCACCGAAGCCTTCCGTCACCTCCTGGCCGGCGCCGGCAGGACGGCCGTAGCCATAGCCCTGCCCGGCATAAAGCACGTCCTTTCCCACCAGGTACTCCATGCCACCTTCTATCGCATAGAGATAGAGACGCCTACGGAAGCACTGCAATCCTACCTCACCGTCTCCGCCGGCGCCCTCGACAACTACGCCCTCCCCCGACTGATTCAAATTTATATGGAACAATCATCCCCCCCGCAGCACACAGACCGTAGACAACGTTGTGGACAGACTGTAGACAACGTTGTGGACAGATCGTAGACAACGTTGTGGACAGATCGTAGACAACGTTGTGGACAGATCGTAGACAACGTTGTGGACAGACCGTCCACAATGCTGTGGACAGACAGACAGCAAATAATCAAGAAAGTAAACAAGAATTATGGCAGGACTTTATATCCATATACCCTTTTGCACGAAGCGATGTGTCTATTGCGACTTCTTTTCCGATACGCAGATACATTATAAAGAACGCTTCCTGTCCGCTATCATAGAAGAAATGACCCAGCGGCGCGACTACCTCGGCGGCGAATCCGTAGAAACGATCTATCTCGGTGGCGGGACCCCCTCGCTCCTGAGCGCTGCCGAATGGGAGCCGGTCTTTGAAGCCATTTACCGCCTGTTCCCGGTATGCGAAGACGCAGAGATTACGATGGAAGCCAACCCCGACGATCTGACGCCCGGCTACGTTGCCTCCCTTGCCCGCTTGCCCATAAACCGTATCAGCCTGGGCGTGCAGAGCTTCAACGACACCGACCTTCGCTTCCTGCGCCGCCGGCATACCGGACAGCAAGCCATCGACGCCCTCCGCCTCTGCCGCGAACAAGGATACGACAACATCAGTATCGACCTCATCTACGGACTCCCCGGACAAACGCCCGCCCGCTGGCAAGCCAACCTCTCCGAAGCCCTGCACGCAGACGTAGCCCACATCTCGGCCTATCACCTCACCTATGAAACCGACACCCCCCTCTATCGCCTGAAAGCCCAAGGCCTCATTCAGCCGGTAGACGAAGAAGTCAGCCTGTCTCTATATAACACATTAATATATATGTTGACCGCCGCCGGCTACCAACATTACGAAATATCCAACTTCGCCCTCCCCGGCCGTATCTCCCGCCACAACAGCTCCTACTGGACCTTCCGCCCATACCTCGGCATCGGCCCTTCCGCCCATTCCTACAATACCCTCAGCCGTCAATGGAACATATCCTCCCTTCCACATTATATAGAAGGCCTCCGGAACGCCTCCCTCTGTCCGGAGACAGAAATACTGACCCCCCACGATAAATACAACGAATACATCCTCACCGGCCTGCGCACCTGCTGGGGCATCCATCTCCCCCAAATACAGGCGAAATTCGGAGAGACGAAACACTCATATTGCAAAACGCAAGCCCAACGATACCTCTCCTCCGGTATGCTGCGGGAAGAAGGTGACAGATTGATATTAACCCAGGACGGATGGTTCGTTTCGGACAGTATCATCAGCACGCTGCTTTGGATGGACTCTTATACCAAAGAAGGCTTTTGAATGACGAAATAAGCGGAATCAAGTATATCTTCTGCACATTTTAAGGATAATTGTATCGAAAACGCATTGCCGTATGAAACTAATACCTATATTTGTCCCGACAAAGTGAGAAGGTGCCATATTTGTATATCATATCAGGTTGCAATGGTGCAGGAAAGACAACAGCTTCCTACACGATTTTGCCGGAGATGCTAAAGTGTAAGGAGTTCGTTAATTCTGATGAAATTGCAAAAGGCCTGTCCCCTTTCAATGCCGACAGCATAGCTGTGGCCGTAGAAGCGGGGCGGATTATGCATAGAAGAATAAAAGAACTCATCGCAGCCGGTGAGACCTTTGCTTTGGAAACCACGCTCGCTACGCGCTCTGTAGTCAAATTGATGCAGGAAGCACAAGAAAAAGGATACTATGTGACGTTGCTGTACTTTTGGTTGAACACCCCCGACTTAGCCGTAGAACGCGTGAAAATGAGAGTTGCTGCCGGAGGGCACAACATAGCTGAAAATACAATCCGCAGGCGATACGCCTCAGGCATACGGAACTTGTTTGAACTCTATCTGCCGGTGAGCGATTACTGGATGATAACAGACAACTCGATGTCGCCGATGGAAGTCATAGCAAAGGGATTTAAAAACGATAAAAAAGAAATATATAAACCCACGATTTTTAATAGACTTGAACAATATGGATGAGCAAGAAATTAGACAATTCGAGGAGAATATAGTGAAGGGAGCGAATATCGCATTCCAGCGCTTAGTTTCTGAAAAGAAGAAAAACAATGGCGAGTTAGTCTTCTCTCGTAATGGACATATCTTCCGCGTGAAAGCGGCTGATTTAGACAAATATGGCGTATGAAGCTATATTGACGGAAAATAACAGATGCGGACCGTATCATATCGTATCCCTCCTATCCTATCCTATCCTGTAAGATAGATACCGTCTGCATCTTTTTATGACTGAATGAAACCTTTCCTCTATCAGGTAGCCTCCCTCTTTTATACTCAATACGGGACGGATGTCGGTAACGTGGCATTTGTCTTTCCCAACCGGCGAGCCGGACTGTTCTTCCAGAAATACCTTGCCGAAGTAGCCGGCAAACCTTTGTTCTCACCTACCATACTCACCATCAACGATTTATTCCTGAAGCTGAGCGGCAAACAAACAGCCGACCGCATCGGTATGCTCTTTACTCTCTACCGGATTTATGTCCGCAGGAGCGCTTCGGAAGAGACCTTCGACGAGTTTCTTCACTGGGGAGAAATGCTGCTGAACGACTTCGACGATGTCGATAAATACATGGTCGACGCCCGTATGCTGTTTACCAATGTGACGGACTTGAGGGCGATAGACAGTGACTTCGGATTCCTGAGCGAAACGCAGATAGCCGCGATCCGTTCCTTCTGGTCGTCATTCTTTCCCGACAACCAAGGCACCAACCGGCAGCGCTTCCTGGCCGTATGGCAGATCCTGTACGAACTGTACGGCGAGCTGAAAGCGACGCTTGCCGCAGAAGGGAAAGGCTACGAAGGTATGATCGCCAGGGAAGTGGTGGAACAGATCACGAATGGTGGCGACGGACAGGGAGACTTTCCCTACCCGCAGATCGTTTTCGTGGGATTGAACGCCCTGACCGTCGTAGAGGAAAAACTCCTGCTTCAATTGCAAAGACGGGGAATAGCCGACTTCTACTGGGATTATGTCTCCGACAAGGTGACGGATCCGGACAATAAAGCCTCCTTCTTTGTTGAACGCAACCGGCGTCTCTTCCCCTCGCGCAAACAACTCGGCGGCGAAGCCCTTCCCTTCCCCCCCCGGATCGAAGTCATCGGCATCCCCTCCGGGATAGGGCAGGCCAAGCAGGTGTATAACCTGTTGGACCGCATCTCTGCCATGACGGAAGAAGAAAGCCTCCGCACCGCCGTCGTACTGCCCGACGAACGCCTCTTGATTCCGGTACTGAACTCCATACCCGCATCCATCCGCCGCGTCAACGTAACGATGGGATACCCCTTGGCCGGTACGCCGATCGCCTCGCTGATCGAATACATCCTGTCGCTGCACCGCAACATACGCTACGTCGACCGCCGGCCCTCGTTCTATTTCCGGGACGTACTGCCGGTATTGAATCACCGCTACATCCTGGCCACGGCGCCGGACGTTATCCCCGAATTAGTGAAAGACATTACGCAGAACAACAGGATCTACATCCCCTCCGACGTCCTGCGCATAACCCCTTTCCTCGAGACCCTTTTCACCCCCGTAGAAGATGCCGCCGGAGCGTCGGATTACCTTCTCGCTATCCTGACAGAGCTGCACAGCATCGTCGACAGCTACCGTTCCTCCATCATGGAGATGGAGCAGGAGTTTATCTTCCGCTTTTACGCCACCGTCAACCGCCTCCGGGACGTGATGCGCACAGCCGGAGTGGAGATGCAGACAGACACTTACGCCCGGCTGCTGAAGCGATTGACCGACCTGATCGCCATCCCCTTCCGGGGCGAGCCGCTCTCGGGATTGCAGATCATGGGCGTACTCGAGACGCGGGCGCTCGACTTCGACCGCCTCATTATCCTTTCCATGAACGAAGGTGTTTTCCCCCAGAAGAAAGCAGCCACTTCCTTTATCCCCTACAACCTCAGACGAGGCTTCGGACTGCCCACGTATGAACACCAGGACAGCGTATGGGCCTATCACTTCTACCGACTCATTCACCGTGCAAGCCATGTCAGCCTCCTGTACGACTCGCGCAACAGCGGCTCGCAGACAGGGGAAATGAGCCGCTTCATACACCAGTTGCGCTACCATTACGAAGCGCCGTTGCAGCGTAAGTTAATCGTCTACAACGTCTCCTCCTCGTCCTCGCCCGCCATTCGGATAGAGAAGACGGCTCCCGTCCTCGAGCGGCTCGACGCCTTCCGACGGGGAGGCCCGAAAGCGCTATCGGCCAGCGCTATCAATACGTGGCTCGACTGCCCGCTGAAGTTCTACTTCTCCTTCGTCGAAGGCGTCGAGGAGGAAGAAGAAGTGACCGAGACGATCGAAAGCAACGTCTTCGGAAGCATTCTGCACCGGGTGATGGAAACGCTCTACAAACCCCTCGAAGGAAAGCTGGTAACCGCCGATCTCCTGAAAGCCATCCGGCAAGACGCCCCCGCTTTGTCCTATGCGATCGAGGCCGCCTTTGCCGGAATATTCTTCAAGACCTCCGCCGTCCGCCCGCTTACGGGTCAGAACTTCCTGATCGGGGAAATGATCCGCAAGTATGCCTTGAAAGTACTCGAACACGACAGCCATCAGCTCACCCCCTTCCGCTACCTCGCCTCCGAACGGAAGATGAACGCCCTCTTCGCCCTCGCCGACGGACCGGAAGTGCAGCTCAAAGGCTTTATCGACCGCATTGACCAGGTGGGCGACGCCATCCGCATCGTCGACTACAAAAGCGGCAAAGGAATCTCCGCCTTCCGCGACGTAGAAAGCCTCTTCGACTGCAACGCCCCGGAACGCCCCAAAGCCGTCATGCAAGTCTTCCTCTACGCCTGGCTCTACGCGCAACGGCCCGAAGGCGCCGCCCGCGACCTCCGTCCGGGCATCTACTATATGCGCAACCTCTTCGCCGACGACTTCGACGCCTCCGTCTACCAACACCCCGAACGTAACAAATCCATCCCCGTCGAACGCTTCAGCGACTATGCCGCTCCCTTCGAAGCCGCCCTCGGCGCCTGCCTAAGTGAGATCTTCTCCCCCGAAACCCCTTTCCTGCCGGCTGCCACCGCCCATCCCTGCGCCTACTGCTCCTTCCAAAGCCTCTGCACCCCGCCATCCAAATAAAGCGATTCACTATGTGAGCTGCCTTGATTGAATAGTGGGTGGAGCTTGTTCACTATGTGTATTGCCGGTAGGCAGTTGGCGACGCTCTGAGGCGACGCTCCGGCCATGGAGTAGTCATGATGAGGTGCCGGCAGACGAGAGAAACAAGGAGGCAAGTAATCTACGTGAACACCCGGATGCAGAAGGAGCAACTGGCGGCCTGTACATTTGCCACATGAATGTTAACTTAAATTACATGATCTCATGAAGTGTTTCAAAACAATCTTTATTTTAATGATGGCGTTAGGATGCTGCGTCGAAGTACTGTCACAAACGACGATCACGGGTATGGTTGTGGATGGTAGTGGCATAGGCCTGCCGGGCGCCAATGTGGTGATTAAAGGCACAACCAATGGAGTTGTGACAGACCTGGACGGCAACTACCGGATCTCGGCGCCCGGCGCGTCGTCCGTACTGGTGTTCTCCTACATCGGTTTTATACCCCAGGAAACGACGGTGGGCAACCGCAACGTTATCAATATAACGCTGCTGGAAGACCAGAACCTGGTGGAAGAGATCGTCGTGATCGGATACGGTAATCACAACGTGAAAGACCTGACCTCGTCGATCTCTACTGTTTCGGCCGAAGAACTGACCCGTACGTCTGCCGGCCAGGCGATGAGCGCCCTGCAAGGACGCGTGGCCGGTTTGCAGGTAATCAACAGCGGAGGCCCCGGCGAAATATCGACCGTCCGTCTCAGGGGCGTAGGCTCTTATCCCAATGTCGACACCAACACAGGCAAGTCGCTGGGGAATGCCGCCGACGCTCCCCTGTACGTCGTGGATGGTATCTTTTATGAGAAGATCGACTTCCTCAACACCTCCGACATCGCCACCCTGAATGTGCTCAAGGATGCCTCCGCCTCTGCCATCTACGGCGTCCGGGCAGCCAACGGCGTGGTGCTGATAGAAACCAAATCGGGAGGCTTCGACAAGAAGACCGAGATCGCCTTCGCCGGCTCCTTCGGCGTCCAACGGGCGCAGAATATCCTGAAGATGGCCAATTCAGAGCAGTTCGTACAGTTAGTGAGCGAATCGGGCGACCCCTATATGCAAGCCGGCATCGAGAACGCCATGATGCGCTACGGACGAAGCCGTGTCAACCCGAACGTCCCCGTGCCCAATACTGATTGGTACAAAGAAATCCTGCGCCTGGCGCCCGTCCAGAACTACAACCTCGACATCTCCGGCGGTAGTTCGAAGGTGGCCTACACCATAGGCGGCAATTACTATGCCCAGCAGGGGATTCTGGATATGAAGAACGACTATACGCGCTACAATTTCCGTAGCAAGATCGACTTCAAAGCCACCGACTACCTGACGGTGGGTAGCAACATACTCTGGAGCCAGGCCGTCCAGTATAAGGAGGAAGCGACGGCATGGAACGTCGCCTATTACGCCTATCCCATCATGCCGATTATGGACGAAAGCGATCCTGCGACCGGCTTCAAGTATGCCAATGCCAAAGACCTCGGCTTCCGCGACGGGCAGAATCCCTTTCCCATGCTCGACTACTCCAACCGCAAGCACCTGATCAAAAACCTCCTGCTCAGCGTCTATGCCAAGATAGACCTGATACCGGAGAAACTCTCGCTACGCACAAGCTTCAACAACTCGTACCGCGGACTGGACCAACGCGACGTCCTGCTGCCCTACGACTTCGGCGTAGGGCTACGCCGTACTGTCCAGGATGCTTCGCTCACCCGGACGCTCCAGAGTACCAACGATATTGCCTGGGATAATACCCTGACGTATAACACCCGCTTCGATGACCGGCACAATGTCACCCTCATGGCCGGCAGTTCGTACCGCGACTACTCCAATCAGTCGCTCAAAGCCACAGGACTGGACTTCCCCTACGGGCAGGAAGAGTCTTGGTACATCGACCAGGCCCTTGACCGCCTCACGGCCAAAGACAAGCTGGAAGGCAAAGGCGACCGGCAGTACACGATGTCATACTTCGGACGTATTTCCTACAATTACGACCACCGTTACCTGCTCTACGCCACCATGCGTGCCGACGGAAGCTCCAAGTATCAGGAGAAATGGGGCTACTTCCCCTCCGTAGGCGCCGGCTGGGTGGTCTCTGAAGAAGGCTTCCTGGCCGACTCCCAGGTATTCGACCTGCTCAAACTGCGCGTCGGCTGGGGGCAGCTCGGCAATGAGAATATCCCCGCCAGCAACGGTTCCAAAAGCACCGACGTTGTCTTCGGCGCCGTAGACGACTCGCGCATATCGGGTACAACCACTACCGATGCCTTCTCCTACCTGAAATGGGAGCTGACCGAAGAGTTCAACATCGGCCTCTCGGCTCGCTTCTTCGCAGGACGCCTGGGTCTCGAAGCCGACTATTACGTCCGCGACACCAAGAATGCGGCCATTAAGGTGAAGATTCCCTTCGTCGATAAAGAAGTCTTGCGCAACGTGGGCGTCGTCCGCAATGCCGGCTTTGAATTTGCCCTCAACTGGGAAGACCGCTTCTCCAGCGGCTGGAGTTATAACGTCAACCTGAACCTCTCGACCCTCCGCAACGAAGTGCGCGACCTCTACGGACAGCCTTACATCGACGGCGGAACGGAAGAGTTCCGGCAACGGTCCTACGTCGGCGAACCTCTCCTGGCCTTCTACGGCTACAAGGTTGTCGGTGTCTACCAGAACCAGGCTGAGATCGACGCCGACCCCATCGCCGTTGCCAACGGCCTGGTACCCGGCGACCTCAAGTATCAAAACACCAATGGCGACAACCTGCTTGATGGCGACGACCGCGTCGTGCTGGGATCCTACTTCCCCCGGCTGATGTATGGCGCCAACATAGGCGTCCGCTACCAAAACATCGAGCTCTCCGCAGGTATATCCGGACAGTCGGGCAATAAGATCCTGAACCGTAAACGAGGGCAATACATCTGGACCAATGATACCAACGTAGATGCCGACATAGCCGTCAACCGCTGGCATGGCGAAGGAACGTCCAATGCCTACCCCTCGGCCTCCGGCTTGCGCAGAGGCTGGAATCAGAAGATGAGCGACTTCTTCGTAGAAGACGGCTCCTACTTCCGGATCCAGAACATACAGTTGGCCTATTATATCGTGAAGAAGAAGATAGGCGGCTTCGCCTTGCCCGAAGCAAAGATCACGCTCACGGCCGACCGTCCGCTGACACTCTTCCGCTACAACGGCTTCAGTCCTGAAATCCCCTACGGCCTGGATACGCAAGCCTATCCGGTGCCGGCAACCTATATGATTGGATTAAATGTCAAGTTTTAATATTAAAAGCAATATAAGTCATGAAACATACGATCTTCATTCTATGTGCTATCCTCGTCCTGTGTGCTTCCTGCAATGATTTGTTGGATCAGCCCGCCGAGAATGTATCCTATACGGAAGCAACCGATTATACGATACAAGCCAACATGATCACCCCCCTCTATGGCGTTTATGCCGAGTTTTATAACCGGGGATGGGAATACGCGCCTCTCATATCCGTTCGCGGAGACGATGTCAATGCCGGCGGGCTGGGCGACCAGCAGGATTATGCCGAGACAGACGTCTACAACTACAACAAAGACTTCTGGATGTATAACTCGATCTGGAAGGACGGCTATAAAGACGTCTTCTTCACCCTCTCGGCTGTGGATGAAATAAACAAATACCGCGAAGCAGGCGCCAACAGCAGCTTGGCCGACCAGTACATTGCCGAGACAAAGACTCTCCGAGGCTTCCTGCTGATGAACCTTACCCGCACATGGGGCGACATCTTCTGGCCTACAAGCAGCGATCCGGCGCTGATGCTTCTGGAAGGAGTTACTCTGCGTGAGGATATGCTCCGGCATATTTCGGATCTGATGGATGAGGCTATTCCTTACCTGCCCGATGCGAACCCCGGGGAACGCACCGACATCCGGGGCGGCGTCACCCGCTACACCGCGCTGGCCATTAAAGCTCAGGCCAACCTGGACCTGAAAAACTACCAGGCCGTAGCCGATGCAACGACGCAGATCATACAGTCGGGCAAGTTTGAGCTGGAACCGGACTTCTACGCACTGTTTTGTAGTATCGACAAAGGCAAACTGAACAAGGAAACCTTGCTGGAATGGCAGTACTCCGACTACGGCACGGCGGCGGGCGATTTGGATACGCATCTCTTCGGCTTCTACGGACCGACGAGCTGGGCTCCCAAGACAGGTGATATCAGTGCCGGATGGGGTTTCTACGAGCCAAGCTTGAAGTTCATCAAGTTCATGCTCGACCGGAACGAGACGGTACGTCTGACTACCAGCGTACTCTTCACCAACCGGGGCATCGCTGCGCTCAAGAGCGATCCTTCTTATGCTACCCTGCCGTCTTATGTGACAAATACTACGCCTTCGGGGGATGTGATCAACGACTACCCGCGCGCCCTGTTTGCCAGCGGCAAGCACTACCTCCCTTCCGACCAAATAACTCCCGGTCGCAAGGATTACGGATGCAATAAGAATTACATTTGTATCCGTTATGCTGAAGTCCTGCTGATGTATGCCGAAGCGCTGACGCAAGGTGCTACGGGTGGCTCCCTTACGGCTGCTGCCGCTGTCAATCTGCTCCGCAGCCGGGCCGGCCTTCCTGCCCTGAGCCAGGTGAGCCATGCGCAGGTAATGGATGAGAAGTTTGCAGAACTGGCTATGGAATGGGGTATCCGCTATTATGATATGATCCGCCTGGAGCAGTACAACGAGCTGAGCTACGACGGCCGTACGTTCGACCCCTCCAAAGCATACCTGCCCTATCCCCAGGCGCAGGTGGACGAGTTACCTGCATTGCGGGCAGAGAAATAGACTATAAACTTTCCTAACATACACACAAGATGAAACGAATCAATCGCTACATACTGGCATGCCTGGCGGCATGTACCCTCTTTGCCTGCGAAGAAGGCATTGACCCTATCCAGCCCCTTGAACCGGAGGCTGATGCAACCCCTCCGACGGTGATTATTAAATATCCCGGCGACGGCGTCCTGATCCGGGTGAGGGAAGACGTAACCCCGATTAAAATAGAAGTAGAGGTGATGGACGACGTCGAGATTAAAGGCATAACCGTCCGCTTGGATGGCGCTACGGTCACGGAGTTTACGGACTTCAGGGACTACCGCCATGCCATCGAGTCGTACGTATATGCCGGCCTGACCAACGGCTCGCATCTGCTGACCGTAGAGGCGGCCGACCTGAGCGGTAAGACGACAACGGCCACGGCCCAATTTGAGAAGGTACAGCCTTACAGCCCGCTTGAGGGGGAAGTGTTTTATATGCCCTTCGACGGTGATTACCTGGAGTTGGTCAGTATCATTGAGGCTACCAGGGTGGGAGTGCCTTCTTTCTCGGCCGGCAAGACCAGGCAAGCGTATGCCGGCGCTCCCGACGCCTACTTGACGTTCAAGACGGAGGAGCTCGTATCTCCCCTGGCGGGAACGTTCAGCGCCGCCTTCTGGTATAAGCCTGACGGGGCGCCGGACCGTTCGGGTATCCTGACCATCAGTCCCGACGACGAGGGGAAGGCTGCCGGCGCTAAGAATAACCGTACTGCCGGTTTGCGTCTCTTCCGCGAAGGCAGTGCAACGAATCAGACCATCAAGCTCAACGTAGGCGACGGTACGGCCGACTCCTGGTTTGATGGCGGAGCGACGGCGTCGTTCAATCCCGCGACCAGCGGTTGGATACACGTGGCTTTCACCATCTCGCCGGAGCAATGTACGGTCTACCTGGATGGTGAGGTGGTATGCCGGGGAGCCTCTCCCGGTGTGAGCTGGGCGGGATGCGACCTGATCTCTATTGCTTCCGGTGCGCCGCGTTTCACGGAGTGGAGCCATCTGTCGGACAATAGTCTGTACGACGAGATGCGTTTCTTCGGCAAGGCGTTGTCGCAGGAGGAGGTTCGCAATCTGATGAATAACTAAGCGAAGGAGGATGATAATGAAACCTTGTTCTTCTATCTTGCTTGCGGTGGGGCTTTGGCTGTTGCAGCTCCCTCTGGCGGCTCAGGAGCCGGAATACGATTGCGTCCTGTTCGACAACAGCCTGATGTCCGGCGGTTATTATTACAGCGAGGCCGACTACCGGTCTCCCAGCTTTATACAGCATACGGAGGGGAAGCGCTTGCCGGTTTCGGACCGCGAGTCTTTTACTCCGTCCAATTCGTTATATCTGAGCTACGTGTCGGCGCCGGGCGGCGCCTGGCGGGCAGAGCTGGTCTATCCTGACTGGCGGGGTAAGGACTTCCTCAAGGGAGGTAACTACCTTGACATCCGTCTGCTCCTCCGGTCTGATACCCGCAGGGAAGAGTTGCCGGAGGTGGCTATCCGTATCAAAGCGGATAAGCGGGTACGCCTCTTTACGGTAGACGATATTCCTCTGGAGGCGCAGGATACGGCCTCGGTGTCTCGTTACATCCCTCTGGGGCAGTACGTCTCCGGACTGGAAGCCGGCCGTTGGTTGCTGGCGCGGATACCGTTGTCCGACTTCAAGGGTATCCGTTATACGGCCGATACGAAGCTGAGCGGCCTCTTGATGCGCCAGGGTGCGCAGGACGGCAAGGAGCACAGGGTCTATGTCGACCAGGTCGAACTCTCTTCGGGTGAAGTGCCCAAGGCGCCTCTTCCCTCCCTCGCTATGCAGGCCAGGGGCTATGAGCGGCATGTGGACATTGCCTGGGATAAGACGGCGGCCGGAGGAGCGAAGTACGTCAAGATATACCGCGCCGAGGAGGGGGCAGACTTCCGTCCCGTCGGCATACAGTTGCCCCATTTGGGACGCTATGCCGACTATACGGGCCGGACGGGGACGTTCCGCTACCGGATTGCGTACGTCGGCGCCGATCATTCCGAAGGGGAACCCTCTTCCGTTGTGCAGGCTGCAACCCACCCGATGAGCGACGACGAACTGCTGACTATGGTGCAGGAGGCTTCCTTCCGTTATTACTGGGACGGCGCCGAGGCTCATTCCGGCATGGCGCTGGAGAATATCCCCGGACGGCGTCACATGATTGCTACCGGAGCTTCCGGTTTCGGCATCATGGCTATCGTTGTCGGTACGGAGCGGGGCTTCGTCACGCGCGAAGCCTCTATCGAACGTTTTAAGAAGATCCTTGCCTTTCTCCGCAAGACGGAACGCTTCCACGGCGTCTATCCTCACTTTATGGATGGCCCGGAGGCCCGGGTAGAGCCTTACTTCGGACAGCGCGACAACGGGGCGGACCTGGTCGAGACGTCCTTCCTCTTCCAGGGGCTCCTGGCTGCACGGCAGTACTTCGACCGTCCGACGCCCGACGAGCAGTATATCCGCGAGACGATCACCCACCTCTGGGAAGGCATCGAATGGGACTGGTTCCGCAAGACGGCCGACAGCCGGTACCTCTATTGGCATTGGTCGCCCGACCAGGCATGGATCATCAGTCACCCGCTCATTGGATGGAACGAGACGATGATTACCTACCTCCTGGCCATCGCTTCGCCCACTCATGGCGTCAGTCCGGAGATGTATTACTCCGGATGGGCAAGCCCCGATACGATGGCGCAAGACTACCGCGCCGGGTGGGGAGAGACGCGCGACGGCTCGATGTATGCCAACGGCAATACTTACAAAGGCGTCCGCCTCGACGTCGGCGTATCCAACGGAGGCCCCCTCTTCTTCACCCATTATTCCTATCTGGGATTCGACCCGCATGGCATCCGGGACCGGTTTACAGGCAGTGATTATTTCGACAACTTCCGCCGTATCGCGCTGATCAACTACCGCTATTGCGTAGAGAATCCCAAGCACAACCGGGGCTTCGGCTCCGCCGCCTGGGGCATGACGGCCAGCGACGGCCCCTGGGGATACCGCGCCGCCGAACCGGTCCTGCATCACGACGTAGGTACGATCGCCCCCACCGGCGCCCTGGCTTCGTTCCCCTACCTGCCCGACCAGGCAATGGACGCCCTGAAGAATTACTACCGCAACTACGGGCACTTCCTTTGGGGAGAATATGGCTTCCGCGATGCCTTCAACCTGAACGAGAACTGGTGTGCCAACATCTATATGGGCCTCAACCAGGCGCCCGTCACCGTTATGATCGAGAACTACCGTACCGGCCTCTTGTGGAAGACCTTCATGAAAGACCCCGACGTGCAGCGCATGGTCGGCAAAACGTTCATCCGACCGTAATCCCCCAGTGACGTGCCAGGTCATAGCGTTATGACGCCCCTGGTAATAACGTTATGACGCCCCCGGTTACAGAAGCTGATTACTTAACAACATATATAATAGAATAAAGATGAGAGTTTTACTGTTTATCCTGCTTATTCTCTTTGCAGGCTGCAAAAGAGATAAACCCCAAGGCGGAAGCCAGCCGGACGACACCGCCGTCGTTATGGACGAAGAACTGCTCGATACGGTCGAGCGACGTACCTTCCGTTACTTCTGGGAAGGCGCCGAACCCAATAGCGGACTGGCGCGCGAACGCATCCATATGGATGGCGAATACCCCCAAAACGACCGCGACGTCATCACCACCGGCGGAGGCGGCTTCGGCATCCTTGCACTCGTGGCCGGCATCGAACGGGGATATATCTCCCGTCAGCAAGGGCTGGAACGCATGGAGCGTA
This sequence comes from Tannerellaceae bacterium, assembly GCA_031271045.1. GTDB lineage: Bacteria > Bacteroidota > Bacteroidia > Bacteroidales > Tannerellaceae > DFXE01. The sequence continues at coordinate 33,833 of JAISWO010000067.1, forward strand.
TCCTCAACTTCCTCGAGAAGGCGGACTCCTTCCACGGCGCTTTCCCCCATTGGCTGGACGGCCCCACCGGACGGGTGAAGCCCTTCGGCGCCAAAGACGACGGAGGCGACCTGGTCGAGACGGCCTACCTCTTCCAAGGCCTCCTGGCCGTACATCAATACTACCTCGACGGCTCGGCTGCCGAACGGGAGGTGGCCTCGCGCATCGACGCCTTGTGGAAACGGGTGGAATGGGATTGGTACCGCAACGGACGCGATGTGCTCTACTGGCACTGGAGCCCTGCCTTTGAGTGGGAAAAGAACTTCCCCGTCCGCGGATACAACGAATGTCTGATCCTCTACGTCCTGGCCGCCTCGTCGCCCACGCACGGCGTCCCGGCCGAGGTGTATCATTCCGGATGGGCCGAAGACGGAGCGATTGTCTCGCCCCACAAGGTGGAAGGCCTTCCCTTGAACCTGCGCTACCAGATGACCCAGGCCGGGCCGCTCTTCTGGGCGCATTACTCCTTCCTGGGTCTGGATCCTAACGGACTGAAGGACCGGTATGCCGACTATTTCGAAGAGCTGAGAAACTATACCCTGATCAACCGCGCTTACTGCGTGCGCAATCCCAAAGGCTACGCCGGCTACGGCCCGGACTCGTGGGGGCTGACGGCCAGTTATTCCATCTCAGGCTATGCCGCCCATGCCCCGGAAGAGCGCAACGACCACGGCGTTATCTCGCCGACGGCCGCCCTCTCGTCGATCGTCTATACACCTGCCGAGTCGATCGAGGCGCTCCGGCATTTCTATGCCATGGGCGGCAAGGTGTGGGGTGAATATGGTTTCTATGATGCGTTCAGTGAGAGTGAAGATTGGTTTCCGCAGCGTTACTTAGCCATCGACCAGGGGCCTGTCCCGGTCATGATCGAGAACTACCGCAGCGGGCTGTTGTGGCGACTGTTTATGAGCCACCCCGACGTGCAGGCCGGCCTTCGCCGTTTGGGCTTTGAAAGCCCCCACCTGCCGTAGGGCAGCAAGTTTCAGACGTTGAAGCGGAAGTGCATCACGTCGCCGTCGCAGACGACGTAATCCTTCCCTTCAACGCTCATGCGGCCGGCTTCCTTGACGGCCGCTTCCGATCCGTAACGGATGTAATCGTCATACTTAATCACTTCGGCGCGTATGAAGCCCTTCTCAAAGTCCGAATGGATCACGCCGGCGCATTGCGGCGCTTTGCTTCCTGCCAGGTAGGTCCAGGCACGCACTTCCTGGGGGCCGGCGGTGAGGAAAGTCTCCAGGTTCAGCAGCTTGTAAGCTGCCTTGATCAACCGGCCGACGCCCGACTCCTGCAATCCTAAATCTTCAAGGAAAACCTCCCGCTCTTCAGCATCATCAAACTTGGCAATCTGACTCTCCACCTCGGCCGAGACGACCAGGATACCGGCGTCTTCACCTTCGACGGCCCGCCGCACAGCCTCGACGTAGACGTTCCCCGTTGCTGCCGAGCCTTCATCCACATTACAGATATACATCACCGGCTTGGCAGTGAGCAGGAAGAGATCGCGGGCTATCTTCTGCTCGTCCCGCGTATCGAAGCTGACGGTGCGGGCGCTACGGCCCTGCTCGAGCGCCTCTTTGTAGCGCATAAGGACGTCGTAAGCCAGGCGGGCCTGTTTGTCGCCTCCGGTTTGCGCCTGCTTCTGCACCTTGTTGATGCGGCTTTCGACGGTCTCGAGGTCCTTTATCTGAAGCTCGGCGTCGATGATTTCCTTGTCGCGCACCGGGTCGACGCTCCCGTCAACGTGTACGATATTATCGTCGTCGAAGCAGCGCAGCACGTGCAGGATCGCATCCGTTTCGCGAATATTGGCCAGGAACTTATTCCCCAGTCCTTCGCCCCGGCTGGCTCCTTTGACCAAGCCGGCAATATCTACAATCTCCACCGTCGTAGGCACGATCCGTTGCGGATGCACCAGTTCTGCCAGCTTGCCGAGCCGTTCGTCCGGCACGGTGATCACACCCACATTAGGCTCGATCGTACAGAAAGGGAAATTAGCCGACTGCGCCTGCGCATTGGATAAGCAATTAAACAAAGTAGACTTCCCTACATTCGGAAGTCCCACAATACCACATTGTAAAGCCATTCTATCTATCTATCTTTATTGTTGTTCTTATACTTATTCCTTAAAAGCCCCAAAGATATACAATAAGTCCCATATATACTGAGCGGCGCGCCAACGCATCGCTGCCTGCCATGCCGGGCGTTCATTCCTTAGAACAGACTGTCGTCGCGTCGCGGTGGTGTTCCCTTGCGGGGGAGAGGGGTGGTTGCTTTTATTTGAATGTAAGGTCGATGCCGGGATCGTTCTTAGCTTTCAGGGCAAGTTGGCGGCTCGATACGGTTACTTTGCCGGTGATAAATTCAGGGATATTGTATGACTTCATGAAGCGGTGATAAAACTCCGTGTCTTTCTGAGGCAGAAGGAAAGGCTTGGAGGCTTTCCCTTCGCTGTTTATATAGGCAATGAAGGGGCGCGTATAGAGTCCGTCCATCCGTCGCGAGCTAAAGACGACCCACCGGCTGTTGCTGCTCCAGGAGTGGTAGCTCTCTACGTCGTCGGAATTGAGTATATCCATCGACCGGCTCTCGCCGCTGGCCAGGTCGAGCAGATGCAGGTCGGCATCCTTATGCCAGATAGAGAAGTTGCCATAGCCCGAAAGCGTATACAACAGATATTTCCCATTAGGCGATACGCGCGGAAAAGAGGCGCTTTGCCCGCCTTCCGGCGCATGGTAGAGTGTGTCGGTTATGGATCCGAACGTACGCGAAGCGGGATCGAAAGCGATAGAGCAAAGGCTGTATTTCACTTCCTGGAAAGACTGCGGCATGGGTAGGGCAGGGGCGGTGCAGAAGTAGAGCGTCTGCCCGTCGGGCGAGAAGGTGGGGAAGGTCTCGAACCGGTCGGACGCAAACAGAGCCGGGGTCGTCAGGATCTCGTGCTTCTCCACATCGTAAATCACGACGTCGGAAGCCAGGTCGAACACCTCCACGCGGTTGGGATCGTTATGGAAGAAGCTCTGCTTGGTGTCGTTCACCGAAAAGGCAACATACCGTCCCGAGGGATGCCAGGAGGGATACACCAGCGGCGAGAGGGTTTCGGCCGTCTTGGTGTTCAACTTCTCAATCCGTTCGCCGTCAATCAGCAGGGTGCCGGGCAAGGTTGCCCGCATGTGGAAAAGCATCTTGTCCGGGTCCTGCATACAGAACGAGTGACAGTTCATGCAGTTCTTCTCGCTCATGTGATTTTCGATGATGGCCGTCTCGGTGAAGTTCGTCAGGTTGCGTTGATAGATGCCCATCCGGTTCCACAGGTGATAGCCGGGTTCTATCAGGCGATAGGCGAGATAGGAGTCTATCGGTTCTCCGGCCACATGGAAGTCGAAAGGCTCATAGTTTATCCATTCTCCTTCGATGCAGGCGGATACGGCGACGGAGATAGTTTTTCCTGTGGCTTCGGCCAGTAGCTTTTCCCAGGGGGAGGCAGAGATGTGGAAGCTTCCCCGGCGAGCCTTTACCGTCTGCCTGACGTTGCCGGCCGAGAAGACGGCGTAGGCTTCCGTCGACGGCCCAGTCAGCTCAAAATGCAGCGGGGCGATATTGGGAGGGATCACAACTCCGGCATAGTCGGGGAAGATGGCGGGCTGCTCGGCGCTCTTTGTCCCTTCCGGCACCGTATAGGTGCACGAGACTAACCACGGGCTAAGTATAAACAGGTAGATAATTCGTTTCATTGCAGGGTTATTTAAACATGTAGTAAAACCAGTATGTGTTTCCGTAAGTACGTCTCAAGAGCGAAGGGAGGGCATTGCTGTTGCCACTCCGGTTAGCTTGCACCACCTGGCGCTTGTATTCGGCAAAGCGTCCGGCGACGGCGTCGGACACACCGTAACGCTGCCAGTAGCCCGGATCTTGCTCCGAAAGGATAATAACAGCTTCCTGAAAAGCAACAGGCAGCTCCGGCAGGACAGGCGTAGCGTAATACTTCTCCACCAGCGCCCGGAACCTGTCGGAGTTCTTCTCCAGCAGATAGAAAGCGCCGGCATAGGTTACGGCCGATGGATCCGGAGGATAGGTTGCGGCGATGCGATGCAGGTCGGTATCCAGCCCGTCAACCTGCGCCAGGGAGCCCCCGGCGAGCAGCGAGCAGCGTTTGCCGCCCAGCAGGGAATCGTTCTCCACTGCGGCGTTGTCGTAGAGGAAGCGACGGTGCGCCCTTGCCCAGTCGCGGTAGGCGAACGTACGCTCCAGGATGGAGATATACTTCTCTGCAACGGGCCAGGCTCCGTAGATCAGGTTCGTTTGCACCAGCCGTTTCAGTACACGCGGATTTCCGTCGCCTATGGCGCCCACGTATGCTTCGAACGCCATCTCTTGCGATAGAGCGATATGGTTGACGGCGAAGTAGACGTCGCTTTGCAGGATAGAGATGGAGGTTGTCTTGTTCCATTCGATCAGCAAGCCCTGAGGCCCTCGCTGATCGTAGGCAAATATCCGGTCGCCCAGCTCTCCTTTTTGCAGAAGCGCCAGGTTGGCGTAAAAGATATAGAGGTAGTTCGTCAGCTTGCCTTCGCAGCGTTCCAGTATCTTATCCCATTGTTCCGTCCGGCTGTAATAGTCGAGCTCCTTCGCCCGGTACGATCCCTTGTCGCGGTACGCCGGTACGCCCCACAGGAGCAGGGCAGCCAGGAGGGCGACTTGTACGGCAACTTCCATCCGTTGCCTCTTCCTTTGCGAAGTCCGTCCCACCTTACGCAGGACAGCCGCCAGCGCCGTAAGAAGCACCAGGGCGCCCCACGAGAAATAAATCACCCCCAAAGGCTTCAGCTTGGGATGATAATACCCATTCGGCAAGCAAGCAAAGTGATACTCGCCAAACAGTGCAAAATAAACGCTCAACACTGCGATCAGGATAACCTCTCCGGCGATCGCAATCGTTCCGGCGGCTCTGAGTACCTTCCCCCCGGCCCCTCCCTGCAAGGGATGAGAGGGAGCCACGACCGGGATCAGCGCCAGGATGCCATAAAGCACGAACACCGGCCCCGCTATGCAGAACAGCAAAGGGATCGCCAGCAGATGGGCGATGAGCCTTCCGGTGAAACTCCTTATCCCCAGAACCAGATAGAAGGCAACCTCCGCCATCAAGAAGGCCACCGTACCCCAGGCCAGGTAGTTGTAGTCGAAATGAATGAACATCAGGGCGACGGCCGGCAGCAAGGCCGCTATCCGCAGATTGGCGCCGGGAGCTATGCGTTTCACGATGCCGTGTGCCAGGCCGGCGGCGACCGTCAGCAAGGTAGCCGTAATAGCCGCGCCGGCACAAGGTAGGAGGAAGAACTGGATCAGGAACTCAGATAGCGCCAGGGCTGCTCCGCCCGGCTGCATCAGGCGCTCCGCCACGTAGACCCAGGTGTTTTGAAACAACTGGTTTTGCTCTACAATATAGAAATGGTATTCGCTGTACGTTTGCAGGAAGGCAAACCATACGCCAAAGAGAAGGGGCCAGAAGAGCAGGCCCTTATATGCTGTGAATCGTTTCATGGGCGGTCATCAAAAAGGTTTGTATTTCGACTGTGCGAGTATTGTCTGGGCATTCGTCTCTTTGATCAGCATGGCCGGGGTAGCTCCGGTTTCTTCCATGTAACGGCGGACGATTTGCAGGCCTATCCAGACGCCGATATTGCCCGGCGCTTCGTCGGAGAGGAAGGTTGCCGGGGTATCTTCGATATATTTCCGGGTCGTTATCAGGTCGGGCGTATAGAGGTGTTTGCGTTCGACGATGGTCTTCCATATCGAAGCTTCGTTCTTCACGCACCAGGCGTGGGCTTTTTCCGTCCAACCCATTCCGGTATGAGGTGCAAGGCCGGGCAGGGCTTCAAACAGGAGGTATCGTATCTTTCCTTCGTACACCATCTGTTCAAGCAGTACTGCTTCTTTTCCGGTGAAAGGGTATTCTGACAGGAGCCATCCGGTCAGGTAATCGGGCGCAATGCGGGAGTGTTGCATCTTCTGGCGCTGGTCATCGCGGAAGAAGTTTTGGTAGAGCGGATAGCTGGCTCCCATATACTTGTCGATGGAGAGCGAGAGGAGGTTGTCGGCCGCCAGCACGTTCTGATTCAGTCCGGATACGTGCATATAGATCTGCGGAACGGCGAGGGTGGGAAAGCAGGCCTTCAGCCAGGCGAAAGCGTTTCCCAACTGCTGCTCTATATCGGCGATGGAGTCGTAGCGTGCAACAGCGTCGCGGTAGAGACCCAGCAAGGTCGGCTCGGAATAGTAGTTCACCAGGCGGTCGAAGAAGCCGGGCATTTCCGGGGTTTGCATATTCAGTATGGCTTTTCCGGCGATGTCGATCATCTCAGGGTAATCGCACAGCAATTCGCCCTGTATCGTCACGTCGTTGCCGGATTCGATCAGTCGCAGCAGCGCTTTGTCGAACCGGTGAATGTGCACCGGCTCGGCCTGGGATAAGGTATTACCGTTCTGTCCTTGGCAGCCGGCGCAGGAGAGAATCAGCGCGACGAAGGAAACGATGGCGGGACGTCTGAAGGGGAGGAGATTGTTTTTCATGATTTATTCGGGGGGATGGTGTGACAAAATAGTTCCGTATACTTTCTTTTCCTTTTCAGGTAGAAGGAGGCGACTAAGCTGCCTGGAAATTGTTCGGGGATGGGGCTGAGGACGGTCTTGGCCATGTTTTCCTGCCGGACGGGGAGGTAGGAGGCTTGCAAAAGGCGGACTTCCCGGCGGGCGGCGTAGACGGCTTTGGCGTCCTGCAGGTGACGGCTGAAGAGGAACTTGACGGCAGCTATATAGTCCAGCCAGAAGCGGACGCGCATCACATGGCGGAGGTCTTTTTCCGGGGTGTTCTTGTAGAGCATCAGCAGGCTGTTGCGGAAATTGAGGAAGGTTTTCCGGGGATTCTCAGCAGCCAGGGTGGCGGCTCCTACGTGGTAGACGACCGAGCGGGGGGTATAGACCAGCCGGTATCCCCGGCATCGCATCCGCCAGCACATATCAATTTCTTCCTGGTGGGCGAAGAAACGGGCGTCTAATCCGCCGACCGAGCGGTAAGTTTCGGTGCGGACGAAGAGGCAGGCGCCGGTGGCCCAGAGGATGTCGGCCTGGGTGTCGTATTGTCCGAGATCTTCTTCGATGACGTGGAGGAGTCGTCCCCGGCAGAAGGGGTAGCCGTAGCGGTCGATATAGCCTCCGGCAGCGCCGGCGTATTCGAAGAAGGCGGGGTTGCGCCACGAGCGTATTTTGGGCTGTACGCAGGCTACCGAAGGGTCATTCCCAAGGATAGAGAGCGGGGCGTCGAGCCATCCGGCGGTCACTTCCACATCGCTGTTGAGCAGCACGGCATAGGGGGCGTCGATTTGCCGGAGTGCCCGGTTGTATCCTTCGGCAAAGCCATAGTTCCGGTCCAGCGTGACGAGGCCGACGGAGGGGAAGCGTTCGCGCAGGAAGGGGACGCTTCCATCGGTCGAGCCGTTGTCGGCCACGATGATGCGGGAGCGGTCGGCGGGGGAGTGTTTGATGACGATGGGCAGGAAGGAATCAAGCAGTTGCTTCCCGTTCCAGTTCAATATAACGATGTCTACTTTTTGCATGGGGTATCTTCGCGTTTATGTTTCCAGCGTTTGTGCGTCCAGAGCCAGTAAGCGGGGTCGCGCAGGATGGTTTGTTCCATCAGGCGGGCGTAGGCTTCGGTCAGAGCAAATGCAGGGGATTGTTGGGGCGCATCGGTCAGCAGCTTAAATTCGACCTCGTAATAGCCTCGTCCGGGCTTGCGTACGTCGGCATAGACGACGGGGAGGTTCAGTTTGCGGGCGAGGCGTTCGGGACCGGTCAGCATGGCGGTTTCCAGGCCCAGGAAGCGGGTCCAGTAGTGGAGGTTGGCGAGGCTGGGCGTCTGATCGGCGAGGAAAACAGCGAGAGCGGGCGTCTGCTCCTGCTTGAGGCGGATGAGGTCGCGCACGGTATCGGCTTTGCGTATGCCGACGGCGCCGAAGCGGGCGCGCAGGTCGATGAAGAGGCGGTCGAAGGCTTTGTTGCTCAGCGGGCGGTAGATGGGGTACATGACGGCCGAGGCGAAGAAGCTGTTGCCGGCGGTGAACCATTCCCAGTTGCCGTAATGCCCCAGCAGGATGAGGATGCAGGTATGACCGCGGTCGACGAGGCGGTCGATCAGCTCGGGGTTGGTCATCCTGGCTCGGCGTTGGATCTCGGCTTCGGAGATATGGGCGAGCTTAACGGTTTCGACGATATAGTCGACGAAGTGCCGGTAGAAGCGGCGTTCGATCAGGCGGCGTTCCCGGGGCGTCTTTCCGGGGAAGGCGGCTTCCAGGTTGCGGCGGGTCACTCTGAGGCGGTAGCCTGCAATCTTGTATACAAGTACGTATCCGATGTCCGACAGGACGTACAGCAGGCCGAAGGGTAGCCAGGCATGGATCCGCACCCAGGCGCAGAGCAGCGTATAGAGGATGTTATTCATTACCGAGTTTGCAGGTTAGCGCCGTCTGGTCATCGTTCCATCCGCCGAGGCGGACGTGGCAGACCTGGTTGGCGGGCGGCGCGCCGGCACAGGGGATTTCTACGCGGATATAGTTTTCGGTGAAGCCGAACATTCGGTTTCCTTTGCGCGTATGTTCGAACAGTACGCGGGCCGTCCGTCCGGTATGGGCTTCGTAGAAGGCTTTGAGTTTTTCGTCCGAGAGGTCGAGCAGGATGCGGCTGCGTGCCTGGCGGGTGGCGGCGTCGACGGTGTGGGCGATCTTGAGCGCCTCGGTGCCGGGCCGTTCGGAATAGTTGAAGACGTGCAGCCGGGCAATGTCGAGCGAGGCGATGAAGGCGCGGCTTTGCTCGAAGCGTTCGTCTGTTTCTCCGCGAGCGCCGGCGATGACGTCGACGCCGATGAAGGCGTCGGGCATCTGTGCTTTGATCTCTTCCACCTTGCGGCGGAAGAGGGCGGTGTCGTACCGGCGGCGCATGAGTTGGAGGACTGCGTCGCTTCCGCTTTGCAGGGGGAGGTGGAAATGGGGGGCGAAGCGGCGGCTGCGAGCCACGAAAGCGACGACGTCAGTCGTCAACAGGTTCGGCTCAATGGAGGAGATGCGGTAGCGGGCGATGCCTTCGACTTCGTCTAAGGCGCGGAGGAGGTCGAGGAATGTCTCGCCGGTTGTCCGTCCGAAGTCGCCGATATTGACGCCTGTCAAGACGATTTCTTTTCCTCCGCAATGGGCTACGCCGGCGGCTTGCGCCACCAAGGAGGCGATGCTACCGTTGCGGCTACGTCCACGAGCGAAGGGGATGGTGCAATAGGTGCAGTAATAGTCGCATCCGTCCTGTACTTTGAGGAAGTGCCGCGTCCGGTCGCCGGCTGAGCAGGAGGGTGAGAAGGTGCGTATATCCCGTACTGACGAGGCGACGATGCTTCCTTCCGGTTTTTTATTGAGAGTATCGAGGTATCGCAGGAGGTCGTTTTTCTGTTCGGCGCCCAGCACGAGATCGACGCCTTCGATATGGGCCACTTCGTCGGGCCGGAGCTGGGCGTAGCATCCGGTGACGACGACGAAGGCCTCCGGATGTTGTTTACTGATACGCCGGATGGCCTGACGGCATTTCTTGTCGGCCAGTTCCGTGACCGAGCAGGTATTGACGACGCATATATCCGCCTTTTCTCCCTTCCGCACCCTGCGCACGCCCTGTTCGCCCAGGAGTTTGCCGATAGAAGATGTCTCGGCGAAATTGAGCTTGCAACCCAAGGTATAATAAGCGGCTGTTTTGTTTTCGAAGACTGCTTTATCTGTCATGGCGCAAAGTTAGTTAAAAAGGCTTTTATACTCAAAAGGAAATCATTATTATCCGGGTACGGGTGGAGACTGCAACGAATCTTTACTCCGCGAAGCTATGGCGCAGATATACGACAGACGTTATTACAACGCCTGTTCAAGGAAGACTGTTCTTTTAGGGATTGTTTTCCGGCAGGGAGGTTGGATGCCGGAGGGAGGAGGGAGGGTGGGTGGCGTTAATAGAGACAGACGCCGACGGGCGGGTATGGGCGCAAACCCAGGGAGGAGGGAGGGTGGGTGGCGTTAATAGGCGTTTTTGTCGCCCCGGATCATACTGACGATGGTGCGTAGTATGATGAATAGATCTAAGGAGAAGGTCCGGTTTCGTATATACCAAAGATCTTTGGCTATGCGTCCTGCCATGTCTTCGGTCTGTTTTATTTCTCCCCGGAAGCCGCTGATTTGCGCCCAGCCGGTGATTCCGGGTTTAACGGCATAACGTGACATATAGTCTTCAATCAAGGGAGCATACTGCTCGTCTGTCCATAGTGCATGCGGACGGGGGCCTACGACAGACATTTCCCCTTTCAGGACATTGATAAACTGGGGCAGTTCATCCAGATTGGTGCGGCGGATGAACCTCCCGACGCGAGTCGTCCGCGGGTCATTCTCGGTAGCAGGTTTTGTGTCTTCATTCATCCGCATGCTCCGGAATTTATAGCAGCGGAATATTTTCCCTCCCTTTCCCGTCCGTCTCTGCACAAAAAGCACAGCCCCCGGCGAAGATAATCTGATGGCAATCCCCAGTACGATATAAACGACAGGAAAAAGGCAGAGCAGAAACACAGAGGAAAAAAGGATATCGAAAAGTCT
>JAISWO010000019.1 GCA_031271045.1 Tannerellaceae bacterium
GTCACCTGGTCGGTATTGTAGAACTGGGCGATGATTCCGTCGGCTTTCCATTCTTTGGCCCATTTCAGAACGCCCTCCACTTCATGTTCCACGCGGTAGGAGAAAGGCATTTTGCACACCACCCATGGTGTGTGTTCTTTGGAATAGCTCATAATCCCTTTCAGGAGGCTTTTTGCGTATTCTTCTGATAGATCTGTTAAAAAAATAACACGTGCCATAACTAATTATGTCGACTTCCGGTGCTTTCCGGCAGGTTAATTTCAATTCTCGGTTCAAAGATATAAAAAAAATCGTCCTATTGCATGCTTTGCCGGGAGGCCGGCGGCGTCACAGAGGCCTTTTATCTCCTTTGCGGGAAGTTTCGCAAGGCGTCACAGGCGCTTTCTTTGTCTTGCGGGAGTTTCCGGAAGGCGTCACAGACGCTTTCTTTTGTCTTGTGGGGATTTCCGCAAACCTCACAGAGGCTTTCTTTATCCTTGTGGGAGCTTCCGGAAGCCTCACAGAGGCTTTCTTTATCCTTGTGGGACTTCCCGCAAGCCTCACAGAGGCTTTCTTTATCCTTGCGGGACTTCCCGAAAGGATAAACGAGACCTATTTTAACCTTGCGGAAGCTCCCGGAACTATGAACGAGACCTATTTTAACCTTGCGGAAGTTTCCGGAAGGATAAACGAGACTTATTTTAACCTTGCGGAAGCTCCCGCAACCATGAACGAGACCTATTTTAACCTTGCGGGGCTTCCCGAAAGGACAAATGAGGCCTATTTTAACCTTGCGGAAGTTTCCGGAAGATGTTATAGATCTTTTTTATTCTTGTGAAAGCTCCTGAAAGATGTTACAGGTACTTTTTTTATGCTTATGAAAGCTTCCGGAAGCCTTACAGAGGCCTTTTTTATCCTTGCAGAAGTTCCCGGAAGAATAAATGAGACCTATTTTAACCTTGTGGGACTTCCCGAAAGGGTAAACGAGACCTATTTCGGCTTTGCGGAAGCGCCCGAAAGCCTTACAGAGACCTATTTTAACCTTGCGGAAGCTTCTGCAACCATAAACAAGACCTATTTTAACTTTGCGGAAGCTTCCGAAAGGATAAATGAGACCTATTTTAACCTTGCGGAAGTTCCCGGAAGGATAAACGAAACCTATTTCGGCCTTGCGGAAGTTTCCGGAAGGCGTCATAGATACTTTCTTTATTCTTATAAAAGCTTTTGGAAGGATAAATGAGACCTATTTTAATCTTGCGGGACTTCCCGAAAGGATAAACGAGACCTATTTCAGCCTTGCGGAAGCTTCCGCAATCATGAACAAGACCTATTTTAACCTTGCGGAAGCTCCCGGAAGCCTTACAGAGGCCTTTTTTATCCTTGCGGGACTTCCCGAAAAGATAAACGAGATCTATTTCGGCCTTGCGGAAGCTCCCGGAAGAATAAACGAGACCTATTTTAACCTTGCGGGGCTTCCCGAAAGGATAAATGAGACCTATTTTGACCTTGCGGAAGTTCCCGGAAGGGTGAACAAGACCTATTTTAACTTTGTGGGACTTCCCGGAAAGATAAACGAGACCTATTTTAACCTTGCGGGGCTTTCCGGAAGGATAAACAAGACCTATTTTAATCTTGCGGAAGCTTCCGCAACTATGAACAAGACCTATTTTAACCTTGCGGAAATTTCCGGAAGGATAAACGAGACCTATTTTAACCTTACGGAACTTTCCGGAAGGATAAATGAGACCTATTTTAACCTTGCGGAAGCTCCCGCAACCATGAACAAGACCTATTTTAACCTTGCGGAAGCTCCCGCAACCATGAACGAGACCTATTTTATCCTTGCGGAAGTTTCCGGAAGAATAAAGAAAGCGTCTGTGACGCTGCGGAAGCTCCCGGAAGGATAAATGAGACCTATTTTAGCCTTGCGGAAATTCCCGGAAGAATAAAGAAAGCGTCTGTGACGCTGCGGAAGTTCCCGGAAGCCTCACAGAGGCCTTTTTTATCCTTGCGGGAGCGCCACAAAGGACAAAGAAGGCGTCTGTGACGCTTGCGGGAGCGTCACAAAGGACAAAGAAGGCGTCTGTGACGCTTTCGGAAGACCGCCACAAAGGACAAAGAAAGCCTCTGTGACGCCTGAGGAAAATATTTACATATATATTTGTCATCCGAACATTCTGCGTATCTTTCCGACGTGATCGTCCAGGCCGGATGATCCGCAACGTAAACCCTTAAATAGAGAACAAATGAAAGATTTCCATCCCAAAGCATACGCCGGCGCCATCGCCTTGTGTATGACCTTGTGCCTGATGCCGGCGCTCGACGCGCAAACGGCCCGGCCGCGCGAAGTAGAATCGTGGATAACTACCGCCGACCGCTCTTCTCTCCTCCGGAAACAAACCCGCACCCTGGCCTTTGGACCGGAAAACCGGCGCGGAATGGCCATCATCGTCGACGAAAGGCAATCGTTCCAGCCTATCGACGGCTTTGGCTTCGCTTTGACCGAAGGTAGCGCCTTCCATCTGCACCGAATGACGCCCGCCGCCCGCAGGCAACTGCTCGAACAATTGTTCGCAACCGGCAGCCCAAATGCCGGCATCAGTTATATACGGCTGACATTGGGAGCTTCGGACCTGAATAACTTCGTCTACTCTTATGACGACCTTGCGCCGGGTGAAACCGACTACGAGCTACGGAAGTTCAGCCTCGGCCACGACCGCGACGACATCCTCCCGGTACTGAAAGAAATCCTCACCATCGCCCCCGACATACGCATACTTGCCTCACCCTGGTCGGCCCCCGCCTGGATGAAGGCCAACAACAACGTCAGGGACGGATCCCTCCGGCCGGAATGTTACGACGTCTACGCCCGCTACTTCGTCCGCTACATACAGGAGATGGCCAGGGAAGGCATCCGCATCGACGCCGTCACCGTGCAGAACGAACCGCTCAACTCGCGCAATACGCCCAGCATGCCCTGGCTCTGGCAGGAACATGCCGAGTTCGTCGGCAAACACCTTGGTCCCGCCTTCCGCAGGGCAGCGATCGAGACGAAAATCATCATCTTCGACCATAATTGCGACCGCCCGGACTATCCGCTCGCCATCCTCAACGATCCGGAAACGGCCTCCTGCGTGGACGGCTCCGCTTTCCATCATTACGGTGGCTACCTGAGTGCCATGTCGGTCGTCCATACCGCCCGCCCGGACAAGAACATCTACTTCACCGAACAAATGCTGACCGAACGGCCTCAGTCCGAAACCATCCAGATAGCCGCCTCCGTGAAGCGGCTCATCATCGACGTTACCCGCAACTGGAGCCGGAACGTTATCCTGTGGAACCTGGCTGCCGATCCGCTGAACGATCCCCATACCGACAACGGCGGATGCTCCATGTGCCAGGGCGCCGTTACGATTGATGGCGACCTGGTAACCTTCAACATAGCCTATTATACCCTTGCGCATGCTTCCTCATTCGTGCCCTCCGGCTCGGTACGGATTGCCTCGACGCAGCCTTTCGACCCCGGAGTCGACCTGACCCAGGACGAAGAACGCCCCGAAGTACGCCGCGCCACGCTCGTCCCCCACAGCGAAGTCCTGCCCAACGTCGCCTTCCTGAGGCCCGACGGCCGGATCGTCCTGATCGTAGCCAACACCGGAGGATCGGAGACGACGGTCAAGATACAGTCCGGCGGACAGTACGTTTACGACCGCCTGCCCTCCGGCGCCACAGCCACGTACGTCTGGTAAGAAGAAATGAAACGATCATCCCACATATATATAATATGAATACACAAAGTAATCTCTTCCGGTTGGTCTGCGTACTGCCGGCCTTTTTCGCCATGGGCGCCGTCGACCTGGTCGGCATTGCCTCGAACTACGTTAAGGAAGATTTCGGACTGTCCGACACGATGGCAAACCTGTTTCCGTCGATGGTCTTCTTCTGGTTCTTTATCTTCTCAGTCCCCGCCGGCCTGCTGATGAACCGTACGGGGAGGAAGAAGACCGTCCTGCTGAGCTTAATCGTAACGGCTCTGGCGCTGATATTGCCCGTTGTCGGCTATACCTATCCGGTGATGCTGCTCTCGTTCTCCCTTTTAGGGATCGGCAATACGCTGATGCAGGTTTCGCTCAACCCCTTGATGGCGAATATCGTATCGGAAAAACGTTTCGCAAGCGCCCTCACCTTCGGCCAGTTTGTCAAGGCGATAGCCTCTTTTGCCGCCCCCCTGTTAGCTGGCTGGGCGGCGCTCCATTGGGGCGACTGGAAGTTGTTCTACCCGGTCTATGCCGCCCTGACGGTTTTTAGCCTTAGCGCTTCTGTGTACGGTAAAAATCGACGAAAAGCCTTACGAATCCACCTCCACCTTCCCGGACTGTTTCCGTCTTCTGGGCCAAGGGAGCGTATTGTTGTTCTTTCTCGGCATCATGTCTCACGTTGGCATCGACGTCGGCATCAACGCCACGGCACCGAAGATCCTGATGGAACGTACCGGGGTATCGCTGGCCGATGCCGGCATAGCTACGAGCGTCTACTTCCTGTTCCGCGTAGCCGGCTGCTTTGCAGGAACCTTTATACTGGCCCGTGTGCCATTGCGCAAGTTTTTCATTGCGAGCGTAGCTTGCATGGCATTATCTGTCTTGGGCTTGTGGATCTTTTCCAGCACAACGCTGTTATACATCTCCATAGCGCTGATAGGTTTCGGCAATTCCAATATTTTCCCGATAATATTCTCTACGGCCATCAAGTCGTTGCCCGAACGGGATAACGAAGTGTCTGGGTTGATGATCATGGGTATAGCCGGAGGCGCCGTATTCCCTCTGTTGATGGGAATAGCCTCCGATTGGGCCGGCGCGCAATGGGGTGCAGTCTGTATTGTGGGCGTCTTGGTCGTTTACCTGGGAGTTTTGAGCAGCCTGCGTTCGTCATTATAGTCGCCGCCGGGCAGCCGGAGCGTGGAAGACGTCAGATGACGTAATCGTCGAATATCTGATCCATGCTGTTGGAGGGTTCTGCGAGGGAGATTTCTCCCTTATTGGTTGCCGGTACGCCGGCAGCCAGACTATGCGGCGGTACGCTGTGCAGCACGACGCTCCCGGCGCCGATAACGGACCCCTCTCCCACCACAATATTTCCAAGAACCGTAGCATTTGCTCCCAGCAGACAGTTCTTGCGGATCGTCGGATGACGTTTCCCTGTTTCCTTCCCCGTCCCCCCAAGGGTTACGCCGTGAAGGAGGGAAACGTTATCTTCGACCACAGCCGTCTCTCCGATCACGATCCCCGTGGCATGGTCTATAAAAATACCCTTCCCGATCTGTGCGGCAGGATGGACATCCACTCCAAAGAGCTGCGCCACCCTGCTTTGTATGTAATAAGCCAGATACCGCTGCCCATCCAACCATAACCAATGGGCAATCCGGTGTAATTCGAGCGAGTGATAGCCTTTGTAAAAGAGAAAAGGTTCGAGGAAAGAGTCGGAAGCCGGGTCTTTCTCGACGACAGCAACCAGGTCGCACACCGCAAACTCAGCTATGTAAGGCTCTTTTTCCACAATCTCAAGGATGGCCCGACACAGATCAATCTCTTCGTGCATAAATATACACTGGTTGGAAAGGAGCGCTGCAAGCGCATGGTTAAAATCCGGATGCACAAGAATCAACGATTCCAACAAACGCTTCAGCAGCGGCTCCCGCCGTGCCGTCTCCACAGCCTCTTCACGTAACAAACTCCAACTAAACATACGCTGATATTTTTGCTTTATACCTCATGAATTAAGCCCCAAAAGTAAACATTTTTCCAGTCGGCCGGACAAGCCCCCCTGCAAATTCGCCCTATATTTCAAAAGAAAAGCATCATCATACGGACCGTGTAAAAAATTCAGTACAGGAATGAAAGTGATGGAAATATTTTCATACCTTTGTTCATTCAAAAAACAATCGCAGAAGCGATCATAAAAGAATAAACAATAAATAATTAAATATAAAAGAACATGAAATTTGACGTATCAAGTACTGCTTTGTTATCTCGTTTACAAGCGATAAATAAAGTTATTGCGTCTAAGAATGCTTTGCCTATTCTGGACTGTATCTTGTTTGAATTGCAAGGAAATAAGCTCATCATAACAGCTTCGGATGTTGATACTCGTATGGTCACTTCGGTAGATGTACTTAACGCCGATGGTTCCGGCTTATTCGCCGTAACAGCAAAGATATTACTTGATCCCCTGAAAGAACTCCCCGAACAACCGCTGAGCTTTGAAATCAATGAGGAAAACATGGGAATACTCATCCATTTTCAAAACGGCAAATATAACTTTATCGGACAGAGAGGCGACACCTATCCGCAGCAGAAGCCATTGAACAACGCCAATATCTCCATCTCCATAGGAGCGCAAAGACTCCTGAGCGGCATTTCCCGCTCCCTGTTCGCTACGGCGGAAGACGAGCTACGCCCGGTGATGAACGGTGTTTATTTCGATATTCAACAGGAAAATCTGACCATCGTCGCTTCCGACGGACATAAACTGGTGCGCCTGCGCGATTTGTCCATACATTCTCAGGAAAGAGCATCTTTTATATTGCCCAAAAAACCGGCTAACCTTCTGAGAACTGTGCTCGCAAAAGAAACCGAAGAAGCCCGGATCCGCTTCGACGAAAACAACGCATACATTTCCGGCTCTAATTTCGAGATGATCTGTCGCCTGATCGAAGGCCGCTATCCGAACTACAACAGCGTCATTCCGCAAGGAAACCCATACAAGGTTACAATCGACCGCATCTCGCTCCTGAACGCCTTGAAACGTGTATCCGTATTCTCCAACGCCTCCAGCAGCTTAGTCAAACTGCACGTGATGCCGGGACAATTGGTCGTATCGGCACAAGACATTGATTACTCCACATCTGCGGAGGAAAAGATTATATGCGAATTTAGCGAAGCCGAACTGAAGATAGGCTTCAAGGCTACTTTCCTGATTGAAATATTAAGCAGCATCGCTTCTGAACATGTGGTGCTTGAATTGGCCGATCCCTCCCGTGCAGGATTGATTATCCCAGCAGAGAATGAAGAAAACGAAGACCTGTTGATGCTGCTGATGCCTATGATGTTAAACGATTAAGCATAGCACAATGCAATTGAATTTAAGGAACCCGTTGGTCTTCTTCGATCTGGAGACAACGGGTATTAATATTGCTAAAGACCGCATTGTAGAAATCTCCTTCGTCAAAGTATATCCAAATGGCAAAGAAGAATCGAAAACAAGGCGAATCAATCCGGGGATACCCATTCCGCCGGAATCGACAGCCATTCACGGCATCACCGACGAAGACGTAAAAGATTGCCCCACCTTCAAAGAGATAGCCCGGTCGTTGGCAGCCCAGATAGAAGGAAGCGATCTGGCCGGCTTCAACTCCAACCGCTTCGACATTCCCATGCTGGCCGAAGAATTTCTCCGCGCAGATGTAGACATTGACCTGAACCGCCGCAAATTTGTAGACGTACAAACCATCTTTCATAAGATGGAACAACGGACACTGGCCGCCGCATACAAGTTCTATTGCGGCAAAGACCTCGAAAACGCCCATACGGCAGAAGCCGACACAATAGCAACCTATGAAGTCCTGAAAGCCCAGTTAGACCGCTATCCCGAACTGAAAAACGACATCAATTACCTCGCACAATATTCCAGCTTCAACAACAACGTTGACTTTGCCGGACGTATGATCTACAACGAGAAAAAAGAAGAAGTGATCAACTTCGGCAAATACAAAGGACAGTTGGTCGTAGACGTACTGAAGAGCGATCCGAGCTATTATGCCTGGATTATGAACGGAGACTTTACGCTCAACACCAAAAAGCTGCTCACCGAAATTAAGCTGAGAGGCTTTAATACCAAATAAAAAGATGAATAACTTTGAGTTCTGTAACCCTGTAAAGGTAGTTTTCGGGAAAGGAACGATCGCCCGTTTATCCGCCTTGATCCCTTCCGGAAGTAAGGTCTGCTTGCTCTATGGAAAAGGAAGCATAAAGAAGAACGGCATCTACGCCCAAGTGCAGGAAGCGCTGAAAGACTACCACGTAACAGAATTCTCCGGCATAGAAGCCAATCCGCATTACGAAACATGTATGCAAGCCGTTGAGCAGGTAAGGAACGAAAAAGCCGACTTCCTGCTTGCCGTAGGCGGCGGCTCGGTGATGGATGCCACAAAATTTATTGCCGCAGCTCTTTATTTCGATGGCGAGCCCTGGGATATATTGGACAAAGGAGCAACTATCAAACGCGCAATGCCTTTGGGCGTCGTACTTACCCTGGCGGCAACCGGATCGGAAACGAACGAACGCGCCGTCATATCCCACGTATCGGAAGGAAAGAAATTGGGATTTGCCCATCCGCTTGTCTTCCCCTGTTTCGCCGTGTTGGATCCGGAAGTAACGTATTCGCTGCCCGTCGGCCAGGTAGCCAACGGCGTGGTCGACTCGTTTGTTCATGTTATCGAACAATACCTGACGTATCCCGTCAACGCAAAAGTACAAGACGCCTTTGCCGAAAGCCTGATGCGGATTATCTGCGAAGAAGGCCGTAAGGTATTGAAAGATCCCTTCAACTACGACATCCGCGCCAACCTGATGTGGGCTGCCACCAACGCCCTGAACGGATGGATCGGGCAAGGCGTCCCGCAAGACTGGTCGTCGCACCGCATGGGATACCCGCTGACTGTCCTGTTCGGGCTGGCACATGCCGAAACGCTTGCCGTTATCCTCCCCGGCGTAATGCAGTACATGCAAAAGGAAAAACAGGAAAAGATACTCCGCCTGGGAGCCGTCGTTTTCGGTATCGCAGAAGGAAGCACAGGCGAGCGCGTGGAGCAAACCATCGCCGCCGTAGAATCATTCTTCCGCGAAATGGGGCTGAAAACCCGCCTGCACGAATACGGCATCCAGGCCTCCGACCTGGACGACCTCACCGCCCCCATCGACCAATTGGGATGGACATTGAGCGAAAAAGGACATATCAATACGCAGGTTGCACGCGAGATCTTATCCCTGCGCTTATAATAAACCGCCAAGACATGCTGAAAGACAAAAGAATCATATTAGGTATAACCGGAAGCATCGCCGCCTACAAATCGGCATACCTGATTCGCCTGCTGGTAAAGAAAGGCGCCGAAGTGCAGGTCGTCATCACTCCTGCCGGCAAAGAATTTATCACCCCGCTTACGCTATCCACCCTGAGCCGGCATCCGGTTATCAGCGAATTTTTCTCGAACCGCGATGGATCCTGGCACAGTCATGTAGACCTGGGGCTTTGGGCTGACGCCATGCTGATCGCCCCTGCCACGGCAGCTACGATCGGGAAAATGGCAAACGGCATCGCCGACAATATGCTGGTAACAACTTATCTCTCGTGCAAAGCCCCCGTCTTCATAGCTCCGGCAATGGACCTGGATATGTTTGCCCATCCCACTACGCAACAGAACATAGACCGTCTGCGCTCGTTCGGCCATCACATCATCGAGCCAACCGAAGGCGAATTAGCCAGCGCCCTGGAAGGAAAAGGCCGAATGGAAGAACCGGAAAAGATCGTAACCTTACTGGAACACTTCTTTGCAGCCTCCCATACTCTCCAAAAAAAAAAGATACTGATAACCGCCGGGCCAACCTACGAGAAGATTGACCCGGTACGCTTCATCGGCAATTACTCGTCCGGCAAGATGGGCTTTGCCCTGGCAGAAACATGCGCCAGGCGGGGAGCGGACGTCACGCTGATTGCCGGCCCGGTATCCTTATCGGCAAAACATCCGAAAATCAAACGCATCGACGTGGAATCAGCCGAAGAAATGTACCAGGCAGCAATCAAAACATTCCCCGAGGCAGATGCCGCCCTCCTCTGCGCCGCTGTGGCCGATTACCGCCCGGAAACAAGCTCCGCCGACAAGATCAAACGAGACGATAAAGACCGTATGACACTTCACCTGACAGCCAACAAAGACATTGCCGCTTCGCTGGGAGCGCTCAAGCGCGAAGGACAGATACTCGCAGGCTTTGCCCTGGAAACAACCGACGAAATACGCCATGCACAGGAAAAACGAAAGAAGAAAAACCTCGACTTCATCGTCCTGAACTCCCTGCGCGAACCGGGGGCCGGCTTCCGTACGGATACCAACAAGATCAGTATCCTCGACAAGCAGGGAGAAATAACCGCCTATCCGCTCAAAAGCAAGCAAGCCGTGGCGGAAGACATCGTAAACAAACTGGAAACACTATGGATATGACACCCTTTCGTAACATATTATGCGGCCTGCTGCTACTGACAGCCTTCGCCGCCGAAGCCCAGGAGATGAACGCCCGGATCACCATCAACAGCGACAAGATACAGGGCACAAACAAACAAATATACTCCTCGCTCCAAAATACGCTGACAGAGTTTGTGAACAGCCGCAAATGGACGGATGCTACCTTTACGGCAAACGAAAAAATTGACTGCACAATCACCCTCATCATCAATGAACATATCGACACGCAGTTTAAATCGGAAATACAACTCCAGGCACGCCGCCCCGTCTACAACTCAGGCTATACCACCAACATCCTGAACATCCAGGACCGGCAGCTCGACTTTGAATACATCGAGTACTCCCCCCTGGAGTATACGGAGAATACGCTGGAAAGCAATCTGACGGCCGCCATCGTCTATTACATATATATTATACTGGGATTGGATTTCGACAGCTTCTCTCCCAAGGGAGGAACCGCCTTCTTCCAGCAAGCCCAGCAGATCGTCAACCTCGCCCAATCTCAACCGGCCTGGAACGGATGGAAGGCCTTCGAAAACGACCGCAACCGCCACGCCATCGCAACGGCGCTGACCGAAAACACCGCCGACGGATTCCGCACCCTCTGGTACGACTATCACCGCAAAGGATTAGACGAAATGGCCGCCAACGCAGACCGCGGACGTACAACCATCCTGGAAGCCCTCCCCGCGCTGGAACAACTCAAAAGCGCACGCCCCACCTCCGTCCTGTTGCAGATATTCTCGGACGCCAAGCTCGACGAAGTCATCGCAATCTATTCCAAGGCCAATACACAGGAAAAACAGAACGGACTGAAAATGCTGACCAACCTCTACCCCACCGCTTCCTCCCGCTTGGAAGCGTTAAACAAATAAGACCCTATGCTGAAGTCCCTTTTTATAAGGAACTACGTCCTGATCGACAGTCTGGATATACGTTTCAATGAGCCTTTCGCCGTCATAACGGGCGAAACGGGAGCCGGCAAGTCCATCATCATCGGCGCCCTCTCCTTAGTATTAGGCCAACGGGCCGACGTGAAAAGCATCAAAAAAGGAGAAGACAAATGCACAATAGAAGCAACCTTCGACATTTCCTCCTACCGATTGGAGCCCCTCTTCCTGGAAAACGAACTGGAATATGACCCGCAAACCTGCATCCTCCGGCGCGAACTCTATGCTTCGGGCAAAACACGGATCTTCGTGAACGACTCCCCGGCCTCGCTGAATGTCGTCAAAGACCTGGGCAATCGCCTGATCGATATTCATTCGCAACATCAGAACCTCTTGCTTGCCGACACCCACTTCCAGTTGCAGGTCGTAGACATAATGGCCCGGAACGAAACGCTGCTGCTCCGATACAAGAAGGAATACGCCCGTTACCACTCGCTCCGGAAAGAATTAAAAGAGACAATAGAGAAGGCCGCGCGCACAAAACAAGACGAAGACTACATCCGCTTCCAGTTGCAACAATTGGAAGAAGCCAAACTAACCGAAGGCGAACAGGACGACCTGGAAAGCGAACTGAAAACGCGCACCCATGCCGAAGAAATCAAAGCAACACTCTACCGGATAACAGACCTGCTCAACGGCGAAGACCAAGGAATCGTCAACCACCTCAAGGAAGCCCTCTCACTGGCCGAAACCCTGGAGCGCTTCTATCCCTCGAAAGAAACAACCGAACGCCTGCGCACCGCCTACCTCGACCTCAAAGACCTCGCCGACGAAACAGACGCGCGAAAGGAAGACATCGAGTCCGACCCCGAACGCCTGCAATGGCTAAACGAACGCTTAGACACATTATATACCTTGCAACAAAAACACCGCCTGCCCACAACCGGCGAACTCATCGCCCTGCAAGCAAACTACCGCCACCAACTCGCCGAAATAGAATCCTTCGACGAACAAATCAAAGCCCTGACCGCCCAACAGGAAGCCGCCCGCAAGGAAGTCCTCGCCCAAGCCACCGCCCTGACCGCCCAGCGCCGGAAAGCCGCCGCCCACATCGCCGCCTGCCTGGTCGAAAACCTGTCGCAGTTAGGCATGCCCCACACCCGCTTCCGCGTAGACCTCATACAGAAAGAAGAACCCGACAACGACGGCCTGGACGAAGTCCGGTTCCTCTTCTCCGCCAACAAGAACGCCGCCCTTGAGCGCGTTGCGCAAACCGCCTCCGGAGGCGAGACCTCCCGACTGATGCTCTGCATTAAAGCCATGATAGCAGGCTTCACCGCCCTGCCGGCCATCCTGTTCGACGAAGTAGACATGGGCGTATCCGGCGAAATTGCCGACAAAATGGGAGACATCATGCAGGAATTGGCCACGAAAATGCAAGTCATCGCCATCACCCACCTCCCCCAGATCGCTTCCAAAGGCAAAGAACACTACTACGTCTACAAACAAGACACCTCCGAACACACCCTGACCCAAATCCGCAAGTTAAGTCCCGACGAACGAGTCAAAGAAGTCGCCCGCATGTTAAGCGGAGCCACTTTGACGGAAGCCTCCATAGCCAATGCACGCGAACTACTACAAATATGAGTTTCTAAAGCCTTTAGAAACCTCCAAATAAAAAAATCAGCATGAAAGAAAATGAAATGATATTTGGCCTGCGCGCCGTTATCGAAGCCATACAGGCCGGCAAAGAAATAGAAAAGATCGTCATCAAGCGCGAACTCCAAAGCGATCTCTCCGGAGAACTCTTTGAAGCCCTTAAAGGACAAGACATCCCCGTCCAGCGCGTTCCCGCCGAACGCCTGACGCGCCTGACACGCAAAAATCACCAGGGAGTCATCGCCCTGGTATCCGCCATCACCTACCAACGCCTGGAAGACATCGTCCCCTTCGTCTACGAACAAGGCAAGAACCCCCTCATCGTACTGCTCGACGGCGTAACCGACGTACGCAACTTCGGAGCCATCGCCCGCACCTGCGAATGTGCCGGAGTAGACGCCATCGTCATACCCTCTAAAGGAAGCGCAACCGTCAACGCCGACGCCATAAAAACCTCAGCCGGCGCCTTGCACCTGCTGCCCGTCTGCAAAGAAAAAAGCATCGGCGACGCCATACGCTTCCTCCAGGCAAGCGGCGTAAAAGTAATCGCCGCCAGCGAAAAAGCCCCCGACCCCTATACCTCCATCGCCTGCGACACCCCCCTGGCCATCGTCATGGGCGCCGAAGACACCGGCGTCTCTTCCGCCAACCTGCACCTCTGCGACCATATCGTCAGAATACCCCTTTTCGGCAACATTGCCTCCCTCAACGTCTCCGTAGCCTCGGCCATCCTCCTCTACGAAGCCGTCCGCCAACGCACAAACCCCGGCCAATAAACAAAAGAGAACAATCGCCGTCCGACAAGAAAATTCAGACGATAATGCGTATTATAATGAAAAAATATTACCTTTGCACCTCGAAATAAACAATTAATTATCAAATAGAGAAACAGAATTTTATGAACAATTACGAAACCGTTTTCATTTTAACTCCCGTTTTGTCTGAAGTTCAGATGAAGGAAGCGGTAGAAAAATTCACAAACCTCCTGAAATCAGAAGGAGCCGAGATTGTGAATGAAGAAAACTGGGGATTACGCAAATTAGCCTATCCCATCGACAAGAAAACAACCGGTTTTTATCAATTGGTTGAATTTAAAGCCAACCCTCAAACCATTGAGACGTTGGAAATAAACTTCCGCCGCGACGAGCGGGTAATCCGGTTCCTGACCTTCCGCCAGGACAAATTCGCCGCCGAATATGCGGCCAAAAGGAGAAACCTGAAATCAGCCGCTAAAGAAACAATAAAAGAAACAGTAAAAGAGATTTAATTATGGCAATACAATCTGAAATCAGGTATTTAACCCCCCCGTCAGTCGACGTTAAAAAGAAGAAATACTGTCGCTTCAAAAAGAGCGGTATCAAATATATCGACTATAAAGACCCTGAGTTCCTGAAGAAATTCCTGAACGAACAAGGGAAAATACTGCCCCGCCGCATCACCGGCACATCGCTGAAGTTCCAGCGCCGCGTAGCCCAAGCAGTAAAAAGAGCCCGCCATCTGGCACTGCTCCCATACGTGACCGACCTGATGAAATAATCCAAAAAGAGGAGACAGAATATGCAAGTTATTTTGAAAGAAGACATAGCAAGCTTAGGCTACAAAGACGATATCGTAACCGTAAAAAGCGGCTACGGACGTAACTTTCTAATCCCGCAAGGAAAAGCGGTAATCGCTTCCGAACAAGCCAGAAAAATATTAGCCGAAAACCAACGGCAACGCGCCCATAAATTAGCAACAATCAAAGAAAACATGGAAGCGCTGGCAGCCAAACTGGAACCCATATCGCTGACAATCGGAGCTAAAACCAGTTCATCAGGAACAATCTTCGGATCCGTTTCAAACATACAAATAGCCGAAGCGCTGTCCAAAGAAGGCATTGAAATCGACCGTAAGATCATCTATATTAAAGACCCCGTGAAAGAAGTGGGCAGCTATAAAGCGCTCGTTAAACTGCACAAGGATATCTCGGTAGAAATACCCTTTGATGTGATCTCCGAATAAGATCTTGATTTATTTATCATACGTAAAAACGGGGAGAATCCGCAAGGATCTCCCCGTTTTTTTTATTAATCGACAAAAAAGACTACATTTGCCTTCAAATTTACGAATATAGGCAAAGTGAAGAGGTTTTTTATACTGTGGACACATTTAATAGTAATCAGTATCTTGTCTCTACCCGTTTTGCGGGCGGAAGAGAAAAACTTTACGGTCGTAATTGACGCCGGACACGGCGGAAAAGACTCCGGAGCCAAAGGACGGACAATCTATGAAAAGGCAATAAACCTGTCAGTAGCCATTAAATTAGGTAATCTGATAGCAGAAAACCAAGACCGTGTGAAAGTAATCTACACCCGGAAGACCGACCGGTTTATCGGATTAGACGAACGAGCTAATATAGCCAATCACAACAAAGCAGACCTCTTTATCTCCATCCATGCCAATGCCATAAAAAATGCCAGCCATATCTCCGGAACAGAAACATTCACACTCGGACTGGCCAATAGCAAAGAAAACCAGGAAGTCGCCAAGCGGGAAAACTCAGCAATCCTACTCGAAGATAATTACCTCCAAAAATATGAAGGCTTCGACCCCAATTCCACCGAATCGTATATTATCTTCGAATTTATGCAAAACACGCACATGGAACAAAGCATCAACCTGGCCTCCCGAATACAAAAAGCTTTCAAAGGAACCAAACGAAACGACCGGGGCGTCAAACAAGCCGGCCTATTAGTCCTGCGTAAAACCAGCATGCCAAGCGTATTAGTAGAACTCGGCTTCCTCACCAATTCGGAAGAAGAACGTTTTATGAAATCGGCCGACGGACAAAACAAATTGGCTAAAGCGATCTACGACGCCTTTGTCGCCTATAAACATGAGTACGACAAGAGGCAGAACGTGGCCGCCACCCCTGCCCGGAAAGTAACCTCGCCCCCCAAAGACTCTCCGACCAAAGCTCCGGCTTCTACAACCGCCTCTGCCGCCCCCAAAACCACTACGACGACACAAGCGAAAAAGAACGTGCTGCTATACAAGATACAGATCCTTACTTCCGAAAAAAAACTGCCGGCCAACTCCAAACAGTTTAAGGGATACAAGAATGTATCCTTTTACGAAGAAAACGGGCTGTATAAATACACCTATGGCGAGTCAACCGACTTGACAACAATTAAAGCAACTCACAAGAAAATACAAAAAGACTTCAAAGGCGCCTTTATCATAGCATTTAAAGACGGCAAACGAGTAAGGCAAAACAGTAAATAACAATAAGAAAGATGATGATGAAAAGGAAATTTACAAAAGAAGCCAAAATAGGAATCATAACTATCGTTGGCATCACACTACTGTATTTAGGCATAAACTATCTGAAAGGTATCAATCTGTTTGAACCTTCAAACCAGTACTTCGTTTCGTTCGACAACGTAAAAGACGTGACAATCTCAAGCCCGGTCTTTGTCGATGGCTTCAAAGTAGGACTCGTAAGAAGTCTCAGCTACGATTATAACACCACAAATAAAATAAAAGCGGAAATAAGCCTGGACAATGACATGAAAATCAACAAAGGAAGCTACGTATTAATAGTCAGAAGCTTCCTGGGAGGAGCAGAACTGCATCTTCATCTAAATACATATACCAACGAATACATGAAATCGGGGGAGACGCTGGAAGGACGACAGGGCGGAGATATGATGGGCTCCATACAGGACAATCTTCTGCCTGCGATGGAAGGTCTACTTCACAGGATAGACTCCGTATTGGCCGGCTTGCAAACACTGGTCAATCATCCGGCGCTATCGCAATCATTCGACCATATCGAAAAGACAACCGGCAACTTGGAAGTATCAAGCCAACAGCTTAACCGACTGCTGAGCAAAGATGTGCCACTCATTCTATCAGATCTGAAGACTGTAAGCCAAAACTTTTCCGGCATCAGCGAAGATCTGAAAAGTTTAGACCTGCAAACAACCGTCAAGAGCGTAAACGAAACCCTGGCAAACCTGAAATTGGCTACCGGCAAAATAAATTCCAGAGACAACACCTTAGGCCTGCTGCTGAATGACGATTCGCTCTATTATCACATGAACGGGACGATGATGAACGCTTCCAGACTCCTGTTTGACCTGCGCGAACACCCTAAACGATACGTTCATTTCTCGCTATTTTGAGATCTTTTTATTGCCGAAATTCGAGAGATGATTGTTGAGTTTTGATTCGTGAAACCTGCTTCAAAGTCAAGACTTTAGAAAGACATCCGAATCACAATATTCTATTATACAGTCAGATATAAGTGTGTAAAGTAATCGCAAGGGATTACGGACAAAGAAAAATATCGCGACTTTATAGTCATTTTTCTCTGTCAAATACACAGTGTAAGTAGAATTAATCTAATTAAAAAAACGCTCCTCAATTTTTCGAATGAAGCCTTCTAATCTCTTTACGATAAACGGGTAGAAACACCTCTCAAAAGAGCTAACATTATCTACTCAAAATTCGACAATCCTAAACTGCCTTTGTAGTAAGGCTTTTATCCTATCCTGCATGCGATCTTGTAAGATACTGGTAAACAGACGACTATTTTTATTCCAAAAATCCAAATGAATCTTCTGTTTTTTTTTCTGGATATAAATCCAACCTTTGTAAAAGTAAAATAGATTTTTTCATTATGAAAATGGATTATAAAATATCGTGGGATCTGTGTCTGGCTGTCATTCGTGATATCGTGCCCGACGCCGCTTTTAACACTTGGTTTACCCCCATAGTACCGTTGTCTTACGAACACAACAAATTTACGATTCAAGTCCCCACCCAGTTCTTCTATGAATATCTGGAAGAGAGGTACGTCGATGTTCTCAAACTTACGATAGAACGGGTCTTCGGTCCGGGTACGATACTCAACTACCGGGTCATGATAGACATGACAACCGGAGGAACGGTAGATTATCCGGCGGAAAATGCTTCGACGGCAATAAAGAAGATTGTTCCGAAAGATGCAAACAAAGCCCCGGCCCCATTTGCTCAACCGGTTGCACAAGATCTGGACTCTCAACTGAATCCCAAATATAATTTCGCTAATTACTTTGAAGGAAAAAGCAATCGTTTTGTCCGCGTGGCCGGCGAATCCGTCGCACAGAACCCGGGAAAAACAGCCTTTAACCCCTTATTTATCTATGGACCTTCCGGCGTTGGCAAAACGCATTTATGCCATGCTATCGGGACGCGGATACGCGAACTCCACCCGGAAAAGAAAGTCCTGTACGTATCGTCTCACTTGTTTTACG
Source organism: Tannerellaceae bacterium (assembly GCA_031271045.1). GTDB lineage: Bacteria > Bacteroidota > Bacteroidia > Bacteroidales > Tannerellaceae > DFXE01. The sequence goes on from JAISWO010000019.1 coordinate 18,099, forward strand.
TACAATTCTCGGATGCCACACGCAAGAATACGACAAACGATTTTCTTTATTTTTATCAGAATCTGGATGTGCTCATCCTCGACGATATTCAGGAACTGATAGGCAAGGAAAAAACACAGAATACCTTTTTCCATATATTCAACCATTTCCACCATTTAAGCAAACAATTGATATTGACTTGCGACAAGGCTCCGGTAGAAATGCAGGGCATGGAAGAGAGATTGATAACAAGGTTGAAAGCCGGTCTGAGAGCCGAATTATACCGCCCCGACCCGGAACTGAGAAAGAAAATATTGAAAAACAAAGTACAACACGATGGCATTTCCATTTCCGATGAAGTGATTGATTTCATTGCTGATAACGTAAAGGATAATATTCGCGACCTGGAAGGCGTTCTCGTTTCCCTGATGGCTAATTCGGTGATCAACAATCACGAGATAGATATGGCACTGGCCAAACGAATCATCAGTCAGGCCATACGTCTGGAAAACAAAGCCATCTCTATAGAGGCAATAGAAGAAGTGGTTTGTAATTACCTGAATCTGGAACGCGCGGTTGTGCAGACCCTTTCCCGTAAACGCGAAATCGTGCAAGCTCGTCAACTGACGATGTACTTATCAAAAAAATACACGGATCATTCCCTTTCTCATATCGGAAAAGTAGTAGGAAAGAAAGATCATGCAACCGTACTGCATGCCTGTAAAGCCATAAAAGACCAGATCGAAACCAGTAAGGCCTTCCGGTCAACTGTCGAGGAAATAGAAGCGAAACTGAAGAGCTAAAAAGCTGATGAAAAGCTGATGAGTTGTTTTTTTTGAAAGAAGAAGGATGCTTCCATTAAGGAGGTGTCCTTTTTTCGTTTGCGTTGTATACATACAGTTTTCCTTTTTGTGAAACTTTTTACATACGGCAAATTCATAATCGACTGAATATAAGAAGTGATTTGTTTTATTTCGGAAAACTTTTCGATTTGTTTGAAATTTATTGTTGTTTGGTTTGGACAATAAAGAAACTCTTACTATACTTGCAGTGAAATTCAAAAAAGCAACGCAGTGAATCAAAAAAATTACACATTTGACGAAGCATGCAAGGCTTCATTGGCCTATTTTACAGGTGATGAGCTGGCCGCAAAGGTCTGGGTGAATAAATATGCTCTCAAGGATGCGTTTGGTCACATCTATGAGAAATCTCCGGAAGACATGCACCACCGTTTGGCGAAAGAAATCGCACGCATCGAAAAAAAGTATCCCAATCCGTTAGCAGAAAAGGAGCTTTTCAACCTCTTCGACCATTTTCGCTACATCGTACCCCAGGGAAGCCCTATGACCGGAATCGGAAATGATTTCCAGATCGCATCGCTGTCTAACTGTTTTGTTATCGGACTGGACGGCAATGCCGATTCGTACGGAGCCATCATCCGCATAGACGAAGAACAGGTGCAATTGATGAAACGACGCGGAGGTGTCGGTCACGATTTGTCGCATATCCGCCCCAAAGGTTCGCCGGTGAAAAATTCGGCCCTTACCTCTACCGGCCTGGTGCCTTTTATGGAACGATATTCCAACTCGACGCGCGAAGTGGCCCAGGATGGACGCCGCGGCGCTTTGATGCTGAGCGTTTCCATCAAACATCCCGACTCAGAATCGTTTATTGATGCAAAAATGGTGGACGGAAAGGTTACGGGAGCCAATGTGTCCGTCAAAATTGACGACGAATTTATGAACGCCGTCATCAACAATACGACCTACCGGCAGCAGTATCCGATAGACTCACCCAATCCGACAACCGTAAAGGAAGTAGACGCCGTCACCTTGTGGAAGAAAATTATCCACAACGCATGGCAATCGGCCGAACCGGGAGTGCTCTTCTGGGATACGATTCTGAAAGAATCAGTGCCCGACGCCTATGCCGACCTCGGATTCCGGACCGTTTCGACCAATCCCTGCGGTGAAATACCACTTTGCCCCTACGATAGCTGCCGTTTGCTGGCAATCAATCTCTATTCGTATGTAGACAAACCCTTTACAGCCGAAGCCAGTTTCAACCACGAGCTCTTTGAAAAACACGTCGCCCTGGCGCAACGGATCATGGACGACATCATCGACCTGGAATCGGAAAAAATAATCCGTATCCTCGACAAAATAGATTCCGATCCCGAATCCCTCGAAGTACGCGCAACCGAACGGCACATGTGGGAAAAAATACAAAAGAAAACACTGCAAGGACGACGTACCGGTGTAGGCATTACGGCAGAAGGTGATATGCTGGCCGCCCTGAACCTGCGTTACGGAACCGAAGAAGCAACCGCCTTCGCAGAGAATATTCAGAAAACATTGGCGCTGGCAGCCTACCGCTCTTCCGTTACAATGGCCCGGGAACGGGGTGCTTTTGAAGTCTACGACGCCAAGCGCGAAGCAAACAACCCTTTTATCCTCCGCCTCAAAGAAGCCGATCCGCAATTGTATGAAGATATGGTTTCCTACGGACGCCGCAACATCGCCTGCCTTACCATCGCGCCCACAGGCACCACCAGTATGATGACGCAAACCACCTCCGGCATCGAACCCGTCTTCCTGCCCGTCTATAAACGCCGGCGGAAAGTCAACCCGAATGACACCTCTGCACGCGTCGACTTTGTGGACGAAACAGGGGACGCATTCGAAGAGTACATCGTCTTCCACCACAAGTTCGTCACATGGATGAAAGCCAACGGACATCCCGTTTCCAAACAATACACCCAGGAAGAAATAGACGCCCTCATCGCCTCTTCGCCTTATCACAAAGCCAGTTCCAACGATGTGGACTGGTTGCAGAAAGTAAAAATGCAGGGCCGCATCCAACGGTGGGTAGACCATTCGATCAGTGTGACAATCAACCTTCCCAACGAAGTGTCGGAAGAACTGGTCGATAAACTCTACATCGAAGCCTGGAAATGCGGATGCAAAGGCTGCACAGTCTACCGCGACGGTTCGCGGTCGGGCGTCCTGGTGAAGGCGGAAAAGAAAAAAGGCGATTGCATCTGTATGGAACCACCTGTGATTATGGACAAACGCCCGCGCGAACTCGAAGCCGAAGTCGTGAAATTCCAGAACAAACGCGAGAAATGGATCGCCTTTATCGGCTTGCTCAACGGCCGTCCTTATGAGATATTCACCGGTCTGGCCGATGACGACGAAGGACTGATGCTCCCCAAAAACGTCTCCCGCGGCACCATCATAAAAAGCTACGACGACGACGGCAACAAGCATTACGACTTCCAGTTCAAGAACAAGCGCGGATTCAAAATGACCATCGAAGGACTGGATGGTAAGTTCAACCCCGAATTTTGGAACTACGCCAAACTCATCTCCGGCGTCCTCCGCTATGCCATGCCCATCGACCAGGTTATTAAATTGGTACAGGGAATGGAGTTGGACAATGAATCAATCAATACCTGGAAAAACGGCGTCGAACGCGCCCTGAAAAAATACCTCCCCAACGGAACGGTCGTCAAAGAGAAATGCTCCAATTGCGGACAGGAGTCGCTAACCTATCAGGAAGGTTGCCTGACATGCACCAACTGCGGCGCCTCCAAATGCGGCTGAAAGCCATCCTTTAGCTCTCGCAACCGCAACGTAAGCTCTTCAGTCTCTCAGAAACTTTTGTGAGAGTCTTCCAAACATTTGGGGGACTCTCACAAATGTTTGGAAGACCTTCACAAATGTTTGTAAGACCCTCACAAATGTCTGGGAGACCCTCACAAATGTTTGGGAGACCTTCACAAATGTTTGTAAGACCCTCACAAATGTCTGGGAGACCCTCACAAATGTTTGGGAGACTCTCACAAATGTTTGGGAGGCCCTCACAAATGTTTGGGAGGCCCTCCGGATGGGCTTTGTTTTATCAAGGAATGAAGCGAGGCGTCAACGCGCGGTAAACGCATAGAGGTGGACTTTCTGACGCAAATCTCCCGTTTCTCTTTCCGAGGAAGTGAGGGGGGTGAAGGTATAGGCATTTTCGTAGCGGCGGATGACCTTCTCTATATCTTTCTCCGCAACAAAGAAATAACCGGCTGCCGGCTGTTCTTTCTCAAAATTATGGAAGCTGTTTTTCAGGTAAAAATTCAGGCCGTACAAGTTGGCATATTCCTTCAGGTTATTCATAACATACATATTCTGCCTGTTTAACGGATATTCCTTCAAGACCCGTTCGGCAAAGGGACGCGCAGAGGTTTCGTTGCGGATACCCCGCATAATCACACCGTCTATCAACAGGTGAGTCGTGATGATCAGAAAAATAACGGCATACAGTATCTTCAGGTTTATCTTTTTGCGCATCTGGTAAAACACAGTAATCAGGGCAATCGCCATGGCAATCAGCACACCTGCCGTCAGTCCATCCGGCGAAGCAAACATCCGGGAGACTGTATCCACGGCGAACAGCGTAGACGAACGATGCGTAAACCGTTCCGTCAAAGCGACCGGATCCACAACCCCTGCCATGATCAACCCGGCAGCAATCAGTACCACCGAAACCACAACGGCCAGGAAACCGGCAAAGAGACGGGTCACTTTCACACGATACTTGGTAATATAGAGCGCATACTGCGCCAGGAACAAGGCAATAAACGGATAGGCGGGCATCAGGTAAACACTCCGCTTGCTCGATGGTATCGAATAAAAGAAAAGGATGCAAACCAATGCCACCAGACTGAACTGCTTCAGTTTCTCCATTGACCGGAAGCCGTCCCACATCTTCCGGAGTATAAGTTTAAACGACCAGGTCGGCTTATGGTATTTTATCCCGAAAAGCGAGAAGAAAAAGAAGATAGTCCACGGAACGAAACCGGCAATGAGCGTCAGCAGATTGTACCATGCTCCGTTTTCGTGCCCCAGATCGTAGTGTATGCTTAAATTATCCGTATGAAAGAACCGGCCGAAGTTCTCGGCCAGGACTACGTTCAGGAAATCTTCGCCTCCCTGCTTCCAGGCAGCCACATACCAGATCAGCGGCAGGAAGAGCGACGAAACGCCCACATAGAGCAATGCCTTAAAAACAAGAACGAAGCTGTACTTTCGCAACAACAGCAAATAAACGCCGAAGACGAACAAAGGCAGGACCACACCCACCGGGCCTTTCGTCAACATAGCGCATCCCAACAGGAAAGGAATTATCAGGGGCAATCCTTTCAATTCCCCACATTCCTCCCACAGATACAGCGCATACAATCCCGTCACGGTGAAGGTTGTGAGCAGCATATCCACGCGGGTAGTCATACCTGCCCGGTGTATCTCGATGCAGGTAAGCAGCAAGAGTACACCTACAAAAGCCTCCTGGAATTTGACCCGTTGACCGAAAAGAAACAGCGTTATCCCTACCAGGAAGATATAGGCCAGTGCAGACGGCAGGCGAGCCGTAAATTCGGAGACGGCTCCTTGCGGAAGCGAAAAGGCGGCCATCAACCAATGCGCCATCGGAGGCTTATACGCAAATTCGTTGGCATAGACTTCCGGCAAGACCCAATTACCGCTTTCGAGCATGGATACGGCGACAGCCGCTTCGCGCGGTTCGCCTTTAGTAGCGAAATCACCGATACCGATCCAGGGTAAAACGGAAATAGTACAGATGACCAGAATCAGGGTGATCGGCTTCTGTAAGTATAGATATTGGAGGAATGGGGTACGTATCTGCATCTCTTGACGGGGGGATTTCTTACCGGCTGAGTTCTCTGATTATATGAATCAATTGTCCGCCTAATTCTTCGGCTTCGCGGATACTGTGGGCTTCGGCATAAATACGGATGATGGGTTCGGTATTGCTTTTGCGCAGATGCACCCATTTATCGGGGAAGTCGATCTTCACTCCGTCTATATCCGTAATATCGTATGCGGCGAATTGCTCTTTTACCTTTTCCAATATAGCATCTACGTTGATGTCGGCGGTTAGTTCCACTTTTTGCTTGGAGATGTAATAGGAGGGGTAAGTAGCGCGCAATTCGCTTGCTTTCATCTTCTTTTCGGCCAGGCAGCTCAGGAAAAGGGCGATGCCTACCAATGCGTCGCGTCCAGAGTGAGCCTCCGGATAGATGACTCCGCCATTACCTTCGCCACCGATTACGGCATGTGTTTCCTTCATTTTGGCGACTACGTTCACTTCACCCACGGCGGCAGCCTGATAGGATCCGCCATGCGCCAGGGTGATGTCGCGCAGTGCGCGGCTCGAGCTCAGGTTGCTTACCGTATTGCCGGGTGTATGGCTCAAGACGTAGTCGCTAACAGCAACTAAGGTATATTCTTCGCCGAACATATCGCCATTTTCGCAGATGATAGCCAGGCGGTCAACGTCGGGGTCTACGACAAAGCCTACATCGGCCTTTGCTTGCCGCACGAGGCCGGCTATTTCGGTCAGGTTTTCGGGCAGCGGCTCCGGATTATGGGAGAAATTGCCGTGAGGTGCACAATGCAATTTAAAGATTTCTTTTACGCCCAGGGCATACAGGAGGTCGGGGATGACGATTCCGCCTACCGAGTTGACGGCGTCTACTGCGATACGGAAACCGGCAGCCCGGATAGCGTCTACTGCGACAAAGTCCAGATTCAGGATGCTTTCGATATGTTTCTGTTTATAGGTATCTACGGGGAAGACTTCTCCGAGCTGGTCAATACCGGCAAAGGTAAAGTCTTCGGATTCGGCTATATCCAGCACCTGGCGTCCTTCTTCTGCGTTGAGAAATTCGCCCTGTTCGTTGAGCAGTTTCAAGGCGTTCCATTGTTTGGGATTATGGCTGGCTGTTAGAATAATGCCGCCACAGGCTTGTTCTTGGGCAACGGCATATTCGGTTGTAGGCGTCGTTGCCAGGTCAAGGTCGATAACGTCAAAGCCCATTCCGGTGAGCGTTCCCAGGACAATCTGTTTCACCATTGGGCCGGAAATGCGTGCATCTCTTCCGACGACAATTTTGTTTGACGTTGTTTTAGCATTTTTGCGTATGAACGTAGCATAAGCAGCTACAAACTTTACGATGGCCAGGGGATTAAGGCCTTCGTCCGGGGCGCCGCCGATCGTGCCGCGTATACCGGAAATAGATTTAATCAGAGTCATAAGTTTGATATGGGATTATTTGGGTTCGAAGCAATAGCGGACTTTGCTGAAGTATAGAGGAACGCCTGCCGACTTAAACGTCGAGTTGTTGCCTTCGGTATGGAATGGGATGATCAGTTTCACTTCCGAGCTGTCTCCTGCGTATTCCAGTCCGGAGAACAGGAGCGTGCTGAAGAAGAAGGACGAGTTGCTGTCATCTGTCGGAGATGAGTTTCCGTATTTGTAAACGATAGGTTCTGTTCCATTCCTGAAGAAGTCGACGGTGGTGGTGTCGTCCATATAGGTCCATTCGATCAGGCTTCTTACGTAGAAACGGCAGAAGATGGAGGTGCTGCCCGACACGGCGCGGTTCCCATTTCCCGAATCTATCACATTCAGATATACACCGTTGGGGAGTATAACAAATTGATTATCCTTAAACACTCCATTGGAGGGATAGTCTTTCAGTATCTCCAGTTTGTATTCATCTTTCAATTGTTGGATGGCTTTTTCCTGCGCTTTCAGCATATCGCTATAATCCGGGTTGTTATTACAAGAGAAGACAAACAGGATGGCGCAAGCGACTAAAACAATATTAAAACCTATTTTCATGCGATTATTGAACTTAATAAATTGTGGCAAATGTATGTATTATCCGCCATATATCAGATATGTTTAAACGATTCTTTTCCCTGGGTTGAACGCTTGCAGGGCTTTTTCAAAAGCTGCGACGGCGTCGGGCAGGGAGCCGTAAAATTCTCCTCCTGAGGCGTTCTTGTGTCCTCCTCCGTTGAAGTATTTGATAGCAAATTCGTTACAGGGGAAGTCTCCGACCGAGCGGAGGGATATTTTCACGCAATCGGGATCTTCGCGGATGAAGGCGGTCAGTTCGATTCCGTCGATGCTCAGGGGCAGGTTGACGAATCCTTCCGTATCGCCGGTTGTATAATGGAAGCGTTTGAGTTCTTCCTGCGAAAGTGTGATCAGGGCTGTTTTCAGTTCGGGATATACTTTCATTTTTTCATACAGGACGTATCCCATCAGTTGGAGGCGAGATTCGGAATAGACCTGATAGACGCGTCGGTAGATAAGATCTTTGTCTATGCCTTTTTTGATCAGTTCGCTGATGATGGTGTATATTTCGGGATGGTTGGAGTTGTAGGTAAAGGCGCCCGTATCGGTCATCATGCCTGTGTAAATACATTCGGCGGCTTGTTTGTTGATCAGGTCAAACAATCCCATGCGGCAGATGAAGCGGAAGATCATTTCGCTGGTGGAGGATATTTCGGGATAGGACATGGTCACGCGACAGAATCCGGCGGGGTCCAAGTGATGGTCGATCATGATCTTTTTCCCTTTGGCGGCCAGGAGGGCGGCGGAAGCTTTGCCGACGCGCCGGGGCTCGTTGAAGTCTAAGCAAAAGATCACATCGGCATCGCGGATCAGTTCTTCGGCATAGGCAGTATATTTCTCGTGCACGATGATTTCCTTAGCTCCCGGCATCCAGCGGTAGAAGGAGGGGTAGCTGCTGGGGACGACGACGGTGACGTTGTCCTTGCCGTATTCATTGAGGAAGTGTAACAGTCCCAGGGAGGAGCCCATAGCGTCGCCATCGGGGGCTACGTGTGTGAGGATGAGGAAGCGTTCGGACTTTTCTATGTATTTCTTTGCCTCCTGAATGGATTCCTCGCGTATAATTTTCGTCAGCATCGGTTTATTGTATTCGTTTATATTCAGCGGCCAAAGGTACGATTTTCCGGGCATAATTCTGCAATCTTGCCGGCGATGCGGGCAGGCGTCAGGCTGGTCAGACAGGCCCAATCGCGGCGGTAGCAGGGTTTTTGGCCGTAGATAGAACAGGGCCGGCAGGGGAGATCCGACTGTATGGCATTGGAGGGAAGTTGTCTGTATCCGTAGAAGCCGGCGCAGGGATGGGTAGCGCCCCAGATGGAGACGACGGTCGTGCCCACCAGGGAGGCGAAGTGCATATTGGCGGAGTCCATGCACAGGAGGAGGTCGAGGCGGCTGATGAGGGCGAGTTCGGCATCGAGGGAATAGCGTCCGGCGACGTTGACGGTTCGCGGGTAGCGTTGGCTCCAGGCTTCGAGTATATGCTGTTCCGTTCCTTTGCTTCCGAAGAGGAAGAGGGTGATGTCGTTTGCTTGGGCGAGGGTATCGACGACTTGTTGCATTTGTTCGGCGGGGTATATCTTTCCGCGGTGTTTGGCAAAGGGAGCGATACCGATCCATCGTCCTGTTTTGCCGGGGAGGGAGGGAGGGAGGGGAGGCAGTTTCCCGTCGAAGAGGGTATGGAAGGAGTCGGCGTATTTCAGTCCGGAGGCGCGGAAGACGTCGGCATAGCGTTCGACGACCGGTCGCAGGGGGGCAAGTTTTTTGTCTTTGCGTCGCGTCAGGCGGGCTCGTTCGCAGCGGGCCTTGTCGAGGGAGAAGACTTTTTTCCCTCTCAGACGGAACAGGCAGTCGATGATACGGGTACGGAGCACCCGGTGGAGGTCGATGACGATGTCGAAGTCGTAGGTAGCATATGCGCGTGCGAAACGCAGGAGTCCTCGCAGCGATTTTTCGGAGCCGAAGGTATTGATGCCTGTTATTTCGACGTTAGGCGGGCGGTTGATGAAGACGGGGATGAGGAATATTTGCGTCAGTACGGTGAACGAATCGCCGGGGTTGGCGCGTGCGGCGGAATAGATGACCGGGATTGTCATGGCCACGTCGCCGATGGCGGAGAGTCGTATGACCAATATGTTTGCCATTACTTTTGAGTGTATAGTATGGGGTTAAGGTCGGGGTCGTTATACATTTTCATTTGCCTGTATACCTTCATATACTTCCGTCCGGCGGCGATGTCGTCGAGCAGGCTGTCGAGGGCGGCTGAGAGGTCGTCTTTCTGTTCGAGCAGTACGGCGAGTTTGCTGCGACAGGCATCGCGGTGAGCCGGTGCAGCGTCGACGCGGAAGGTTTCTTGTTGCATGTGATAGATTTTCAGCACCAGGATGGATAGGCGGTCGAGGGCCCAGGCGGGGCTTTCGGTATTGATGACAGCTCCGGGGCACGGGGCGACGTCTTTGTAGGTTTCGAGGAAATAGCTGTCGATGCGTTCGACCAGGTCGGTTCGTTCCTGGTTGGAGCGGTCGATGCGTCGTTTGATGGCCAGGGCTTCGGCGGGGTCGATGTTGGGGTTTCGGATGATGTCTTCGAGGTGCCATTGTACGGCGTCGATCCAGTTTTTGTGGTAGAGGTCGTGTTCGATGGCGCCGGGGACGTAGGGGTTACGGATAGGCGCGTCTACGGAGTCGGCGAGGTGGTAATCGCACGTAGCCTGTTCAAAGACCGGGTAGCTGTGGAGGCTGAATGAGGGGTTCATTATTATTCTATTAATAGGTGGGGGTAAGGGTATTTAATTCTTTGATGCGCTGGGCGACTTCTTCCATCAGCCATTTGGGCGTGGATGTGGCGCCGCAAACGCCGACGCTTCCGACGTTGGGCGGCAGGGGTTCGACGATTTCGCCGGCATGGGTAATGAAGACGCTGCGCGGGTTGGCTTTGAGACATTCTTCGAAGAGTACTTGTCCGTTGGAGCTTTTGCGTCCGGCGACGAAGTATATGCGGTCATGTCCGGCGGCGAAGGCTTTTATGCCGGGCAGGCGGTTGGCGACTTGGCGGCAGATGGTGTCGAAGTATTCGAATCTCACTGGGGGATGGATTCTGTTTCCGATGAGGTCGACGATCTGCCGGAAGCCGTCGAGCGACATGGTGGTTTGGGAGAAGAGGATGATGTGGCGATTGAAGTCCAGCTTATCCAAGTCGGCGGGTTTGTCTACGACAATGGCGGTGCCTTCGGTTTGCCCGACTAATCCGTTGACTTCGGCATGTCCTTTTTTTCCGTAGATGACTAATTGTACGTTCTCGCCTTGCGTCTGGCAGAAGCATTGATGTATCTTTTGTTGGAGTCGGAGGACGACGGGGCAGGTGGCGTCGATGATCGTGATCCCGTTTGCTTTGGCGTAGGCGTAGGTTGCCGGGGGTTCGCCGTGAGCGCGGAGGAGGAGCTTCCGGTTGCGCAAGCGTTGGAATTCGTCTTGTCCGATAGTATGGAGTCCGAGGGTTCGGAGTCGTTCGACTTCGAGGCTATTATGTACGATGTCTCCCAGACAGTAGAGCGCCGAGGTACGCAGTTCGCGTTCGGCGCTCTGTATGGCGTTCACGACGCCGAAGCAGAAGCCGGAGTCGCTGTCTATTTCCACATTAATCATGGCGGCCGGTTGGTTGTCCTACGGTGGCGGCGTATTGTCGGAGCAGCCAATCTTTTTGTTCTGCGATCGTCATGGCGGAGGTATCGAGCAGGAGGGCGTCGGGGGCCTGACGGAGCGGGCTTTCCCGGCGGGTCGAATCTTGATAGTCGCGTTCCTTTATATTGGCCAGGACTTCGACGAAGGAGGCATGTTCGCCCTTGGCGTGCATTTCGTCGAGGCGCCGCTGGGCGCGGATGTGGGGGTCAGCGGTGACGAAGATCTTGAGTTCGGCCTGCGGGAAGACGGTTGTCCCGATGTCTCGTCCGTCCATGACGACGCCTCCGTCGCGTCCCATCTCCTGCTGCTGCGTCACCAGGGCTTTGCGTACGAAAGGCAGGGCTGCGACGGAGCTGACCAGGGCGGCCACGTCCTTCCGTCGTATATCCTGTTCCACATCGACGCCGTTGAGGAGGGTTGTGGCCTCTTCCTCGGCCGTTGTTCGCCGGAAGCCGATCTGTATTTCCGGCAAAGCGTGGTGGAGTTGTTCGCGGTCGATCTTTTCGCCGCGGAAGAATCCATTGCGGAGGGCATAAAGAGTGACTGCGCGGTACATGGCGCCGGTATCTATATATGTGTAACCGATTTCTCGGGCCAGGTCCCTGGCCATTGTGCTCTTTCCTGCGGATGAGCGTCCGTCAATTGCTATAATAATGTTCTTCATGATGCAAAGATAATGACTTATGAGTTACGAGAGACACGTAACGAGTTAGAAGTTCGGGGCGAATCAGGAACGGGAGGGGGCTTTATTTGATACTTTTTTCTCCCACAGACTACGGGAAGGTTTGTTTGACTTCTTCGTTCGGGAAACCTAAAACGAACTCGTTAAAATCGGCATCGTATTCCTTTATTGTCAGGTATCCGCTCTGGTATTGATTGAGGTCGTTGAAGATACTCACCTTCGAGAATTTGGTGACACTCGTCAGAAAGACAAACGCAGGCAGGAGGAGAAAAATAACAACAGAGATTCTTGTGTATTTGTTTTGTTTTTTCTTACCTTTGCAGAGTTTTTTACGCTAAAGTGCTTTGGGAAAATTTGATACATATAAAATAGAACTGAGAAGCCTTTCTCCGGGAATTCATGAGTTTGAATTCATGCTGGAGAATAAGTTTTTTATAGACATTGACGGAACAGAAGTTCAGAAAGGTAAAGTAAAGGTTTTTCTGACGCTAAAGCGGTCATCCATAATGTTTGAGATGAGTTTTCGAATAGAAGGCGTTGTGTTCGTCCCGTGCGACAGATGCCTGGATGATCTGGAATGGCCTATTGAATCGAAGAATCGTCTTGTCGTGAAGTTCGGCAAGGAATATTCGGAAGAAAGCGACGAAATTGTAGTCATTCCCGAAGAAGAAGGAACGATCAACTTAGCCTGGTTCCTGTATGAATTTATAGCACTGGCTATACCCATGAAACGGGTGCACCCGCCGGGCAAATGCAATAAAACGATGTCATCCAAGCTTAAAAAACACGCGACCAAAAATACGGAGAACGAAGATTACGCTTCCGACGACGTTGAAGATATGACGGAAGAAGATGTCCCCGAGGTCGCAGACCCCCGATGGGACGCACTGAAAGGTCTTATCGAAACAGAAAATGATAATAACTAAATATATTAAAAATGGCACATCCTAAAAGACGACAAGGAAAAGCAAGAACAGCCAAGCGGCGTACGCACGATAAGGCTGTAGTTCCCACAATGGCAATCTGTCCCAATTGTGGAGCCTGGCACATTTATCACACCGTATGTGGCGAATGTGGCTATTACAGAGGAAAACTGGCAATTGAGAAAGAGGCTGCCGTATAAAAGCCGCCTTCGAATCAATTCGATAAATTAAGGATTAACCCTAAATTTGATTTTAGGGTTTTTTTGTAGTTGGATAAAAAGAAGAACAATAGAAACGATATGGAAAAAATTAACGCGATTATAACAGGTATCGGAGGTTATATCCCCGAAGATGTGTTGACAAATGAGGATATATCCCGAATGGTTGACACTACGGACGAATGGATCATGACCCGCGTGGGAATCAGCGAACGGAGAATCTTGAGAGAAGGACTGGGGACTTCCTTTATGGGAACAAAAGCAGTGGAACAGTTGTTGGAAAAAACCCATACCTCGCCCGAAGATGTGGAAGCACTGATCTGTGCAACAACTACCCCCGATTATTTTTTCCCTACGGCTGCATCCATGATTGCCCACAATACCAAATGTGTAAACGCGCTTACCTTCGATATGCAAGCCGCATGTACCGGATTCCTCTATGCACTGGAAACGGCGGCCAATTTTATCCGCTCCGGAAGGCATAAGAAAATAATCGTGGTGGCCGGAGATACGATGACTTCCATTACCGATTATACCGACCGCACCACCTGCCCGCTTTTCGGAGACGGTTGCGGAGCAGTGCTTATCGAACCCTCCGGCGAAGAGCTGGGTATCCTGGACGCCATTCTCCGTACCGACGGCACAGGGCTCGCGCACCTGAATATGAAAGGCGGAGGATCAGCCTTCCGGGCAACGCATGATACAGTGGATAAACGTATGCACTATGTCTACCAGGATGGCAAGTACGTGTTCAAACATGCAGTCATGCTGATGGCCGATGCCTCGATCAAAATCGTGGAACGCAACGGGCTGACCCGCGATGATATCGACTGGATCGTCCCCCACCAGGCCAATAAACGCATCATCACCGCCACGGCGCAGCGGCTGGGAGTGGAAGACAAGGTGATGGACAATATCCAGAAGCGGGGAAACACCAGCGCAGGAACCATCCCCCTCTGCCTGTGGGAATATGAAGACAAACTGAAAAAAGGAGACACCCTCATCCTTACCGCCTTCGGAGCAGGCTTTACCTGGGGGGCAGTTTACCTCAAATGGGCATATGACGGAAAGAAAACATAAATCAGGCTTCGTCAATATCGTCGGTAATCCGAACGTAGGGAAGTCGACGCTGATGAACCGTTTGGTGGGAGAGAAGATCTCCATCATTACGTCGAAAGCGCAGACAACCCGCCACCGCATTATCGGTATCGTCAATACCGACGATATGCAAATTGTATACTCCGACACGCCCGGCGTGCTCCGGCCCAATTACAAGTTGCAGGAGACAATGCTCAACTTCTCGCAGTCGGCTCTGGGAGATGCAGACGTATTGCTGTACGTGACCGATGTCGTAGAAACGATCGGCAAGAACGACAACTTCCTGCAGAAAGTCCAACAAGTGACCTGCCCCGTACTGCTGCTGATCAACAAAATCGACCTGACGAACCAGGCAGAGCTTGAGGCGTTGGTCGCCCAATGGAAAGAGATCCTCCCCCAGGCCGAGATCATTCCCCTGTCCGCAATCTCCGGCTTCAATGTCGACTACCTGAAAAGGCGAGTCGAAAAGTTAGTGCCCGACTCGCCACCTTACTTCGAGAAAGACACCTTGACAGACAAGCCGGCACGCTTCTTTGTAACGGAAATCATCCGTGAAAAGATCCTCCTTTACTATCAGAAGGAAATACCCTACGCCGTAGAGGTGGTGGTGGAAGTATTCAAGGAGACAGAAAAACTGATTCATATCCAAGCGCTCATCATCGTGGAGCGCGAATCGCAGAAAGGAATTGTGATCGGGCATCAAGGCCAGGCGCTGAAAAAAGTCAGCTCCATGGCACGCAAAGACATCGAACGCTTCTTCGACAAGAAAGTCTTCCTCGAAGTGTTTGTGAAAGTAGAAAAAGACTGGCGGAACCGGGATGCCCTGCTGAAGAACTTCGGTTACCGGTTGGATTAATATAATATATGTAGCACCGCAAGATTTATGGGAAAAATAGTAGCCATCGTAGGGCGACCCAACGTAGGGAAGTCAACTTTATTCAACCGCCTGACGCAAACACGCCAGGCCATCGTCAACGAAGAAGCCGGGACAACACGCGACCGGCAATACGGAAAAGTAGACTGGGGAAACAAAGAGTTTTCGCTCGTCGATACCGGCGGATGGGTAGTCCGTTCGGACGATGTCTTTGAAGAAGAAATAAACAAGCAAGTACAGATCGCCATCGAAGAGGCCGACGTGATTCTCTTCGTGGTCGATATACTGAATGGAATCACCGACTGGGACAGCGAAGTGGCCCGGATACTGCGGCGCGCGGAAAAACCCGTCCTCGTGGTTGCCAACAAAGCCGACAACTTCGAGCTGCATCCCGCCGCCGCCGACTTCTATGCCCTCGGGCTCGGAGATCCGTACTGCGTCTCGGCTGTAAACGGATCCTGTACGGGAGATCTGCTGGATAAGGTCGTCGAACGCCTGCCGGAAGAAAAAATCGAAGACCGGGACGAGACGCTGCCCCGCATAGCCGTCATCGGCCGACCCAATGCCGGCAAATCCTCGCTGATCAACGCCTTTATCGGCGAAGAGCGACATATCGTGACCGACATAGCCGGCACGACGCGGGACTCGATCTACACAGAGTACAATAAGTTCGGCCTCCATTTCTACCTCGTCGACACAGCCGGCATACGGAAGAAAGGAAAAGTGAACGAAGACCTGGAATACTACTCCGTCATCCGCTCGATCCGCGCCATCGAGAACTCCGACGTCTGCATCCTCATGCTCGACGCCACGCGAGGCATCGAAAGCCAGGACTTGAACATCTTTTCCCTTGTTCAGAAGAACAAAAAGGGCCTGGTCATCTGCGTAAACAAATGGGACTTAATCGAAGACAAGAGCCAGCAAGCCATTACGTATTACCGCGACACGATCCGCGAACGCCTGGCGCCCTTTACCGATTTCCCGATCCTCTTCATCTCGGCCTCCACCAAGCAACGGATATTCAAAGTCCTCGAAACGGCCCGCGAAGTCTACGACAACCGCCGCAAACGCATCCCCACCGCCCGCCTCAACGAAGTGATGCTGCCCATCATCGAAAACTGCCCCCCGCCCGCCTGGAAAGGTAAATACATAAAGATAAAGTACATCACACAGTTGCCCGCGGGCGCCGTCCCTTCGTTCGTCTTCTTCTGCAACCTCCCCCAGTGGGTCAAAGAACCCTACAAACGTTTCCTCGAGAACAAACTTCGCGAAAACTGGGAACTCACCGGTACACCGATCAACATCTTTATCCGGGAAAAATAATCCTTACATTATATATATAGAACAAACGGTCAGCCGGAGCGGGAATCCATCCCCTACCGACTGACCGTTTTGTTTCCCCCCCCTGCACATACGCCGCCGGAAGGTCGCGCGAAATGGCGCGATCTACAATAGCAGGCTAATGGACGTCGCCCCACTTCGCGCAACTCACAATAGCAGGCTAATGGACGTCGCGCCATTTCGCGCAACTCACAATAGCAGGCTAATGGACATCGCGCCATTTCGCGCGACCCACAATAGCATGCTATTCTTCATCGCTACACTTCGCGCGACCCACAATAGCATGCTATTCTTCATCGCTACACTTCGCGCGACCCACAATAGCATGCTATTCTCCATCGCTACACTTCGCGCGACCCCATTAGCATGCTATTCTTCATCGCTACACTTCGCGCGACCTGCAATAGCATGCTATTCTTCATCGCGCCATTTCGCGCGACCTCAATAGCAGGCTAATAGACATCGCACCATTTCGCGCGACCTGCAATAGCAGGCTAATGGGCACCGCACATAAAAACGAAACCCCCATTAGCAAGCTAATGAGGGTTCAGAACAAAAACAGAAGGTTAAATGGATACCGTTTCTCCGAAGAGCGTAGCGGAGGAAGCACCGTTGATCTTCACCCGGACAAACTGCCCGATGCGATGCGTTCCCTTGTCGAATACGACGACCTTGTTCTGGCTCGTGCGCCCGAACAACTGCTCGCGCGAGCGCTTGGAGAATCCCTCGATCAAGACGTCGAACACCTTGCCGACGTCGCGACGGTTAGCAGCCTCCGAAAGGCGGTTCTGGAGGTCGATCATCCGTTGCAGGCGGTTGCCCTTGACCCCTTCCGGGACGTCGTCCGCCAGGTGCTTGGCCGCATACGTGCCCGGACGCTCAGAATATTTGAACAGGAAGGACGTATCGTAGCCCACCTCGCGCATGAGCGAGAGCGTATCCTCGAAATCCTCCTCCGTTTCGGAATGAAAGCCGCAGAAGAGGTCCGTCGTAATCGAAGCATCGGGCAACATCCGGCGGATCGCGTCGATACGTTCCAGATACCATTGGCGCGTATAATGGCGGTTCATCAACTTCAGGATGCGCGAGCTACCCGACTGCGCCGGCAAATGAATATGTTTGCAGAGGTTATCATACGCCGCAACGACCCGCAACGTCTCGTCGCTCATGTCTTTGGGATGCGACGTGGTGAAGCGGATCCTCATATCGGGCGCCTCGCGGGCCACCTTCTCCAGCAAGTTGTGGAAGGCCACCCTCTCGCCCTCCGCCTCGAAGAGGTAGGAATTGACGTTTTGCCCCAGCAAGGTGATTTCGCGAAACCCCTGCGCCTTCATATCCCGCACCTCGTTGAGGATGCTCTCCACATCCCGGCTGCGTTCCCGCCCTCGCGTATAGGGCACAATACAGTACGTGCAGAAGTTATCGCATCCGCGCATGATGGAGAGAAAGCCGGAGATGTGCATCCCGCCTATTTTCAGAGGGATGACATCGCGGTAAGTCTCCACCGGGGACAAATTCACGTTGATCGCCTTCTCGCCCTGCTCCACGGCCGCCGTCAAGTGAGGCAGATCCAGGTAAGCGTCAGGCCCCGCCACCAGATCGACCCTGTAACAGTTGATCAAGGTCTCCTTCACCCGCTCGGCCATACAGCCCAGGACGCCGATGATGAGATGTTTCTTCTTCTTTTTGAGCGAATGGAAAAATTGCAAGCGTCCATAAATCTTTTGCTCCGCATTTTCCCTGACGGAACACGTATTGAGAAATACAGCGTCGGCCTCGTCCAAATTCTCCGTCACGCAATAGCCCGCCATCTTCATCACAGAAGCGACCACCTCGCTGTCAGCCACATTCATCTGGCATCCGTACGTTTCAATAAAGAGTTTTTTATCTTTCCGGTCGCCTTCCGGCGCTGCCGGCTCAGTCGTTTGTTTGATATAAGTCATTGTACCCTTGTTAATAATAATTAAAAATATATCTGCGCAAAAAAAAAGCTTTGAAAGCCTTGCACACAAAAAACTATAATAATACTTTTGCATCGAAAAACGTAAATTTTTTCATAGTTAAGGTTTTGGTTAAATCGAATAAGGGTGGCTGTGAAGTTACCCTTATTTTTTTGTCTGCGTCTTTCTTTCCAATCCAATTAATATTCCTACATTTGGAGTGCAAAAATAATCAAAGTTTATGGATAACCTGGGCGATTGGCTTTACATTGTATTACTGGTAATTGCCGGAATCAGCGGCCTGCTGAGCTCCGGAAAGAAAAAGAAACAACCCGAAGAAGTATGGCAACAACCGGAACCGGAAACGCCGGAATACTCCGAATGGGATTCATCACCCTGGGACCCGGCGCCGCAACCAGCCCCCCCCGCTCCCCTACCCCGCCGGGCGGAGCAACCCATCAAGACGAAACAAGCATACGTCTCCCTGTTTCAAGAAGGAGAAAGGAACGTCGCCAACCGGCAAACAGAAAATCCCCCCCAAGAAATACCCCCCCTCATCTCGGCAGAAAACCTCCGGGACGCAGACGAGTTGAAGAAAGCAATCCTGTATTCGGAAATATTCAACCGCAAATACTAAGAACGCCCCCTCCCCCCTGATATGCAAAACAACACCAACCAACCGCAATGCCCCTCATGCGGATCCGAAGAAAAAGATCAACTATTTGAAAGCATTGACATAAAACAAAGCAGAGAAAGATTCCCAATCGTAAAATGCCGCAACTGCCAACTCATCTATACAGCCTCTGCCCCCACCTTCGATCGCATAAGCCAATACTACGGCAAGACCTACTATTCCTACACCCACGCACCAACCCCTCACCGGCAAGCCGAAAACCCGGAAGAAAGTACAACAGACAAACAACGATACCTCGACATCGGTTGCGGCTCCGGATGGCACATAGCCAAGAAGATGCAGGAAGGTTATGACGCCTATGGCATTGAAATAGACCCCGAAGTCGTACGCCAATGCGTCAATAGCGGCCTGAAAGTGAAGCAAGCCATAAACGGAAAAATAAATTACGAAAGCCATTACTTCGACCACATCCGCTTAAATCACGTTCTGGAACATCTGCACGACTTAGACAGCATCATGAGCGAAATATACCGCTGCCTCAAGCCTGCCGGGACACTGCAAATCTCCGTTCCCAACATCGAATCCTATGATGCGAAAATCTATGGCAAATACTGGCGGCATCTGGACGTGCCAAGGCACCTCTATCATTTCAGCAAAGACACCCTGAGCGCCCTGCTGCTGAAACACCATTTCACATCTTTGCAAATATCCACCGGCAGGAAAGCCATAACGCTACCTTACATAAGAGGACTGTATACGACATTCAAAACCATCGCATTGGACCGCAACATCATCTATGCCTGCATCACAATGACTAAAAACATTGTGAAGTACCTTATCCACCGGAACAAAAAACACGAAGGCATCGATCTAAACCTTATAGCAACAGCCGGCAAAACCGACAACACTAAATCGTAAATAGTAAGAACGTCTACTCTTTTTTTAATACCTTTGCGGCCAAATTAACAAATAAATGTATTTTCAATATTTTAATCATAGACCATCATGGCGCTAAAGTTTATTACAGCAGAAGAAGCTGCATCGTATGTCCATCACGACGATAACGTCGGCTTCAGCGGTTTCACACCGGCCGGTTGCCCCAAAGCCGTTCCGGCAGCAATCGCAAAAAAGGCAAAAGAAGAACACGACAAAGGAAATCCGTTCCAGATAGGAATATTCACCGGAGCATCTACCGGCGACCTGTTGGACGGAGAACTTGCGCGAGCCAAAGCAATCAAATTCCGCACCCCCTATCAGTCGAACAAAGACCTGCGGGCGCTTATGAACAGCGGAGGAACAAATTATTTCGACCTTCACCTCTCGGAAGTTCCGCAACTGCTGCGTTACGGCTTCCTCGGCAAAGTGGACGTCGCCATCATTGAAGCGGCCGACGTAACCGAAGACGGCGAAATCATTCCTACCGCCGGCGTCGGTATCACCCCGACGATCTGTCGCCTGGCCGACCGCATCATCGTCGAACTAAACCAATCGCATCCGAAAACCATTCGCGGGATGCACGATATTTACGAACCGGCCGACCCTCCCTACCGCCGCGAGATCCCGGTATATACCCCCTCCGACCGCATCGGTACGCCCTACGTAAAAGTCGATCCGGCAAAGATCGCAGGCGTCGTTACCACCGACCTGATCAACGAAGGAGGCGCCTTCACCCCCTTGGATGACGCAACGCTGGCCATCGGACGCAATGTAGCCGCCTTCTTAGTAGGAGAAATGAAAGCCGGACGCCTGCCCAAAGACTTCGTCCCCTTGCAGAGCGGAGTAGGCAACGTGGCCAATGCCGTATTAGGCTCTATGGGAGATAATAAAGAGATCCCCCCCTTTAATGTCTATACCGAAGTGATTCAAGACTCCGTCATCAAACTGATGAAAGCCGGACGCGTAAAATTCGTTAGCGGTTGCTCGCTGACCGTAAGCAATGAAGTCCTGACCGACATATACACTCACCTTGATTTCTTCAAAGACAAAATATTGCTCCGTCCGCAGGAAATATCCAACAACCCCGAAGTAGCTCGTCGCTTGGGATTGGTAGCCATCAATACAGCATTGGAAGCCGACATCTTCGGGAACATCAATTCCACGCACGTATCCGGCACGCGGATGATGAACGGTATCGGAGGGTCGGGCGACTTTACCCGTGCCGCCATGGTTTCCATATTTACTACCCCATCGACAGCCAAAGAAGGAAAGATCAGCGCATTCGTGCCGATGGTTTCTCATCTGGATCATAACGAACATTCCGTGAAGGTGATTATTACCGAATATGGCGTAGCCGACTTGCGCGGGACGTCTCCTGTTCAGCGTGCACGCCGGATCATCGACAATTGCGTGCATCCCGACTACCGGCCCCTGTTGAATGAATATCTCGCAATGGGTATCAAAGGTCATACACCGCAAAACCTCAACTGCTGTTTTGCTTTCCATCAGGAATTAGCCAACAGCGGGGATATGCGCAATGTCGACTGGAACCGGTATAAATAAAACGAAACAGAGATGAAGCATTCCGTAAAGGGATGCTTCAATCCGTTTTCTTTTTGACAAAATACATCAGACGGTTGTCCTTATTCCAATCCACCGTCAAGACGTTCACAGATAAGGTCCCGATTCTTCTCTGATTTTCTTCACTCATAATAATCTCCGGATACTTGACGGTATATGTTCCTGTCGTCTGATCGTAAATGGAATCTTTGTACGAAGCGTCTTTTATACTTTCCGTCTTTTTCCTGCTGTAAATATAAGTGTAGGTGTCTCGCTCGAATAGCAGCGTATCGTTCTCCATACAAGAATACAAGGGGTTATTCTCCTCGTCGAGGACAGGTCCCGAACTGAAACGAACCCATACCGTTCCATCTAAAAAACCGGGAGCAGCTTCCTCCTTGAAACAAGAGAACAAGAGGGTGGAAACAAGATATAAAACAATCATTTTTTTCATGCGAGGCTCTATTTTATAACTGTGGGGGATAAAGATATTACTATTGGTTTAATTTCCCTTCCAGATAGGTTTTCTTTTTTATGGCCTTAGCCCGTTCGTTCGTCAGACGGTGAACATCGGCAAGCAGGACGGCCAGGTTGTAGGTCAATACCAGGGATTGTTTGTCGGCTTCTTCCATATAGATGGTATACGTTCGTTCTCCGCCGGTATAATCTACTTTGATGCGTTCTTTGGCGTTGGCATAGATAAATTTAATAGCATCGGCGCCTTTCTCTGCTTTGTATTGTACTATTTCCGAGACATGCCCATTATCCTCGAAACGGTAATTAAGGCCGCCATCATACGCAATCGGGTTCGTCTGGGCAAAAAGGCCATCTTTGGTGCTCACTCGTATTCCTGTATGATTCACCGGGCGGCTACCGAAATAAACGCTTGTCAGGTACATCTCACCTTTTTCGTTTACTCCGCAACGGATATAGTTCCGCTCCACGTTTCGCTCTACTGTTTGCTGCGGGCGCAGGTAATTACCGGCTTCTTCGTAGGCGGAATCTTTTTCAAAGACAAAGCCTTTGGCCACATCCTTTGCTTCGGCTTGCCGGACAGGAAGCAGACTGTCACAATATGCAATGTTACGTTCTGCTTCCTTTATTTCTATCAGCCGCGTCAATTCGAGCGCTTTGCGTAAGACTTTCGCCTGCGCAGGATATTGGGCGCGGATACTGTCTATTTCATTCCTGGCGGCCTGCCATTTGTTTTCCTCGTACAGGTTTCCGGCGAGGGCCAATCGAGTCATTGCTTCCTTTTCCTGTCCGCTGCATCCGGCCATCAGCCAGGAAGCGGCAAGGATGATGAGATAATAAACAGACCTTTTCAACGGTTACGATTCAGTTGGCGGAAGGTGTAACAATACATCATCAACATAAGCGGATATGCAACAAAAAGGCCTATCAGGAACAAAAGGAAGCCGGCAATGAAGAGGCCCAGCCACACTAATGCCAGGAGGAAGAGCGGCAGTTCCTGTCCTTTCGTTATCTGCCAGCTCTTTTTGAGCGATTCGATGATCCCGGCATCTTCCTCTATGATGAATGCCTGGTAAAACATCAAACGGATCGCCACGTATATGGCGGGAAGGAGCAGGACTAACGTGCCGAGGAGGATTCCGCACAGGGCTGCTCCATGACCTTCCGGTATGAGAGGCAGTCCGTTGACGTCGAGAGCGATCTCACTGATAAATGAGTTTTGGAACAGCCAATAGAAGTACGGCGCCAAAAACAGCGTGACGATTATCGATACAGCAATACCTTGCAAAAGAGCGGCCACGAAGTAAACGCCTATCTTGCGCGCCTGCTGCCCGTAGGCCGATAAGCGCGGTTCGTCGCCATCCAGCGCCTGAAACAGGTTCTTCAGATATCCCAAATTGAAGATAAGGGCAAACACCACACTCGCTAGCTGGGAGACTATGGTCCCCGTCATCGGGGACGAGAAGAGCGGCGGCAAAACCAAGGAGAGGATGAGGGAGAGGATGATATATCCGATCATCAGCCCGGCCAATATCCATATCTGAGACGCAAGCGCTTTCCAGGAAACGCTCAATACATTGGAGATAGTAAATCTTGATTCCATACAAATAAGTTATTTAGTGAATAATGGTAGCAAAAATAAAAAAGGAAACCGATATGGCATCATACCGGTTTCTTTTATTCTTTGAAAAAATACAGGATTAAAGCGCCTTGATTTCTTTCAGTACGGCATTGGTTGCACGAACGGCGGCAGCGCTTTTGGCGAAGAGTTCTTTTTCTTCGGCGTTCAGATCCAGCTTAACGATTTCTTCTATTCCGTTTTTGCCGAGGATGACAGGGACGCCGATGCAGATGTCCGATTCGCCGTATTCTCCGTCCAACGCTACGGAGCAGGGGATCTGCTTCCGTTGGTTGCGTATGATTGCTTCGGCCACGTAAGCTCCTGCGGCTCCCGGGGCGTACCAGGCGGATGTGCCGAGCAGGCCGGTCAGCGTGGCGCCGCCAACCATCGTGGCTTTGATGACTTCGGCCAGCTTCGTGTCGTTCAACAATTGGCTGACGGGGACGCCTTTGTAGGTGGCCAGCCGCGCCAGGGGGATCATGGTTGTATCGCCGTGTCCGCCGATAACGAGGCCTTCTACTTCATTGGCATTGCAATGCAGCGCCTGGGTCAGGTAGTATTTGAAACGGGAGCTGTCTAAGGCGCCTCCCATGCCGATGACGCGATTTTTGGGAAGGCCTAATGATTTGTAAGCCAGATAGGTCATCGTGTCCATCGGATTGGAGATAACGACCAGGATAGCTTGGGGGGAGTATTTCAGCGCGCTTTCTGCCACGTTCCGGACGATCCCAGCATTGACGCCGATCAGTTCTTCGCGGGTCATTCCCGGTTTGCGGGGGATGCCGGAGGTAATGATGATCACATCCGATCCGGCGGTCTTTGCGTAATCACCGGTGCATCCCACTACGGTTGAGTCGAATCCCAACAATTGGGCGGTCTGCATCATATCCATCGCTTTCCCTTCGGAGATGCCATCTTTTACATCGAGCATCACGATTTCGTCTGCCACTTCATTATAAGCAAGTACGTTCGCACATGTAGCGCCTACGTTACCGGCTCCAACAACTGTTACTTTAGACATAATTGATACGTTTTTTGATTGATAATATATTATTCCTTTAAATTTCTCTTATGCCCGGCAAAGGTACTAATGTATCGGTATGCAAAGAAGCCTTTCCACGTATTTTATTCCCGGCGGCATCTTAAATATCGTAAAGTCACCCATTCAGATGGCAGTCCCAATCGTTCAAAAGATAAGGTCACCCATTCAAATGGGTAGAGTTACTCATTCAAATAGGTGAGGCAACCATTAAAATGTGTAAGGTTTCATCCAGAGGGAGTAAGACATCCTTTGAGACAGGAAACCAGGAATCCGAACATGGAAAAACTGAAAGAGCAAATAAGGCAGCAGGAAAAATCGGAAGAGAGAATAAAACTGCCTCTTTCTTTCATAAGCGCCGGTTATTCGACATGCAGGACGAGGCCCTTGAGGTATTCGCCTTCGGGGTGGTAGATATTGATAGGGTGGTCGGCGGGCTGGGTCAGTTGGTGGAGGATCCGTACGTGGCGGCCGGACTGGGCGGCGGCGCTGAAGACGGTCAGGCGGAAGGTTTCTTTGCTTACGACCTGGGAACAGGAAAAGGTGAAGAGGATGCCGCCAGGACGGATCTTGTCGAAGGCGGCGGCGTTGAGTTTGCGGTAGCCTTGCAGGGCATTGCGCAGGACGTCTTTGTGTTTGGCAAAGGCCGGAGGGTCGAGGACGATCAGGTCGTAGCGTCCGGCGGCTTTGTCTAAGTATTTGAAGGCGTCTTCGGCAAAGGCTTCGTGGCGGTCGTCGCCAAGGAAGTTGAGTTCGATATTCTTTTTTGTCAGCAAGATGGCTTTGGCCGAGCTGTCGACCGAATGGACCGAGCGCGCACCACCACGCATGGCATAGAAGGAGAAGCCGCCAGTGTAGCAGAACATATTGAGTACGTCGCGGCCGCGGGCGTAGGATTCGAGCAGGGAACGGTTGTCGCGCTGGTCGACGAAGAAGCCGGTTTTCTGTCCCTTTTGCCAGTCGACGTAGAATTGCAGTCCGTTTTCGATGGCGATGTCTTCCACTTCGTTACCGTAGAGGCAACCATCTTCGCAGGGGAGGCCGGCTTTGAAGGGGAGGGTTGTTTCCGATTTATAATAGACAGTACGGAGGGTGTCACCCATCACGGTGAGGAGGGCGTCGGTCAGGGCTCCCCTGGCGTGGTGCATCCCGACGGAGTGAGCCTGCATGACGGCGGTATGGGCGTAGACGTCGACAACGAGTCCCGGCAGGTTATCGCCTTCGCCGTGAACGAGGCGGTAGGTATTGTGGTTTTCTGCTGCGACGAGGCCTAAGGATTGGCGGAGGGCGTAGGCGGCGCGCAGTCTTCCGATCCAGAAGTCGTTGTCGATGGTGACGGGTTGGAACGAGAGTACGCGCACGGCGATACTGCCGATCTGATAGTGCCCGACGGCGATGAAGAGGCGGTTGGCGGTGAAGACTTCGACAATGTCTCCTTCCTGGGGCTCGCCTTCGATTGTCTGTATGGCGCCTGAGAATATCCAGGGATGGAAGCGCAGGAGGGATTCTTCTTTCTTGGGTTTGAGAATGATTTTATGGTAGTTCATTATTTATTCCTGATTTAAATGATCGTAGATGACGAGGCAGGCCCAGGCGTCGAGGGCGGCATATTTCTTTTGCGATTCGGAAAGGGCGTCGGCATCCCAGTTGGTGAGGCGTTGTCCTTTGGATATTCTTTTGCCGAAGAGGATGGCGTATATTTTTTGCAGGCTGGCGTCTTCGATACCGAAGCGTCCGACGTAGTCTTGCAGGTCGAGGAAGTTGGCCGGTTCGGCGTTGGTTCGTTTGCGCAGGGCGCCGAAGTCGTCGCGCAGGGAGAGTCCTATTTTCAGGATGGAGGGATCGGAGAGGAAGGCTTCCAGCGACGGCGGCAGTCCGATTTTG
This sequence comes from Tannerellaceae bacterium, assembly GCA_031271045.1. Taxonomy (GTDB): domain Bacteria; phylum Bacteroidota; class Bacteroidia; order Bacteroidales; family Tannerellaceae; genus DFXE01. The sequence goes on from JAISWO010000019.1 coordinate 44,692, forward strand.
TTCAATCGGAAGAGGAAGCAGCAGTCTTCGGTGGCTATTTGTATGAGCGAGAGTTTGAAGCGTTTTCCTTTCTTGAAGCTTGGGCGGGTTTCGGTATCGAAGCCTACTTTTGCATACTGCGACAGGTATTCAACGGCGAGGAGGGCGTCTTTTTTCTGATCTACGACGACAATCCGACCTTTGTATTCTTCGGCCGGCAGGAGAGCTATTGCGTCTTTTGTTATAGTGGGTATATGTATCATTCGGTTGTTTGCATTTCTATACGGTCATCCTCATTATATCGTATGTCGTGAAGTGCTTTCAGGGCATTGAGCAGTCGTTGTCCCCAGTATTGGCGGAAGTTTATCCGACACAGGGCAATGGCTTCGCGCATGAGGGGTTCGTTTTGTTGCCGGTAGAGGGAGATGAAGTTACCTGTATCCTGATAGATGTCGGCTAAGTTCTCCGATATGAATGCGGCGACGGGCGCATCACTGTAAGGCATATCGGGGTGGAAGGTTTCCAGATAGGTATCGTATGTGCCCAGCGTACCGGCTATTTGCGTGCGCAGCGATTCATACATCTCTTCCGTCACTTGGCCGGCGAGGCCGGTTTCTTCGTCGCAAGGTATATCCGGCAGTAAAGTAGCTTTCAGATACAAGAGGGGTAATATCTTGGTTGCTGTGTCCACAAAGTCAAACAGGGAATATTTTTTCACCGCTTCGATGAAAGCGCAATACTCCAGCGCGACTGTTACAAATTCAATTGTATTACGCTCATATATCGTATCGTTTGTTGAAATCATTTCAAATACTTGTGATTAGTTCGCAAATGTAGCAATTTAATTAAAAACCGTCAGCAGATACCTTTGGTTTCTTTCCGGCCTTTCCAGTGAGGGGGGCTTTCCATATCGGGATGGCTGCTCTGATCCCAGGGGATCTTGCTCTGATTTCTGAGAATTTTCATGCTGATCCCAGGATTTTTGCCAGGATGTCGAAAAAAAACTCAGTCTTTTGACCTCTCCCCCAGCCCTCCTTCACCAGGTTGCTGAAAAATCCTTTCTTTTTTGGACGTCGCCTAATTTTTGCTTACGGATTGTTATTTTCAGGGCTAAAACATTCATTATTCAGCAAAAAAACTGACGTTTTTGAGGGGCGTAACTTCCAATTTGATAGCGTCAAAGACTTTTTATTCAGCCTGGTGGGGAACAGATGGAGGAGAGGTCAAAAGAAGCTGGGAACCTTCCGGCAATTCCTGGAAATCTTCCGCCAAACCTTGATATTTTCCGTCAAGTCTCGAGGCTTTTTACTCCCCCTTCAGGGAAAAGCCGTACATTCGTGGCATTATATCTAATGTATCTAAAATTATGGAAACAATTGTTCGTATCATTCCCTGGGATTATTCCGACGAGTCGCACCGGCAGGCAGTCGTAACACTGATTGAGGCTTATATAAACGATGAGATGGGCGGGGGCAATCCGCTTTCGGAGGAGGGCCGGGCGAGGCTGACCGAAGGTTTGGGCTGTCATCCGGGGGCCATTGTCCTGCTGGCCATAGTGGGCGGGACGTATGCCGGATTGTTGGTTGCTTTTGAGAACTTTTCTACGTTCACCGCCCGTCCGATGGTGAATATCCACGATGTCGTCGTTCTGCCTTCGTATCGCGGACGCGGCATCGGTCGGCGTCTGCTGGACGGCATCATCGACGAAGCTGGGCGCCGGGGCGCTTCCCGCCTGACGCTCGAAGTGAGGAAGGATAATGTCGTTGCCCAGAAACTCTACCGCTCGCTTGGCTTTGAAGAGACTGACCCCGGTATGTATTACTGGAGGAAGTATCTCCCGTCATGAAGGATCATAGGAACAGCAAGGCACGCGCCATATCTTCGGGCGTGTCGATGCCTATGGTGTCGATGTGGGTGATGCCGGCTTTGATGCGGTAGCCGTACTCGAGCCAGCGCAGTTGTTCGAGGCTTTCGGCTTTTTCCAGCGGGGATTGGGGCAGCATGGTGATTTCCCGCAGGATGTCAGCGCGGTAGGCATAGAGGCCGACGTGTTTGTAATAGGTATGGCTGGTCATCCATTCCGTATGTACTTTGCCGCGATAATAGGGAATGATGGAACGGCTGAAATACATGGCTTCCTGGTTTTTGTTCAGCACTACTTTGGGAGAATTGTGGTTGAAAAGGGTCGAGTCGAAGTTACCGCCCGAGAGGAGGGGTTTGACCAAGGTGGCGATCTGGACATAGACGTCGTTGAAGCAAGCCTTGAGCGTTTCTATCTGCGCCGGCTGGACAAAAGGCTCGTCGCCCTGGATATTGACGATCACATGATATCCTCGTCCTATCTTCGTATAGGCTTCGTAACAGCGATCAGTACCGCTTGTATGATGGTCGGCGGTCATCACCACATTGCCTCCGAATGATTTGACGGCAGCCTCGATACGGAGGTCGTCGGTAGCTACGCATACGGCGTCCAGTACATCCTTGACTTGTTCGTACACCCGTTGTATCATAGGTTTCCCTTTCATGTCTGCCAGGGGTTTACCTGGGAAACGTGTCGAGGCATATCGTGCCGGAATTATTCCAATAAATCTCATGTTTGTTGTTTTTGTACGTCAAAAGTAAGAAAATAATGCTTACTGTTTCCAAAAACCAGGCAGGAAGATTATCAATACCGTAAATATTTCCAGACGCCCCACCATCATCAGCAAAGCGAGCGTCCATTTGGACAGGATCGGCACGGAGGCATAGTTGCCTGCCGGACCCTGTACGCCCAGGCCGGGACCGGTATTGCCGATGGCCGAAATGGCGGCGGCAATCGATTCTTCGAACCCCATGCCGTCGAAGGTCAGTATCAGACACCCGGCCATGATCAGAAACAGGTACACAAAAGCAAACGCCGAACAGCGATACACATTGTCGGTTGAGATCACATGCCGGTTCATCCGCACCGGGAGCACGGCGTTGGGGTGCATCTGCCGCAGGAAAACGTTCGACAGGTTTTTGTGTATGATCACAAAACGTCCCGCCTTCAGCCCCCCGCTGGTAGAACCCGTACAGCCTCCGATAAACATCAGTATGAGTGCTATGCACCAGAAGAACGACCCCCAGGGCAGGTAATCGGTCGTCATGAAGCCGGTCGACGAGATGAGCGATATGACGTGGAAGGCTGCCTGCCGCAACGTCTTCTCCACGCCGCCGGTCCATCCGTCCATTCCCCCCGTCCATAGCGCCGTTGCACCGGTAGCAAGCAGGATGATAAAGACGAACCAGCGCAGTTCTTCGTCGCCCCAGAGTTTGTGCACGTTACCCTTGAGGAAGAAATAGAGCAGCGTCATATTGACCGAACCGACCAGCATAAAGAGCGCCGTCACATACTCAATATAGGCCGAGTCCCAATGCCCTATGCTCGCGTTGCGCGTAGAATAGCCGCCCGTCGAGACAGTCGTCAGCGCATGGTTCATTGCCTCGAAGGCGTCCATCGGCCCCATCCACAACAGAAACGCCGCTACAAAGGTCAGCAGCAGGTAAACACCCGACAGCCGTTTGGCCACCTGCGTCACCCGGGGGCGGAAGCGTTCGTGCGAGATACCCGTACCCGTCGTCTCGGCCTCAAACATCTGCGAGGCGCCTCCCCCGAACAGAGGCAGCAGGGCGACGGTAAAGACAACCACCCCAATACCTCCCTGCCATTGCGTCAGGCTGCGCCACAGCAGGAGACCGTGCGGCAAGGCTTCGATGTCGGTCAGGACACTGGCGCCAGTCGTCGTGAAGCCGGACATAGTCTCGAAGTAAGCGTCGGTGACGCTATCTATATAGCCACTCAGGAAGAAAGGCAACATGCCGAAGAGCGAGAGGAGCGTCCAGGTAAGCGCCACGATCAGCATACCTTCCCTGTATCCGGCCTCCTGTTCGTTGGCCCGCCGCCCGATCAGGAAGAAGCCTCCTCCGGCGGCCAGGAGGATCGCGCACGAGAGCAGCAGCGGACAGCCATCGTCGCCGCCATACAGGAAGGCGACTCCGGTTGCCAGGAGCATAAAGCCGGTTTCCAGCAGGAACATAGCTCCCAACATTTTGATGATAAAACGGATGTTCAGCATCTTGAGTTCTCAGTTAAATAAGTCTTCGAGTTTGCGCATGGCCGTATCCATACAGAAGACGATGACCTGGTCGCCGGCCTGTACGTGGGTATCGCCTTTGACGATGACCGGCTGTCCGTCGCGGATCAGTCCGCCGAGGGTCAGGTCGTTGGGCAGGTGAAGGTCTTTCACCGGCTTGCGGGTGATCTTCGAGTCGGGGCGCGCCGTCAGTTCTGCCACATTGGCATTGGCGAAGGCGAGGATCTTTACGTTGGAGACGTCGCCGTCGAGCAGGAATTGGTAGATATGTCCGGCGGCGATCAGTTTCTTATTGATGACGGCTCCGATGTCCATCGTCTCGGCCAGCGGGATATAGTCTAAGTTTTCGATCTCGGCGATGGTCTTTATCACGCCGAAGCGTTTGGCGTTCAGGCAAGCCAGGATGTTGGTGCTTTCGTTCTCGGTCAGGGCGACGAAGGCTTGCGCATCTTTGATGCCTTCCTGCACCAGCAGGTCCATATCCCGTCCGTCGCCATGAATGGTCAATACATTACCCGGCACGACTTCGGCGATGCGATGGCTTTTCTCCTTGTCTTTTTCTATAAGCTTGACGCGGATATGCCCCGGAAGCAGTTGGCAGGTGCGCAGAGCGATGCGGCTGGCTCCCATGATGAAGACCTTTTTGACCTCCGGGTTTCCCTTTCCGGCATGCAGTTGAACGTCTTTGACGTGCTCCTTGGTGGTGGTGAAGAAGAGAATGTCGCCTGCTTCTATCAGGCTGTCGCGGTTCGGGATACAGAGTTCGTTTTCGTGTTTGATAGCTACGATGTGGTAGAGTTTGTTCTCGCTGGGTATTTCCAATAAGCGGGTGTTGACTAAGCGGGAGTTGGCGCGTATCTTGACGCCGATCAGCGCCAGGGCGCCGCCCACCAGCTCCCAGTATTGCCTTGTCCAGGGGCGGTTGATGGCTGTCACGATCTCTTCGGCGGCCAGTTTTTCGGGATAGATCATGGAGGTGATGCCGAGGTTTTCGAAGAGTTCCCTGTTTTTTGGAAGCAGGTATTCGTAGTTGTTGATACGGGCAAAGGTTTTGTGCGCTCCCAGACGCGCTGCCAGTATGCAGGCCGTTATATTGGTTGATTCTTCGGTAGTGACGCTCACGAACAAGCCGGCTTTGCCTACGCCGGCCTGTTTCAGGTCGTGGAAAGAAGTCGGGCTTCCCGTCATCGTCAGGATTTCTTCACCGGAGGCCGGGAATTGCAACCGTTCTTCGTCGGGATCCATCAGGACGATGTCTTGCCTTTCCTTCGATAGCATTTTCGCCAGATGAGCGCCTGTTTCTCCGGCTCCGGCTATGACTATTTTCATTTTGTTATGCTTCTGTTATTGCCTGGGCGATGCTTGCTGCATCCATACCGCAGAGCGCGTACAATTCGGCGATAGCGCCGTGTTCTACAAAGGTGTCGTTTACACCGATACGTTGAATGCGGGGAGTATAGCCGTTGTCGGCCATAAATTCGACGACGGCACTGCCCAGTCCGCCTGTCCTGACGCCGTTCTCCACCGTTATGATACGCTTGAACTTTCTGCCGACTTCGTGTAGCAGTTCCTCGTCCAGCGGTTTGAGGTAAATCATGTCGTAATGCGCCACGGAATGTTTGCCATCGAGCATTTCAATGGCTTTTATTACTTCATTTCCCACCGGGCCGATGGAGAGCGCCGCCACGTCGTTGCCATCACGCAGTTTCTTTCCTTTCCCTACGGGGAGTATCTGCGGCTCGTTTCTCCAGTCATTCTTTTCGCCTTTGCCTCTGGGGTATCGGATCACGAAAGGCGTAGAGACGCCTTTGCAGGCGGTGTACATCAGGTTGCGCAGATCCCATTCGTTCAGGGGAGAGGAGATGGTCAGGTTGGGGATGGGGCGCAGGTAGGCTAGGTCGAAGATGCCGTGGTGCGTCGCTCCGTCTTCGCCCACTAGACCGCTCCGGTCGAGGCAGAGGACGAGATGCAGATTCTGAAGCGCCACGTCGTGAATCAGGTTGTCGTACGCACGCTGCATGAAGGAGGAATAGACGTTGCAGAAGGGTATCATTCCTTCCTTGGCTAAGCCGGCGGAGAAGGTCACCGCATGTCCTTCGGCTATGCCGACGTCGAAGGCGCGTTCGGGGAAGGTTTTCATCAGGTACGTCATCGAGCAGCCGGTCGGCATGGCGGGGGTGACGCCTACGACGCGCTCGTCGGCGGCGGCGAGTTCGACCAGCGTATGTCCAAACACATCCTGGTACAACTGCGGTTGTACTAGGTCGTCGGGCAGGATGCGGCGGCCGGTTTCTTTGTCGAACTTACCGGGCGCATGCCATTCGGTGGCCGATTCTTCGGCGGGGCGGAATCCTTTCCCTTTCTTTGTTTTGACATGAAGGAGTTTGGGGCCTTGCATATTCTTGATGTCATTCAGCACCCGGATCAGGTAGTCGACATCATGTCCGTCGACCGGCCCGAAATAGCGTATGCTGAATCCTTCAAACAGGTTATGTTGCTGCGTCAGGAGGGCTTTCAGGCTGTTGTTGAAGCGGAGGATATTGCCGCGGCGGTCGTCAGTGATGAGTTTCATTTTTTTCAGTCCCAGGTAGGCGTCGTAGCGGACTTTGTTGTAGGTCTGGCTGGTGGTGATGTTTACCAGATATTGGCTGAGGGCTCCCACGCTATCGTCGATCGCCATATTATTATCGTTAAGGACGATGAGCAGGTTGTTGGGATTGATGGAGGCATTATTGAGTCCTTCGTAGGCTAATCCTCCAGTCATGGCACCGTCGCCGATGACGGCCACGACGTGGCGGTCGTTTTCTTGCTTCAGAGCCGAGGCGACGGACATACCCAGAGCGGCCGAGATGGAGTTGGAGGCATGTCCGGCGATGAAGGCGTCGTATTCGCTTTCGGTGGGATTCGGGAATCCGCTGATGCCTTTGAAGCGGCGAAGTGTATGGAAGTTGTCGCGTCGTCCGGTCAGTATTTTGTGTCCGTAGGCTTGGTGTCCTACGTCCCAGAGGATGCGGTCGTAAGGGGTTTGGAAGACGCGATGGAGGGCGACGGTCAGTTCGACCGTTCCCAGGCTGGCGCCCAGGTGGCCTGGATTTGTGGAGAGGACATCAATGATATATTGGCGCAGTTCCGAACAGACTTGTTTCAATTGTCCGGCTGGAAGGTTTCGCAAATCCTCCGGCGAATCAATCGTTTGCAGTATATTCTTTGTTTGTTGTTCCGACATATAGCTGAAAAATTTCGCCAAATGTACGCATTAAACAGGAAATCGTATCTTTGCGCACACATTAATTATGAATCATATGAATGAAGCGTTACACAGAATGGGTGAATATACATTGTTGATGGCAAAGGTGATCTCAATACCAAACCGATGGAGTATGTTTTTCAAACAGTTGATAAAAGAAATATATAAGCTGGGAGCCGACTCCCTTTGGATAGTTATCATCATATCCATCTTTATCGGCACGGTTATCGCCATTCAGATCTCACTGAACATCAGTTCGCCCCTTATCCCCAAGTTTACGATCGGTTACACCACGCGCGAGATTATCCTGCTGGAGTTCTCCTCGTCCATCATGTGCCTCATCCTGGCGGGCAAGGTGGGGAGTAATATCGCCTCCGAAATAGGCACCATGCGCGTCACGGAGCAGATAGACGCGATGGAAATCATGGGCGTGAACTCGGCCAATTTCCTTATCCTTCCGAAAATACTGGGTTTGATGATCTTCATCCCGGTGCTCGTTATCTTCAGCATGTTCACCGGCATACTGGGTGGTATCGCAGCCAGCTATGCCGACATAAACGGGATGACGCCGTCGTCGTTCGAGTACGGGATGCAGTTTTATTTCAACTCCTTCTATATCGGATATTCGATCATCAAGTCGGTTGTTTATGCGTTCATCATCGCTTCCATCGCCTCTTATTTCGGCTACAATGTAAAGGGCGGCGCGCTGGAGGTGGGCAAGGCCAGCACCAATGCGGTGGTGATGAGCAGCATCATGATCCTGATGGCCGACGTAGTCATGACCCACTTAATGCTGACGTAACCATGGTAGAAGTCAAACACCTCTCGAAATCTTTCGACGGACGCACGGTGCTGAACGACATCAACGCCTTGTTTGAAACCGGCAAGACCAACCTGATTATCGGCCGCAGCGGATCGGGCAAGACCGTGCTGCTGAAGAATATCATCGGCCTACAGCGCCCCGGCTCTGGGCAGATCCTTTACGATGGCCGCGAGTTGACGGGAATGAAAAAGCGCGAGCTGGATCTGTTGCGCCGCGAGATGGGTATGCTGTTCCAGGGCTCGGCGTTGTTCGACAGCATGACGGTGCTCGAGAATGTGATGTTCCCCCTGGATATGTTTTCGCCCGACTCCTTCAAGGAGCGCCAGAAGAGGGCGATGCTTTGCCTGGAACGGGTCGACCTGCTGGAGGCCGAACATCTCTATCCTTCGGAAATCAGTGGGGGAATGATGAAACGGGCCGCTATTGCTCGCGCCATTGCCCTGAAGCCCAAATACCTCTTTTGCGACGAGCCGAACTCGGGCTTGGATCCGAAAACCTCCCTGCTCATCGACGACCTTATACACAGCATCACCCGCGACTACCGGATGACGACCATCATCAATACCCACGACATGAACTCGGTCAAGAACATCGGCGAGAACATCATCTTCATCCGGGAAGGCATCCTCGAATGGCGCGGCAACAAGGACGAGATCGTCTCCTCCCACAACGAGGCCTTGAACGACTTCATCTTCGCCGCCAGCCGCCGCTGAAACCTAAAGATTCCGGACAACGCCCATCAGGAGGATAGCGCCGGAGGTTGGCTCCGTCATCCAACATTCCCAGCACGATACTTGCGCTCAAGGGCGAGACCAGCAGGTTGTCGCCCCGTTCCTCTCCGGCAGCCTCCATCATTTGCAGCAGCCGGAAGGCAAACACATTCAATTGCACGGCAATCGCTCCTTCCTATTTATTCAGTCGACGAGGTCTCCTCTTCGCCTGTCGAAGGCTCTTCCGTCCATTCCGCATCATTCCGGCAAGCCGTCAGCGCTACGGCGAGGAGTAGTAAAGAATAATACAATGTTTTCATGATTCTATCTTTCAGAAGATTAATTTATGGAGCGAAAATACAACAAACGATTCATGCACCAATAGATTTCGGGGACACTCTTAACCTGTTTCCTGTCGCAAATATTCTTTTGCAAGGGAGAGGGCGGAGCGCGGGGGGCCGGTCAGAAGGCAAGGTTGTCGACAACCTATTTCTCCCCATCCAACCGGCAGGGGGTTGAAGGGACTTTTTTCTTCCTTCCCGACACATTTTCCTTCCCAATCCGCATTTGTTTTTTCCTGCTTCATTTTTTCTTTGCAGAAATGAATACTGTCACTATATTTGTGCCATAAGTTTGCGTTCCTTATAGTTCAGTGATTGTTTTGCTGTAAAGGTCGTAGATAAATCGCTCTTTATAAGTCTGTAAGCCGAGCTACCGGAACTCTGACGGAAGGCGCCGGAACCTTAACGGAAGCCGCCGGAACCTTAACGGAAGCCGCCGGAACCTTAACGGAAGCCGCCGGAACCTTAACGGAAGCCGCCGGAACCTTAACGGAAGCCGCCGGAACCTTA
>JAISWO010000038.1 GCA_031271045.1 Tannerellaceae bacterium
CTGGGGCACAACGGCTCAGCAATTGGCTATCAAATTTGGGCAGAGGTTCAAATTGTTATAACTTTACCGCTCGTCGGGACGGGTGCTCCCGCCCCTTGCCGCGGGGCGCTCCCCGAGCAATGAGTTAAAGATTTATTAAACAAATAAACGCTGACACAGTTTATCGGACACTACCAATCAACTATTTCCAACTTTCTGCATATCATTTAAAATACTCTGGTCTAATACTCTTGCGTACCGTTTCGTCATGCTGATATTTGAATGACCCAACATTTTTGCAACATTCTCAATACTCACACCATTCGCGAGGCACACAGAAGTGGCATACGAGTGGCGGGCCGAATGAGTCGTCAGAGTTTTATTAATTCCGCATAAATCGCTGATTTCCTTCAAATAACTATTCATCTTTTGATTGCATGGAACAGGTAGTAATACATTCCGTTTTTCACAAAGAGGATAACCTTTGTATTTCTTGATAATAACCAAAGGAACATTCAACAGCGGGATATTACACATATTCTTTGTTTTTTGCCGTGCCTTCCGAATCCAATAGTTTCCTTCTCGATCTTTTACAATATGTTCTGATGTAAGTTGCTTTACATCTATGAATGATAGACCAGTAAAGGAGCAGAAAATAAAAATATCCCGAACCAAATCTATACGAGGTAATTCGAACTTTTTATTGATAACCGTTTGAAGTTCATCCCAAGTAAGAAATTCCCTGTTTACTTCTTTTTCATGGAACTTAATTCCCATAAAAGGGTCTTTGCTTATCCATTCGTTCGCAAGAGAGCGGTTTGCAATCTTTTTCAGGCACTTCATATAACGGATAACCGTATTTTGCGCACAGTCTTTTTCTGTTTTCAAATAAAACTCGAAAGCACGGATAAACTCGCCGTTGATATCTTTTAATGGCAAATCGTCTTTGTCGTACCTCATTTTAATTAGTTCAGCTAAATAACGTTTACAGCTTTCATAACGGCGTACAGTAATCAAAGCAAAGTCTTTACCAATTAATTGTCTGCATTGGTCATTATGCTCTTGAAAAGTAGCTATAAGCGTTTTGGGTTCTTCTTTCTTTTCCAAACTAAAGAATTTATCACGAAGGATAGTAGCTGAGATTGGCAAACCTTCCTGTTTCAAATTAGCATGGATATTATACATTTTGATTCGGGCTTCTTCAATAAACTTGTTCAAGTCGTTTGATTTACGGTCTTTACCACGGGAACATTCTTTTGCCTGATTCCACAAAGCAGGGTTAATGCTTTTACGAATATTCGTTTCAGAACGAACATTATTAACCGTAATTCTCATACATACAGAGGCTTCACCGTTCTTCAATAGTTTTGTTTTCTTTAAGAAAAACAAAACATTAAATGAATTTCTTTCCATCATTTTTTTACTTGTTTAAGTGATACAAAATTATGGAAATGCGACGAGGTTATCGCTACGCAACAGGCTGACAATCAAAGCCAATTAAGGTCAAAAGGTGGAGATAAATATCTCTTTAATTTGCTCCACCTTTTGCTCCACCAGAGTAGGTCTAAATTTGCTGTTTTTTGCTTAGTGGGGGAAAATGAAAACTCCTGATATCCAATGAATATCAGGAGTTCACTTCTTTTTGCTTTCTCTAAAAGTGGTGCCACCAGGAATCGAACCGGGGACACAAGGATTTTCAGTCCTTTGCTCTACCTACTGAGCTATGGCACCTTTTTTTGTTCATGGGTGCAAAGGTAGTTTGTTTTTTGAATTATACAATTCATATTGAAATTTTTTCCTGAAAATACTTTTTGTTGAATAAAATTCTGGCTTTATGCCGTTTTCTGTGGATACTCCTAACTAAGTAAATATAGGTGTACGACATAATTCCATATCTACTAACATTCTTATAGTCAGCGATAGTTTTTTAATATTGATATTCAAATTAAAAGACAAATAATATAATATTTGATACTTACCTCTCTTTTGGACTTTTCTTATCCCGAATTCAGGTTAAGAGATTGAACCAGCATTTTATAACAATAATAAATATAGACACAATAAAAAAAGTACATGCAATTCCCGTCATCATCCTGTTCGCCATAACGGCAGGATGCGGAGAAAACAAACAGCCGGTCGATGACCTCATCACCGTAGACGTTACGGCAACCTACCCCAAGAAGGACCTCACCCTCCAGGACTTCTTCGACGTGGAATACATCCCGCTCAAGACGAGCGACGAGTTTCTTACGAAAGGTAGAGTAATGGATGTTGGCAAGGATATCCTCTTGGTCGCGAATCAAGGGAAGGGAATATTCTGATTTTTGACAGGACAACCGGTCAAGGTTTAGGGAAGATAAACCGTAAGGGACAAGGTCTCGAGGAATATCTGATGCATGTGAATTTTCTTTTGCCCTTTACTTGTCGAAGCATACGGGAAAGGAGAACTGAAAGGCCGCCTGAGAGAAATTGCCGCTGGTTTGGACGAAGAAGATAACCCGGTGATTATGTCAGCCAAGCATAAGAAATAACCTATGGCCGCCCGGTCCTTGCATACCTATATATAGGTATCGCAAGAGCCGGAAAATAACGCAAAATAGCGATTGCCGGCAAATACCCGCCCGCCTACATTTGTAACTCTTTAAGAAAAGACAGTTTCAAATGAAAAGCGTATTTACTTTCACTATTTTACTTTTACTTCTTTGTGCGCTGCCGGCTTCTGTCGGGGCGCAATCTGCCCGCCTCCAGATGGGCGGCTACGGCGAGGCTACGGCGCAACGCATGTTCTACAGCGACAACGTAGAACGCTACCGCTATCCGGAAAGCAACAAAGACGCCACCCACGGGCGGTTCGACCTCCCGCATGTGGTGTTCTACCTCAGTTATGATTTCGGACACGGCTGGAAGGTATCCACCGAGGTAGAGTTCGAACATGGCGGAGCCGGATCGACCGTCGAGATAGAAAATGAAGAAACCGGCGAATATGAAACCGAAGTAGAAAAAGGCGGCGAAGTAGCCCTCGAGCAGTTCTGGATAGAAAAGACGTTCTCCTCTGCGCTGAATATCCGCATGGGACACATCATCGTCCCCATAGGGCTTACCAACCAATACCACATGCCCACCGAATTCTTCTCCGTACTCCGTCCCGAAGAGGAAGCCGCGATCCTGCCCTGTACCTGGCACGAAACAGGTATCAGCCTCTGGGGACGCATCCCTGCCTGGCGCTACGAGGCTCAGTTTATCGCCGGGCTCGACGCCGAACGTTTCGGCAATGCTAACTGGATACAGGGTGGAGCTGTCTCTCCTTACGAGTTTAGCATAGCCAATACGTACGCCGGCGCCATCCGCGTCGACAACTATTCGGTCCAAGGTCTGCGCATCGGCCTGAGCGGCTATTTCGGCTTCAGCGCCCAAAACAGCCTGAAGGCAGAGCGCTATGTCCATACATACGAAGACGCGAACGGCGTTACGCGCCGGGAAGGCATCAACGGATCTGTAAGCATCGGCTCCATAGACGCCGTCTACGACGACCATCACATCTTGGCGCGCACCAACGTCCTCTACGGGCATCTGGGCGATTCCTATACCATTTCGCACGTGAACAGCAAGCTGCCTTCGGCCAGTCCCTCGCCGCGTACGAACGTAGCCTCGGATGTACTGAGCTGGTATGTAGAAGCCGGATACGACGTCCTCTCGCTCTTCCCCGCACGCAAGGAGAAGGCGGACAAGTTATATCTGTACGGTCATTACGGCTACTACGACTCCATGTATAAAACAGCCCAGGGCATCGCAGCCAAGGAATGGTGCGAGAAAAGGATCCTGCGCGTAGGCTTGAATTACTTCCCGTTCAAGGAAGTGGTCGTCAAGGCCGAATACGCCCTCCGCAGTTTCAAGGCGCCGTTCAATAACGAGCCGACCCTTTCGCTCGGCATAGCCTATTCGGGGCTTTTCCTGTGAACCGGAAAATGAATCCTATATATAATATTAATAACAATCAATTTATGAAAAGGTCTTTTAGGTATTTACTATTTGGGCTGGCTGCCATCATGATGGTCGCCGCCATTTCTTCGTGTGAAAAAGACGGTGGCGGAGACCCCGGAACGGATGACAACGATGCGCTATTCGAATCCATCCTCAAGGAGTACGTAGAATCAACCGTCGTCCCCACATACAAATCTTTAGCTGAGGCAGCTCTCGAAATGCGTGCAGCCAACGAAGCGCTGAAAACCACTCCCTCGGACGAAACGATGAAAGCTGCTTCCGACGCCTGGATGACAGCGCGCATAGCCTGGGAAATCAGCGAAGCCTTCCTCTTCGGTCCCGTTGGCGAACAAGCCCTCGACATCGACGGCCATATCGACTCCTGGCCCCTGGAAAAGGATGCCATTGATGCGGAATTGGAAAATATTGCCAAAGCAATGGAGGAAGGGAAACCCGGACTGACCGGCAAAGAAGCCTGGCAGATGGACGCCGAAGTGATCGGTTTCCACGTTACCGAATATCTCCTCTATCGCGACGGACAACCAAGGCCGGTGGGCGATCTCACTCCAGCGGAACGCAACTATCTTGTCGCTGCAACCGACGCCTTGGTATGGGATTGCGTCCTGGCCTATGTCGCCTGGGTGGGCGAAGCCAACGTAACGGCTGAAATGCGAACCGTTTTCAACGAAAATCCTGACGTAGTCGCCCATCTGGCAAATAATCCCAACTACAATGACTTCGCCAAACGACTCACCACCAAGGAAGGATATTCCTCCTGGGGCGACGCCTTGAGCGAGATAGCCGTAGGCGCCGGCGAAATAGCTGACGAAGTAGGCGCGACCAAGATCGAAGCACCTTACGCAGCACAGAAGACGGAAGACGTCGAGTCGTGGTACAGTTGGCACTCGCTGCACGACTATCAGAACAATATCCAAAGCATCAAGAACGCCTACCTGGGAGGCTTTGTCCAGAAAGAAGACAATAGCGGCTACTCGCGCCCGGCCGCCTCGCTGAGCGCTTACTTAGCCCAGGCCAACCCGGCTCTGGACACGCAGATCAAGGCCAAGATCGACGAATGTCTGACAAAGATCGCCGCCATCGGAACGGGAGACCTCTCCTTCTATGAAGTGGTGCGCGATCAGGTCAACAAGACCCAGGTAGACGCCGCCGTAACTGCCTGCGGGGAACTTGCGACCTTGTTCAGCTCCGTCGAAGGCGCATTAGAATAATGCGATTATTATATGTATAACATTTTGACGACAGTGCAAGCCTGGTATTGACCGATGGCTTGCACTGTCCTTGCAATTTTTAGCATGATGAAAAAAAACAGTTTATGGATTAGCATGATGGGGTTGCTCGTAGTAGCGACCTCCTGTTCGGACGGAGATAATGACCTGGAACCTGTGCCGGACGAAGAATATAGCGAAGAATGGTATGCCGGAGGCGTGAACGGCACCGTATTTAATGCAACAGCCAGAGCCTACAAGCAGCCGATGGATCCGGTGAATGTCGACCCGACGCTCTATCGGCAATTTATGCGCGGCGAGGAGATTGCAGGCAAAAGTTTTGTCTCGGCCGGCGGCACCGGCTATTCGGGATTGGGGCCGGTCTACATACGCAAGTCCTGCATCGCCTGTCATCCCAGTTACGGCGGCCATAGCAAGCGAGTCGATGTGTTCGACACCAACGACAGTCGCAACGGCTACCTGCTGATGATCTACGACCCCGCATCGCCTACGCTGGCCCTGGCCTCGAAATACTTCACCGGCATGACTCAGACGCGCGCCGTGCCGCCCTTCAAAGCGCCCATCGACGAGTCGGGCATCACCCTCAAATGGATGACCTACGTAGACGAACACGGCAATAAATACGAAGACGGAACGCCTTACAGCGCCGGCACGGCACACGAAGGCACGCTGATTTATCCCATCGTGGAAGTAGCCCAGGAAGCCATCCTGTTCGACGATTTCGATATGAGCAAGCACGCCGCCTCGATCGAGGCGACCATCGGTATCTATGGCGTCGGGCTGCTGGACGCCATCTCGGATGAAGATCTCCGGGCGCAGTATGAGCAAGAGCAGGCGCGCGGATATGCGCCGGGCCGGATCGGTGCCGACATCGACGAAACCGGCATGACTCCCTACCCCGAATTCGACGGCAAGCATCCCGGACGCTTCACCTACCTCTGCACACGAGCCACCCTCGACAATGGCCCGGGAGCCAATGCACTCTGGAACATCACCAACGTCACCCGCCCTGACCGTCGGTATCATTACATCACGCAGGAATATGCCAACGTTATGTCGCAGGACGCCGACGTGCAGGCCGCCCTGGGTTTGACGGCGGAAACGATCCTCGACAACCTGATGTCGCGCGAACTGGAGCCGGAAATGACGATGGAAGACTTCGACGCCTTCATGGTATGGCACCGCGGAATCGCCGTCCCTGCGGCCCGCAACCTGGACGACCCCGTCGTACAGCGCGGGCGCGATCTTTTCTACGACACCGGATGCACCGCCTGCCATCGCCCCTCGTGGACAACCCGCGCCAATTATACGCCGCTGCCTGCCCTCTCGAACCAGAAGATATACCCTTATACCGACCTCCTGCGCCACGACCTCGACATGAAAGAGCCCGGCCGTGCCCGCGTATGCCGCACCACACCGCTCTGGGGGCGCGGACTGCTGATGGTCACTTCGGGACATACCGATATGCTGCACGACCTGCGCGCCCGCAATTACGAGGAAGCCATCCTCTGGCATGGAGGCGAAGCCCAAGAGCTCAAAGAAGCCTTCCGCAAGATGCCCCGCGAAGATCGCGCCTCCCTCATCCGCTTCCTTGAATCCATTTAGTTTCGCAAGTCACAAATTACGAATTACGGGTTACAATTTTTTATTGAAAGCTCCAATGAATAGTCATTGGGGCTTTCATTTTTTTGAACAACCTCCAACCAGTAGTCCCTGCGACTTACCCCGATCGGGGTAATCTCCAACCAGTACTCCCTGCGACTTACCCCGATCAAGGTAACCTCCAAGAAGCTCCAACCGGGTCAGTATGATCAGTGAATAAACGTCGGCAGATCCAACTATGTTTTGTGAATTTTTTTGCAAGGCCCAACGAAGCATTATTGTCCAAAGGGCAGATTTTTTATAACCGTAAGAAGGCGTCGCCGCAGCTTGCTTGAGGTTATGAAAGTCTCACCCTTCGGGAAACGGCTATGGCGCTATGGCCTGAAACGACGCCGGTGCCTCCTGGCCCTCCTCGACGGTCTCTGTTACCCCGAAACCGTCCTGCACGAATAATCTCCCGCCGAATTCGCTACGTCATCAAAAAAGCCGGACATTTCGTCCAGCCTTTGTGATGACGCCATCTCCCTTCCCAGCGTTTGTAAAAAGTATTCTCGTCAAATTGTTTTTCGATTGTTTCCTGCAATTAAATCAGGTGGTGTTTTCGATTGTTTTCATTATATTTCCATCATATACTCATTATTCAAACGAACAATTACACATTTATAATAAGAGATATATGTCTGCGACCAGCATAGGACAGACCTTTCGGTTTTATTTTCTTCCGGGCGGAAGTTCACGGTTGAGGATGAGTGTCGACGGCATGCGTTGCAGGGATTCTTTGTGATGTTCGGAAACGTCGTTCCATGTATGATAACTGATCAGCATGAAGTTGTATCCGCTGAAAAGTTCGGGTGTAAGGCTTGTGCGCAATACGGTTGCCTGTTTAGCCGTCTCAATCCCTGCAAGGGCGGTGCGTATATCGCTGCTATCAGCCCCGTCGCCGGCGGTAATGTCGACAAGGGTAAGATTCCCCTGCGTCGACTTGAGGAGCATACGTGCATAATCCAGCAGGAACAGATCCGTAGCGGCGGCTACGATCAGGATGCAGTTGGAAGCCTTGACAAAGTTGCGGTTGACAAATACGCCGACGGGGCAGGCTGCGTTTTCAATAAAGACTTTGGTTTTGTCTTTCAACAAAGCTCCGGGATAAAACCAGGATTCGGGCGTCTTGAAAAACCGGAGGAACCTGTTATAAAAGAATGTGCGGAAACGATTGACTGCTACGTCGGCCGGTAGATTGCTCAGCGAAATGCCGGCGCCGACGAGCAGGAAGTCGAATCCTTCGTCGTTGACGATCGCGACAATATCCTGCCCCGCATTATTGGATATTTCGTAGCGTGTTTTGATGGGTATACCCAGCTTTTGCGCGCCGTACAGGATGGGTCCGAAGCTGACTTCCTCGAAGTTGTCGGCATGCAACGGATTCACATCGACCCCTACGGTCAAATGGAGGGCTGTGATCTCCAATTTACGGCCCGCCGCAAAAACCTGGTGAGCTACATCCAACATAATCTGCCCGTTACCTGCCCGTCCGAAGGACAGCAGGATCTTAAACACTCCCTTTGTCTGCAATTGCACCTTTTCTTTTTGCATCTTATTTCGCGTTCGGAAGCAGTAATGAATAAAGGCAATCAATGGTGCCGTCATAAAAGTCGTAACCAACGTCATCAGCACCAGCATGACGAACATCGGAGGCGAAAGAATATGCATCTCATAGCCGATCGTCAGTATGACCAATTCCATCAGCCCTCGCGTATTCATCAAGGCGCCGATGAAGAGACTGTCCCTGATGCTCTCGCCAACGAAACGGGCCGACAGGAAGGCACCGCCGAATTTCCCGACGACAGCCGCCCCCGTAATCACGGCGCACATCCACCATAGCTCCGGCGTATTGAGCAAAGCAATTTCCGTACGTAAACCGGTGGAAACAAAGAACAACGGCAGGAAGAGAGCCAAGGAAACATCCTCTACTTTTTCGGTCAGTATCTTGCGGAACTTGATGTTGGCAGGCATGATCACCCCCGCAATAAAGGCGCCGAACAAGGCATGAAGCCCCAGTATCTGCGTCAAATAGGACGAACAGATCAGAATGAGAAACATCAAGGCCACCATCCCCTTATCAATCAATTCCTTGTTGTGATAGATATGCCCCACCATGCGGAGAATGGGCTGCACCACGAAGAACATCAGCAGCATATACAGACCGGAAAAGAGGATGCTGTAAATAGCGCTCAGCATCGTGCCGGCCTGCGCGATGGCGATCACAACGGCCAGCAGGCACCAGGCCGTAATATCGCCATTGGCGGCGCTGGCCAGCGTGACGGTTCCCAGATGCGACTTCGTCAGCCCTCGCTCCTGTATGATACGCGCCAGTACAGGAAAGGCGGTAATACTCATCGAAATACCTATGAAGAGAGCGAAAGGGAGAAACCGTGTCGTCTGATCGGCATAGCGGTCGTAAACAAAATAGGCCGTCAACATGCCGAAGAAGAACGGTACAACAATGCTGGTATGGCTGATCAATATCGTTTCTTTCAATTTACGGCGTACTTCGCCAGTATCCAGCTCCATCCCGATGGCAAACATGAAAAGGATCAATCCGAACTGGCTTAAAATATTGATATTGGCAAGCGATTCTTCCCTGAACAGGAAATCGGATATCCCGGGAGCAAAATGTCCCAGAATCGAAGGCCCTAAAACGATACCGGCCAGGATCTCGCCGATGACCGTCGGCTGCCCCATCTTCATAAACAACCATCCGAAGAGACGGCAAGTAAGTAAAATAGCAATGATCTGTAAGAGCAGGATGGCAATGGGCGACTCCGTGTCGCGGAGAAATAAGTGGCGGAAAGCATCAAAACCATCTGTCAGGTTGGAAGGTTGGGAGGCTAAGGAAGTAAGTAACTCTTCTGATTGCCGCCTCTCGCCTTGCACGGCGATAACGTACATCAATGAACCGAATATGACGAGCATCAGCAGATAAAATGTTAGACTTTTTATTCCTTTGTTCATTTTTCGGAGAGTTTACCGCAAATGTACGCAAAAAACAGGAACGGAACGCGCGCAAAGAAAGGAAATCTTCTACCTTTGCGACAAGCAAAAAGCAAGTCAAACATGATACAATCGCTCGGTTTAATAAAAAACGACCCGTGGCTGCTTCCCTACGAAGCAGCTATCAACGGACGCTACCAATATGCCATTCAGAAGGAAAAAGAACTGACAGACAACGGCCGGCAGACGTTAAGCGACTTCGCCTCCGGCTATCTGTACTTCGGATTACATAAGACGGCCCAAGGATGGGTCTTCCGGGAATGGGCGCCCCATGCAACGGCCATCTATCTGATCGGTACGTTTAATCAATGGACCAAAGACGAACGCTACCGCATGCAGCGCATAGAGAACGGTCATTGGGAGATTCACTTGGACGAAGAACGCCTGCATCATGGCGACCTGTTCAAGCTGTATATGGAATGGCCGGGAGGTTGTGGCGAACGCATTCCCGCCTGGGCGCGACGGGTTGTGCAGGATGAACACACCATGATCTTCAGCGCCCAGATATGGGAACCTCCCGTTCCGTACGTATTCAAACATACCGGCTTCGAGCCCGACACCCATCCGCTGCTTATCTACGAATGTCATATCGGCATGGCCTCTGAAGAGGAAAAGGTAAGCACCTACACCGACTTTCGCCTCCGTATCCTGCCGCGCATCATCCGGGCCGGCTACAATGCGATACAGATTATGGCCATACAGGAACATCCCTATTACGGCTCGTTCGGTTATCATGTGAGTAGCTTCTTCTCCGCCTCGTCGCGCTTCGGAACGCCGGAAGAATTGAAAGAACTCATCGACGAGGCGCACGCATCAGGCATTGCCGTCATCATGGACATCGTACATAGCCATGCCGTTAAGAATGAGGTAGAAGGCCTGGGACGCTTTGACGGATCCTACGACCAGTACTTCCATCCGGGCGAACGGCGCGAACATCCCGCCTGGGATTCGCTTTGCTTTTGCTACGGAAAGAACGAAGTACTCCACTTTCTCCTGTCCAATTGCAAGTTCTGGCTGGAAGAATACCACTTCGACGGCTTCCGCTTCGACGGAGTGACCTCCATGCTCTATTACAGTCACGGCCTGGGCGAAAGCTTCAGCCACTATGGCGACTATTATAACGGCCGTCAGGATGGCGACGCAATCCTCTACCTTACACTGGCCAACAAACTGATACACCAGGTCAAACCCTTGGCTATCACCATTGCCGAAGAAGTCAGCGGGATGCCCGGGCTGGCAGTGACGCCCGAAGACGGCGGTTACGGATTCGACTATCGCATGGCAATGAACATACCCGACTACTGGATCAAGACCATTAAGGAAAAGCAAGACGAGAACTGGCTCCCATCCTCTATCTGGTGGGAAACAACCAATCGCCGTGCGGATGAAAAGACAATCAGCTACGCCGAAAGTCACGACCAGGCCATGGTGGGCGACAAAACAATCATCTTCCGGCTGATCGACTCCGAGATGTATTGGCATATGCGGGCCGACGACCGGAACTTTACCGTCGACCGGGGCATCGCGCTGCACAAGATGATACGCTTAGTCACCGCCTCAACCATCAATGGGGGCTATCTCAACTTTATAGGCAATGAATTCGGGCATCCGGAGTGGATAGATTTCCCCCGTACAGGCAACGGCTGGTCCTATAAATACGCCCGCCGCCAGTGGCATCTGGTCGACGATCCGGGTCTGAAATACCATTACCTGGCCGATTTTGATCGCGAGATGATCACACTAATCAGATGTGAGAAAGATTTTCAACGCACGCAGATTTCCAAGATATGGGATAGCGATGGCGACCAGATACTGGCCTATATGCGGCGTAACTTGCTGTTTGTTTTCAATTTCAATCCCATGCGTTCCTTTACCGGCTATGGATTTCTTGTGCCGGAGGGCGAGTATCGGGTTGTGTTGAATACAGACGCCCGGCGCTTTGGCGGTTTTGAGCTGTCGGATGATGCCGTTCATCACTTCACACAGTCCGATCCCCTGTACGCCGGAGAAAAAAAAGGCTGGCTGAAGCTGTACATACCCGCCCGCAGCGCCGTTGTTTTAGAGAAGACCGACACACATCGTTTACCCTGTTAAATCATCCATTCACCATGTTATACCCAATTACATTCAGACCGATTTTAAAGAAAATAATATGGGGCGGAGCAGACATCTGCCCGTTCAAAGGGATTACGCCCGCGCAAGACGGTATCGGCGAAAGCTGGGAGATCTCGCACGTAGAAGACAACTATTCCATTGTCGCCAACGGTCCGCTCGAAGGACACAATCTGGATGAAATCCTCTGCGCCTGCGGAAAACAATGGGTCGGCGCGAAGGTGATGGAACGATTCGGAGCAAAATTCCCTCTGTTAGTTAAGTTTATCGACGCCCGCGACAACCTTTCCATACAAGTACACCCTGACGACCGCTTAGCCTGGGAACGGCACCGCTCATTCGGCAAGACAGAGATGTGGTACGTTGTCAAAGCAACTGCCGGCGCCGCCCTCTATTCGGGCTTTTCGCAGCCAATCGACGCCGATGAGTATGTGAGGCGAGTCGAAGACGACACGATCATGGACGTTTTGCAGCGGTACGAAGTCAAGGCCGGCGATGTGTTTTTCCTGCCCGCCGGACGAGTGCACGCTATCGGCCGGGGCTGCTTCATTGCCGAGATACAGCAGACCAGCAATATTACCTACCGCATCTATGACTACAATCGCAAGGATGCCGACGGGCGCGGACGCGAATTGCATACCGCCCTGGCCAAGGATGCGATCGACTATACCTTCCGGACAGACTACCGGACGCATTACGAGCCCCGTACCGACGCCGTTGTCCCGCTGGTTGACTGCCCCTACTTCACGACGAACCTCCTGGAGCTGGAACATGCCGTCGGGCGCGACTTTTCGGCCCTGGATTCGTTTGTTATATATATATGTATGGATGGACAGGCAAGCCTGCGCGACGATAAAGGACACGAAACAATTCTTCGCCGCGGGCAAACCCTTCTGATCCCCGCCGATACGCAGCACATCGGCCTCACCCCCTCGCCAACGGCCAAACTAATGGAAACGTATATCGGCTGACCCGGCCCGTTCCGGGCTTCCGGAACCTGTTTTTCCTTCCCTTTTTGAGATCCTGAGGTTTTAACAAATCCGTTTCAGACACATACATATTATTATATGTACGCGCGTACATATATATATAGGCCAATCAACCTTACGATCATCTCTGTGTCAGGAGATTTTTAATAACCCTAATATTTATAACCATGGCATCTATAAAAATGAAGTTTAGAAAATCAACTGTCACCGGGAAAGAAGGCGTGCTAACCATCCAGATCATCGACAAACGCAAAGTGAAAATCCTCACCACCCGTTTTCACATCTTTCCACATGAATGGGACGCTGTATCCAATCAAATTATCTGCCAAACGGACGACCGCGAGCGAGAAGCCTACCTCCGGCAAACGCTGATGGATGTGGAAACCGAAATATGGAAGCTCAACCAATGCCGCGAGGCGCTCAAAAAGAAAAACCACTACACCGTGGAGGAATGGATCGAACGCTATACCGACAGTTCCCTCAACGGAAACCTCTTCCCTTTCATGGAACACCTGATCCGGAAGCTGAGCACCGACAACCGGAACCGCACCGCCGCCATTTACGGCGTCGCCAGTCGTAGCTTTTACTCCTTCCGCAAAGGCGTAGACCTGCCCATTGATACTGTCGACGCCACCCTGATGCGGCAATACGAAAACTATCTGAAGACAAGAGACGTCTCGATGAATACCAGCTCGTGCTACATGCGCGTTTGGCGAGCCGTCTACAACCGGGCAGTCGACGAAGGACTGACGCCCCAGCGATACCCCTTCCGGGGCGTATACACCGGTATCGCCAAAACCGTCAAACGAGCCATCGGCGAGACGCTCATACTGCGCCTCAAAGCCCTCGACCTCGGACGAGATACGGAGCTGTCGCTCACGCGCGACCTCTTCATGTTCAGCTTCTATACCCGAGGCATGTCGTTCATCGACATGGCCAACCTCCGTCACAGCCACATACGGGACGGATACCTCCATTATACCCGCAGCAAGACCCGGCAGAAGCTCATCATCCGCATCGAGCCCTGCATGGCAGACATCGTCGGACGATACAGCCACCGAACCGTCGACAACTACCTGCTGCCCATCTTCCATCCCGGCAACCTGAGCGCCGCCAGCCTGCTGCGTACCTACAACAAACGCCTGGCCCGCCTCTCGTCGCGACTGCAATTGGAAAAACCCCTCACCTCCTACGTCGCCCGCCACAGTTGGGCCACCATCGCCCTGCGCAAGGGCGTCACCATGCAGATCATCAGCGAAGGAATGGGCCACGAGAACGAACATACCACCCGTATCTACCTCGCCGGCATCGACCAGGCAGATATTGATCAAGCTAACGCCCGCATAATTGCACTGTAACTTATTTTACTATCTTTGTCAAGAGTGATCAACTCGTAAAAGCAAATCGACACATAACGTTAATACCATCAAAATGAACTCCTTGTTAACTGAAAACGACCTTCAGGCGATCGCCGCCAAAGGCATCGCCCAAGCGCAGATCGAAGAACAGCTCCGTTGTTTCGCCCGCGGATTCCCCTTCCCCGAAATAACCGCCTCGGCGGCCGTAGGAAAAGGCATCACCACCCTCTCCAAAGACGAACAATTAGCTTGCATACAAACATGGGACGAATATTTGCTCAAAAGCGCGAAAATCGTCAAGTTCACACCCGCCTCGGGCGCCGCAAGCCGGATGTTCAAACACCTGTATGAGTTTATCGACTCCCCCGCCGAGGTTCCGACGACCCCGATGGAGAAACAATTCTTCGAACAAATCAACCGCTTCGCCTTCTACGAAGCTCTCGACGCCGCCTGCCTCGCCGCAGAAGCCCAACCCGTTGACGAACTCCTCCGCCGGGGGCGCTACAAGACCGTCGTCGAAGCGCTGGTCGGAAACCGGGGCCTGCAATACGGCCAACTGCCCAAAGGACTCCTGCTTTTCCACCGTTACCCCCAAGGCGTCCGCACTGCCATCGAAGAACACCTGGCCGAAGGCGCCATGTACGCTAAAAACCGGACCGGCGACGTGAACCTGCACTTCACCGTCTCGCCCGAACACGAAGACCTCTTCGCCCAATGTATTGCACAGAAAGTCGGTACCTACGAAGACAAATTCTCGGTCCGTTACCACATCACCTTCAGCCGCCAGAAACCATCGACCGACACCATCGCCGCCGACGCCGACAACCAGCCCTTCCGCGACGCCCGGGGCCGGCTCGTCTTCCGCCCCGGCGGACACGGCGCCCTGATTGAGAACCTGAACGACATCCCGGCCGACATCGTCTTCATCAAAAACATCGACAACGTCGTCCCCGACAGCCTCCGCTACTCCACCGTCGTCTACAAAAAGATCCTCGCCGGCCTCCTGGTCCGCCTCCAGCAACTGATCTTCGGATACCTCCGCCTGATCGACAGCGGTAAATACACACAACGGCAAATCGAAGACATCATACACTTCCTGCACGACACCCTCTGCATCCGCCGCGCCGACATCAAACACCTCGAGGATGCCGACCTCGTCCTCTACCTCCGCCGCAAGCTCCATCGCCCCCTGCGCATCTGCGGAATGGTGCGCAACGAAGGCGAACCCGGCGGAGGCCCCTTCCTCACCCTCGGTCGCGACGCCGTCATTGCCCCCCAGATACTCGAAAGCTCGCAAATCGACCTCGACAACCCGCAGCAGAAAGCCCTCTTCGACCAAGGCACCCACTTCAACCCCGTCGACCTGGTCTGCGCCCTGCGCGACCACGAAGGCAAGCCCTATCACCTGCCCGATTACGTCGACCCGGACGCCGCCTTCATCTCACTCAAAAGCAAAGACGGACGCGAACTCAAAGCCCTCGAACTGCCAGGCCTCTGGAACGGCGCCATGAGCGACTGGAACACCGTCTTCGTCGAAGTACCCATCGAAACTTTCAACCCCGTCAAGACTGTCAACGACCTCCTCCGCCCCGAACACCAATAAGAAGAGGCCACAAAGACATTCTGCGGGAAGAACGAACCCCCGGCATCGTATGCAGAAAGCCCCCTACAACCGTAGGGGGCTTCAGTATTCAATGCAGAAATCCCAACCGACCCGCAGGGAGCTCTTGTAGTATGTGATGGCCCCCCCTGCAACTTGCAGGACCATCCATCATATACTACAAACCCTCCCTGCAACTTGCAGGACGATTCATCACATACTACAGAACCTCCCTGCAACTTGCAGGGCGATCCATCACATACTACAAACCCTCCCTGCAACTTGCAGGGCAATCCATCACATACTGCAAGACCCTCCGCAACTTGCAGAGCGATCCATCACATAACTACAAGACCCTCGAAAAAAAAATCACATAATATTTGGACAATAAAATATATTCCATACATTTGTGCCATGTTTTTATACTAACAAAAGATAGACAACAACGAGAAAAGCAACCATTATGAAACAAATTAAAGCCTTTCAGACGCTTTTAAGACGGCTCCGCAATGCCGAACACTTCGACTTCTTCGACATCACCTCGAAACACCTCGAAGGCGTAACCTTCACATCCCCCGTCCTCATTGAGCTGCGCAACAAATTCCTGCAAGATTTCGCGCGCGAAGACACCATCTACAAACGATTCCTGCGGCAATCCGACACCAAGACCGTT
The DNA here is from genome assembly GCA_031271045.1 of Tannerellaceae bacterium. Classification (GTDB taxonomy): domain Bacteria; phylum Bacteroidota; class Bacteroidia; order Bacteroidales; family Tannerellaceae; genus DFXE01. Next base: position 16,593 of record JAISWO010000038.1, read on the forward strand.
GTCGAAGCCCACGAGAAACGCCGGCGATCGCAAATGGCATTCAAACGCTTAGTCGAGATGTTCCATTACAGCGATACGCCCGCCGAAGTCGAAGCAGCCGAATTGCTGATGACCGTTCTGGCCAACTATGCCGACGCCTACCGCGCCCCCATGACCGAAACCTCGGCCATGATCACCAACATGATCCAGGACCTGAGCGCCCCCAAGTTCGCCGCCGCCGTCACACTGCTCGGAGCCGCCGCCGTCATCGAACGCCTCCGCCAGGATAACGAAACCTTCAAAGAACTCTACTACGAACGCGCCGAAGGCGAACAAAACGAGTACGAAGAAGGCAGCCTGTTCGAAGCACGCAACCATGTCGACCTCTCATTCGCCGCCTTGGTCAATGCCATCAACGTCCTCTACCAATCCAACGAGATACAGCGCCCCAAAGATACCGACCTGGCCGCCACGCTCGAAGGCGTTATCCATACCATCAACGCCTACATCCGCCAGTACGAGACAATCTACTCCCGCCGCAACGCGAAATACCACCCCGGTGGCGACACCCCCGCACCCGCACCCGGCGGAGACGAACCCGGCGACGACACCCCACAGCTTGTCATCACCAGCCAGGGCGTGATCGGAACCTCCTCCGTCTTTCCCGGCTCCGGAAGCCAGATGACGCTGACCGCCGCCGACCCAACTTACCTCGTCGCCCTGCTCCCCGACGTGACCGACAGCGTGGTGAAGATCTACAACCCCGAGACGGAAGAGGTCGACAGCTTCCCCGTCGACGACTACCTCTACGATGCCGACGACACCACCCCCATCGGCCTCGTCGTCAACCAGGCGAAAGCCATCGACTGGTTCGACAAACCCTTTAACGGATTCCCCTCGAGCGAAGCCACTCTCGTCAAAGACGACCAGACGCTGGCCAACCTTCTGGACGTGAGATACCCCTATACCATGCGCAACGAATGAAACGACTCATATCATTTACCAAAATGCACGGCGCCGGTAATGACTACATATATGTCGATACCGACGCCTTCCCTTTGAGTAATCCCGCACAACTCGCCACCCAATGGAGCGCCCCCCATACCGGGATCGGCGCCGACGGACTGGTGCTGATCAGCCGCTCCACCGTGGCCGACTTTCGCATGCGAATCTTCAACGCCGACGGCTCCGAGGCCCTCATGTGTGGCAACGCAAGCCGCTGCATCGGTAAATACGTATACGAAAACCAACTGACGCGCAACACCACGCTTACGCTCGAAACCCTGTCGGGCATCAAAGAATTGCAACTCGCCATCCAGGACGACATCGTCACCGAAGTGACCGTCGATATGGGCGCCCCCGCCATCAAACAGGAAGCACTGACGCTGCGCACCAACCAAGGGACGTTCACCGGCACGGTCGTCTCCGTCGGCAATCCGCACTTCGTCATCCCCACCTACGATGTCGACTCCGTCTACCTTCCCCAGGTAGGCCCCGCACTCGAATATCACCCCTTCTTCTCCCCCGGCCGCACCAATGTCGAATTTGCACAAGTCCTGAACTCCACGGAAGTGAGCATGCGCGTATGGGAGCGAGGCTCCGGCATCACGATGGCCTGCGGAACAGGCGCCTGCGCCACCGCCGTTGCCTGTATCGCCGCCGGGATGACCCAACAGACCGTCCGCGTCCACATGGACGGCGGCGCGCTGACCATCCATTGGGACAAAACAACCAACCGCCTGCTCATGACCGGCGATGCCGTCCGCGTATACGAAGGATTGATCGCTATTTAACAAACACCATTATACAATAACACAAAATATGGCATTAGTCAACGAACACTTTCTGAAACTGCAGAACAGCTATCTTTTCGCCGATATAGCCAAGAAAGTAAACAGCTTCAAAATAACTCACCCCAAAGACAAAATCATCCGCCTCGGCATCGGCGACGTCACCCAACCCCTGCCCGAAGCCGTCCGCGCCGCCATGCACAAGGCCGTGGACGATATGGGAAGCCGCGAAACCTTCCGAGGCTACGGCCCCGACCAGGGTTACGCCTTCCTGATCGACGCCATCATCAAAAATGACTACGCCGCCCGCGGCATAACCATCGACCCCAGCGAAGTGTTCATCAGTGACGGCGCCAAATGCGATACCGGCAATATCGGCGACATCCTTCGCCGCGACAATAACATCGGCGTCACCGACCCGGTCTATCCCGTCTATATCGACTCCAACGTAATGGCCGGCCGCGCCGGTGTGTACGATGGCAGCAAATGGAGCGACGTCGTCTATATCCCCTGCACGGCCGAAAACCACTTCGTCCCCGATCTGCCCAGCCGCCGCGTAGACATCCTCTACCTCTGCTACCCGAACAACCCCACCGGCACGACCCTCCCGAAAGAAGAACTGCGCAAATGGGTCAATTACGCCCTCGAAAACGACGTCATCATCATGTACGACGCCGCTTACGAAGCCTATATCCAGGATCCGGAGATCCCCCATTCCATTTATGAGATCAAAGGCGCCAAAAAAGTGGCCATCGAATTTCGTAGCTTCTCCAAAACCGCCGGATTCACCGGCGTGCGCTGCGGATACAGCATCGTACCCAAAGAATTGAACGGCTTCACCGTGGATGGAAAGCCCATCTCGCTGAACGCCCTGTGGAACCGCCGTTTCACCACCAAATTCAACGGCGCGAGCTACATCACCCAACGAGGCGCCGAAGCCGTCTACTCCCCCGAAGGCAAACAGCAGGTGAAAGCCCTGATCGACTACTATATGACCAATGCCCGCATCATGCGCGAAGGCCTCCTCCAATGCGGCCTCGACGTCTACGGAGGTGAAAACGCCCCCTACATCTGGCTCAAGACTCCCGGCAATATACCTTCGTGGAAATTCTTCGAGAAATTATTATATGAAGTAAAGATTGTAGGCACTCCCGGCGTCGGCTTCGGCCCCAGCGGCGAAGGTTACCTGCGCCTCACCGCCTTTGGCGACCGCGACGAGACCCAGGAAGCCGTAGAACGACTCAAGAATAGCCTATAAGACCGGCCCCAGCGCCTGCTTAATATCATCCAGCAAATCATCCATCGACTCCAATCCCACGGAGAGGCGGATGGTTTCCTGTTTTACGTGCATGCTCCGGCGTACCGTTTCGGGGAAGCTCCCGTAGATCGTACTGGCAGGATGAATAATCAGTGATTTATTGTCGAACAGGTTGGTGGCGCGGCGTATTAGCCTCAACCGGTTCAGGAAAGCGAAACAAGCCTCGCGCGAGGCCAGGTCGAACGTCAGCATGGCGCCCGGATACTCGCCGAACTGCGTTATACTGAGAGCATAGAACGGATTGCCCTCCAATCCGGTATAATTAACCGACACAATACCCTCCGTCTCTTGCAACCGGCGGGCCAGATCCAAACACGTAGCAGCTTGGCGCATAAACCTGAGTTGCAGAGTCTCCAAACCCAATGTCTGCATATAAGCCGCCTGCGGTGTCATATAAGCGCCGATATTGCGGTGAATCTCCCTCCGCATCCGGGTCGAAAAAGCCTCATTCCCCGCCGGCCCACGCCACATTTTCAAAACCTTCGCCCCTGACCAGTCGAACGTCCCGTAGTCTATAATCAAACCGCCCAGACTCGTCGCTCCTCCCGATATATACTTGGTAGATGATATAATTTCTATATCTACGCCGAAGTCCTTGGCGTGAAAAACGGAAAACGGAACCACCGTCGTATCTGCAATCAAAGGCACGCCGTACGCCTGCCCGATGGCCGACAAAAGTTTCAGATCCGCTACTTCCATCTGCGGATTGGTTATCATCTCCAGGAAGATAGCGCAACTATGTTCATCTATCTGCGACCGCACCTCCTCCGGATTGGTCAGATCGCAAAAACGGGCCTCCACTCCCAGCGCCCCCAAGGTGTTCTTTAGGAACGAATAAGTATTCCCAAACAGATGAGGCGACGTAACGATATTTGCCCCCGCATAAGCCACCGTCAGAAGCGCATTACTGATGGCCGACATACCGGAATTGAGCGCCGTCACACCATAGGCGCCTGTCACGGCGCGCACCCGGTTTTCATAGTATTGCACGGTGGGGTTGGTAATCCGCGAATAGCAGTGATCCGCTGTCCGTCCGCAGAAAGCCTCCTCCATAGCTTCCGCCGTATCAAACTCGCAGGCTACCGAATGATATACCGGCATGGCCAGTGCATTGTATGCATCGGGTTTCTCATACGGTGTATGAAGCAGTCGTGTCTCAAAACTATTGTCTCTCATCTTGTTGATAATAATCGTTAATTCCTTTATTGCCCACAAAAGTAGTATTTTAAAATAGTTTTACTTTATCTTTGCAGCAAAATAAATGATTAGACATGTATAGGAAGGTGTAACATCCTTCCCGTGTGCTTGTTCAACCACGTAAAAAACAAGAAATATGCAAAAAACAGTTACAATTCCCTTCATGCTACTGGGCATCTTATTCAATATATGCCTGGTTACTTCCAACCTCTTGGAAACGAAAGTCATTCAGATCTTTGGAATTACCGCCACAGCAGGATTGATCGTCTTTCCGCTCTCTTACATCATCAACGACTGCATCGCTGAAGTCTGGGGCTTTAAAAAAGCCAGGCTAATCATCTGGAGCGGCTTCGCGTCCAACTTCCTGCTGATCCTCTTTTCCCAGATTTCCGTCCAACTTCCTGCCGCTCCATTCTGGGAAGGCGAAGAAGCCTTTAATTTCGTATTCGGACTGGCGCCCCGCATTGCAATTGCCAGCCTGCTTGCTTTTTTAACAGGCTCTTTTATTAATGCCTATATCATGAGTCGCATGAAAGTGTCTTATCAAGGTAGAAGTTTTTCAATCCGTGCGATCATTTCAACCCTTGCCGGAGAGAGTGCCGACTCATTGATTTTTTTCCCTATAGCCTTTTGGGGATTGGTTCCATTTTATGAATTATTAATTATGATAGGCACACAAGCCCTTTTGAAATCCCTGTACGAAGTTTTTGTCCTGCCTGTGACCATACGTGTCGTTAAATACATCAAAAAAGTAGATGGTCAGGATGTCTACGATATTAATACATCCTACAATATACTGAACATGAAGGATATCTGATTTTTAAAAAGAAGTGTTTTTCATCCATTTGCAGGTCTTTGCAGAAGTGTATAATCTCTTTTCCGGTTGCTAATTAACAAAAAGAAAAGCGCCATTGCATTTCCGCGCCTGCAGGTGTAAATTATACATTTTTCAAAATATCAGGATACATCTTCTTCTTGCTAATGCAATCATTGTATAGTCCATTCTACATTTCCACCAGCCAAATTTACTACTGCATAAAGAAATCACTTACTGTTACTGACATGTTATGAACAACCTAAATATTTAAACAACCTAAAAAAAGTCAAATATGAATGAAGAATATGCAATGAAAGGATGTGCACCCTGCATATAAAATACCAAATTAACTCGAAACTCCCATTTTTCAACCAAGTAAAACAAAACAGAAAAGCAAACATTTGAAAAATATATTTTGATCCTTCATTACAATATAAAATCAATATACAATACATCCTTAATGAAAAACAGAAAAACAATCTATATATGATAATGGAATATAGATTAATCGCGGCAATTAAATGCACGACAATCAATGAATAGAATATATCGTTTGTTTGTTTAAAATACTCAATTAAAAGAGTATTATTTATATGATTAAGATGATGATAAACAAAAAGCTATTATACAATGTATTATCCAATCAATATATCATCTGAAATATTCATATGTAATTTTATGAATGAATCATATAATACAATTATCAACCATTTAATCTATCTTTTATAGATCATTAAAAAATCGAGAATCTTTTTATCATAGAAAAATCACCTTTAATTATAATTGCAAAATATCGTTCATTCTATATGCAAAAATGAATACGAAAATATGATCACATACAAATAATTGGATGAAAAGAATAAGAAAATCAATTTCAATAAAGAAAAAACGCATATTCCCTTTAATGAATAAGAGAATATGCGTGAATATAAGGGTGAATATAAGATTGTTAGAAATTTCGTTCCTCTTCAATAATGTATTCGGGACGGGCTTTGATCTCATTGAACAATACGCCGATGTATTGCCCCAGAACACCGACCGTCAACAGTTGCACACCACCAAAGAAGATAATCATGCTCACAATGGACGTCCATCCGGATTCGGCGTTGCTGAAACCGTATATCTTGCCTAACGTAAACCAGGCGGCAAGAATGAGACCAATGATCACGGCTACAAAGCCTAAACTCATCGCCAGTTTGAGGGGTTTGTTTGAGAAATACAGCAAGGCGTTTGAGGCAAATTTGAGCATTTTATTGAAAGGGTATTTCGTTTGTCCGGCAACGCGTGTTTCGTGTTTATAGTAAAACGGGACTTGCTTAAAACCTATCCAACTGATTAATCCACGGATATATTTGCCGCGTTCTTGCAAACGTCCGAACTCAGCCATTATCTTGTGGTCTATCAGTCGGAAATCACCTGTGTCGAGGGGGAATTTAACTTCGCTCATTGAGTTCATCACGCGATAAAACATCTTAGCCGTAAAGCGTTTAAAGAAATTGTCTCCTTCGCGGGATTTGCGGACGCAATAAACTACATTCGCTTGCTCTTGCTCTTGTAGAGACAATATCTGGGGTATCAGTTCGGGAGGATCTTGCAGATCGGCGTCCATGATGATAGCCAAATCGCTTGTACAGCGATTGATGCCCGCGGTAACAGCCGGCTGATGGCCGAAGTTGCGGGAGAAATGGATGACTTTTACCTGAGGGTCGGAGTCGGCTATTTCGTTTAGCAGGAGGCGCGTTTTGTCTTGACTCCCATCATTGATGTACAGGATTTCCGTAGGGTTGGGCAATGAGAGCAAGACTTGTTTCGTGCGGCGATAGGATTCCTTTATTACTTCTTCTTCGTTGTAACAGGGAATAATAATGGTAAGTTTTTTCATCCTTTTTGTTTTTTAAAAGTAAAGTATTTGTTCATTAGAAAATTAACAGCTGTGTAAAATATCATGGCAAGTACCTGATTATAGAATGGATCAATGGATAGATGGCGGTTGAGGTAAAGCAATAATCCGAATTGCAACAAATAGCAAACACCAAAAACAAGTGCAAAACGGATGGCACTGCCAGCCCACGCATCCGAACTTTTGAACGTCCATTGTTTATTCCATACGAAACTATTTAAAATGCCGGCGATGTATCCTGTTAGGTTGGATACTTCATCCGAATATCCCAGCATCTTCATCATCACCCAAATCACGCATAGCGATAGCGCTGTGTTGCTTACTCCTACGATAGCATATTTAATGGCTTGCCTGATCAGTTTTGCTTCCATGTACTGAGTCTATAATCTCTGCTACTTCCGTTGCAGACAGTTCTTTCACATTTGTGATGGTTATTTGATTCGAGACAAAATTGCCATATTGGTTACATTCGGTTATTGCCTGTTCGATGATCGCTTTGATGTCTTTCTTTACCGGCATCAAGAGGACTAATTCGACGTAGGCGTCATATATCGTAAGGCGTTCTATTTCGCAGTCTTTTGTAGGGAGATAGTAGGCAAATTCGCGTTCCAGAGTCTGACGTTGATATTCTTGAAAGGGTTCTTTTCCGGATGCGATGATCAGGATGTAAAAACGCAGTTTTTCGCCCCTGCCTCCTAATCCGGTAGAGATGTATATCTGTTTTTCTTCCAGCAGTTCGGATTCGATGGAAATCCGGCTTTCCATCAAAGCCATATAGGCCCAGTTCTGTATGTCGGGGTCGGGATGTTGTACGTATCCTTCCAACAGGCGGTATGCTCGTACTTCGTTTGAGATAGCTAAGGCTGAAAGGATGTGTTTTTTGTGTTCCAATGACAGTGTGTCGTTAGAAAGACTTTGAACGTAAGCATTGTATTTGTCGTCTGTCATCTTTGTGTTGTTCTTGCGCATACGTTCGGAATATTTGAAGTATTCCAATTGTAATTCTACGGGAACGCGCTGTTCCAATACATGAAAACGTCCGTTCATCTTACCGAAAGAATCCCGAAAACGCTCAAATACATCGTCTTTCTTTGTCATAATTTTGTTCTTCTATTTTCATCGAGGAACAAAGTTAAACTTTTTTCGTTATTCGCACTTCTTCGGGGCAAGGTTATGCGGGTTTTTAGTCCGGCCGGGACGGTTTCTGTCTCTGCCGGGCTTAGATTTTCAGTTTGATGTGCAGGCGTCCTAATAGCCAGGTGATGCCTATGATCAGGAAGGAAAAGCAGAGGCAATTGACGATCGACAGGAATCCATGCGCAAACCAGCCGGGCGATTGGATGCCGGCAAGGCTATTGAGGCTGTAGACGGCGTAGGGGACGATGTAGGTGGTGAGTGTCGCTGTCCCGGCCGGTTTGATGAGGTTGAACCAATGGGCTTTTCCTTTTTCCGTCAGTGTGTAGAGGAGGGCATAGAGTGTTACGGCCAAGGCGGTGATGTAGAACAGCCACGTGGGTGTTTCGCTCAGTTTGGAGATGATCCAGAAGCGGTGTGAGATGATGCCGGCTATCAGCAGCAGGGCGACGAGGAGGGCGGCTCCCAGTGCTTTTTTCGCGGCGGGGAGGCGTTGGTATCTTGTGCTGAGGATTGTCAGGATCATGCCTCCGAGCGTAAAGGCGGGCAGGGTTCCGTTGCCGGTATGCAGGAGGTTTAGTATTTCGTTGTAGAAATTGGGGCGGGGGAGGGATAGCAGGGCTTCGCCGCCGGAGGCTTCGTTCATGGTGGAGCCGAGGATGGAGAGGAGGACCAGTACAAGCCAGGCAGGTATCAGGTATCGCAGCCGGTCGCGGGTGAAGAAGTAGATGGTTGCACACAGGAGGTAGGACCATCCGATCAGGCCGAGGATGCCCCACCAGCGTGCGGCGAAGACGCCTCCCCGTTCGTCGCGGAAGGTGATGGCCAGGTAGAGCAGGATGAGGATCCCGATTCCTTTGAGCAGGAGGTACCGGCGGCGCTGCCGGGCGTCGGCGGAGGGGTATTGGTTCCAGATACAGAGGAAGGCGCCTACCATCAGGAGCCGGTAGACCGGAAGGCTGTAGCCGGCTTCGGAGGAGAGGCGCGCTTCGGAATTGACAATGAAAACGCCCATCAGCACGAGGGCCAGGGTGCGGGAAAGGATGTGTCCGGCCGTTGATTCGACCGTTAGGCCTTTGGCGTACCTGCGTTCGATGGCGAACGGGATCGACATCCCGACCACGAAGAGGAAGCAAGGGAATACGGCGTCGGACAGTCCGAGGAAGTCTTCGCCTCGTCCGGCATGTTCCATCCAGTGGGGGATATCGTGTACGGTCCAGAAGTCGTTGACGAATATCATGACAAACATCGTGAGCGCCCGCAGGATGTCGATGGCGGTGTTGCGTTCTGTGTAGTCGGTTTTCATGTCAGTCGGTTTTAGGGTCAGGGATTTTGTATGGCGGCAATTCCCGGCAGGGTTTTGCCTTCGATGGCTTCCAGCAGGGCGCCTCCGCCGGTCGAGACGTAGGATACGCCGGAGGCGAGGCCGAATTTGTTGACGCAAGCGACCGAGTCGCCTCCGCCGACGAGCGAGAAGGCTCCGTTGCGCGTTGCTTCTACGATGGCTTCTCCGACGGCGCGCGAGCCGTGGGTAAAGTTTTCAAATTCGAATACGCCTGTCGGGCCGTTCCAGAGGATGGTTTTGGATTGGCGGATGACGTCGGCGTAGAGCTCTTCGGTGCCCGGGCCGATGTCGAGGCCTTCCCAGCCGTCGGGGATATCGTGCACCCGGCAGATGCCGATCTGTGCGTCGTTGCTGAAGCTGTCGGCTACTTTGGCGTCGATGGCCAGTACGATGTTGACGCCTTTGTCTTTGGCTTTTTTCAGCAATTCGAGGGCGAGGTCGAGTTTATCGTCTTCGCAGATTGAACCGCCGATGCGTCCGCCTTGTGCTTTGGTGAAGGTATAGGTCATTCCGCCGGTGATGATCAGGTTGTCGACTTTATCGAGCAGGTTTTCGATGATTTCTATTTTGGAAGAAACCTTCGAGCCTCCCATGATGGCGGTGAACGGGCGGTTGATGTTGGTCAGTATCTTTTCGACGGCTTGTACTTCTTTTTCCATCAGGTAGCCGAACATTTTGTTGTCGGTGTCGAAGTAGGCGGCGATCAGGGCTGTCGAGGCATGTGCGCGGTGTGCGGTGCCGAAGGCGTCGTTCACGTAGGCGTCGGCATAGGAGGCCAACGTTTGGGTGAATGTCTGTTGGCTTTCCTTGACGGTTTTTTTGGCTGCTTTCTTTTCATCGTCGGAGGCGTCGTCGGCCAGTCCGCGGGGTTTGCCTTCTTCTTCGGCATAGAAGCGGAGGTTTTCGAGCAACAGGGCTTCGCCGGGTTTCAGGGCGGCGACCTGGGCGGCGGTAGCTTCCCCGATGCAGTCGGGCGCAAACTGTACGTTTGTTTCCAGCAATTTGGACAGATGCGCCAGGATATGTTTCAGCGAGTATTTGTCCGTAGCGCCTTTAGGTCGTCCCAGGTGCGAGCCGATGATGGGGCTACCGCCATCGGCGATAATTTTTTTCAGCGTCGGCAGGGCGGCTCGGATGCGCGTGTCGTCGGTGATATTAAAATTCTCATCCAGGGGCACATTAAAGTCCACCCTTACAAATGCCTTCTTGCCGGCGAAATTGTATTTTTCAATTGTTTGCATAAGTTTGAAATATTATAATTAGAGTAAAAAACAGGATACATTATTTTATACGCATGCAAATCTACGTAAAAAGATTTTATTTCTGCGTCCGGTTCACTTGCTTTCTGTCGCCCGGCGCACGAACTGTTCGGCCGTAAGCCTGTGTGAAGGAAGAAACACTTATCTCCTTCTCCAAAACGTCATTTTGAACGAAGAAACACTTGCCTCCTTCTCCACAACGTCATTTTGAACGAAGAAACACTTGCCTCCT
>JAISWO010000017.1 GCA_031271045.1 Tannerellaceae bacterium
ATTACTCAATTAAAGGGATGATGGCAACTAAGGTAACGAATATCCAACAAAGTTATGCCAAATCAAATACCTTTTCATCCCCTTTGGTGAGCGAGAGCGATCATGTCTGTTTCATATTGATAACCTTGTAACTGTTACTTTTAGACGGCGTATTGCCGAATATGGTTTGATATTCTACACTCATATTGTTAATGTATTAAGATTGATAAAAACCTGTTTCATGCCGGAAACATCCACGCTTTGTATGGGTATTATCTCCGGCAGTATGGAACGTTTATTATAAGCCTCAACGCTTGGATAGGTAGTATAGCTTGTCCGTCCGTCCGGCGGAGTAGGTATGTACAATATCCCGGCGTCAGAGACGTAAGCCGGCGATTGTCCGTCCTGCTTCGGGGTCGGGGGTATTTGAAGTTCTGACGACGGCTCAATGTTTCCCTGCCGGTTTTCTTTGATGATTTCCGATAACGGGAAGCGTATTAGGTAATCCGCTAAATCAAAACCCGCCCCTCTTTCCACTTCTGTGGCCTGTTCCTCTATCAGATTGGAAACGGATACGCTTTTGCAGATTGCGCGGAGCTGACTGGCCTTAAAGTTCCATTTGTCATACATTCCGCTATCGGGATAGAGTATAACCTCCCGGCCTTTCAGATATTTGCATTTATCAGGGCTAAGTCCTTCACTGCCCCCACAGGCAAGCCAGGTAAAGGCAGGCAAATAGCAGCTTGCTATAACCGCCGTCTTTTCACTCTCGACAATGGCGATGGGTTTTGCCGTATCCTTCAATAGATGTTCGCCAAAGAAACATTGGGACAGGGTGAAATCCTGCAACTTTAATAAGCTGTGTACCCATTGTACGGGCGGCATTACATCTTTGCGCCTGTGTCCATCCTTTCCATACATTATAATCTTCCCCGTGTGTATTTTCCCGTAGCCATCTATTTGCCAAAATACGGTACCTCCGTTTTTGGATGTGCCAATAAAATATTTGCCTATCGTTTTTTTTGCAGCCTCATCGCCGACAATTCTACACAAGTATCGAACAAGCGCATTGGTTTCATATCCCTGCAATGATTTTTTGAAAATATCCGCACCAATGTAAGACGGTGCAGGTTGAGGCATCGGGAGGGGCTTCCGGTAGGGCGTGTCATTCCTGACAGTATCAAAGGAAATATGATTATCCTGAAAATACTGCTTCGGGGAGTAATGGTGCCCGCATTTGTCGGCGCGGTCGCACTTCCCGACAGATGAATGAAGCGGCTCGCCTGTCGTATTATCAATGTACAAGACAAAAGTTTTCCGCTTGTCTTTACATGCAGGACAAATGCTTTTTCCCTTCTTCGTTAAACTGTATTTATGATATTCCATCCCTATAATTTTTTGCGTGAAAAAATGTTTGTTTTTTATCGTCCGTTGCGTCCGTATCGTCCAACTTTTTTGGATTTTGGACGATACGGACGATTTGGACGCTCGTTTAGAGACTTTTTTTAGTATAAGTATTCTCTTTCAACATAAACATACCTGTCTCCGCTCTTTACTATTTCAAAGCTTTTCACCCGCAGCCTGTCCGAAAACGTACGATTGCTGCAAGCCCGATACCCATCCTCACCGCAAAAGGTCTTATATTGTTGGTACAGTTCTTTTAGTGACATACGCTCATTATTGCTTGGCTGGTAATTCTGCTCCTCAATAAACATCTGTACGCTATCGCTTTCGGTACGGTATCGTTTCAAAGTCTCATCTATCGCCGTGCAGTCGGTAAATTTTTTATTCGACAGCAACCGTCTCAATCCGTCCAATACCCAATTGAACACCCCCGATAGTTCGCCATCAATGATTTTCTTGTGCAATCCCCTATCCTGTTCTCCTTCCGGAATAGTAACATCAAAAGGAACGACGATAAACCGGCGAAAGAACGCATTTGTTTGCTCCGTATCCTTCGGCAGCTCATTTGCGTTGAAAATCATCTTGGCATAATTCCTGACTTCAAAAGGTCGCCCATAGGGACTTCGTGCCGTAAACGTTTCTCCGCTCGCCAGCTTTTTAAAGAGGTCGCAATTCATTTCCCTGCTGATTTCGCTTGCATAGTTCAAAAGCTTGTTGGCGATTTCCGCGCGATAGTAGCCCGTCTTGTCAGTCAAGTCTGAAAGTGGGTAGGTACTCACATTTTCGCCTCCTAACAACGCCGTCAATACTTCAAAGAACACCGATTTTCCGTTTGCACCGTTTCCGTAAAGGATAAGACACTTCTCAAACTTCAATCCGCTACCATGACGGATGAACAAGTATCCCGCATATTCCGCTAAAACCGCCTGTGCTGTCTTGTCGGGCAAGACTCTGTCGAGATATTTTTTGAATATGGGGGCGGTTGCTACGGCATCGTACCGGAATGGCAATTGATAGGTCAGAAAGTCGGCATGATTGAATGTCCGCAACCCCTGATGATCCGTCGTCACCTCAAACGTGCCATTCTGCAAATTGATCAAAACCTTGTCCGGCGCAAATTCCGGCGGCTGCAAGTGTGCGGAAAACAGGAACTGTTTATAAAGGTCATCTACGAACTGACATTCTTTCGCTAAAACCTGTTTCGTTCCCAGTTTCGCCGCACATTCGGAAAGGAAATGCTTTACATCATCTTCGGTTAGCGTCTCCCAGTATGCTCCGGTATAGAGATAGCAAAACCCGCCCTGTTTGCATAAAGCCCAATTATTAGCCTGCGCCCGCTGCAATATCTCCTCTATGATGAGCACCTTCATCTCTGGTCGTTTTACTTTGAGTTCAGCGCGCTCTTCCGCTGATATGTTCGGGTATAGCTTTGCTATGAAATCTACCGGTGCACATTGAGCAATCAACGATTCCAGGATTTCGCGACTGCCTTTAGGTTCGGGTTGCGCCGTCAATCGTTCCGCTTCGGCTTTGATAGCATCGGGAGTTATCCGGCTAAAATCAAATCCGACATCTTTCAAATTAAATCCCCCCATCGCCAAACAAATTAAGCTGCACAACATTGGATTTCGTAAACAAAGCCTCATCGGTAGAATAAAAGCCCGCTCGGAATTGAGTATAAGGGCAATATCCCTTGCGGATTACCTGAATATATCCCTTTTCCTCCATATCGGCAATGTAACGGCAAATGTTCGCCCGCAGTATCCCCGTTTCAATGGATACTTGCAGCATCGTTTTGGGACGTTCTTTAAAAGATTGATAAACAGTTTGGTACTGTGAAACAAAATGATTATCTTTACCACGTTTCAGTGTGGCGGCTGTGATGGCCGCCTTTTTTTTTGTTCCCATACTCAGCCTTCCAGAATCTTTTTTACGTCACTCATTCGGTACCGGCGTTTTCCGCCGACTTCAATAGGTACTAAATACTCCTGCTTTCTCCATCTCCAAAGGGTAGATTTATCCACATCAAGAATCTTTGCCACCTGGTCGGGACTTGGATACGTTTCTGTGTTGGCATCTGTAATTTGTTGCTCCAATTCCTTCCGGGTTGTCTGGACACAATACTCTACCACTTCCAACAACTCGCCCGCCGTCACTGTCAGATTTATAGACGGACATTCTTTTGCAAGTTTTATTAAATCTGTCATAATTTTTAAGACTTAATTTTTTTTTGCGATTGCCAACGGGTCAAATGATACAGCACTTCCCGTTTCGACTGCCTTCTGTAATACAGTCGTTTGTTTTCGGCTTTCGCTTTACAAAAATACAACTGGGGTACTGGGGTGGGTGTGGGGTAAAGTAAAGAAAATTACAAAAAACAATGCGCAGATATAATTAAATATCAGCGCATTACGTTTTATGAAATATTTTTTTGTGGGGTGGGTGTGGGGCAATCCTGTAATTATAGAGTTATTTTAATCTGTCTACTTCCCTTCTCCAACCCGAAGGCACATTAGCTCCACTGCACTTGGTTGGCTCGGTGCCTATACTGTGGGCTGTCTTAAGATACCACTCTTTGCGTGAATTTTCGGGAATAAATTTACTTAAAACACTGATAATATACGTGCATTTGGTTTTCATCCCTCGACTTGCCGCATGGGCATGTATTTCTCTGAAGTTAGCTTCATGCACCGCATTTATAAATTTCACATCTGAAACAATGGCATTATCCAATACCCCTGTATCAATGCAAAATTTATAGACGGCTGAAATTTTAGTCATGTCAAGAGTATATTGTTGAGGCTCACCGGTATTCGCTGCATTAGTATTTGATTCTAATTTCTTGGCTGCTTCCGGCTGTGGGGAGGGGTTAGTTTTTGTTTCAAATTGACTTACATACTCAAAGTAGTATCTCACATGTCCCTTTATTTGATTTACTTCCGGATCGGAAATAAAAGAAAATATGCCTTCCGACTGTCTTACCCACTGCTCCTCTTTGGCTCTGTATTGGTCGTAAAATTCACGTTCCAAATCACGCTTAAATACATCGGCATCGTTTTTATGTTCGGCTTTATATTGGGCTAATCTGGCTTGCAAATAACCTGAAAAAATCGTTTGCGTGCCATCTCCCCAATGCTTAATCAACCACCCGACAAAACCGCCGGCCAAAGCAGGTAACTGTCTTGCCTTTTGTTTGTAGTAACAATCCCGACCCTCTGCCGAATACCAATACTTATTTTCTTTATCGTATTCCGAATAAATTGGGTCGCCCAACCTCCCGTCCTTCTCAACTAATTCTATGAATCTGTATAAGCAATTATTGTCAGGGTCATCAAAATAGCCAATTCTACCATTTCCCCATCTTTTATACTCCTCGTGAGGGGTTCCTTTTTTGTCGTAGACTATTGCCCTCTTTGTAGCATTTTTTACGTGGAGAATATTTTCATTTGTTTCCATAATCATTCAATCATTGATTTAGTTTCTCATTATCTTTTGCGGTAAAGAATTCTGAAATAGACGTTTTCCCCATCTGCTTTGTTCGTCCTCTTTCAATTCGTTTAATAGTAGTAATGCCGTCTGTTTATCCGCTTGAGGGTAATTGTCTTTACGCCATTGCTCAACTCTTTTCCGGTATTTGCCGGTAATATAGTCTTCGCATAGTTTGGATAAATCTTCCCCCCAATTTTCCAACACATATTCGCCGAAGCCGGAAGTAATAATATTGTTGCTTTGAGGGAAAGCAAAGGTCTTACTACTATCTCGATGTATCTGCACAAACCGTAATCCTTTCCCGTCCTTTTGACCACCGCCAAATTTCGGCGGAAGAAAATCATTGTTCAATGGTCTGTGTTCAAAAGAAATGAAATAACCAACCTTGCCATTTTCCCAAACATAGCCATCGGCATTGCTATAATTTACATCTTTGGGCGTTTTATACAATCGGCTATTGTTATTTTCTCGCATCTGCAAAACCTGTTCTTTACTGTATTGTGCATCTTCACGGTCTTCATTCATACGGTTAATGAATTGCTTGTTAAGTTCGTTATGCAGATTATCCGATTTTGGAATAATCTGCTTGGCAATATCTTCAACCCTCTGTATGTTCAATTCATTCAGAGGTATAGGATTATTGTTCTGTTTTGTATCATCTTTTGTTCCCATATCGCTCCAAGTATTTAATCTATTAGGCCGTCTTTATTTCCTTTTCCAAAAACTTCTTGTATTGCCTAAACATAAAATCATGGAACACCGCTGTATTATCGGTTTCGCGCGCTTTTTCCAAAGCATGAATGTAGGAAATACGGTTGCTTTTATACACATAGAAAACAGGCAGGTCAAAGCAAGCTAAAATGTAGTTCATAATTAGTCGGCTTGTTCGTCCGTTGCCGTCAGCAAAAGGATGTATGCTCACAAATTGAAAGTGTGCATAAAAAGCCGCTTCACATTTTTGCTGAAAGGTTTTCGCTTCCGATATTCGTTTATTCAAGTCGGAAACAAAAGATTTCATTAGGTCGGGTACTTTGCTGTAATTCGGGAAAGTCCGTGCCCCTGCATGAACATTTACAAGCCGGTAGTCACCACGTGTACTGTCAAACGTCCCTAATGCAGTATTGTAAATACCACCGGTGTTCTTTACCACCATACCCCCGATTTCCTGTATAAAGGGTTCTACGAGTGGCTGTTTTTTACTTGCTCGATTGAGAGTATGAACAAGGGCTTTTTGGTGGTCAATGACCATTTGTTGCTCCGAAAAGGGTTTGTTTTGGGCAGGTATATCCTGGTCGAGCAAATTATAAACCTGCCCTTCCGTTAATGTGCTACCTTCTATCGCTGTGCTGTGATAGGTAATTGCATAATAGGTGAATTTTCTCATGTCTACCTGTCCGCGCATTACTTGCTGATAGTCGACAACCAATTTTTCGAGTTTGTTAATGTTTTCCGTACTCATTCCAGCATTTTTACAAGTTCTGTTTTCATTTCTTCGTCTATATCCCGGTACCGGGCAAATGCCTTGCTTCCCTCTACATGTCCGCTCAAACTTCCCACTAAATTGGGATCTTTGACTTTTTTGTAAAGATTACCGATAAAGGTACGCCGGGCTAAATGAGATGAGGCTATCGTGTTGATAGGACATTTTTCTTCTATTCGTGTGGTGGGGTTTAGTACCGTCACAATTCTTCTTATCCCAGCAAGCGTCAATATCTGTTTTATATCTGCGTTGTATTTTTGTTCGCTTGAAAAAGGAAATAGAGGGGATTTCGGGTTAGTACTTTTGTGTTTTGATACAATAGATTCCGCCGTTTCGTTCAATGGAACACGAACAACAATCGGATGACCTTCTTTTGTCTTATTAGGGATATACTCTACCGCACCGTTTATTATATTTTCTCCGGTTAGTTTATAAAGGTCTCCCACCCGGCAGCCGATGAGGCATTGGAAAACAAACACATCCCTTTGTGCCCCCAATCTGGGGTTTTTAGACAAATCGAGACTGTACATTTTATTCCGTTCATCTATTGTCAGGTAATAAGGTGTTCCGTAGACGCTTTCTCTTACCGTATACTTTTTAAATGGGTTATTAGACGCCCTTTCTGTTTCGTTCGCCCATGAAAAGAAAGCTCTGATGCGTGAAAAAATATCATTAATTCGGTTCTGACCTCTGGGCTGCGGGGTTCTTTTCTCTGGAAAAGCCTTGTATAGCTGGGGGTATTCGCTGTATAATGTATGCTCATTCCTGATAAAATTTTCCAAGTCTTCCAATGTTTCAGCCGATATTTTGTCTAAATCCAGGATAAACAGGGAGTTTTCGTATAGTGAGATAAACATTTCGAATCTTTGGAGTATTCTTTTAATAACCCTGTATCCTTCTTTGCGTTCGTCCGACATTTTACGCTTTTCCATAAATGTATCAAGCGCATCAAAGAAAGTTTCATTTTCTTTTGGCTTTATGTACTTGTCGGGATGGAGTTCTCTGTCTATCAACTTTTCAAATTGGTTTCCATCAACAGTTCCATTATTAGCCTCTGCGTAGACCTTGAGTATAAGTTTTTTCCTATCGGATATAGCATTATTGAACGATATGCGCTCCGTACTGCTAATAACGCATTTTGCTTTGTAGCCCTCCCGTTTTCCGTCCCAGAGGTTAGGACTAACTGTTATGTCGCTTTTATGGTATAGCTGTATTTCCCGTCCGTCCCTTAATCGGAAACGAACATTTACTGACTTGTTTTTGTCGGTTTTTGTGGTGCGAATAAATGCTGTTACTGTCGCCACGAAAAATATTATTGTTGATTCGTGGTGCAAATATACCAAACTTGCACCACATTTGCACCACATAAACGCAATTTATTTCAATTTGACAAAATACTATGCAATTCATTGTTTTAAACAACTATGTGTATAATAGACTAATAACACGATATGTTCATTTCCTATCGTTGCTTTCAAATATGAATTTATTGCATTATTCAGACCCTGTCGCGGTCACTAAAAAGGAAAAACGTACCCAATCATTCATTGGGTACGTTTTTTTTATGGGGGTAACTTTCGCTTTTATTGGTTTAGCGGTCGAAGAAGGGGTTTTTGGAGGAGGCGCTGAGGGGGATGGCCATGACTGTATGGCTGTCGCCCAGGAAGCGGAGGCGTTGGGCGGCTAATCCGGCGCTGAACATTACGCGGGTGTCTACGCGAAAATCGGCTGCGGTGGCACAGGCGGAGCCGATGGCTATGCCGACGTCTACTGTATTTATCGCACAGGGGACAGCTTCGGGCTTCTCGCCACATGTGGCGTATCCGCAATGGGCACAGTTCAATCCATGCGTTTGTTGCACAGTGCCGATCAGCAGGATGGCTTCCGCATGCAGGATGTTGGCGGCATCGCGGAAGACGAATTGCAGTCCTGTCTCGCCGGCTAAGTTGCACATCTCGTCCGACAGGCGACGGATATCATCGTCTGTTATCATGGCTATTTCGATGATGTCCATGCCTCTTCCTTTGGGGGCCGTACGAGCGGCCGTCATCATCTGACGGCCGATGTGTAATACCTGCTCTTTCCGTACTGTTCTTTCGTTCCGTATCATAGTGCTTTGCTGATAGCCTCGTGTACCATTTTCTCCATGATTGCATAGCCGGCGGCGTTCACATGGACGCCGTCGAAGGAGTATTGCTGGGGCAGACCGTTGCGTTCGTCTTTCAGTGCCGAATGATAATCGAGATAGATGCAGTTGTTCTTTTCGGCATATTCTTTTATCCATGCGTTGAGTTGGATGATCTTTCCGGCAGGTTCAAGTCCCGGGCGCCAGCGGTAGTCGTAGACCGGGAGGATGGAACAAAGGATGGGTTTTATGTTATGCACTTTGGCCAGCTCTGCCATAGAGACGATATTGCCGAAGATGTTTTCGAGCGAGATGTAGCCGATATTCTGAGCAATGTCGTTGGTACCGGCCAGGATGACGACAACCTGGGGCCGGAGGTTGATTACATCGACGCGGAAGCGGACGAGCATTTCGGCCGTTGTTTGTCCGCCGATTCCCCGGTCGAGGTAGTTGTTGTCTTTGAAGAAGGCCGAATCGACGCCCCACCACATGTCGGTGATGGAGTTGCCCATGAATACGGCTTTGGGAGGAGTGGTTACATTTTCGTTTGCTTTTTCGTAGCGGCCGAACTGTGCCCAGTCAACGGGTTTGTTTTGTTGCGCCCAGGCGATCGATACGGTGATCAGCAGAGCGGATGAGAGGATCAATAGTCGTTTTTTCATTTTGTTATTCATTTAAATTAATGTTGTATGATTTATGGGCGTAAATGTAGTCATAATTTGGGATTGGATCTGTTGGGGGAACATAATTCGTCATTTCGTCGGTGATGCGGAAGGGGTATGACGGGTATTCGTAAAGTGGGAAGCGAGGTTCGGTCGTTCCTTCACAGTAATGCCAGAGGGTGGCGTACTGGTCGATGCGTTCGCCCATGTCTTTGAGTTGGCGGAGATAGGCGGCCAGGGATTTGTTTTCGACGATATAGACTTCGCCCATGCGGTCGATGATGGGACTGTGGCGTCGGCTGGCGTCGTGCTCGAAGCGGAGGATGCGCTGACCGGCGGCGGTGATGCCGGCGGTGACGAAGGTCATGCTTTTTCCGATGGCGGGAAGGTTTAGCACGTTACGGTCGGTTCCGGCAAAGAGGATATTATTTTCCTCCAGGAAGTGCATCAGGTGTTTTCCCAGCGGTTTTTGGCGCTGGATAATGTCATGCAGTTCGTTGTGTTTGCCGGGAGGGATAAAGCCGGAGATTTTCTCTTCTTTCTCGGCTTGTACGGAGCGACTGTTGGGGGTGAACATGGCGTAGTTTTCCTGAAATCCTTTGACGGAGAAAGTGTAGTAGGAGACGACGCCGATGGCGTTGAGCGCCCGTCGCAGTTTGGCGGCATGGCCTCGCCGGGAGGCGGCTACGGTATAAACCATCTGGTTGGTGACGGTCCAGCCTGCATCCTGGAGGGCTTCGACGGCGCGACGGGCGTCGGGAGTTATTTCGAGGGGCGACTGGAAATGTGTTTGGATGTAACATTGGGTGATACCGATATCGCCGGCTTTTTCTTTAAAATCGCGGAGGATGCCGGTCAGCCGGTCGGTGATGCGTTGGGGGAGATAAACGGGCAAGCGGGTTCCGAGGCGTACGCGCTGGAGTTCGGCATAGCGGGCGCCATCGGGGCGGCGTTCGTTGGCTTTCTTTTTGCGGAGGGCCATTTTGTAGACGGCTTCGAGCAGTTTGCGGAGAGTTTCGTCGCGGCTCATCAGGGCGTCACCTCCGGTGATGAGGATGTCGCGCAGTTGTGCGTCATCTTCGAAGTACTGCATAAGTCGGCGGAGCTTATGATCCCAGTTTTCTTTGGGGCGGAGTGCTTCGAAGTCGAAGTTCAGGCGCCGGCTCTGAAAGTCGTACATCCGTTGGCAGGGAGCGCAGAGGCCTCCGCAAGCGCGTCCCATGGAGTCGGGGATCAGGATGGCGACTTCGGGATAGCGGCGGTGGATGTTGTTCCCTTCGGGCAGGAGCCACCCTGCGGCGTTGGGTTTGCCGTCTTCGAGGATGTCTTCGCGTTCCCAGGCGCGGATGTTACCGTAGGTATCGACCAATTCTTCGGAATAGAGGATGTAACTGCGGATGGTAGCGTCGTCGTATCCGGAACCGGAGGTATCGAGCAGCGAGAGATAATAGGGTGTGACAAAGAAGGGCATTTGTTTTTTCCGGGCTTTGGCCAGCCGTTGGAGGGTTTCTTCGGAAAGGGAATGGTTCATGAAGCTGTTCAGTTCGGAAGGACTTTTGATGGCCATGGTCAGGTGGAAGCGGCTTTGGTTCCACCACTGCTGGACCTGCTTGTATTTCTCGTCGGAGCTCATTCCTTCGTCAAAATGATAGGACGCGGCGGTGTGCGGACGGTGTTCTATTTTTTGTACCAGGCGCTTGATCAGGCGTTCTTTGTTGGCTTCGCGCAAGGCGACGATATCTTTGTCAAGTCCGGTGGGCCAGCGTTTCATCTGCTGACGGACGGCCTGGTGTCCGGCGGGCGTCGGGGTATGAGGGCGCATCAGGTGATCGAACTGATGGTAGAGGTCGAGAAACAGGTCGGCCGAGACTTCGCCGGGCAGCGTTTGATTCAGGAACTGCCACAGATGGGTGATGGTATGGATCGTCAGTTTTTGTCCGGTCGACAATTCATCGACCGTAAGGCCGTCGCAGTCGATCAGCCGCAAGAGTCTTCCGGGTTGGGAGTGGGACGAGACGAAGGCCCGCAGTTTTTCTTTGAATTGATCAGCCGTATCACTTTCTTTGGCCAAGGCAGCCAGTTGGGGGAAATGTTTCTCAAATTCTTTTCGGATGCGCCCGAGGTCGGGTTTTACTACATAAGTGTCTATCATATTCAATCATTTAGAATGTTATACCTGTGAGATTTTAACAACAATTGCAACGGTTCAGAGACCAAATATAGCAAAAAAATCCGGATCTGCCGGCAAAATTCTCTCAATCCCTTTGTTTACGAGGCCAATTACCCTGTCACTATGTCGATTGCCATATAATATAAATGTGTCTCCCAATGCCGGGAAAAACCAGCACATATTTCAACTACTCTCAGATGAGCTCATCTCAGACCGGCACACGTTTCAACTACTCTCAGCAGAGCTCATCTCAGACAGGCACACATTTCAACTACCCTCAGCAGAGCTCACCTCAGACCGGCACACTTTTCAACTACCCTCAGCAGAGCTCACCTAAGATCGGCACACATTTCAACTACTCTCAGAAGAGCTCATCTCAAGCCGGCACACTTTTCAACTACTCTTAGCAGAGCTTATCTTAGACCGGCACACGTTTCAACTCCAAAAAATATATTACCTTTGTGGCAAGATAAAAAAGTATCTACTAATAGCTGAAAAAGATGAAGACAGTAAACAAATTTAGCAGGCTTGTCCATTGCATGAGGAATGGCGACCATTTTGAATTTTACAGAGAAATCACCAAATTGGTGACAAGCTTTGAAGATAACTTGGGAGATCTGATCAGACTCTGGATCATCCTGATACAGACCTTCGAAAAGGAAGACAAAATCTTTAAGCGCAACCTTAAAGCCCCCGAAACGGAGGAAGCAAACAAGATCGACCGCGAACGGATGAAGGTTTTCCAACTGATTAAACTGCGCGTCCGGGCGACATTCTACGATATACCGCCGGACGAACACGCCGACGCCGTCGCACTCGACTTTCTGCTCAAAAACTACAAAGAGATTCCCACGGCAACGCTGACAGAGGCCAGCGCTTTGATCGTCAACTTAGTCCAGGACCTCCGTCGGCCCCGCTACGCCACACACGTCGCCACCCTCGGCCTGACAGGGACGGTCGACCGCCTCGAAGCCGTCAACGAAGCCTTCGAAGCCATTTACGTCCAGCGCGAGCATAACGTAGGCAACGCCCTCCGCCAGGGCAATATGAAACGTATCCGGCCCCAGGTCGACAAGGCCTTCAGCCATTTCATCGAAGGTCTCGAAATCTTTTACAACATTGCCCGGCTAAACGGCAATACCACCGGGATCGCTACTTGCGGCGCCATCATCGACGGCATCAACAATATCATCCACCAGTACAATAACATATACGCACACGTCGCAGCAAATCGTCAGAACTCCCGCACGTAACCCATTGCATACGTATCGTAGAGCGAATCCCTCATGCCGTGGGTATAATAAAGAGAAAGAATATGCCCGCGATATCCGAACCGGAGATTATTGCGCCACATCAGGGGACGGTCGCCATTATTCATATAACCCACAAAACCGGTCAGGTCACTCCGGAGACTGACGCTGTCGAACGTTCCCAACAATCCGGCACCGAAGAGCGCGGCATCATTCTGGCGAAGCTTCATACTGTTCGTCATCCAACAATAAAAACCAGCCATCGCCTGCATACGCACCACATACTTCCGGTTCTCGCTCCGGAAAAGATCGCGCCCCACCGAAAAGTCCATCCAGTACGCAGTCTCGTCCGTAAAACGCGCATCCACCAGCCGCTCGCCGCTTGCCGTCTTCAAACCGAAGTTAAACAACGCATCCACCCAGCGTTCGCTGCGCAACAATTGGAAGAAAGCAGTCAGCACCACGTCACCGTTATTCTGCGAAGGGCCTCCACTGGTTTCCGTCGACTCCGCATGACGCTCGTCGCGCGTCTCAGGCGTCATCCGGAAACGCTCAAACATCACAAAGGTTGCCTCCATCCCGGCCTTCCCCCGGAAGAAAGGCAACAAAGCGCGCATGAAAAGATTGCGCGTCTGATCGCCCGTATAATAATGATACTCGCCGCGCACCTCCACCTCATAACGCTCCGGCGCCGTGCCCAAGCGAAGCTCCGGCATCGGAAAAGCATTCGGCCCAAAATAACGCGGGGAATAAACAATCAACAACGTTTGGTCGTTCCACTCCTGGGCGTTTGCAAGAGTCGGGATAAAAAGAAAGAAAAAAACAACACTTATGTATTTCATCAGATAAAGGGGGTTTAAATTGCGCTGCGAAAGTAAATAATCCGGCGCGATTTTCCTACATTTGCCCAAATGAAAATAAAACTAAATACAATGATGAGACCTTCTATCCTTACCCTCTTGTCTATCCTGCTGATACCGGCCCTGGCATGCAACACCGCCCTGGCACGCAAACCGATCCGGACATTAATCGTCACCGGCCAGAACAACCATAACTGGAAAGTGAGCCACCTGGTGATCAAAGATATCCTGGAGAACTCCGGACTCTTCTCCGCCGACATCGCCGTTTCTCCCGCCGAAGGAGAGGAGATGTCGGACTTTACTCCCGACTTTGCCTCCTACCGCTTAGTCGTAGTCGACTACAACGGCGACAGCTGGCCGCAGGAAACCATGACCCGTTTCGAACAATACGCTCGCGCAGGCGGCGGCATCCTCATCTACCATGCTGCCGACAATTCCTTCCCCGACTGGACGGAATACAACAAGATTTGCGGCCTGGGCGGATGGGGCGGACGAAACGAAGCAGCCGGCCCCTACGCATACTGGCACAACGGCGAACTAATCCGCGATTTTTCCCCCGGATCCGGCGGCTCGCACGGACGCCGGCACGAATATATGCTGACTGCCCGCACAAGCGATCATCCCGTCATCAAAGGATTACCCAATCGCTGGGTCCACGCCCCGGACGAACTCTACGACCGCATGAGAGGCCCGGCACAAATAAACGCCCTCCTCTATACCGCCTGGTCGGATACGATCACCGGAGGATCCGGACGCGAAGAACCCCTCATGTTTACCGTCGAATACGGCAAAGCGCGCATCTTCCACACCATGCTGGGACATTGCGGACCGGCGTACGACGATAATCCCGCCATGCAATGCACCGGATTCCAGGTTACCCTCCTGCGTGGAGCCGAATGGGCGGCAACCGGCAAAGTAACCCAGCAAATACCTAAAGACTTCCCCACCTCCACCCACATCACCTATCGCTACGATTATAAAGAAAACAAATAGACGATATGAAATATATCCCGCAGATGTGCGTTATCCAACAAGGCGAAGTATTCGTGTTTTAGGAAAAAGAAAAGAAATATAGAATGACTAACAAATGGAATTTTCGAAACCCAACACAAGAAGAGTTGCAGAAGCGGGATAACTTAGTCGCAGAAACAGGCTGTCACCCCATCATCGGCCTGCTACTCGTACAAAGAGGCATCACTTCTGCCGCAGAAGCGAAAGAGTTCTTCCAACCCAGTCTGAACAATCTGCACGATCCATACCTGATGCCCGACATGGACAAGGCCGTCGGAAGACTGAACCGGGCGTTGGGAAACAAAGAAAAAATACTGATATACGGAGATTATGACGTAGACGGGACAACGGCCGTCTCATTAGTATATAAATACCTGCGACCCTATTCTTCTACGCTGGATTATTACATCCCGGATCGTTACGACGAAGGCTATGGCATTTCGGACAAAGGCATCGACTACGCCCAGGCAAACGACGTGAAACTGATCATAGCACTGGATTGCGGCATCAAAGCAGTTGAGAAAATCGCATACGCCAAACAAAAAGGCATCGACTTCATCATCTGCGATCATCACATGCCCGACGATATACTGCCGGATGCCGTCGCCGTACTCGACGCCAAACGATTGGACTCAACTTATCCGTACGAACACCTCTCAGGCTGCGGCGTAGGATTCAAATTCATGCAAGCCTTCGCCCGGAGCAACGGCTTCCCCTTCTCAGACCTGGAGAAACTCTTAGACCTGACAGCCGTCAGCATCGCATCCGACATCGTACCCATCACGGGCGAAAACCGTATCCTGACATATTACGGATTGAAACAACTCAACACCCATCCCAGCCTCGGACTGAAAGGCATCATCGACGTATGCGGCTTGTCGGGCAAGGAAATCACCCTCAATGACATCGTCTTCAAGATCGGCCCGCGCATCAACGCCTCCGGGCGGATGATGAACGGGAAAGAAGCTGTCGATCTCCTGCTGGCCAAAGACCGGGAAAGCGCCCGGGAAAAAAGCGAGAACATCAACCAATACAACGACGAACGCCGCGAACTGGATAAGAAAATAACCGACGAAGCCAATGCCATTATTGACCGGTTCAATAATATGGAAGACCGCAAAGCCATCATCGTCTATAACCCTGAATGGCATAAAGGAGTCATCGGCATTGTCGCCTCCCGCCTGACGGAGAAATATTACCGCCCGGCCGTCGTGCTGACGCAATCGTCCGAACTGATTACCGGCTCGGCGCGATCCATACCGGGATTCGACATCTATAAAGCCATCGAAAACTGTCGCGACCTGCTCGAAAACTTCGGCGGACATACCTATGCCGCCGGCCTCTCGATGAAACCGGAAAACATGCCGGCCTTCGTCGAACGTTTCCTCAGCCTGGCCGCCGACGACATAGATCCCGGACAAATGACACCGCAACTCGACGTCGACGCCATACTGGAACTGAAAGATATTACGCCCAGATTTGCCGGCGAACTGAAAAGAATGAATCCCTTCGGCCCTAATAATCCCAAACCCATCTTTTGCAGCATGGGAGTAAGAGATTACGGTACAAGCAAATTGGTAGGCAAAGATAACGAACACCTCAGACTGGAACTGATCGACGACAACTGCAAAACGCCCGTCCATGCCATAGCCTTTGGTATGCACCTGCACAGCGAACACATCAAAACCATGAACCCGTTTAATATCTGCTATACCATCGAAGAGAACACCTACAACGGCAATACGACGCTCCAGTTGCTGATCAAAGACATCAAGTCCGGCAATATATAAATGTAATGGATCTCTATCACGAGATATTAAAGAAATACTGGGGATATACAACATTCCGCCCGCTACAAGAAGATATTATCCACTCCATCGCAAACGGAAAGGATACGCTCGGACTCATGCCTACCGGAGGAGGAAAATCCATCACGTTCCAGGTCCCGGCCTTAGCAGTCGAAGGCATTTGCCTTGTCGTAACGCCACTCATCACCCTGATGTTAGACCAGGTAGGCAATCTGCGGAAGATCGGCATCAAAGCAACCGCCATTCATTCCGGTATGGGCCGGCAGGAAATCATTACGCAATTGGAAAACTGTATCTTCGGCGACTATAAATTCCTTTACGTATCTCCCGAACGATTGAGCATGGAGGTATTCCGCAGCAAATTGCAAGCGATGCAGATCTCTTTTCTGGTCGTTGATGAATGTCACTGTATTTCGCAATGGGGCTACGACTTCCGCCCGGCTTACCTCTCCGTAGCCGAGATTCGCGAACTCTTCCCCGACATTCCCATATTAGCGCTCACCGCAACAGCCACGCCGAAGGTAGTAGACGACATCCAGGACAAACTGCGCTTCAAAGAAAGAAACGTCTACCGGAAAAGTTTCTACCGGGAGAACCTTTCCTACGTTATCCGGAAAACAGACAATAAATATAACACCCTCACGGAAATCCTTCGCAAAGTCGAAGGAAGCGCTATCGTATACACTCGCAGCCGGAAAAAAACCCAGGACATTGTCTCTTTCCTCCGGCAATCCGGCATACCGTCCGATTTCTTCCATGCCGGCCTGAACCGTGAGGAAAAAGCGCTCCGGCTGAATCGTTGGAAAACGGGCGATTGTCGTGTGATCGTAGCGACTAACGCTTTTGGTATGGGAATTGACAAGTCCGATGTGCGTCTGGTCATCCATATGGATATGCCCAATTCGCTGGAAGAATACTTCCAGGAAGCCGGACGTGCCGGACGTGATGAAAAAAAAGCATACGCCGTCGCCCTCTGTGGAAGCGAAGACAATACCAGGCTCAAGAAACAACTGACGGATGAATTTCCGGACAAAAACTTTATCCGCCGCGTATATGAAGCCTTGGGAAACTACCTCCAGGTTGCCGCCGGATATGGATTGGATACAGTTCACGACTTCTTAGTGTTCGACTTTTCCTCCACCTTCGGTTTCCCTGTCAGCCGGGTGCATAATGCACTGAAAATACTGGCCCTGTCCGGCTATATCGAATATACGGAGGAAGTAGATAATCCATCCCGTCTGCTTTTTACCATAACGCGCGACGATCTGTATAAATACACCCGCCAGGATCAGCATACGGATGAGGTCATACAAAACGTTCTCCGTTTGTACACCGGCATCTTTGTCAAATACGCCCATATTGACGAATCATTGCTGTCTACCCGTTCCGGCATTTCCCGGCAGGAGATATATGAGATCCTGACAAGACTTTCCAAATGCGGCATCGTTAGTTATATTCCCAAAAAGAAGGCGTCGTTTATTATCTACACCCGCCCAAGGGAGGAACAGAAACACCTCGTCATCCCCCGTTCGGTATACGAAGAAAGAAAGGAACGGTTTGAAATGCGTATCCTGAGAGTCTTGGAGTACATAAACGAAGATCATCTGTGCCGCAGCAGAATGCTCCTGCACTATTTCGGCGAGAAAAAGAGCGCCAACTGCAAACGCTGCGACATCTGTCTGAAAAAGGATGACTCAGGGCTGAGTCATGCCGAGTTTAACGCTATAAAAAAAGCCTTGCTGGAAGTAGTAAGCGATACCCCTCGCATGGTCAACTCCATAGTCGAACATCTTCCCTTTCCTGTTGAAAGGAGCATCGTTGTCATCCGCTTTCTTGTCGAGCACGGCGAGTGTTTCATCCTGGAAGACGGCGTATATCTCCGTCTGAAAACTACAAACAGCGACCAATAACTCCTTGGTGAATACGATAGAGGTGTATCATATCACCGGTTGATATGTTTTCCGTTATGCCGGATTGCCGGATTTGTTCCGTTGTAAGAGGGTGTGAAATTAATATTCCAAGCGGAGTAGGGAGCAGAAGACCGTCGTAAAACTCCGTAGCAAAGGTTTCCTCGCATAACGGATAAATGCCAAAAAAAGCGCCGTCGTCACTCAGTTCGATATAGTGCAGGCGGTATAGTTGTTTCCAAAAGATATGGTGTGAAGCTATTCTGCGCATGAAAGCAGATTAGTTGACAGAGTCGGCAGCCTGTTTCAACAAGGTGGAGCCGTAGTTATATTTCACCAATCGCAGGCTGTCGATATATATCTTATAATAATGCGTTTCCGAGTTATCCATCCGGATATACCCGTAAATACGTCGCGTTCGCTTGGTTGCCGGAGTATTGAGCCTGATTTCCTGATGTCCTTCGCGAGTTATTTTTTGGTTTATGACGAATGTTGTATCCGGCAGTTCCGCCGCTATCCGTATTTCCGGCGTATAGCGGATGTGCGGCGAGATTCCCCATACGTGCATACGTAAGACAAAGACACTTCCGGTCATGTATTCCTGTTCCGGCCTGACGTCGAATACGGTTCCATTGAACAAGGCTCCAGGGTAGAGTGTGAGATAATCGCGTCGCGGCCAGATATTGAAGGAGTCCTGATTGGCCGAAGGGGCAACATTGGCCTGAACGTCGCCCAACGCTCTTATCTGTTCGTTTACGTCGTTCAGTGCCAAATCGAAAACAGTCATCAGCATATCCAAGTTCTTCCCATACCATACCAGTGAACTATCATAAATAGCCTGCGTAATATTATGTTTGCGGAATACGGCTTGATATAAAGCTCCTTTGCGGGCGCTGTCCGGATAGGCCAGATAGTTTGAACTGATCATGTTTTCTGCCAGTTGCATATCTATCAGGACTTCTTTCATCTTTTTTTCAGACAGAATACCTTTAGGTACTTTGCTGCACGAGACAAGCGTTGCTGCCGCCGCCAATAGGATGACAAAACTGTATTTATACAGCTTTACTTGCATTATTCTCTCCTTTTTCTTTGGAAAGGCTTTTCGATAACGTATGCCGATAGAAGATAAACAAAATAAATACGCCGACGCAGATAGCCGAATCGGCCAGGTTAAAGATGGGACGGAAAAAGATAAAATCCTGCCCTCCCCAGATGGGTATCCATTCCGGCAATACGGTATCTATAAGCGGGAAATAGAACATATCTACCACTTTGCCATGCAACCAACCGGCATATCCTCCTCCTTCGGGCATAAGGGTTGCCACCTGTCCGGCACTGTGATCAAACAAAACGCCGTAAAAAACGGAATCAATAATGTTCCCCACTGCTCCGGTAAATATGAGCGCTATGCAGGCTATATAACGGAATGTATAGTTTTCTTTTATGATTTTATGCAGATAATAAGCTATGAAGACAACGGCAACGATACGAAACAACGTCAGATACAGCTTGCCGATGATTTCAATGCCAAAGGCCATACCCGGATTCTCAGTGAAGTAGATGTAGAACCAAGGGGTTATCTCAATGCTATCATGCAACTGCAGATGAGTTTTTATCCATATTTTCAATGCCTGATCAAGAAGAAGGAGCAGTATAATAATGGATACTGCTCCCCAGCTCTTTACGGAGTTCATTTATTTGGCTCCTCCCTGTTTAGCTTCTATACTCAATGTGGCGTGAGGTACAGCGCGAAGCCTTTCTTTGGGGATGAGTTTTCCTGTTTCACGACAAACGCCATAGGTCTTGTTTTCGATACGGATCAAAGCGGCCTGCAAATTCTGTATAAACCTCATCTGGCGTTGAGCCAGACGACCTGCTTCTTCTTTAGACAAAGTAGCTGCGCCTTCTTCCAGTACTTTGAATGTGGGAGATGTATCGGACACATCATTACCATCCGAATTGGTGATTCCTGATCTTAGCAAATCATAATCTTTCTTTGCTATTTCCAGTTTTTCCAATATAATACTGCGGAACTCTTCGAGTTCGGCATCCGAATATCTTGTTTTTTCTGCCATAGTTCGTACTTTTTTTTATTTCACAAATATATTTCTTTTTTTAATCACTCATACTTATTGATACGGATGGACACATTAAATTCTTCAAAATCCAGTATGGTCGGTTCGCTCAGTATGTCTACCACTTTCAGTGAGGCGGCTAATACCTGATTCATAATGTATTCTTTATGCGCATGGATTGCTTCATCCATCTCATTCGACGACAGGATATGTATCTTGATTTTATCCGTGATATCGTAACCGTTGCTTTTCCGTAGATTTTGGATGCGATTGACCAGTTCACGCGCCAAGCCTTCTTTGCGGAGTTCGTCAGTCAAGGTAATATCCAAGGCGACGGTCAGTCTTCCTTCGTTTGCTACCAGCCAGCCCGGAATGTCTTCGGAGATAATTTCCACATCTGAAGGTTCAATGACGGCTTCCTGTCCTTCTATATGGAAGGTGTAACGACCGGTTGATTCAAAGGTCAGAATGTCTTCGTTGCTCATTCCCTGTATGGCCGCAGCCAATGATTTCATGATTTTGCCATATCGCGGGCCAAGCTTTTTGAAATCGGGTTTGACTTTCCGAACCAAGATACCGGCCGAGCTGTCGGCAAATTTCAGTTCTTTTACATTGACCTCACTCAAGATCAATCTTTTTACGGCTTCGATATTTTCTTCCTGACGGCTATCTGTTACCGGTATCAGGAGGGTTTGCAACGGTTGACGGACTTTGATATTGACTCTCCGGCGAAGGGCCAGCACCATCGAAGATACATCTTGCGCTATCTTCATCCGTTCTTCCAGCGCTTTGTCTATCCATTCTTCTTTGCATACGGGGAAGTCGTCCAAATGGACGGATTCAGCGTTTTCGCGTCCGGTAACGGTTGTTAAGTCACGAAACAGACGGTCGGCATAGAAAGGAGCTATTGGAGCCATCAGCTTCGATACGGTTTCCAGACAGGCATATAAGGTTTGATAGGCTGATTGTTTATCAGCGGTCATTCCTCCTCCCCAGAAGCGGCGGCGGTTCAGGCGGACATACCAGTTGCTCAGGTTATCGTTCACAAATTCGGCAATGGCGCGTCCGGCGCGTGTCGGCTCGTAAGTTTCGTAATAGCTGTCGGTCTCTTTTATCAGGCTGTTCAGCAGGGAGAGTATCCAGCGGTCTATTTCCGGACGTTCATCCCAACGGATTTCCGGTTGTGAATAATCGAATCCATCGACATTGGCATACAGCGCGAAGAAAGAATATGTATTATATAATGTGCCGAAAAACTTACGTCGTACTTCTTCGAGCCCTTCCATATCGAATTTTATATTATCCCAGGGAGAGGCGTTGGTTATCATGTACCAGCGTAGCGGATCGGAGCCGTATTGGCGGATGGTTTCAAACGGGTCGATGGCATTTCCCAACCGTTTTGACATCTTATTGCCGTTTTTATCCAGCACCAGTCCGTTGGATACAACTGTTTTGAACGCAACGCTGCCGGACACCATACCGGCGATGGCGTGCAGGGTGAAGAACCAGCCACGTGTCTGGTCGACTCCTTCGGCTATGAAATCGGCAGGATAGACTTCCCGTTTGTCGAAGGCTTCTTTGTTTTCAAACGGATAATGTATCTGAGCATAAGGCATGGCACCGGAATCGAACCATACATCGATCAGGTCAGTTTCCCGCTTCATCGGTTTGCCTTTTTCCGACACTAAAATAATGTCGTCAATATAGGGGCGATGGAGGTCTATCTTTGCATAATTTTCTTTCGTATAGACGCCCGGTTGGAAGGTTTTAAAGGGATTGGTTTCCATCAAGCCGGCTTTCACGGATTTTTCCGTTTCGCGGAAAAGTTCTTCAACGGAACCTATACACAATTCTTCGTCTCCGTCTTCGGTGCGCCAGATGGGCAGGGGGGTACCCCAGTAGCGGCTGCGGCTCAGGTTCCAGTCTTGCAGGTTCTCCAGCCATTTGCCGAAGCGACCGACGCCGGTGCTTTGCGGTTTCCAGTTGATGGTGTTATTGAGTTCGATCAAGCGTTCCCGATAGGCTGTGGTGCGGATAAACCAGCTATCGAGCGGATAATACAACACAGGTTTGTCTGTACGCCAGCAATGGGGATAGCTGTGTACGTGTTTTTCGATGCGGAAAGCCCGGTTTTGTACTTTCAGCATCATGCAGATGCTTATATCTAATGTCTCGTCATTTGCTGCCGTCAGGTTGGTGTCGTATTCGTTCTTTACGTACCGTCCGGAGAAGGGGTCGTAGTCGGTTGGGTTCATTTTTTCCTGCACAAAGGAGGGGTCGAGGTCTTCGAGCAGGAAGAATTTTCCTGTCAGGTCTACCATTGGGCGTCGGTTGCCGTCTTTGTCGGTCAGCAATATGGGAGGGACACCGTTGGCTTTGGCTACGCGGTCGTCGTCGGCTCCGAAGGTGGGGGCTATATGTACGATGCCCGTACCTTCTTCTGTGGTGACGAAATCGCCGGTTATGACTCTGAAGGCATTTTCTCCGGGATTGACCCAGGGGATGAGTTGTTCGTATTGTATCCCGGCCAGTTCGGATCCGCTCCATTCGGCGACGATTTGCCAGGGGAGTAGCTTATTGCCTTGTTGGTAATCGGCCAGGGGGAGGTCTTGCGCTTTCGGGTTGAAGTAAGCAGACAGGAGGTCTTTGGCCAGTATGACGGTGATGGGTATAGCGGTATAGGGGTTATACGTTTGCACGGCGGCGTAACGGATGGAGGGGCCTACGCAGAGGGCTGTGTTGGAGGGCAGCGTCCAGGGCGTGGTGGTCCAGGCGAGGAAGAAGGCGTCACCATGGTTTGACATTTCGGGCTTGGGTGTAAGGATTTTGAACTGGGCGGTGCAAGTGGTATCCTTCACGTCGCGGTATGTGCCGGGCTGGTTGAGTTCGTGTGTGCTCAAACCTGTTCCGGCGGCCGGGGAGTAGGGTTGGATGGTATAGCCTTTGTATAGGAGTCCTTTCTTGTATAAGTTTTTGAGCAGGAACCAGAGTGTTTCGATGTAGGCGTTATCATAGGTGACATAGGGATTGTCCATATCGACCCAGTAACCCATCAGGTCGGTCAGTTCTTCCCATTCTTTGGTATATTTCATCACGGCTTTGCGGCAGGCGGCGTTATAGTCGGCTACGGTGATTTTTTTGCCTATATCTTCTTTGTTAATGCCCAGGTCTTTTTCTACGCCCAGTTCGACGGGCAGTCCGTGTGTATCCCATCCGGCTTTACGTTTGACTTGGTAGCCTTTCATGGTTTTGTAGCGACAGAAAATGTCTTTTATTGCACGGGCTATGACGTGGTGGATGCCCGGCATTCCGTTGGCAGATGGGGGGCCTTCGTAGAAGACAAAGGAAGGTTTTCCTTCGCGTATGGCAAGGCTTTTGCGAAAGAGGTCTTCGTCCCGCCATTTCTTCAACATCTCCAGGTTGATGTCTGACAGATCAAACTTAGTATACTCAGTAAATCTATTAATCATAACAACTTCTATCTATATTCGGAAAAAACCGCTGCAAAGGTAGATTTTTTATTTCAAATAATAAAGATACATCCGACTCTAACGGGGCAGAACGCTACAATGATTTTTTTGTTTTTTTTGATTCTTTTGATGGTAGACTGTATCGGATAGAAAGTTTCTCAGGAGATCCCGGAATCGTCCAAATGGCTTCGGAAATCTTCCATGGGGATCCCGGAATTACTGCTCCAAATACAGATGCCTCAGATGGGAGTCTAATGGAGGGAAGGGGAGGGATAGAAGAAGGTTGATAAGACGTTGATTGGATGGAGGAAGGCGTTTCGATTATAAAGGGGCCTTATTGGGTTATCGAAAAAATTGAAGCGACGGTATAGAACCATTTCTTACATTCGCCTGTTATATAATTAATAATGATATGCGATATGGATATACTTAAAATGTTTTACCCCACACTGGCCAACCGGGTGCGCGAGGCACGCAACGGCATTGGCCGCCCCTTGACATTGGCCGAAAAGATCCTCTATGCACACCTTTCCGATCCCCTACCCTCCCAGGCGTACAGACGCGGAGAGGATTATGCCGGCTTCCGGCCCGACAGAGTCGCCATGCAGGATGCGACGGCGCAGATGGCGCTCCTGCAATTTATGAACGCCGGTCGCACGCAGACGGCCGTACCTGCGACGGTGCACTGCGATCACCTCATCCTCGCCGACCGGGGCGCCGCGCCCGACTTGGAAGCCGCCATTAGCACCAACCGCGAGGTGTACGACTTCCTCCGGACAGTCGCAGGCCGCTACGGTATCGGCTTCTGGAAGCCCGGAGCCGGCATCATCCACCAGGTTGTGCTCGAGAACTACGCCTTTCCCGGAGGGATGATCGTCGGTACCGATTCACATACGCCAAACGCCGGAGGGCTTGGTATGATCGCCATCGGAGCCGGTGGAGCGGATGCCGTAGACGTCATGAGCGGCATGGCGTGGGAACTGAAAATGCCCCGGCTGATCGGCGTACGCCTCACCGGAAGCCTCACCGGATGGACGTCGCCCAAGGATGTTATCCTCCACCTCTGCGGCATCCTCACCGTCAAGGGCGCCACCAACGCCATCATCGAATACTTCGGCCCGGGCGCCGCCACGATCCCCGCCACCGGCAAAGCCACTATCTGTAATATGGGAGCCGAGGTGGGAGCTACCACGTCGATCTTCCCCTTCGACGCCGAAATGGAAGCTTACCTGCGGGCCACCGGACGCAGCGAGACGGCTACTTTGGCCCGCAGCGTGGCCGACGACTGTCTCTGCGCCGACGCAGAAGCGCTCCGGGAGCCGGAACGTTATTACGACCGCGTGATCGACATCAACCTATCGACGCTTGAGCCTTACGTCAACGGCCCCTTCACGCCCGACGCCGCCACGCCCCTCTCCGCCCTGGCCGACAAAGTACGCACTGCCGGCTATCCGCAGCGCGTGGAAGTCGCCCTGATCGGTTCGTGCACTAATTCATCGTACCAAGATCTGAGCCGAGCCGCCTCCATCGCCCGGCAGGCGATCGACCGGGGAATCGAAGTGGTTGCGCCGCTGATCGTCAATCCCGGCTCGGAACAGATCCGCTTCACCGCCGCGCGCGACGGACTCTTAGCCGATTTCGAAAAGATCGGCGCCACCGTCATGGCCAACGCCTGCGGGCCTTGCATCGGCCAGTGGAAACGACAGACCACCGCCTCCGAACGGACGAACAGCATCGTGACGTCCTTCAACCGCAACTTCGCCAAGCGAGCCGACGGCAATCCGAACACCCACGCCTTCGTCGCCTCGCCCGAACTGACAACGGCCTTCGCCATTGCCGGCGATCTTTGCTTCAATCCCCTGACCGACACGCTCGTCACCGCCGACGGACGCCGCATCCGCCTGGACGAACCCCAAGGCACCGACTTCCCACCGCAAGGCTTCGCCGTAGAAGACAACGGGTACATAGCCCCTGACGGAAAGCCGGCGCCGGTACGGGTCGACCCCGCCTCGGAACGTCTCCAGCTCCTCGAACCTTTCCCCGCGCCCGGCCCGGCAGAAGAAGAGCTCGCCAACCTGCACCTGCTCATTAAGGTGAAAGGCAAATGCACCACCGACCACATCTCGATGGCAGGCCCCTGGCTTCGCTACCGCGGACACTTGGAAAACATCTCCGCCAACCTCCTCATGGGAGCTGTCAATGCGTTCAACGGTCAGACGAACGCCGTTCTCAACCGCCTGAGCGGGCGCTACGAGGCCGTCTCCGCCGTTGCCCGGCAATACAAACAAAACGGACTCTCCTCCATCGTCATTGCTGAGGAGAACTACGGCGAAGGATCCTCCCGCGAACATGCCGCCATGGAACCCCGCTTCCTCGGCGTGAAAGTCATCCTGGCCAAAAGCTTCGCCCGCATCCACGAGACGAACCTCAAGAAACAAGGTATCCTGGCCCTCGCCTTTGCTGACAAAGACGATTACGACCGGATACGCGAAACCGACACCTTCGCCATCACCGGCCCCCTCCAGCCCGGCCAGCCGCTCGATGCCGAACTCCGCCATGCCGACGGGAGCACCGAACGTTTCGCCGTCACGCATACCTATAACCTCCTGCAAATCGCCTGGTATAAGGCCGGCAGCGCCCTGAATTATTTAAAGAACAACCCAACGAAATAAAGAACAACCATGAAAGTATCCAAAGTAAACGGACAAATCCAAACGCCCGCCCACGTAACCATCCCCTTCATCGAAGGCGACGGCGTCGGGCGCGAAATCACCCCCATCATGCAGCAAGTTGTCGACCAGGCCGTAGTCACAGCCTACGGAGGTGTGCGAAGCATCGAATGGCTTGAACTGCTTGCCGGCGAGAAAGCCTTCCGGACGACCGGCAACTGGCTCCCGGAGGAAACCCCGGAAGCTTTCCGTCAGTACTTAGTCGGCATCAAAGGGCCGCTCACGACGCCCGTCGGAGGCGGCATCCGCTCGCTCAACGTGGCCCTCAGGCAGGAATTAGACCTCTACGTCTGCCTCCGTCCCGTCCGCTGGTTCAAGGGCGTGGCCTCGCCGGTCAAAGAACCGCAGAAGGTCGATATGGTCATCTTCCGCGAAAATACGGAAGACATCTACGCCGGCATCGAATGGCAGCAAGGTACGGACGAGGCCCGCAAGCTGCTCCACTTCCTGACCGCCGAGCTGAACGTCACCCGGATCCGTTTCCCCCAAACGTCTTCCTTCGGCATCAAACCCGTCTCGGAAGAAGGCAGCGAACGCTTAGTGCGCGCCGCCATTGAATACGCCCTCCACCACAACCTGCCGAGCGTCACGCTGGTACACAAAGGCAATATCATGAAATATACCGAAGGCAGCTTCAAGAACTGGGGATACGCCCTGGCCGAACGCGAATACGCCGAGGAACTCCGCAGCGGCCGGCTGACCATCAAAGACGTCATCGCCGACGCCTTCCTCCAGAACATCCTTCTCAAGCCGGAGGACTACTCCGTCGTCGCCACGCTCAACCTCAACGGCGACTATATCTCCGACTCCTTAGCCGCCATGGTCGGAGGCATCGGCATCGCCCCGGGAGCCAACATCAATTACGAAACCGGTCACGCCATCTTCGAAGCCACCCACGGAACAGCGCCCAACCTGGCAGGAGAAAACCGCGCCAACCCCTCCTCACTCCTGCTCTCGTCCGTCCTGATGCTCGAATACCTCGGATGGAACGAAGCGGCCGCCCTCATCACCGCCGCCCTCGAGAACGCCTTCCGGGCCGGCGAAGCCACCAACGACCTCGCCCGCTTCATGCCCGGAGGAAGATCGCTCGGCACCAAAGAATTTGGAGAATGTTTAATCAGTAAAATAAAGCAAGTATGAAAAAAGAGTTTCTCATTTACAAGCTGTCCGAATCGGTTAAGACTACCTGCCGGATAGATAACGACCTGTTCACGAAGTATAACGTCAAGCGCGGCCTGCGCAACGAAGATGGATCCGGCGTACTGGTCGGCCTCACCCAGATCGGCAACGTCGTAGGCTACGAACGCCTCCCCGAAGGCGGCCTCAAAGCCATCCCCGGCAAACTATACTACCGTGGCTATGACATAGAAGACATCGTCCACGCCCTGATGCACGAGAAACGCTACGGTTTTGAAGAAGTGGCCTACCTGATGCTCTCCGGCGACTTGCCCGACAAAGACAACCTGGCCAGTTTCAAAGAACTGATCGCCGAAAACATGCCCCTGGAACAGAAGACAAAGATGAACATCATCGACCTGGAAGGCCAGAACATCATGAACATCCTCGCCCGGAGCGTTCTGGAGATGTATAATTACGACTCCAACCCTGACGACATCTCGCCCGACAACCTGATGCGCCAGTCGATCGACCTCATCTCCAAATTCCCGACCATCATCGCCTATGCCTACAACATCTACCGCCACAGCTCCCACGGTCGCTCGCTTCATATCCGACACCCAAACGAAACGCTCTCCATCGCCGAGAATTTCCTCTATATGCTCAAAAGAGAGTATACCTTGCTCGACGCACGGACGCTGGACCTCTTGCTTGTCTTGCAGGCCGAACACGGCGGGGGGAACAATTCCACCTTCTCGGTCCGCGTGACCAGCTCAACCGGTACCGACACTTACTCTGCCATCGCCGCCGGCATCGGTTCGCTCAAAGGCCCTCTGCACGGAGGCGCCAACATCCAGGTAGTCGACATGTTCAACCACCTGAAAGAACACATCGCCGACTGGACAAATACCGCCGAGATAGACGCCTACTTCATGCGTATGCTCAACAAAGAGGCGTACAACAAAACCGGCCTCATCTACGGTATCGGTCATGCCGTCTATACCATTTCCGACCCGCGCGCTGTCCTTCTGAAAGAACTCGCCCGCGACCTGGCAAAGGAGAAAAGACGCACGGAAGAGTTCGCCTTCCTCGAACTCCTGGAAGAACGGGCCATCGAATGTTTTGCCAACTTCAAGGGCACCAAGAAACGTGTATCGTCGAACGTCGACTTCTATTCCGGCTTTGTCTACGAAATGATCGGCTTGCCCCAGGAGATTTATACGCCCTTGTTTGCCATGGCACGCATCGTAGGATGGACAGCCCACCGCATCGAAGAGCTCAACTTCAAGAGCAAACGTATCATCCGCCCGGCCTATCGCAACATCCTGGACGAACAAGTCTACTCCCCTATTGCGGAACGATAAGCTAATTGTTTAAGAAAACACCATACCTTTGCGCACTTTTAACACGGACAAAGAATAGCTAATAATAAAGTAGTATATGAATAAGAAATGTTTTTTATGTGCATGGATGGTCTGCCTGGCAATAGCGTCGGGCCATGCCGGAGCGACAGGGCTTCGCGACGGCATGGCGTTGGCGCGGTATGCTTTTACGTCGACGGGGTGGGCCACGTTTGGTATCGTACTGCCGGAGGGACAAGCGACCGACGGCCTGGCAGTGGGGGCGCTTCCTACGCAGACCGATGTTAAGAACCGATGGGTGGACGGCTCTATCCGTTACGCTATCCTGACGGTCAAGGTCACTGCCGCCGGGACGTATGACATCCGCGAGGCGGGTACGCCGGCCGGTTCGTTTACGCCCGTTACCCCTGCCGCCCAGCTCGACTTGGCCATCGAGGGGGCGCATTACGTCTCAACGGTTACGGCCTCCGCGCAGGCCTCCTCACAGAGTATGGACGTATGGCTCGACGGCCCCTTAGTCCGGGAATACCGTATCAGAGACATCCCTCAGAACAACGGCGCAGCGCATCCTTTCCTTTCCAATATCTGGGACATAAGGATGTACAACGACGGCACGGCGCGCGTGGATGTGACGGTGGAGAATATCCGCGACGTCGCCATTGCCGGCGGAGTGGTTTACGGCGTGGATATCCTGCTGAACGGCCTGAACGTCTTCCACCGCGATGCGGCAGCGCCGGGGGCGAATCCGCTGACAACAGACGGGTGCACCTCTACCTCCGCAAACAATGCCCTGGAAACGGGCAACTACATCCGCCTGACTTCGGGCCCGCAGGCAGGCGAAGTTGCTATTGTCGGCAGGGCATCGGACACCTTTGACTCGTATCCCGTCTGTTTTTCGGGCGCTCAGGAGAACGTTGCCTGGGAGCGCGTCCTGTACCACCCCTACGCCACGCGCTGGCGCCGGACGTTTGCGGTAAACGGCTTTACGGAGGCTGCCGTCGTGCCCGACTTCGCGCCTTTCATAGCTGCCAATGCCGTGCCCGCCTATATGCCAACGGTAAACAACCCATCCCACACGCTTCAGCGCGGGCAATGGGAACGTTCCGACATTTTGAACTTCGGCAAGATGGTCATGTATATGCCTACCGGAGGAGGACGGGAGGACATCGGGCCGTACCCGGACTGGACAGCGCAGTACGTCGTCCACAAGACCGCCTCGCTGCGGGAGTACATGCTGGCGAACGGCGACCTGGCCGGTTCGTGGAGCGGACACTACGCCAAGGACGACCCTTCGAGCATCGTAACGGTGAATGAGAAGCCGGACTACTGGTTCGACCAACGTGCCGGGGAAGGCAACAAGCCGCTGAACAACCTCCGGGGAGTCACCAACGCTCCGGACGGCGCCCATGTGCCGTCGCTGGCCTACGTCCCCTACCTTATCACCGGAGACCGCTATTACAGCGACGAAATGCTGCATTACGCCAACCATGCCGTGCTGGGTTCGTACCCCGGATACAACAGTCGTTTGGGCGAGCAAGGCCTTATTTTGAGTAACGAGATGCGCGGCTGGGCGTGGCGCTTCCGCGACATCACCGACGCCGCCAACTACCTGCCCGACAACCACCGGTACAAGGATTATTTTACAGGAATCAGGGACAACAACCTGAAAGCGATAGATAAATACTCGGACGACAATCCGAGCCCCCTGGGCTTCATACCCTTCAACACAAACACCAGCGGGGATTTTGTGACCGTCGCCTTCCCCTGGCAATACGCTTACATGGCCTGGTCGCTGGATCACGCCATCCGGCAGAGCACCGCCGCAAACGGTTCCGTCATGCGCGACCGCATCCTGACCCTGGCGCTGGCTTCGCTCAACAGTGCCCCGGACTTCCCGCCGGAATACGCCACCATGTACTGGCCTGCCATCGGTGTCCGGACAGAGGCGGGAGGCATACGCTACCTCAGCACCTGGAAGGAACTTTTCGACGCCAACTTCCGCAACGAAGACGGTTCCCTGAAGCCTCCCCCGGCATGGGCCGGCAACTATGGCAACGAGATGCACATGCTGATGGTACTGGCCAAGCAAGCCGGCCTGCCGAACGCCGCCTCCGGCCTCACCTGGGTGGACCGTGAAGCCGGCAACGGATCCATGATCGGGTCGTTAAACGCACGCGCCGCCTACGCCTTGCTGGACGGCTCGCCCGACTTCGGCGACTCCGTCGAACCCTTCCCCGTCGTCCTTTCACCTTCCAACAGACTGAAAGCAACCCCAGTCTCCGGCTTCCTGCTCATTACCGGCCTTGCAGAAGGAGAACCCTTTCGCATCTACAACCTGCAAGGACAACTCATCTACCAGGCCAAAGCCGGCGCCACAGAAGAGCGCGTTCCCCTGCACCAACGAGGTGTTTACATCGTGACAGCCGGGAAGGAAGCGGTGAAAACGGCCTATTGAAATCGACCGACATTGTGCAAGGTTGCACAAAGGCATTGTGCAATGCTGCACAAAGGCGTTGTGCAACCTTACACAAAGGCGTTGTGCAAGGCTGCACAAAGGCGTTGTGCAAAGCTTCCGGCGACGACTGCTATTTGGGAGCGCCTTATTTCGTATCAGCCCGATTTCAACTATCTTTGTTCTTCCAATAAAACAAAGGGAGATCATGCAGGAACTGACGCTTTTGCTAAAGAAATATTTCGGGTTCGACAGCTTCCGCCCCTTACAGGCTGAAGTGATACAACGGGTCATAGAGAAGAAAGATTCATTGGCGCTTATGCCGACGGGAGGAGGAAAGTCCATCTGTTTCCAGTTGCCTGCCGTTTATCTGCCGGGGACGGCTGTCGTTGTTTCTCCCCTGATCGCCCTGATGAAAGACCAGGTGAAGGGTTTGACCATGAACGGTATCCCGGCGGCGGCCCTCAACAGTATGATGCCGGAAGGAGAACGCCAACAACTGCGCCAGCAATGCCTCCAGGGCAAGTACAAACTCCTGTATATATCGCCCGAAGGATTGCTGAACGAGCTGGACTGGCTGCTTGCACGTATGGAGATTTCCTTGATTGCCATAGACGAGGCGCACTGTATCTCGCGCTGGGGACATGATTTCAGGCCGGAATACGCGCAACTGGCCGTTGTGAAGGAACGCTTCCCCCACGTGCCGGTCATCGCACTGACGGCAACAGCCGACAAGATCACGCGGCTCGATATTATGGACCAACTGAAGTTGCACGATCCCCAACTGTTTATCTCTTCCTTCGACCGGCCCAACCTTTCGCTGGCCGTACACCGTGGATTGGACAAAAAGGATAAGCTGGCAGCCATCCTCCGCTTCATCCGCCACCACAAGGACCAAAGCGGCATCCTCTACTGCATGAAGCGGGTCGATACCGAGGCGGTCGCCTCGCTGTTGACAACAAACGGCATACGGGCGGCAGCTTATCACGCCGGACTCTCGCCCTCGCAAAGGGAACAGGCGCAGGACGACTTCATCAACGACCGCATCGAAGTTGTCTGCGCAACGATCGCCTTCGGAATGGGAATAGACAAAAGCAATGTGCGTTGGGTGATTCATTACAATATGCCCGGCAATATCGAAAACTATTACCAGGAAATAGGACGCGCCGGACGGGATGGCCTGCATAGCGATACGCTGCTCTTCTACTCGCTGGGCGACCTGGTGCTGCTCCGGCGCT
This sequence comes from Tannerellaceae bacterium, assembly GCA_031271045.1. GTDB lineage: Bacteria > Bacteroidota > Bacteroidia > Bacteroidales > Tannerellaceae > DFXE01. Next base: position 32,587 of record JAISWO010000017.1, read on the forward strand.
TTGCCGAAGAAAGCGGCCAGAACGAAGTGAATATGGACAAGCTCCACCGTATGCAGCGCTATTGCGAAACCGACGTCTGCCGCCGGCGTATCCTGCTCAATTACTTCGGCGAAGAGGCCGGGCAGGATTGCGGCAATTGCGACGTATGCCGCAATCCTCCCCAACAGTTCGACGGAAGTATCCTGGTGCAAAAGGCCCTCAGCGCCATCCTCCGGACCGACGAACGCATCGGTATGCAGATGACGATTGATATTCTGCGCGCCTCCGGACGGGGAGACCTGCTTCAGTTGGGATACGATAAACTGAAAACCTACGGCGCCGGGCGCGACCTGCCTTTCAAGGTATGGAAAGAATACCTCTATCAAATGCTTCAATTGGGCTATGTCGAAATAGACTATGCCAACGGCCAGACGTTGAAGGCAACGCCTTCGGGACGGAAAGTCCTCTTCGGCCAGGCGCAGGCCGTATTGGCCACCTACCGCGAACCGGAAGAGGTCGTTCGCGCTGCGGAAAAGAAAGAGAAGAAAGAGAAGAAAAAACGCCCCGCCGCCCCGTCGCCCCAGCCGGTCCGGATCATAGAGGCGAACTCGCCGGAAGAAACCTTGCTGGATGCCCTGCGCCAACTGCGCCGCCGGATCGCCCAGCAGGATGGAGTACCGCCCTACATTGTCTTTGCCGACGACTCCCTGCAAGAGATGGCGCAAAAGAAACCCCTCTCGATCGACGCCTTTGCCGGCATACGCGGCGTAGGAGAGATCAAACGCGAAAAATACGGCAAGGTATTCGTCGCCCTCATCCGACACGTAGTCGGTAAATAGACAAACGGCAAATAAAGAATGGCGAACAGTTCTCACCGCTCGCCATTCTTTATTTGCCGTTCACTCTCTTCAGTATTGTTCCCGTTCGTTGGGGAAATCCTGTCGTTTTACATCTTCGATATAGGCTTGGACGGCACTGGTGATTGATTCCTTCAGATTAGCATAACGACGCAGGAAGCGAGGGGAAAACCCTTCGGTAATGCCCAGCATATCGTGCATGACAAGCACCTGACCGTCTACGCCCTTGCCGGCGCCGATACCGATCATCGGGATCGTCAGTTCCGAGGCTACCTGTGCGGCCAGCGCGGCCGGAATCTTTTCGAGCACAATACCGAAGCAGCCGATGTCTTCCAACAGGTGGGCGTCGGCAATCAGTTTGTTAGCTTCCGTTTCTTCGCGAGCCCGCACGGTGTAGGTACCAAATTTATTAATCGACTGGGGAGTGAGGCCCAGATGCCCCATCACGGGGATACCGGCCGACAGGATGCGTTCGACCGATTCGCGGATCTCCGAGCCGCCTTCCATCTTGATGCAATCGGCATGAGTTTCTTTCATCACGCGGATGGCCGACGAGATGGCTTCTTTGGAATTACCCTGGTAGGTGCCGAAAGGCAGGTCGACGATGACAAGCGCCCGGCGAACGGCTTTCACCACCGACTTGCCGTGGTAGATCATCTGGTCGAGCGTTATGGGGAGCGTCGTCGTGTTGCCGGCCATGACGTTCGAGGCCGAATCGCCGACTAAGATGACGTCCATACCCGCCTCGTCGATGATGCGCGCCATGGAATAGTCGTAGGCCGTCAGCATGGAAATCTTTTCGCCCCGCTGCTTCATCTCGATCAGGCGGTGCGTGGTTACTTTGCGCTCTCCCAAGTCACGTTTTGCTACTGACATGATACGTTAATGTTTAAGTGATTGATTATATTTTAATTTTCGGTTTATACATATCCTCTGCCTTAAGGCCGCAGGCTTCTTTCATCCGGACGCAGTATTCCAGCTTGCCGACTTCGGCCTCGGCATTGTTGGTGCCGAAGGTAAACTTCACGCCGGCGGCTTTGGCTTTTTGGATAATCGCCTGGTTCGGTATTTTATAGCGCGCATTTATTTCCAGTGCCTTGCCGCTGTGCGCAAGGGCGTCGACAAAGCGGTTCATGCGCTTTTCGGTCCAGAACTCATCGTAGCGATCTTCCATCTGCGGAGGGAGGAAGCAGGGATTGACGTAGATGTCCATCGGTTCCTGTAATACGCCGCAGATGCGGTCGACGATCAGGTCCATGTACTGCTGTTCGTCCTCGATCCAGGTTTCTTCAGCTATCCAGATGCGGCTGCGTCGTCCTTTGCCGTCGGTAAACGTCAGGGCGTCGGTAAAGACATAATCAAACTCGTCGCGCACTTCGGGCGAGAAGGTCTCGATCCATTCACGTCCTTCGGCTTGCATGGCGAGGATGAAAGGCTCGGAGCGCATTTCGTTGAGGAAATTCAGCACACCGGCATCGTCGGTAATAGGGAAGCCGATTCCGCAATTCGGGGCGATGGCGTAGTTGATGCCCGTTTGCCGCGATTGCAGGGCAGCGCCTTCGTTGGTCAGTCCGCCTTTGAGGTGCACATGATAATCCAGGACGGGGAAATCCTCCTGGTGCAGGCGGATGATGTGATCGGTCTGTTCGTCTGTCGCTTCGGCCAGTTGCGCCGGTATGCCGGCGGCAGCTTCCTTCGGGTCGATCGTCTCGACGTTGATGCGTTTGATTTCGATCGTCCCCTCGCCTTCACTTTCGAGGGCAAAGGTTCCTTCCGAAAGGAGTGCGGCGGCATGATCGCCGGTGCGGAACGGCGCCGAGGGCTCGATGTATTCGACCACCGGGCTACCGTTGATGCCTACCGTAACAGCCTGTCCTCTCACCGTGATGTCGAGGGTAAACCATTCATTTTCGCGCACGAAACTTTTCGTCAGGTTACGTACGGCCACTAAGCTGCCGCTCATTTTCCACCATACCGGATCGTCGCGGTCGTTATTGATTGCCACGCAATAGCCTTTCGTCAGCGAGGCGTCGGTATGAAACCGGACAGCTCCTTTGCCGCCTTGCGTAGTACGCAATTCGAGGCTGAGGGTAAAGTTTTTGTACCGTCCGCCTTTGAGTATCGCCCTGGCGTCCGGTCCGGATAGGACAATCGCCCCGTTACTGAGGGAAACCTCCCCCGTTGTCGCCCATTTATCCAAACTATTCCCGTCGAACAATGGCCCGCTTGCCCACTGGGAGCAAGACAGGAGCAGGATACAACATAGACCTGCCCCTAAAAATGAGATTGTTTTCATAAAAAGATTTATTCGATACATTTAAAATACCCCAAAAGTACGACAAAGTTCATACCACCTGACAAACTTCCCGATATATTTTGTTTCACATCAAGATTACAGAGATAGAAATCCGAATCCGGGACTCCCTTCTCCCCTCCAGCACGGAACATTTCTGCCCACAAACAATTTTCAGACGCTCACAAACATTTTTTAGACACCCACAAATGACTTTCGAACGCTCACAAACATTTTTTAGACACCCACAAACATTTTTTAGACGCCCACAAACATTTTTTAGACGCCCACAAATGACTTTCGAACGCTCACAAACAATTTTTAGACGCTCACAAATGACTTTAGGACGCCTACAAATGAATTGCGAGCAAATATTTGAGAACAATCCGGAAACTTACTCCAACACATTTTTTTGAGGGAATACGTTTGAAAAATAAAAACATCCCCTATCTTTGTTGTCATAATCATCAAAAAAACAACAACCCTATGACTGCAATGACGAATAAAAGGATGCAACTTTGCAACATTCTAACAGCTCTCCCCTTTACGAAAAAGGGAATGGACGCACTCCAGAATCTTGGCGTGACCATGTCTCCTGAACTTTTTTTCAAGGAACTCTATGTAGAGCCTAACAAATATATTCGGCAGCATACACTGCCGGAAGAAGACATGGACTTTGATGCCGAAGATTATGAGGGCAAGACGCCATATGAAATACTGAAACAGGAGCTCTATGACGTTGCAAAATTTAAACAGCTCAATAGAGAAAAGGAAAACTTTGAGACCCTGTTTTACCGTTTAGATGAGGCTATATATTGCATCATCGGAACGGCCGGTTGCGGCAAAACGACGTATTATAATCACTTAGAGCATGAAATAAAACGAGAACACGGGGTTGATTTGAATACGTTTTCCTGTGATTTGGAGGATTCTATTGAGGCTTTTAGCTTCCTGGCCGTTCCCTGTAATTTCAAGAATAGAAATAATGTATGGACCTTCATCGGTTATATCCTTAAGAAAATTGCACACCCGTTGTTATGGGATGAATTAGATGGCCTGGAAAAAAAGGACGTACCCATCCGGTCGTTCCTCGAAGACATGACAAACATATACTTCACAGACCTCCACAAACCAGCTTCGCGTGATTCGATAGATGACAACTTTGATCAAATGTTGATTTTTAAGGAATTACGCTCATACTTGGACAAGGAAATGAGCCGCCAGGATTTCCAGGAAACGTTCGGAGAATATGTGATCGGCGTAGTCAAACAATTGAATGAAAAAAAAACGGACGCCCCTGATCAAGTGTTGATTTCTGAGGAATTACGCACATACTTGGACAAGAAAGAAATGAGCCCCCAGGATTTCCAGGAAACGTTCGAAAAATTCAAACAATTGAATGAAAAAAAGCTGACGGAGGATAGAAAAAGAGAGGAAAACGAAAAGGCTGCCGTAGCATTTGTGATGGGCTTTGTCATCCGGCTCTTTTACTGTTTATCCAAACTGCATACCCAGGCTGGTAGCGGAGCGAAAAAATACATTTGCGCCATAGACAGCGTTGAGCATTATATATACAACAAGAAGCCGCAACGCCTTCAGAATGTGGAAATATCAACCATCGTAAACGGCATAGACGCTGCGGCACGCATTATGCGGTCACATATCAACCGCATGAAAAAAAATGAAGGCCAAGACTATAATCGGTTTTACGGCATTGTGATCATGATGCGCGATACATCCGAAACGTTCATCACTCCGGACCACAACGCCGAAAATGGACCTGACGCCGGCCGGGCATCCGTCTATATTTCGGAATGGTTCGACGCCCAATCCATCGTCAAGAAAAGAAGAGACTATTTCGCTGGTATGATAGAAGAGCTTATGAAGGATGAAGAATTTAGTACCTTAATAACTGCTTTAGACAACATCATGGGAGATACATCGCCTCTTCGTTGGGGGATGCACGGATTGATTACCCGCATGTATAATCACAATCAAAGAGGCATTCAGGAATGTCTTGTAGAAGCCCTTGACGTCAAAAATAAAAAACAACTGGACTGGTTCAACCAGATATGGAACATCGTCAAGACGAAGCCTGATCATGCAACAATAGATAAAATAAAAGTTTTGAAGTACATGTGTCGCCAATACATTTTCCGGATCATGCTCGACTATGTCGATACAAATGATTGTTTCGACCGGATTATGGCTGCTACAAAGACGTACGCCGCAACAAATGAAGTGACATCATACGCCCGGAGAATAGCCACCACCTTGCATAATTGGAAATTGCGAAACGACAATGAAAAGAAGTTCATGTCGTTCCCTTATCTGATCAAGGCTGTCCTCGTCACAGATCAAAATATGTCCCCCCGTAAAAAAGAATTTAAATGTCTGGGAGAAATACTCTATGCCATGAACGATCCCGACGAAGCCAATAGAAGTAAATACTGGAGCCCGCTTGTTGAAATCAAATTCGATCCCAAACCCGGTACGACAAAGAAACTCTTACCGACGCCCTCAGTGCTGAATGGGAGAGGGTAAAAAAAGATCCGTCCCGTATCGAGCCCAACGATGTGAAAAGTTTTGGCATCAGGATAAAAACAGCCGGTAGCTTCTTTGCCGATATTGTCCCCGAATTTGAATATTTCGCTTGCCGGAAGATGTTCAAAGGAGAAGAAGAGACGCCCACTATTCCTTTGTTTGAATTGTCTAATCAAGTAAGAAGTGACAGCCAGAATGGATATTTCTTTAGCAAGACCATCTCCGTTATCCGGACGAAAGCCGTTAACTGCGCAAAAGAAGTGATCGCAAGGGAACGAGACGTTATTGCCGAAAAGCAAGACGAATGGATTTACCAAAGAAAAAACAAACCGTCACACGTACATGCAAAGAGAATATTCACCCAACACATAGGCTATCTTAAAAAGTACTGCGAATTTGTGGAATATGTTTTGAACAATGATATTATGCCCTCCTCATCCTTCGACGAAATCGAAAAGAAACCTATCCTTCAATCATTAAAAAACTTAGTAAAAGAGTATGAGATCGAAATACGTAGCCTGAGAGGGAAAAGGAAAGATTCTGAAAATGCGAAGTATATCAATTTCAATGTAAATACCGACAAGAAATGAATACCGATTCCGTATCTGTTGTTGTATCCTCCTTTCTTTCGAGCATTGATTGGAGATTTGAAATGGCCACTTTCCTTGTTGCACTATTCGGGTTGATCGGATGGAGAGGGTGGACGTGTAATCGCCGGATGGAAGCCCGGTATGAATTTTATCCGCAACTTCAAGCTTTCATTGCACAATTGAGATTTTTTATAACTGATTCGAAGAACCCAAAGCAGCCCAAGCCCAAGAAGCATGTCTGGTTCCTTCTGAGTAGTGAAAACCGGAAACAGGTTATCGATCCAACAGAGGGAACGGACTTGCAAAAGTTAGCCTCTATTTTTTTTGAGTTCCTGGGGAATCCCAAGAACGTGCATCCGACGTGTTGGAGCCGCAAAAAATGGAAGAAACAAATGGGCCTGTTGCGAACATACCTGATACATTTCAAGTCTATCGGTACCACCACCAATCTTCCACAATACGAAACAATTGAAAAAATAAAGGACGAACACCGGAAGCTTACCGAGATACTCAATTGGATCGACGGAAAGATATTGTAGGCTATCCCGAAAAAAAACTTATAAAAGGAAGAAAAAAACGGATGGAATGATACGGGACGTTAGATATAATCATAAATTTGCGCTCAATCTCTAATAACTTTAATTTTACATATATTATGCAGAACAGACGTGACTTTTTAAAACAAGCATCCCTCGTCCTTGCCGGAGGGATGGTAGCTCCCCGCTTACTGACTTCCTGCGCAGGAAAAACAACAGCGGCCGTATCGACAAAAACAATCGGGCTTCAACTCTACTCGCTCCGCGAAATGGTGAAAGACGAAGGCATCCGCAAAGTATTGGAAACCGTAGCCAAAATGGGCTATAAAAACCTGGAAACAGCCGATTACAACAACGGCAAAGTCTACGGACTGGCCCCCGCTGAGTTTAAGAACATCGTAACCGACCTGGGCATGAAATGCACCAGCGCACACCTGAGCCAAACCTACACCAAGGAAACGGCCAACGAAGTAATGGCATGGTGGGATCAGGCCATCTCCGTGCACAACGAAATAGGCGTTAAGTACATCGTGCAACCCTGGATTGATGTGAATGAGCAAACTACTCTCGACGACTTGAAGCTCTATTGCGACTACTTCACCTCCGTCGGCTACAAGACAGCCGCCGCCAGCATCGCCTTCGGTTATCACAACCACAACTTTGAGTTCAAGAAGATCGGCGACCAACTGATCTACGACTACCTGCTCAATAACGTCAGCGCAAACCATGTATTCTTCGAATTAGACGTTTACTGGTGTATCGTAGGCGGCGCCGATCCGGTAGCCTACCTCAAAGAACGCCCCAACCAATTCAAAGCCATCCACATCAAGGACGAAAAAGAAATCGGCGCAAGCGGACAAATCGACTTCCAGCCCATCTTTGAACAAATGAAAGCCAACAACATCAAAGACTGGTACGTAGAAGTGGAACAATACACCAACAACGACCCCGTGGCCAGCGTACAGGAAAGTTTCGACTACCTGAACAAAGCCGAATATGTCTATTGATTTTTAAGTTACGGGTACGGGTTACAAGGTTGTCGCCTGACCCGTCCCGTAACTCGTAAAACTCACTCCCCTGCTCTCCCTGCCTCCCGGAGCGTCCGGCTTGCCATCATCGGAATACACAACAACGCCACCACCAAGCCGGTCCCGATAAGAAGCGCCTCTATCGAAACCATATCCGCAACAGGCCCGAACACTACCATACCCAGCGGCATCATCGTGCTGGATACCATCGTAAAAACCGACAACACCCGGCCCATAAATGCCGTATCTACCTTCGTCTGCAACAGCGCCATCGAAGGCGCATTCCAAAGCGGAAACGAGGTTCCCATGATTCCCATAATAATAAGGTACAGCAAAAAGTCGGGCGCAAGTCCCAATCCAACAGTCAGTAAACCAGTTAACGCGCACGCCAACGTCATGGTATATATGCGATTTTTGAAACCGCCCCAGATACCAATAAAAATCCCGCCCGCCATCATGCCGATGGAAAAGACAATCTCAATCGCCGAAAGCCGCCATACCTCATCGCCGAAAGTACGCGTCACCTGAAGAGGCGTTAAGAAAGAGGCCGGAGCAAAGAAAAAGAGGAATATGGCGGAAAAAATAATCATCCTCAAAACATAACCATGCTGCTTGATATAATTTATCCCGGCTTTCAGATCATGAAGATACGCTGCTCCTTTTTGTTGCATTGCTTCCGGCTCGACCGGTTTTTCTTTTGCCGGTATTCGGACGAAAAACAATACGATGCCAATACCGATCATGGCAGTAACGACATCGAGGAAAAACAACGTCTCCAGCGGAGCAAACATCATCATCGCTCCGCTTATCGCAGGCGCCGCAAGGACGGCGAATGACTGTATGGTGCTTTGTATGCCATTGATCCTTAGCAACTGCTCCTGCGGGACAATGTCGGGAATAAAAGCGCCGACCGCCGGCATCTGTACGCCCTGCCCGAACGAACGTACCACAGTACAAACAAATAAAATGACAAGACTATCAATGCCTGCCATGATAAACACTGCCGCCAGAAGGCTGAAAAAAGCGATCGTGCCGTCCGAAATATTAATAATGTTTTTACGATTAAACCTGTCTGCCCAAACTCCGGCAAAAGGCGAAATAAAAAACATGGGGAGAAACCCGGCAACAGTAAAGACCGTCATCATCGCTCCCGACTGGGTCTTGAGGGTGATATGCCACAAAATAGCGTATTGCACCACCATTGTTCCGAAAAGCGACAAGGCCTGTCCGGTTAAAAACAATGCAGTATTCCTTTTCCAGTTGATGTCCGTCATTTTTTGCACCATTTATTTCTTTTTCTGTTTATTGCGACACAAAAATAGCAATATTCCACAGAACACCCTGATGGCGCCGGAAAAAAGCAAAGCCAATACTTGCTTGCAGATAACGATTTGACGGAAGGAATTCAAACAGGCTCTAAAAATGTGTTGTAAAATATCTTTTTTTATTTGTTCAGTATTTTTAAATACTACATCTTTGCGCTCAGATAACCTAAACAATCTTTTTGCCTTAAAGACTAATACCTATTAAAACCTATAAAAGGAGACTTTGAGAAAAGTCTCCTTTTATGATGTCCCCCCCAAATGCTATATCCCTATCCGCCCCCACGCTTAAACACATCGCCCCCACAATGTGTCCGTCAAACAACGGCATGCCGGCGGCAACGACAGTCGATCCCCTGATAAATACAGACGAAGTTTTCGTCATACAAAAGCTTTCTTTCCAATACACAAAGATTTGAATAAAAATACATATATTTGCCCCATCTAATCAAGATTATTCGGAATGAAAATTCTTATCATTTTGGGCCTTATTCTGTTGAACGGTCTTCTTTCTATGGCTGAAATAGCCTTGGTCTCAGCCCGCAAATCAAGACTGGAAACAGATGCAAAAAAAGGGAATAAAGCCGCGCAAACCGCCCTAAAATTAGCCGGACAACCTGACAAATTCCTCTCTGCCATCCAAATAGGCATCACGCTGATCGGCATCCTGACCGGGCTGTACTCAGGCGAAGCCCTGGCGAACGACATGGCCGGCCTGCTGGAAACATCCCCCCTGCCGGTGCCCTACGCTCCGGGCATCGCCAAAACGACAGTCGTCATCGTAGTCACCTATTTCACCCTCGTGCTCGGAGAATTAGTGCCCAAACGAATCGGGATGAACCGCGCCGAAACAGTCGCCCGCCTGATGGCGCAGCCCATGTACCTCCTTTCGCGCCTCACGATCCCCTTCGTCTGGCTATTGTCCCGCAGTACCACCATCACCGTCCGCCTGCTGGGCATCCCCCCGGGCGATGACAACAAAATAACAGAAGAAGAAATCAAAGCCATCGTCAAAGAAGGATACGACGTAGGCGAAGTCCAGGAAGTAGAACAAGACATCGTAGAACGCGTCTTCAACCTGGGCGACCGCAACGTAGGAAGCATCATGACCCACCGCAGCGACCTCGTATGGCTCGACCTGACCGACAGCAACGAAAAGATACGCGAAAAAGTACAGGAAAACCTCTACAACACCTATCCCGTCATCTCCGGCACCTTCCACAAAATGCGAGGCGTCGTCTACCTCAAAGACCTCTTCGGCCGGATCTACGCACCCGGCTTCCGCCTCGAAGAACTAATCCGCCCCGTCCAATACCTTCCCGAAAACATGAGCGTCTACAAAGCCCTTGAACAATTTAAGAACGCACGCGTGAAATACGGCATCGTTACCGACGAATTTGGCGACGCCCAAGGCATCGTCACCCTGAAAGACATCATGGAAGCCCTCGTCGGCGAAATGCCCGAAATAGGCGAAGAACAAGAACTCGTCGAACGCTCCGACGGCAGCCTCCTCGTGGACGGACAATACTCCTTCTATAACTTTCTGGAATACTTCGACATGGAAGACCTATATACCGATTACGACTACAACACCCTCAGCGGACTCATCCTCGAAATCCTGCAACACGTCCCCCAGACCGGCGAAAAACTTACCTGGCTCCATTTCGAATTTGAAATCATGGACATGGACGGCGCACGAATCGATAAAGTATTGGTAAAAAGACACCCCCCAGCCTGAGAGAACAAACTTTTTCCGAACCTTTGATTTATATCACTTGTGATATTAAAAGAATAAGATTAACTTTGCGGGCTAATTTTTGGAACAACAATAATATTTAAATAAGTCGAGATGAATATATCCTTCAACAATCGGGACGCAGCAAGCGCTACCCTGAAGATAGAACTAACAAAAGAGGATTACGCCACGAAAATGGATAAAACCTTGCGGGAACTTCGCCGGGACGCCAACATTCCCGGATTCCGCAAAGGAATGGTACCCATAGGCATCGTAAGAAAAAAGTATGGGAAATCCATCATAGCAAAGGAAATCAACGACCTTGTCAGCGAAGCCCTGCAAAATTATATCTCAAACAACAAAATAGAGATATTCGGCCAGCCTATGCCCAATGAGAACGAACAGAAGGAAATAGACTTTGAAACACAAGAAGATTTTGAATTTTATTTCGACCTGGCCCTTGTTCCCCAAGTCGAAGTCGACATCTCGGACAAAGACACACTGCCCTATTACCAAGTGATAATAAGCGACGATATGGTCGACAAACGAATCGAATCCTACCAAGCAACATTTGGAACATACGACGACACCGCGGAAGCAGTAACGGAAAAAGACATGATAAAAGGAACCGTGACTGAACTTGAGAACGGCCTTCCCCGCAAAGAAGGCCTCCTGGTCGAAGACGCCATATTGATACCAATGTATATCAAGAACGAAGAAGATAAGCACACATTCATGACAGCGAAGAAAGGCGACACCCTTACGTTCAACCCCCAAAGAGCCTTTGAAGGATCGGAAGCAGAAATAGCATCCTTCCTGCGAATAAACCGGGAAGAGGCCCCATCCATTACCGCCGATTTCAGTTTTACAATCGCAGAAGTAACACATTATAAAGAAGCAGACCTGGATCAGGAACTATATGACAAAATCTTTGGAAAAGAAGTAGTAACAGACGAAGAATCATTCAGGGAAAAAGTACGAGAATCCCTGAAAGAACAATACACACCTCAAAGCAATTACAAATTTTTCACCGATGCCCGCCCATTCCTGCTTGACAAAGTCGCTCATATTACCTTTGCCGACGATATACTGAAACGCTGTATGCTGGATCAGAACATGTTTGAAAACGATGAACACCTAAATGAAAATTACTCTCAAGTACTTGGCGACTTAAAAATTAAACTGATAAAAGATATGATTGTAAGCAAGTACGGCTTTACGGTAGAAGAAGAAGAAAGAGAAGCTGTCGCCCGGACGATGGTACACACTCAGCTTGCTCAATACGGAATGAATTATATTACGGATGACCTCATAGCCGACTATGCGAAAGACTTACTGAAAGACAAGAAGGCCTCCGACAACATCACAGATCGCGTGAAAGAAGATAAATTCATGAACTGGTTGAAAAATACAGTACATCTGGACGTTAAAGAAATCTCGCCGGATGAATTTGTAGCGATTCTTCAATCCAACGAACAAAAACAGCCGGCATAAGCAACCCTTATACACGCAGAAAGAAAAGTACTCTCAAAAAAAAGTATTTGCGGAACAAAAAATAAGATATTTCATTCAGAATTTTATTTATAACTTTGTTATCCGCATAGAAGAAGTTATAAACAGTTAGAGATTTATATACATGGAAGATTTTAGAAAATATGCAACGAAGCATATAGGATTGAACAGTAATACACTGGACAGTTACGTAAACACCAGTAACAGCCTTACTCCTTATATCCTTGAAGAACGTCAGTTGAACGTGCAAGCGATGGACGTATTCTCCCGTTTGATGATGGATCGAATCATTTTCCTGGGGACAGAAGTTAACGATCAGGTGGCAAACATCATTCAAGCGCAGTTGCTGTTTCTGGATTCCAGCGATCCGGGGAAAGACATATCAATTTATATCAACTCGCCGGGCGGCTCAGTATATGCAGGCTATGGCATTTATGATACGATGCAATATATCAGCAGTGAAGTATCCACCATATGTACGGGTATTGCCGCCTCCATGGCATCCGTCTTATTAGTAGCCGGGACAAAAGGAAAACGATTTGCATTAAAACATTCGCGCGTGCTAATACACCAGCCTTTGGGAGGAGCACAAGGACAAGCATCCGATATTGAAATCGTAGCCCGTGAGATATTAAAGGTTAAGAAAGAGCTCTATACAATTATTTCAGACCATTCGGGCCAATCCTATGAGAAGGTAGAAAAAGATGGCGACAGAGATTTTTGGATGACAGCAGAAGAAGCCAAAGAATATGGAATGATTGATGAGATATTAATGCGTAAACAATAACAATTGAATAAAAAACAACCCTACACACATGGCCAAAACAGGAGAGATTTGTGCATTTTGCGGAAGAAGCAGCCAAGAGGCAAAGGTGTTTATCAACGGTATGTCGGGAGCCATCTGCGATAGCTGCGCCGTGCGTGCTTACGAAATGGTGATGGAACAAGGTCGACATTCGAAGATCCCTTTCGGGTTGAACCAGAAAGAACTCCCTAAACCGGAAGACATCAAAAATCACCTCGACCAATACGTAATTGGCCAAGAAGAAGCCAAACGCTATCTATCCGTTTCGGTCTATAACCATTACAAACGCATACTACAGAAAGTGACACCCGATGATGATGTGGAAATAGAAAAGTCGAATATCATCATGGTCGGCGCTACCGGTACGGGGAAAACCCTGCTGGCGCGTACGATAGCCAAACTGCTCCATGTTCCTTTTGCTATTGTAGATGCCACTGTGCTTACAGAGGCCGGTTATGTGGGTGAAGATGTTGAAAGTATTCTGACACGCCTGCTTCAAGCCGCCGATTACCATGTTGACATGGCTCAGCGGGGTATTGTCTTTATTGATGAAATCGACAAGATCGCACGTAAAAGCGATAATCCCTCCATCACGCGGGATGTGAGCGGAGAAGGAGTTCAGCAAGGATTACTGAAACTGCTGGAAGGCTCCATTGTGAATGTGCCTCCACAGGGCGGCAGAAAGCATCCCGAACAAAAAATGATAGCAGTAGACACCAAAAATATTTTGTTCATTTGCGGTGGTGCATTCGATGGCATCGAAAAGAAAATAGCCCAGCGCTTGAACGCCCGTGTAATTGGATACGTAGCAGGGAAGGAAACGAATCAGTTGGATAAGGATAACATGTTGAAATACATCACGCCTACCGATTTGAAATCTTATGGCCTAATACCGGAGATTATCGGTCGTTTACCTATTCTTACTTATCTGAAGCCATTGGACCGAAATGCACTACGCAACATTCTTACCGAGCCGAAAAATTCGATTATTAAGCAATACCTCAAACTATTTGAGATGGACGGAATCAAACTTTCATTCGATGAAGACACGTATGAATTTATTGTTGACAAAGCATTAGAGTTTAAACTGGGAGCCAGAGGACTGCGTTCGATTGTCGAAGTTATTATGATAGACGCCATGTATAGTATGCCCTCTGAACAGGTAGAAGAATTTCGAGTCACACTGGTGTATGCGAAAGAAAAATTTGAAAAGTCGGATACCAGCCACTTGCTGGCGCATAAAGACAGGTGTTAACAATAAACATGTATGGCAAAAAGGGATATTCTAACTGAAAAGCTGAAGTTACATTTTGGTTTTGATACCTTTAAAGGAAATCAGAAAGCGATAATTGAAAACGTACTGGCAGGCAATGACACCTTCGTTTTGATGCCGACAGGTGGAGGTAAATCCTTATGTTATCAGTTACCGTCCCTTCTGATGGGAGGTACCGCCATTGTGATATCTCCCTTGATTGCACTGATGAAGAATCAGGTGGATGCCATGCGCACGTTCAGCGAAGAAGACGGGGTGGCTCACTTCTTGAATTCTTCTTTGAACAAATCAGCCATAGACCAGGTAAAGGAAGACCTTTTGTCGGGACGCACCAAACTTTTGTATGTAGCTCCCGAATCCTTGACAAAGGAAGAGAATGTAGAATTCTTGCGCCAGATAAAAATTTCATTTTATGCCGTTGATGAAGCGCACTGTATTTCGGAATGGGGACATGATTTTCGACCGGAATATCGTCGTATTCGTCCGATAATAAATGAAATAAATAAACGCCCTGTAATTGCGTTGACCGCTACGGCAACCCCCAAAGTTCAACACGATATTCAGAAGAATCTGGGAATGACAGATGCCATCGTTTTTAAGTCGTCGTTCAACCGTTCGAACTTATATTATGAAGTCAGACAAAAAGGGCAGGATGTAGATCGGGAGATTATCAAATATATCAAAGCCAATGAAGGCAAATCGGGTATTATCTATTGTCTGAGCCGGAGAAAAGTAGAAGAGTTTGCAGATATACTGAAAGCAAACGGGATCAAAGCATTGCCGTATCATGCAGGAATGGATTCGCAACAACGAACGATGAATCAGGATGCTTTCTTGATGGAACAAGTGGATGTGATTGTTGCTACCATTGCCTTCGGAATGGGGATAGACAAACCCGATGTCCGTTATGTAATCCATTATGACATACCGAAAAGCTTAGAAGGTTATTATCAGGAAACCGGGCGATCCGGACGGGATGGTGGTGAAGGACAATGTATTGCTTTTTATGCTTATAAAGATTTGCAAAAGCTGGAAAAGTTTATGCAAGGCAAACCGGTGGCAGAGCAAGAAATAGGGAAACAATTATTATTAGAAACGGCCGCATATGCAGAAACAGCCATGTGCCGCCGTAAGGTATTGTTGCATTATTTTGGTGAAGAGTATTTGGAGGATAATTGTGGGAGTTGTGATAATTGTTTGAACCCTAAAAAACAAGTGGAAGCAAAAGATCTGTTGAGCGCTGTACTTGAAGTAATAAGCGTATTGAAAGAAAAATTTAAGGCCGAATATATTGTCAATATATTAATAGGAAACGAAACTGCCGAAATACAATCGTATAAACACAGGGAATTGTCGGATATTTTTGGATCGGGACAGGATGAAGACGACAAGACATGGAACGCTGTAATTCGGCAAGCGCTCATAGCCGGCTATTTGACAAAAGACATTGAGAACTATGGTTTGCTTAAAATCACAGAAAAAGGGAGAATCTTTCTTGAAAGTCCCGAATCGTTTAAAATCACAAAAGATAATGAATTTGATGATGATGACGAAGACGTTCTGGTACGTGGAAGCGCAACCTGTGCTGTAGATCCTATATTATATTCGATGATGAAAGATCTTCGCAAAAAGCTTTCCAAACGTTTGGAAGTTCCACCTTTCGTGATTTTTCAAGATCCATCTCTTGAAGCGATGGCCACGACTTATCCTGTGACATTGGAGGAACTGCAGAATATACCCGGAGTAGGAGCGGGAAAGGCCAGACGTTACGGCGAAGAATTTATTGCACTTATCCGTAAACATGTAGAAGAAAATGAGATAGAACGTCCTGAGGACCTGCGTGTACGCACAGTTGCGAATAAGTCGAAGCTTAAAGTATGGATAGTGCAGAGCATCGACCGGAAGGTAGCATTAGACGATATAGCCTTGACCAAAGGGTTGGAATTTACTGAGTTACTGGATGAAATAGAAGCAATAGTGTATTCGGGAACACGTATAAACATTGATTATTTTCTGAACGATGTGATGGATGAAGATCATATAGAAAACATCTATGAGTACTTTAATGACTCGGAGACAGACGATCTGGAAAATGCCATCGAAGAATTGGGAATTGAATATACGGAAGAAGAGATTCGTCTGGTTCGTGTAAAATTTCTTTCCGAAATGGCTAATTAATGTTGTCGGTTTCAAACAAGAGACATTTACATATTATAAAAAACATAAAAACGACGTTGAGGCATACTATTTAGATTGTTGCAACGTTTGTAAAAGATGATAGTTTGATGATATTTTGTAATGTGTTTGAATATGGAAAGACAATTTCGAATAAAAAAAATCGTAGTAGCAGTATTTGCTCTTGTCTGTTTGACAGGAAAAGCACAAACAATGCCTGATTCCGTAATAATGGTAGTAGGAGACAAGCATGTGCCTCTCTCGGAGTTTTTGTATATTGCCCGTAAAAACAATGAGGTAGACTTCTCGAATAAAAAATCGGCAGATAAATACGTCGAGATGTTTAAAAATTTCAAATTGAAAGTATTAGAAGCCGAACATCAAGGTTTAAGCGCCACTCCCACATTCGAGCAAGAACTGGAAATGTATAAAGCCCAACTGATTGCCGGTTATCTGTCGGACCGGAAGGGGGAAGAAGCCGCCGCCCGAGCTATCTATGAAAGGGAAAGCGAATGTCTGACATTAACCCAGATTCTGATTCCTTTTACGAAAGAACAATGTGTGACGAAAGATACGATTCGCCACTATGAAAAAGCGTTGGAAATATATAATCGTGTTTGCGCTGGAGAAGACTTTGATACATTGGGTATCCGCCTATTGGAAGATACGCAAAGCAAGCAGAAACGTCTGATGCCCGGTGTCGAAGCTGACGATAGCGTAATAACGGTTAGATATGAATATATCCCCCGATTTCTCCCAATGCAGAAATTAAAAGTTTTTGAAAATAAAGCTTACTCTACGCCTGTAGGAAAAGTTTCATTCCCGGTGCGAACCTCCAATGGATACTCCATTATAAAAGTACATGCCCGGCAACCGAACTTTAGGTATATCCAACTTGCTTATATCAATATTCCCTATATTGTCGATTCTGTCACACGCAGCAAAGAAATGGTGGAAAATCTTGCCAAAGAGGCTTATGCAAAGGCATCCTCAGGAGAAGATTTCGCGGCATTAGTGAAAACTTATTCGGTTGACACGGCAGGAAATGGGGTTTTACCCAAATATACCCCAGGTCAATTGCAGCCGTTTATTGAAGATGCCGTGCGCGCTCTTTCCAATCCCGGAGATATAACCCCGCCACTTTTGTCTGAAGAAGGCGCTTACATATTTAAGTTGATAGAAAGAAAAGACAGGCCATCATTTGATGAAGTAAAGGATGAAATTATCAGCGATATGGGAAAAACAGAGTTGAATTTTGACCTGTATAGAGCCTTTGATGATTATCTGAAGAAAGAATACGATTATACTTTTTATCCGGACGCTTATGCCGAATTAGAAGAATTATGTGATGAATATTTTCCGAGTAACGATAACTTCTGGGCAAAAGCAAAAGATATGGATAAAACCCTGATTCTTATAAATGGGGAAGCTTTTCCGCAAAAAGAATTTGCTTATTATATGCAAAGCAAACCTTTTTCTGCAAAGACCTACTCTAAAGATTTTATGAAGGAAATGTTTGATCTTTTTGTGCGGGATATGGCAACGACATATGAGCGTAATAATTTGGAAATTAAATATCCGGAAATTCCGCATTTGATTCAGGAATATCGGGATGGTATATTACTTTTTGAATTGAGTAATGAGAAAATATGGACTAAACCCGTAGAAGAACAGGTTACATTAGAGGAGAAATGGATAAAAGAATTGAATGAAAAGTATCCTGTTACGATCAATTCAAAATTGTTGAAAAAACTAATTGGGAAAAAGCAGAGATGAGGGGCTATTTCATTATCCTTATTGTATGTGCGTTATGTTCGTGCGAAAGGAAACAAACCTCTGGTATGGATGTATTAGCGAAAGTGAAGGACAGGACACTCATTCGCGAGGAAGTACTCCGGATGATACCCAAAGGAGCCTCTTCGGCGGATAGTTTGTTGATTGCTGAAAGTTTTATAAAGAAGTGGGTTAAAGACGCTTTGGTTTATGATGTAGCATTGCGCAATCTGAATGATGAAAAGGAAGAAATAGAACAACTTGTAGAAGCATATCGTTATTCGTTGTTTCGTTATCGTTATCAGGAGCAATTAATAAAAGAAAAGCTATCCGCAGATATACGGGTGACCGACAGGATAAACTATTACGAAGAGAATCAAAAGAAATTCATTTTGGATAAGGGACTTATTAAAGGTCTCTTCCTGAAAATACCAGCCGATGCGCCAGGATTATCTGACATAAAGATTTGGTATAAATCAAGTTCTGTAGAGTCGTTAGAAAAAATAGAGAAGTATAGCATACAAAATGCGATCTTTTATGATTATTTTTACGACCGATGGGTGGATTTCGATGATGTAATGTCGAATATACCTATTCATATAGGCAGTACGAACAATTTTTTGAAGAATAACAAGACGTTGGAATTATCCGATAGCAGTTATTGTTATTTATTGAATATCAAAGAATATCTTCCCATAGGGAGTCTCACTCCTTACGAATATGCCGAGCCGCAGATCATTGAAATGCTGATTAATCAGCGTAAAATGGAGTTTCTGAGAAACTTTGAAGAAGATCTGTATCAGGATGCTATCAAAAGAGGAGATGTTGTTTTTGGTGAAACAGAGGAATCATAAGTAAATCGATAAAAGAGTAACATAATGAAAAAGATTTGTGTTGTAATTTTTCTGATGGGATGTTCTCTTATTGAGGCTCAGGAAAATGTGATTGATGAAATCGTATGGGTTGTAGGTGACGACGCTATCTTGCGTTCAGATATTGAAACGCAACGTTTGATCATGCAAAATGAAGGACAACGCTTGGATGGAGACCCTTATTGCGTGCTCCCCGAACAGATGGCTATACAGAAACTTTTCCTACACCAGGCAAAGATTGACAGTATAGATGTAAGCGAAGCGCAAATACTCCAGCGCGTAGAGCAGTGGATGAACAATGCTGTAAATGTGTTCGGTTCGAGAGAAAAGATGGAAGAATATTTTAATATGAAATATTCCCAGATCAAGGAACAAAGAAAAGAATTGATGCGCGATCAACAGATCGTTCAACAGATGCAAAACCAATTGGTTGGCGAGATAAAATTAACTCCTTCGGATGTGAGGAAATTCTATAATCAAATTCCTAAAGACAGTTTGCCGAATATTTCAACAACGGTTGAAGTACAGATTGTTACTATGGAACCCAAAATTCCGCTTGAGGAAACAGACGCTATTAAGGCGCGTTTGCGTGCATTTACTGAGCAAATTAACAGTGGGCAATATTCATTCTCCGCTTTAGCCCGCTTGTATTCGGAAGATAAAGAGTCGGCAGCCAGAGGAGGCGAATTGGGCTTCATGGGCAAAACGGCATTGCTCGCTGAATTTGCGAATGTGGCATTTAACCTAACAGATCCCAAACGTGTGTCCAATATTGTGGAAACAGAATATGGCTTCCATATCATTCAGTTGATAGAAAAAAGAGGCGATCGCATAAACTGTCGTCATATCTTGTTGCGCCCCCGGGTATCGGAAAAAGAATTAACGGAAGCAACCCTCCGTTTAGATTCTTTATGCAGAGATTTACAAGCGGATAAATTTACATTTGAAGAAGCCGCCACGTATATCTCGTATGATAAGGATACACGCAATAATAAAGGTTTGATGGTGAACCAAGACTATGAAAGTAATAATGCCGGCACGTCTAAGTTTGAATTGCAGGAACTCCCGCCTGAAATAGGAAAAATTGTTTACGATATGAACGTAGGAGAGATCTCCCGGCCATTCACCATGATGACCAGTAAACAGAAAGAAGTCGTGGCTATTGTGAAACTAAAGTCAAGGGCAGAAGCTCATAAAGCAAATATGACGGATGACTATCTGGCACTTAAGAATATGGTTGAAGTTCGTAAAAGAGAAGAGCTACTGAATAACTGGATTATCCAGAAACAGAAGACAACCTATGTGCGTATCAGTGAAGGCTGGCGTAATTGTGATTTCCGCTACCCGGGATGGATTAAAGAATGAAAATAACAGGCAAAATACTTCTTATTGCATTATGTAATCTGTTTTTTCTTTGCGCCTATGCGCAGACGGATTCGGTGACTCCGAAGAAGACAAAGGTTTATTTGGAACATGCAAATACTTTGTCGTTCAATAAAACAATTAATCCGGATTATAAAGTCATGATAGGGGATGTCGTGTTTCGGCACGACAGTTCGTATATGTATTGCGACAGCGCCTACTTTTATGAACTCACTAATTCTTTAGAAGCATTCAGCAACGTGAGGATGGAACAAGGTGATACCTTGTTTATCTATGGCAACTGGCTGTATTATGATGGAAATACCCAGTTGGCACGCCTGCGCAAGGATGTCAGGATGATAAACAACCAGGTGACGCTTTTTACCGATAGCCTTAATTACAACCGGATGGAAAATATCGGGTATTATTTTGATGGAGGAAGGATTGTGGATGAAGATAATGAGCTGTCTTCCTTCTTCGGACAGTATTCGCCAGACACTAAAATCGCCGTCTTCAATGATAGTGTGGAACTTGTGAACCCTCAATTTATCCTCTATTCAGATACGCTTCATTACAACACGGATACTAAAATAGCAACCATCCTTGGCCCTTCCGTCATTGAGTCGGACAGCGGAACTGTTTACTCTTCCAAGGGATGGTATAATACGAGCGCCAACACTTCCTTGTTGCTGGATCGTTCGCTCGTTGTTTCGGGCAACCAGTTCCTGATGGGCGATTCGATATTTTATAACAGGGATAGCGGTTTTTCGGAAGTCTTTGGCAATATGTCGTTACGGGATACGTCGCAAATGATCGTACTGGAAGGACAATATGGTTATTACAACGAGAAGACGGAATTTGCCTTCGCTACCGATAGTGCACGCTTCCTGGAATACTCACAGGGGGATACGTCGTATTTACATGCCGACACCTTGCTGATGTTTACGATAGACACGGCGTACAGGGAACTCAAGGCTTATCACGGAGCCCGTTTTTACAGGATAGACTTGCAAGCCGTCGGAGATTCGATGATATTCAATACCCGCGACTCTATATTATATATGTATAGCGAACCGGTGCTTTGGAATGACAACTATCAGCTCTATGGAGATACGATATTGGTTTACATGAACGATAGCACGGTGGATTATGTGCACATCATACAATTTGCTTTTGCCGTACAATACATCGACACGACGTATTACAATCAGTTGAGAGGAAATGACATGGTCGCTTATTTTGAAGGAAAATCCCTGAAACAGATAGATGTCAGCGGAAACGCCGAATCCATCTACTACACCATGGACGAGGAAAGCATGATCGGTTTGAACCGGACACAAAGCGCTTACCTCACGATCTGGCTGGAGAACAATGAACTGGAACGTCTGAAGATCTGGCCCAACTCGGAAGGAGATTTAATCCCTATCCCCGATCTGCTTCCGGCTCAGAAGACACTGAGGGACTTCTATTGGTTTGATTACCTGAGGCCGGTGGACAAGGACGACATCTACCGGAAAGTGAAAAAGAAAGCCGGAGACGCCCCCAAGAGAAGTAACAGGTTTGTGCAATAGCACCTGGGGGATATTCATCTATTCATCCGTAAATTTTAAATGTATGGGACTCTTTTATTTTTACAACGTACGCAAACCCAAGCAGTTTGACTACAAACCCCTGTATTACGATCCGCGCAAAGAAGCGATGGACGAACGTAAGCTAAAAGTAAAACGCGAGCTGGGACTGGAAATCTCGAAAGAAGAATACAAGCCCCAGATTAAAGGTTCTTTTGTGCAAGGGACGACACATCTGAGGAAAAGTCGCCTCAGGGGAGACGACTCACGCTCAAGGCAGTACAAGAACGTGCGACTGGCCGTCTTCCTCTCGCTGCTGCTGGCGGCATTGTTCTTTTTCTTCTGGAAATGAGCGACATTATTCATTTGCTGCCGGACAGTATCGCCAATCAGATTGCGGCAGGAGAAGTGATACAACGGCCGGCATCGGTGGTGAAGGAATTAGTAGAAAATGCCATTGATGCCGGCGCTACGCAGATCAAGGTTTACATTAAAGAGGCAGGGAGGACGCTGATACAGGTCGTCGACGACGGAAAAGGCATGTCGGAAACCGATGCACGCATGGCCTTTGAGCGCCAT
The DNA here is from genome assembly GCA_031271045.1 of Tannerellaceae bacterium. Lineage (GTDB taxonomy): Bacteria > Bacteroidota > Bacteroidia > Bacteroidales > Tannerellaceae > DFXE01. The sequence continues at coordinate 55,390 of JAISWO010000017.1, forward strand.
GCTACGTCGAAAATCTCGACCGCCGCCGATTTGTTCAACCTCCGCACGATGGGCTTTCGCGGAGAAGCGCTGGCGTCGATTGCCGCCGTGGCGCACGTCGAACTGCGTACGCGAAAGCCGGGCACAGAGCTCGGAACCCGGCTCACGATAGCCGCCTCCGACGTCAGGGAAACCGAAGCAGACGTCTGCGATCCGGGATGTAGCTTCTCCGTCAAGAACCTTTTCTTCAACGTCCCGGCAAGACGTAAATTCCTGAAATCAAACGAAGTCGAGTTCCGCCATATCGTCAATGAGTTCGAACGCGTCGCCTTAGTCAACCCCCAGATCCGGATGGCCCTCTATCGCGACGAGATGGAACTGCTTCACCTGCCCGAAACAACACTCCGCCAACGCATCCTCAACGTCTGCGGTAAGACGCTCCAGCAGAAATTGCTGCCGGTCGACGTCAAAAGCTCGCTGATCACCATCACCGGTTTCACCGGCCTCCCGGAAGCGTCCAGGAAACGCGGCGCCATGCAATACTTCTTCGTCAACGGACGCTTTATGAAACACCCCTATTTCCACAAAGCCGTCATGCAAGCTTACGAAAACCTCATCCCCGCAGGCGAGATGCCCGACTATTTCATCTATTTCACCCTCGACCCGGCCGCGATCGACGTGAATATACACCCGACCAAGACCGAGATCAAGTTCGAAAACGAGCCTTCCATCCGCCAGATCCTCCTGGCCGCCGTACAGGGAGCCTTGTCACGATCGGGCGCCCTGCCTTCCATCGAGTTCGACCGCCAGGGAGCGATCGACATCCCGGTATACACCGGCGAAGTGCAGCCGCTGAAAATGCCCGACGTGACGGTCAACAAGGACTACAATCCCTTTGCCACAAATGCAGCGCCCTCCACGGCAGCGCGGAGGATGCCCGACTTCGATTGGGCAAAACTGTATAAAGGCTTTGAAAATGAACAGAAACCGGAGCCGACCGACGCCCCGGACGCGGACGAACTGCCGGAAGAAACCTTCCATACCTGCTACCAGTACAAGGCGAAGTACATCCTCACGTCCATCAAATCAGGCCTCGTCGTCGTCGACCAGCGCCGGGCTCACATACGCGTCCTTTTCGACCAGTACCTCTCGCGCATCCGGGGCAAGAAAGGCGTGTCGCAGCAAACGCTTTTCCCCGAAACCGTTGAATTTAGCGCCTCCGAAGCCGTTATGTTGCCCGCCATCCTGGAAGATCTCCACGACGCCGGCTTCGATATGGAGCACCTGGGAAACAACGCCTATGCCATCCGCGGGATTCCGGCCGGCAGCGAAAAGCTCAACCCCGTCATGCTGGTTAAAAACGCTGTCAACCAGGCTATCGAGACCGGATGCCGGGCGCCCGACGAAGTCAGCGAAGCCATCGCCCTTTCCTTAGCCAAAGCCACCGCCATCGCTTCGGGGCAAAAGCTGTCTGTCGACGAGATGAACGCCCTGATCGCCTCCCTGTTCTCCAGCGTTTCCTCCGCCTATACGCCCGAAGGGAAGCGGATCCTCTCCATCCTGTCCGATGACGAACTCATCCGGCGGTTCAAGTAAACCGTCTTCAAGGTCTTTCAAACCCATTAAATGGCCGCCCCGGACATTCAAAAATGTAGCTTATCCATTCAAAAATGTACCGTGCCCATTCAAATGACTAAGGTGGATATTCAAATATCTCCCAAAGTTATTCAAATCCCTTCGGGAGACATTCAAACGTCCTACCAGGGTCTTTAAATCCTCTTCAAGGGCATTTGAATATCCATGCAAGGGCATTTGAATATCCTTCAAGGACATTTGAATATCCATACAAGGATATTTGAATATCCATACAAGGGCATTTGAATATCCATACAATGATATTTGAATATCCTTCAAAGACATTTGAATATCCATACAAGGACATTTGAATATCCATACAAGGATATTTAAATATCCATACAAGGACATTTGAATATCCATACAAGGATATTTAAATATCCATACAAGGACATTTGAATATCCATACAAAGACATTTGAATATCCATACAAGGACATTTGAATATCCATACAAGGACATTTGAATATCCATACAAGGACATTTGAATATCCATACAAGGATATTTGAATATCCTTACAAGGACATTTGAATATCCATACAAGGATATTTGAATATCCTTACAAGGTTTTTGAATATTATTTCACAAAGTATCAAACATTTAAAACAAAGTCAAATGAACTTCCGTCCCATCAAAGCAGGCGCCGGCCCCTTGCCGGACTACATCAGGCAAACTTATATGGAGGCCTTTCCCCCGGCAGAACGCCGCGACCTCCATCTCGTAAGCGAACTCATCGAACAGGAACCGCGCTTCACCCTCGAGGAAATCCGGCACGAAGATCGCTACGCTGGCCTGCTCAGCTACTGGCAATTCGACACCTTTGCCTATATCGAACACTTCGCCATCGACGCCTCCGGACGCAACCAAGGCTGGGGAGCAACCGCCCTCGAACAATTCGCCGCCCACGTCCATCCCCTTGTCCTCGAAACCGAACCACCCCACGACGCTCTAAGCCTCCGCAGGATCCGATTCTACCAGCGCGCAGGCTTCACCCTCTGCCCCCTACCCTACCTGCAACCCCCTTACCGCAAAGGAGATGCCTGGCTCCCACTTTGCCTGATGAGCTACGGAGACATCGACCTTGGGCAAAACTTCGACGCCATCCGCCGCACCCTTTACCAATACGTCTACGGCGTAGCAGAAAACTGAAGAAGCCGGAAAATAGAACATAATCCGGAAGGAAAAACTATCTTTGCCGACCAAAGCAGAGACGTACCGAATTGATGTTATTATGCAAGAAAACCATTTGTTAGTTGGTTTGAAACAAGGAGATGCCGGCATTTTTTCATTCTTGTTCAAGACATATTACAAAGACCTCGTACTGTTCGGATCCACCTATATCCCCGAACAAACCCTGTGCGAAGACATCGTGCAGTCGGTCTTTATGAAACTCTGGGACGACCGCGAAAACCTCCACATCGAAACATCCCTCAAATCCTACCTGCTGACTGCCGTCAAGAACAGTTGCTTAGATGAAATCCGTCACCGCAACATCGTCAAGGAACACCAATCGCACGCCCTCGCCTTCCACCAGCAGGCCGACATCGACACCGAGAACTACGTCCTCTACTCCGACCTCCGCCGGCACCTGGAGGAATCCCTCGCCCTGTTGCCGCCCCTTTACAGGGAAGCATTCGAAATGAACCGGTTCGGAGGACTGAAATATAAAGAAATAGCCGCCAAGCTCAAGGTATCGGAACGAACCATCGAAGTCCGCATCGGAAAAGCCTTGCTGCTGCTGCGACAACATTTAAAAGACTTCTTTGGTTAAACAATGTTATACCGGATGTGGAACAACCCACAAGAACCGTCACAATAGAACAATAAATATATGCAGAAGAACAAACAACAGCAATTGCAAAACATATGGGACGTAGCAGGCGCACCCCTCAATCCCGACCATATAGACATGGAAAAAGCCCTCAAGCGGGTCATGCATCACGTCAAGCCCACCATCTGGTACCAAACGCCCTTCTTTGTCTACTGGCAACGCTCCGCCGCCATCCTCCTGCTCCCCCTCCTGCTTGGAAGCCTCTATCTTGCGCTAAGCGCCAAGCGCAACCAAACCGCCCCCCAGCCCACGCCGCCCGCCCTGCTGGAAATCTCAACCCCCTACGGAACACACATCAAAATGCACCTCCCCGACGGCTCCTCCGCCTGGCTCAACGGAGGCAGCCACCTGAAATACCCCGCCACCTTCGCCCCCGGAAAAAGAACCGTCCTGCTCTGCGGAGAAGCCTACTTTGAAGTCCGCTCAGACCCCAACAACCCCTTCATTGTCCAAACCAAAGGCCTCGAAGTCGAAGCCACCGGCACAGCATTCAACGTCGAAGCCTACCGCCGCGACTCGTTAGTAACCGTCACCATGGCCGTAGGCGAAATAACCGTCCGGATCGCCGGCCCCACCCCGCCCATCGCCATGAAACCCGGAGAACGCATGGCCTACAACCTCGAAAACAAACGATACAATATACAATCCACCGACGCCTACAAATGGTACGCCTGGAAAGACGGCCTGATCGTCTTCCGCGACGACCCGCTCGAATACGTATTCAAGAAAATCGGACAAACCTTCAACATCGAAATCGAAGTAAAAGACTCCTCCATCAGCCAACACCTCTACCGCGCCACCTTCGAAGACGAATCCATGGACGAAATCCTGCGACTACTCGCCATGAGCGCCCCCATCCGTTACAAATACTTCGACCGCAAAAAAGGCGAAGACGGCCACTACCTGAAACAACGCATCGAAGTCTACCGCGACTAAGCCCGGAACAAAAATAATCCTCCTTCTCTATGTGGTTTTCTTTCCCTGGATCGTCTTTTAGAAGACATCCAACAATAATTACCCTAAAACAATTTGCCTATGGAACAGAAAACCTGAAAAACACAGCACAACCCTTTCACGACGGACCTCCCGGTCCGGATACGTAAACCTTATTTCCTAATTAAAACATTGTTTAAAAAAATGAACCATCTAATAGATATGAAACCAAATGGGACAATACTTGCCCCGAAAGTCTTTCTGATCATGAGAATCTGCCTGATCCTGCTTGTCGGCAGCGTCGTGCAAACCTACGCCTCAGGACAGCCCCAGGAAACACTCTCTATCGACATGAGAAACGTGTCCATAGAAGAAGTACTCAACGAAATCGAATCCCAATCCGGATATCGCTTCCTGTACAACAAACAATTGGTGAATGTGAACCGGAAAGTGAATATCTCCATCCAAAGCGACAAAATAACCGAGGTCCTGAACAACCTTTTCACGACCAACGACATTAAGTACGTCATCAGCGAACGGCAGATCGTACTGAGTCGCAACGAACGGACTTCCTCCGCCCAGCAACAGAACCGTACCATATCAGGAACCGTCGTCGACGAGACCGGTACGCCCGTCATCGGCGCCAACATCGTGCAAAAAGGCACAACCAACGGCATCGTCACCGACCTGGACGGACGCTTCAGCCTGACCATACCGGGCAATGCCGCCCTGACGGTCTCCTACGTCGGATACCTGTCGCAGGAAATAACAACCGCCGGAAGAACGTCGTTCAACATCCAACTGGTAGAAGACACCCGCAGCCTGGATGAAGTCGTTGTCGTCGGTTACGGTACCGTACGCAAATCCGACCTGACCGGAGCCGTGGCCAAAGTTTCCACCGAAGACCTCTTGCAACTATCAACCACCGACATCGGCCAGGCCCTGGCCGGACGCGTAGCCGGTGTAGACATTATCAGCGACTCCGGACAGCCCGGCTCCGGCGTTAAGATCCGAATCCGCGGATACGGCTCCATCAACAATTCCGATCCCCTCTACGTAGTCGACGGATTCGCCGTTACCGACATCAACAATATCTCGCCCCAGGACATCGAAAGCATGGAAATCCTTAAAGATGCCTCCGCTACCGCCATCTACGGATCGAGAGGAGCAAACGGCGTCGTGCTGATCCAAACCAAAAAGGGAGGATTCGACAGGAAACCAACCTTCAACGTAAACGTATACGGCTCCATGTCGAACGTAATGCGCACCGTCGATCTCCTGAATGCCTGGCAATTTGCAACCCTGAAACGGGAAGCGCTCACCAATGCCGGCATGCCGATAGACCCCGTCATGGAGGCACAATTCAATTACGTTATCGACAATAAGCTGGAAGGAACCGACTGGGAACAGGAAGCTATCCGCACCGGCTTTAACCAGAATTACAACGTCAGTGTAAACGGAGGAGGAACCCGTACGGCCTACGACTTCGGGTTCACCTTTACCAACGAACAGGGCGTAACCCGCTTCAACGACATGCAGTCGATCATCGTACGTGCCAATAATACCTACAAGCTGACCAACAAGATTGAACTGAGCATGAACTTGAATTATACCCACCGCGACCGGAAAGGACAAGGCAACGGCGTAAGCGGATACCAAGGTGGTAACGGCAATTACTACGGCGGCATCTGGTCGTCCATCATGGCAGCCGATCCATTGGCTCCGGCCTGGGATGATTATACCGATAACTGGGGCGAAATCCTGTACTCGGACGTCTCCTTTCATCCGTCAAGATCCTTATACGAAGGCAGCGAACGTTATGTCACCAGTCAGGCGAATATGTTCTCGGGAAATGTCGCCCTGCAACTCAACGACCTCTTCAATCTGAAAGGCTTCTCCTTCCGTACCCAATACGGAACGCGGGTCAACTACGACGAAAGGACATCCTATTCGCCCGTCTATTTCATCGCCGGCAATCAGAACCGGCAACGAAGCAGCCTGTCATTAAGTCGCCCCAAGAACAACTCCTGGCTATGGAACGGCTATTTCTCCTATACAAATGTCTTACAGGAAAAGCACAGCATAGCAGCTACCTTGGGAACCGAATTGCAGAAAAGAGCTAACTTTTCTTTCAATGCCTCGGCCAGCGACATACCGGAGCCGGAAAATATGTGGTATCTGGACCAGACGGCCGATGCAACATCGTATTCCGCCAATAGCAGCGCTTCCTCCAGCGCTATGGTATCTTACTTCGTCCGTGGAAATTATGTGTACGACAACCGCTATCTGTTTACCGCCACCGTACGTGCCGACGGCTCTTCCAAGTTCCTGAAAAAATGGGGCTATTTCCCCTCCTTCTCCTTAGGGTGGAACGTGCACGAAGAGGCCTTTGCCAAAGAGACGGACATATCCTCCTGGTTGTCGCAGCTCAAGGTGCGACTCAGTTGGGGGCAAATCGGTAACGAAGCCAGCGCCGGCAACTCCGACTATGTCGCCGTCATGACCAGCGGCTATACCGCCGCCCTGGGCGGAGCAAACCGTCCGGGAGCACTCCAACAGGCCTATGCCAATTCCGCTCTAACCTGGGAAGCGGCCGAGCAACTCAATTTCGGCGCCGACTTCGGATTGCTGAACATGAAACTCAGCGGTACGGTTGACTACTTCATACGCACAACCAAAGATATGATCCTCGCTACCCCCATCCCGCAGTACGCCGGTATGTGGAGAGCCCGGACCAACGCCGGTAAAATGCGAAACAACGGACTGGAAGTAACGCTCAAATACCAGGACCGGAAAGGCAAGTTCAACTACGCCATAGGCGGTAATCTCTCCTTTGTCACCAACGAAGTCCTTGACCTTGGCTCGCCCGACCCGGTGTATGGTTCCAATATCGGACGTATCCAACAACCCTTCACGCGCACCGAAGTGGGCCGCGAAATGGGATACTTCTACGGATACAAAACCGACGGACTGTTCCAGACATGGGATGAAGTGAATGCACACACCTATACCGGCGAAGACGGACAACAACATCTCATCCAACCTAATGCCGCACCGGGCGACGTGCGATTCGTCAAACTCTCCGACGACGGGAAAGAGCTCAACGAGAACGACCGCACGTATCTGGGAAGCGCCATGCCCGACGTGACGTTCGGTTTGAACTTCAACCTTGGATACAGCAACTTCGACTTCATGCTCTTCCTGCAAAGCGCACTGGGCAACGAGATTGCCAATGCCAAGATGCAGGACTTGTATTCCTCCAATATGATACAGTGGAACATGTCGGCCGATATGATGAACCGATGGACAGGCCCCGGCACAACCAACGAATATCCGAGGCTTCACTCCTCCGATCCGAACCAGAACATACGATTTTCCGACCGCTACATCGAAGATGGGTCCTATCTGCGCATCAAGAACGTTCAATTAGGATATACTCTGCCGAAGAGCCTTGCTGCCAAACTCAAAATCAGCCGGCTCAGAGTCTATACTTCGGTGGATAATCTCTACGTCTTCACCTCTTACCGCGGATTCGATCCGGAGATGGGAGACTATCTCGGGGAAACACTCAATAACGGCGTGGATATGGGTTCCTATCCAAGACCGAGGACGATAACAGCCGGATTAAATCTAACCTTTTAAAAATTGACGATTATGAAATTACATACATTGTTTGGCCTGTGCGCCGTCTTGTTGTTGCCACTCTTTAGCTGCGACGACTTCCTGGAAATAGAGCCACAGGAATTATTAAACAGTTCCGACTACATGAACACGGAGAATCAAGCCGAAATGGCCGTCGCCTCCATGTACAATCTGCTGCGTATCACTTCCGGCAACGGACCGGACGGCATCTATATGGACCATCACTTTGAGTTTTTCTTCGGATCGACTGCCTCCGACGATGCGGAAAAGGGAAGTACAACGTCCGACTTACCCAACCTGACCCTCATCCTTACGTATTCCATGAACCCGACCAACTCGCTGGTACGCGGTTTTTATACGCACGGATGGTGGGCCATCTCCAGGGCTAACTACGTGTTGGGACATCTGGAAGATGCCACCCTGCCCGAAAGCCTCAAAAACAGAATGAGGGGCGAAGCGCATTTCTTCAAGGCCTACTATTATTTCTACCTCCTGCGGCACTTCGGGGGCATGCCGATTCTGGAACATTCGGTCGAGCTGTCGGAGTTCGGCCAGATCCCGCGCGCTTCATATACGGAAACCGTCAACTACATCATCAGCGAATTTCGCCAGGCCCTCGACCTCCTGCCCGAAAGGAGTCAGTATGCTCCCGCCGACCTGGGCCGGGCCACCAAGGGCGCTGCACGCGCTTATCTGGCCAGGGTGATGACCTATCGTCTGGGTATTGATCCGGGGACACACGAAACCTCCTGGCAAGATGTCTATAACTATACGTCGGACATCATCCATAGCGGCGAATACCGCTTGCTTGCCAATTATGCAGAGCTGTTCGACGAATACACGAACTTTTGCAGCGAGTCGATCTTCGAAGTCGGAGCCGTTGCAGGTTCGGGTGGCATACAGTTAGGCTTCTGGAACGTACAGGCAAGCCGTTCCACACCGGCGGCAGGCACAACGGCCAATACGGGATGGGGTTTCAACAATCCGACACAGGACCTCTTCGATGCTTTCGACCCAACCGATCCGCGACTGAGCTCCACCATCTACGGTATTGATTACAACAACGGCACGCTGTTCGGAATCACCCGCCCGCTCCTTCGCTCCAACCAATCCACCCTCTATCATGCCCGCAAGGTGGCGCTCGACCGCCGTCCCAGTCCCGGATCGGGCAAGACGTGGATGCTGATGCGCTATGCCGACGTCCTGCTGATGCACGCCGAAGCCGCCTATATGCTCAACAAGGAGCCGGAAGCCAGGGAGTACCTGAATCAGGTCAGGCAACGCGCCCGCAACTCCACTTACTGTAAAGGTTATAACCTCGGCGACCCAACAGGATACCCAGAGCCGGAGGCGACGCCTAACTTGCCGGATGTCACCGCTTCGGGGGAAGCTTTGCTTAACGCTATCTGGGATGAACGCAGGCTGGAACTGGCAACGGAGGATTACAGGACCTACGACCTGATCCGGACCGGACGATTGCTCGAACGCGTCGAACGGGTGAAGGATTTCCAACGGGATCCGGCTAATCCGCTCTTCAGAGAGACCGGAAGGGGAAGCTCGCAGGCTGAGGTTGAAAGCAGCCGCGAAATTCGAGTGCCCGGTATACGGGCGAATATCCTGCGCAGCAGCCTGCCGGGGAAAAACGGATGGCCGATACCTGTCATGCCGCTGCCCGAAACGGAATCAACGTATTGGAACATAGAACCGAATCCGTATTGATGAATTGTCTGAAATTTTAAACAACAACGATATGAAATTAGCAATAAAACAATATGTCTATCTCCTCAACCGTGCCCCGCTATGGGTGTGGTGCTGTATGATAGCCCTGGCGGCGCTGGCGAGCGGCTGCGCCGAAGATAATAACGAGTGGTCGAAAGATTACGACATTGAATGGCCCGTATCAACCATCACCGGCATACAGCCTACCTCGGCGGCGCCGGGCGACAGCGTCACCGTCAGCGGTACGAACCTGCATTTTACGTACAATATCTACATCGGATCGTTCGAATGTGTGATCGGTACGCGGACAGAGACGCAGCTACGGGTTGCCGTGCCGGCTAATGTGACGGAACCCAGCGTGGTCTCGGTTTTTAATCTCTACCGCCGGACGTATGAGTATACGGACGTCCTTTTCGTTCCGATTTTAAATTGAATTACATTTAGGCATAATGAAAGTGATTTATTTGTTTATTGCCTGGTTGCTGGTGGGCTCCTCCTGTGCTTCGACGCAGGAGGGCCGGCCGGCCGACCCGCAGGCTACGCCCGAAGCAAAGGCGTTGTTCGCCCGTTTGATGGCTCTCGAAGAAAAAGGAATTATGTACGGCCATCAGGACGACCTTATGTACGGCACCACCTGGTGGTATCAGAAGGACAGTTCCGACGTGAAGGCGGCAACGGGCGACTATCCCGGCGTCGTCGGTTTTGAGCTGGGCGAACTGGAGACAGGGCGGCCCAGGAGCCTCGACTCCGTCTCTTTCGAGCAGATTACCGAACAGGTGAAATTCTTCCACCAACTCCGTGGCGTGATCACCATCAGTTGGCATTGCATCAATCCCATCACTTCGCAACTGCCCGGTCCGAAGACGCCGAACGGCCCCGGATCGGCATGGGATGTACCGCGGCGCGACGACCCGGTCAAAAATCGTGGCGAAGTCAAGTCCATCCTCCCCGGAGGCGTCAATCATGCGCTATTCAACCAATGGCTCACCCGCCTGGCGGATTATTTCCTGACCTGGAAGGACGCCGACGGCCGGCCCATTCCCTTCCTGTTCCGACCCTGGCACGAACATTCGGGCGACTTCTTCTGGTGGGGAAACACCCGCTGCACGCCCCAGGAGTATGCCGACCTTTGGCGCTACACCGTCCGTTTCCTCCGCGACAAAGGATTGCACAACATTCTATACATATATAATACCGACAAGGTCTATTCCGCCGAAGAGTTCCTCACCGGCTATCCGGGCGACGAATACATCGACATGCTGGCCATCGACTGGTACGGATCGGGGCCGGAGTTCAACGTCGTCGTCGACCAGGGGCTGACCTTCGTGACCGACGCAGCCCGCGAACGTCACAAACTGGCCGCCCTGAGCGAATGTGGAAACATCGGCTGGGATATGGTCAACATTTTGCGGAAGCACAAACTGTCGTACTTCCTGACCTGGCGCAACCGCTACATGCCCGATCCCGCACGTCGCCGGCCGGGCAACACCGACCTGCTGCGTTCGATGTATAACGACCCGCATACGCTCTTCCTGCGCGACATACAATAGAAAAAACCGCATTTTATTCTCAATTCAGACCAATTATACCTTCGCGATACACAAACGGTGCATAGTGATATGCCTGCCGTTTGTGTATCTTTTTTTTGGGCAGCCGTCAGCCTTTGCACACAATTGTGCAACGCCCAACGGGCACTCATTCCGGCTTGCACAAAGTTGTGCAACGCCCAACGGGCACTCATTTTCAAAAGCACAACGTTGTGCAAGCGAAAACGGGCACTCGTTCAGGCTTGCACAACTTTGCGAAAGCGAAAACGGGCACTCATTGGGGCTTGCACAACTATGTGCAACGCAAAACGGGCACTCGTTGGGGCTTGCATAACGTTGCGACGGCCAAAACGGGCACTCGTTGGGACTTGCACAACTATGTGCAACGCCCAACGGGCACTCATCGGGACTTGCACAAAGTTGTGCAAGCCTTCCGGCCGTCCGGGGAAGGAATGGGAAAAAAGTTTTTGAGTGGGAAAAATGAATACGCCTTTTTAGTTTTTTTATATGATCCCCCATACTAAATTTCACGGAAACACATATCTTTGCCGTCATAATTAGGAAATAATCAAAGAGAATAATATATGAATCCATTCAGAAAATTTGCCGCCCTGGTCCGCAGGCTCCGTAATGCCGAGCATTTTGGCTTCTATGAGTACATCGTCAAATTCCTCACCCTCCATCTGGCAGAGATTCCGGAGATAAAACCACTGTGTGACTCCTTCTTTGCACGCTTCCAGAAGGAAGACGAAATTTTCAAACACAGTCTGCAAGCCGAGGAGACTGGTCCGATTCGCGACCTCTTCATCCTGATGCGGAATGAGTTTATGATCATCAAGCGCGTCGTCGAGACGGCCGCTTATACCGACGTTCAGGCAGAGAAGGTCGCAGCCGAAAAACTGAGCCTCGTCGTGAAAACATACAAGAAAGTCCCTTCCGCCGCCATGAATGAAGCCAGCGCGCTGGTCATCAATATGATCCAGGACCTGCGTCTGTCGAAAAACGCAGCCTCCGTGGCCACCCTCGGACTCAGCACACACGTCGACAAGATGGAAGAACACAACGAGGCCTTCCGCGAACTTTATCTCGCCCGCGCCCAGGAGATCGAGAGCCTTGCCGATATGGGCAATATGCGCGAAGCCCGCCCGCTGACCGATGAAAGCTTCAACCTGGTTGCCTACGCTCTGGGCGGAGACTATGTCACCGCCGTGGCATCGGGCAACACCGCACGGGCCGCCATCCTGAAAGTGATCATCGACGGCATCAACGCCATCGTCCTCCAATACGAACACATCTACGCCCGACGCAGCCCCGGCGCCACAATCGACCAGCCCGACAAGATCGAGCCCGACACGCCGGAGGATGAAATACCCGTCTTCGCCGTCGACGCACAAACGGTAAGCTTTGTCGAAAATGACGGAGGCCCGGTGATGATCGTTGTCCTCGGCAACGCCTCGCGCCTGGCCGAACTGCATCCCGACCTGTCGGACGCCGAACTGCTGCTGACCAACGCCGACGGCCTCGACGTAGCCTTCCCTATCGACGGCTACGCGACGGAGACGGTGGGCGAGAGTGAACAGACAACCGGCCTCCGCGTGCGTGGTCCTTCCGGCAGATGGTTCGACAGCCCCTTCCGGGGAATCGGCCCCGCCGAAGCCAAAATAATGAACGACGAAGATGCACTCCTCGCCGTTCTCACCGGGGTTATTTATCCTGAAACGTTCGTCAATTAATCATATCTTAGAACATTACAGCATCCGGCTTTTGTTTTAAACGGATAAAAAATGATGAATTGTCTGAGCAGTCCTCTCGTGAGAAAGGGCTGCTCTTTTTTATACCGCAGCCCGGCCTATTTCCCGGTATTCATCACTCCGGAATCCTCGTCGGCATTGTTCAGGCGTCTTTCGCCGGCATTGTAAGTGCGCCCGAAGGAGAAACGGTACGTGAGTTTTACCATCAGCAGGCGGGAGGATTCGTTGATGTAGTTCGTCTTCTTGTACGAAGCATATTGCGAGCGGTTCTCTGTTTCCTGCTTGTAATTATCGGCAAAGGGGTTGAACATACCCAGTCCGACAGACAGCGCCTTGCGGGAATAGTTCAGCATGGCGTAATGAATATTTTCTCCACCCTCCAGCGTCTCGCCGTAGAACCAGTTCCAGGGCGTTTCCAGTCCGGCGACCGCCGTGAAGCCCCGGAACGTGGCCGATCCCTCCACACGGGTGTACCAGTTGGTGTAGCGATGATGATACGTGTTCCCGTTGCTCAGGTAATGATTGACGCCGCCCGTTGCCGACACCTGGAGGATGTCTTTGACCGGTCCCACGCGCAGGGTCAGGCTGCCGCTCATCCGTTGGTGGTTTTTCTGATTGTTCCAGGTCTGTATGATCTTGTCTCCTTCGGGATATTTTTCATCCATAATGGCTTTGTGTTGATACACATAGGTACCTGTTACGTTGCCGTAGACGATGCCCTGCTGACGTTCGTAGGTCAGTTCGGCGTAAGAGTCCAGGAAAGGTTTCAGCGACGGATTCCCCCGTTGCACCTGCAAGGAGTCGATCACTAAGCTCACGTTGCTGAGGTTCGACAGCGAGGGGGAGGAGTTGTTCATCTCCATCTTCAAGCGGAGGGAGGAACGCTCCGGCAGGGTATAATACAGATTCAGCCGCGGGTTGAAGGCGTAGTAATCATAGTTTTCGTCCCCCTCCTGCCTGAAGGCGGAGCGGGTGAGGCCCATTCCGACGGTATAATCCAGCTTGCCGGCCTTCCCTTTGAACTCGCCGTAGAAATAAGTTTCCCCCTGGTTCATCTTTGTAGTATAGCTCAAATCGTCCACATAGGTATTGTTCGAGAAGGCCTGCATATGCCGTATGCCGGCGCCGATACGGTTCGCTCCCAGCTTCTTTTCATAGATAGCCTCGCCTATCCAGGAATACTTCCGGCCGGTCACCCGGTTGTTGACGTCCGTCAGCAGGACGTCGTTGCGGCTTTCCTGGTAGAAGCGGGTGTCGGTGGTATAATTGTAAGTGCCCACCAGGTTCAGCGCCAACGTCTGGTCGCCGCGTAGCTTTTGCTGGAAATATAAATCGAGGGCCGGTCGATGGACCTTACGCGTCGATTGATCAATCATCCGGACGGCATCCGATGGGTCGGCCACATTATAGAGCGTACCTGTATAGTCGAAATGCGGGTGGCTCCTCGCGTAATAACGCAGTGTAGCGCTCACCAATGTGGCTTCATTCTGAAAGCTGTAAGCCGTATTCAGGTGCTGCCAGTACATCTCCACATGTCCGGGATCTCCCACCTCCTTGCGGTGCAGAACATTGCCGTCGGCAAAGACAAATCGCTCCTCATTATCCCTCGACATCTGATAGAAATCGCGATGAAAGAGGCTGTAATTGACCGAAAATTCCGATTTCTTATGATTGATCCTTCCGTTCAGGAAGTTGTTTCCCCACCCGGTATAGACGCCATCGCTGAGGTCCACTCCCATGTTGCCGCCTGTCACCGGCCGGCGTACGATATAGTCGAGCACAACGTCGGCATTGCCGTACCTCAGTCCCGGATTGTCGTGATATTCGATGCGTATAATATCTGCCGGCAGCAAGGCTATCACATCCTGTAGTTCGACCTTAACGCCATTGATGCGGTATTGCAATTCTCCGCCGCCGGGCAGGGAGACCTCGTTGAAGAGCGGGTTTACGATCAGTTTCGGCAGCATCAGCTGTTGCAGCAGATTCACACCGTTGGTCGACGCCTTCACTTGCCGTTCGGAGGGGTATACCAACTTTTTATCAATATAACTGCTCTGATTTGCGGCCGTAACCGTCAGACTTTCCAGCGCAATGGCGGCCTCTTCCAGCAACACCGACAAAGTCGTATGCTCCTTCACCTCCATCAGGACGATCGACTGCGGAGCATACCCCAGGCAGGACACACCGACCTGGTAACTGCCCGGCGCGACGCCGGCGAACGCAAAAGATCCCTTCCCGTCGGAGATGACCCCTTCGACGAAAGCCGAATCAACGGTTTGCAGCACGACGTTAGCAAACTCAAGAGCCTCTTTGCCCTTCGCCTCTTTGATTACGCCCTCAATCCTCACCCTTTGAGCGAGCATCCCTTCCACTATGCCGCCAAGCAGCACGAACACCAATAGTATTTGTCTCATAAGAATCATTCTTTTATAAGAATAGACGATCAAACGGAATATTTGTTACATCCCGCACGATACTTCTTATAGTCGTTATTCACTGTTGACTATATTTTGTATTGTTTGATTTTGTTGTAGAGAGTTTTCCGGTCGATACCGAGGAAGCGGGCGGCGAGGGTTTTGTTGTTCCCGGCATTGTGAAGAGCCTGGACGATGCGTTCACGTTCGTGCTCCTCATTCCGGAGAAGGACGGCCGGTGATACGGAAGCGAAAGCGCCGGTCATATCTTCGGGAAGTTCCCGCAGTGTGATGTAATCGCCGGCAACCAGCAAAGTAGCGTATCTGATAACATTTTTCATCTGCCGGATATTACCCGGCCATGGATAGGAAAGGAATAAGCGTTGCGTTTCGGAATCGAATCCGAGTACTTGCTTCTGCAACTCCCGGTTAGCGATTTCCAGGAAATGTCGGGCGAAGGGAAGGATATCGTCCCGGCGGTCTTTCAGATCCGGTACGCGGATAGAGAACTCGTTGATCCGGTGGTAGAGATCTTCCCGGAAGCTACCCTCCCGGATGGAAGTTTGCAGGTTTTCATTGGTTGCGCTGATAAGGCGGACATTGATAGGAGTCTCCCGATTACTGCCGACAGGTTTGATGACCCGTTCCTGGAGCGCCCGCAACAGTTGTATCTGCACCTCGTACGTCAAATTGCCTATTTCGTCGAGGAAGATGGTGCCACCGTGCGCAGCTTCGAAGGCTCCCGTTTTGTTTTCAATCGCTCCGGTAAACGATCCTTTTATGTGTCCGAAAAATTCGGAGGCGGCCAGATCCTTGGGGATCGCTCCGCAATCGACGGCGACGAAAGGAGCGTTACTTCGTTTGCTTTGTCCGTGTATGCGCCGGGCGATGTATTCTTTCCCGGTTCCGCTTGATCCTGTAACCAGCACAGACATCTCGGTAGGCGCCACCAACTGTACGTGTTGATACATTTGCCGTATGATATCAGACTCTCCTTCGATGAATTCGGGGAGCAGGGCGGGGGATTGTCTTTTTTGCACAAGTTCGTTGATTTTCTTCCACAGTTCTTCAGGGTTAAGCGGTTTGGCGATATAGTCGGAGGCTCCCAATTTGATAGATTGCACCGCTGTTGCTATCTCGGCGTAGCTCGTCATCATGATAAAAGGGATGGCCTTGTTCCGCGCCCTTATCCACCGGAGCAGCTCCATGCCATCACCGTCAGGAAGCCTCAAATCGGACAAGACCAAGTCGTAGCGTTCCGTTTCAATCTTCTGCTTGGCATCTGTAACAGTAGTGACGCAGTTCACTTCAGAAGCTTTCTTCCTGAGCCAGGTAGAAAGCATGAGAGAAAATGTGATATCATCTTCCAAAATGAGAATAAATGGCATAATTACATCTCTGTTATAATCGTAAACAAAGGTAAGACATCCTTCCGGAATCTCCGCGGCATTGGTATTAAATATTGACAGAGATGTAAAAACTGTTTCTTAAAGCAAACCGACGGAACCTGTAATGCACAAGTTCCGCCGGTCTACGATTTGTATTCCCTTTAGAATACGTATTGTAACGAGGGTTAGTTTACGCCGTAAAGGTAGGAGGCGGTCGAACTCCCCGTTGTCAAATATGTGTTCAAGACGTACAAGAATGTTCCATTCATTAAGAAGGAATGCCCAGTGATATTTTTATTTGTTCTATTTTCTCCTGCGCAGCTTTTTCCGCTTCGGGTATTTCGCTTATGTCTTTCACTTTAGAATGTACTTCGCAGTAGAACTTGATTTTCGGTTCTGTTCCGGAGGGACGGATAGATATTTTGGTTGCGTCTTCCGTGATGTACTGAAGTACGTTCGAAGTGGTGGGCATATCCAGTGTCAGGATTTCTTTATCCTGGCAACTGTAGCCTTTCAGTTTGGCATAGTCGTAGATGAAGGCGACTTTCGATCCGGCAATTTCCGTCAGAGGTTTGTCGCGATAGCCTTTCATCATAGCTTCTATTTCTTCGGCTCCGCTTTTGCCTTTCTTTACGACGGAGATGCCTTCTTCTTTGGAGTATCCGTAGGTTACGTATATTTTTTGAAGTAATTGGAAGACTGTCAGGTGCTGGTCTTTCGCCCAGGCTGCAATTTCGGCGAGGATGGCGCAGGCGGAGACGGCGTCTTTGTCTCTGACAAAGTCTTCGCAGAGGAATCCGTAGCTTTCTTCTCCTCCTCCGATGTAACGCATTTTGTTTTCATTTTTGCGCATGACGTCGGCAATCCATTTGAAACCGGTGTAGACGTCGTATATTTCTACTCCGTTCTTTTCGGCGATGGCGCGGATCAGTTCGGTGCTGACGATTGTTTTGACGATGTATTCTTTTCCCTGTATTTTGCCTTTTTCTTTCCAGCGGGTGATGAGGTAGTAGACGAAGAGGAGGGCGGTTTGGTTGCCGTTCAGGAGGACCCATTCGCCGTCGGGGTTTTTGACGGCTGCGCCTACGCGGTCGCCGTCGGGGTCGGTGGCGAGTACTAATTCGGCGTCTGTTTCTTTGGCTTTTTCTACGGCCAGGGCCAGGGCGGAGGGTTCTTCAGGGTTGGGCGACTGGACGGTGGGGAAGTCGCCGCTTACGACGTCCTGTTCAGGTACGTGGATGATGTTGGTGAAGCCGAAAGCTTTCAGCGCTTCGGGGACTAAGCGGACGCCTGTACCGTGGATAGGGGTATAGACGATCTTTATGTCGTGATGGCGCATGATAGCTTCTTTCGAGAGCGAGATGGCGGTCAGCGCTTCGATGTAGTCGCGGTCGATGTCGGGGCCGATGAGTTCGATCAGTTGTTTGTTTCCTTTGAAACGGATGTCTGAGGCGGAGCGTACTCTGTTGACTTCGGCGATGGTGTTTTTATCGTGTGGGGCTATCATTTGGGCGCCGTCGTCCCAGTAGGCTTTGTATCCGTTGTATTCTTTGGGGTTGTGCGAAGCGGTGAGGATGATTCCTCCCTGGCATCCGAGCTTGCGGATGGCGTAGGACATTTCGGGGGTGGGCCGGAGGTCGTCGAAGAGGTATACTTTGATGCCGTTGGCTGAGAATATATCGGCTGATATTTCTGCGAACAGCCGGCTGTTGTTGCGGCAGTCATGCCCGATGACGACTTTGATTTGTTCGAGTGTATCAAATTCTTTCTTCAGATAGTTGGAAAAGCCTTGTGTGGCGGCTCCTACGGTGTAGATATTGATGCGGTTGGTTCCTGCGCCCATGATTCCGCGCAGTCCTCCGGTGCCAAATTCCAGGTCTTTGTAGAAGGCGTCTATCAGGTCTGCGGGGTCGTCTTTATCCAGCAGGGCTTGTACTTGCGTGCGCGTGCCGGCATCGTAATTAGCGGTAAGCCAGCCTTGGGCTTTGTTTCTTACTGTTGTTAATAATTCATTGTTATCCATAGATTTATTGTTTGTATCGTTATTCATGCGAACAAAGGTATTTATTTTTTTTGTTGCGCAGCAGCGGGGCGGTTAAATTCCCGGCAACGGGGAGTCTTTGCTGGCGTGCATGGTGGAAACGAAGGCGTGGGGGTCGATGATTTTGAGTTCATTCTTAATGCGGGGGAGATCTTTGCGTTCGGCGATGGTGAAGATGATTTCTTTTTCTTTTCCTTCAAACATGCCGCGTCCGTGGAGGAAGGTGCCTCGCATGTTCATGCGGTCGACGATGAGTTCTTTTATTTCCTGCGTTTTTTGCGAGACGATGAAGACGGCGCGGTTGGGGTTTTCGGATTGGAACATATCGACGACTTTGCCGTAGACGAAGATCGTGAACCAGGAATAAAGCGGTACGGCCCAGTCGCGGAAGACAAACAAGCCGAGCAGCACGACGGCGGAGTCGAGCAGGATGAGCATATTGCTGACTTTCATGTTGGATCCGGCGGCTATTACGCGCGCCAGGACGTCGCTGCCGGCGCTGGTGCTTTGGGCGCGGAAGATGCAGGTGACGCCCAGTCCGAGGATTGCTCCGCCGTAGAAGCAGGCGATGAAGCGGTCGTTTTCGACCAGCGGCGTCGAGCCGAAGAGGATCGAGAGGGCGTCGGTAAAGATGGAGACGAGCAGGAAAGTGACGACGGTCTTCGGCCCGGAGGCGAGTCCTAATTTCTTCATGGCGAGGAACATCAGCGGGATGTTGAAGCATAGCGCCGTGGCTCCCATCGGCAGTCCGTCGGGGAGGAAGGGGAAGATACCCTGGGTGAGGTGGTGCAGGATGATGGAGATGCCGTAGACGCCGCCGGGGACGATCTTGTAGGGCGCCAGGAAGAGGACGTAGCTCAGGGCTTGCAGGAAGGCGCCGGCGAGGATGAGCGAGTAGTCGCCGGCGTGTCGTTTGACGGTTGCTTTGGAGAGGTTCATACGTTGGGTTTTAGAGACTGTTCAGGAGCTTGCGGGCGGTATTCAGGTCGGCGGCGGCGTCGCGCGTTTCTATTTTTTCAGCGGAGAACATGGAGACGGCGGCGTTTAGTTTCCGGAGCTTCCCGGCGGCTTTTTTGCCGGCAAGTTCTTCTCTGAGGATACGTATTTTCTCGTAGTCCTGGATGCCTTCTACGAGTCGTTCCATGCGGATACTGCTGTGGCCGGGATAGACGATGTAGCAATCGCCGGCGGCCCAGGTGCGGAAACGGGAATCGTGGAGCGGGTCGGCCGTCCAACTGTTGTAGGCCCACCGGAGGTAACCGTCGTAGTTGCCTGCCGCTGTGTGCCATCCGAGCCAGGCGGCTTCGGCGGGGGGCGAGAAGGTAAATGTGTTGGGCCGGGCTTCGGAGCAGCAGGTGTAGACGGTACTGACTTTGCCGGCCTTGTCGCGGGCGGTTTTGACGGCTTCGGGAAATTCCTCGCCGTAGCCTAAGCAGTAGTCGTGGAGTTCGTTTTCTATCTCCGGGTGATAGTGTCCGGCCAGGGATATTTTAAATTCCGGGTCGGCTTTGCGGATCACTTTGATGGCTTCCTGCATGGCTTCGAGGCCGCGTTCGTCCATGGAGATGGTGGTGCGGTCGAACCAGCCCCGGTGTCGCAGGTGCGAGGCAAAGTCTTTCAGGAAGGGGATCCAGTAGTCGCCGTAGGCAGCATCGCCGGGCTTGGTTTCGATGAAGAGGAGGCGGTTGGTGGCCTGGTCGAAATAGTCGAAGCTCAGCGCCCAGGGGATCAGCGTATAGCAATTGATTTGCCGGTCGATGCCGAGGCTTGTCATGAAGGCGACCCAGCGGTCGAAGACCGTATAATCGTATTCCCAGGTGCCGTCTATTTTCCGTATTTTGGCGATCATGCTGTCGAAGTGATCTTCCGTCTGCCCGTTCCAGGGTTTGTGCATGATGCTGGCGGTGATGACCTTTTGCCCGGCGTCGGCCAGTTGTTGCATGACGGGGCGCATGGCTTCCAGGTGGGCTTCGCTCCAGAGGGGGACGTTGTAATAACGCGCAACGGCGTAGGGGTTCTGCCACAGATCCAGGTGGAAGCGCCATTGCGCGGGCGGAGGCAGGATGCGGTCGAGGGCTGTTATTTCGAGGCCGAGCGTCAGTTCGGTCATGTTTTTTCCTGCAATGGTCACCTTCCCTTTGTAAACGCCGGGGGTTGCATCCTGCGGAATATGGATGTTGATCCATACGGGCTGGGCCGTATGTGCTTCGATTTCCCTCCCGGCGGGGCCGTAGAGGACGTCGGCGACGAGGGACGAGTCCCAGGCGGCCTTATCCGGCCGTTGTCCGCAGGCTCCTTTTCCGTCTTTGTTGAGTTCGTCTGTCATCACGTAGCCCACGAAGGAGGGACGGACGGCCGACGAGGGTATGAGGGACGTTCCCGAGCTCAGGTCGCTAACTTTTATTTCGACGCCTGACAGCGGTTGATCCGTCCATATCACGGCTTGGGCGTTGATACGTTCGCCTCTCCAGGCTTTTGCTTTCCAGGTATGGGTGGCGGGCGCGATTTCCGGCGCATCCGTCCGGGCGTATCGCTGATCGGTAGTGCTCCAATAAATTCGTGGCGACGTCTGCGCAAGGCAGAGACAACTGCACAGGAGGCAGAATGTGAGATTAACTATTTTCATGTATTTCTGTATATAATGTTTCGTTTTTGCGGCGGTCGTATATCCGCCCGTATTGCCGGATGATGGCGTTGAACATGTCGATTACCTCTTCCATGTCGGCCGCCAGCGCGGTTTGCCCTGATAATTTGGCCGCGACATACAGGGCGTCCACTCCTTCGATAACGGCATGGAGGGCTTTGTCTACCCGCGGGCGGATATATTTCATATTGCCTTGATTATCGGCGGCGTTATAGCTTTCGGCGCGTTCGATGTAGAGGGCTTTGAAGGATTCGTTAAATTCTTCCATCTTGTCGACTGCCTCACCGAGGTCGAGGGTTGCGACGGCCGTAGCGTAGCGCGACTGCCTGAGCGCCTGGATCAGGTTGTAAGCAAGGGCGCTGACGTCGACCATCGACCCGGCGGTGATGTTTCTATAATTTTCGATCACTTCCGTCAGCTTCACCGAGGCGTCCTTTTCGTCTGCATCAAAACTGTAGGAGGCTGAATCCACGCGCAGTTTGATCATCTGATACAAGCTTCTGCGCGTCTTGTCGACCTGGTTGAGGTACTTCGTCTCTATCGCTTTGGCGCTACGTTTGTAGATCATATCTTCCTTTCCGAAAAGGGCCGCATAGGCGCTCCGGAGCGGGAAGATATTTCCCAACTTTTGCTCCAGCCGCTTCAAACCTTCGTTGATTTCTTCGTGCATCTCGAAGTGTTCGGCATTGCGGAGCCTGCTGATAAAACTCAATTTAGGCTCAACAGCTTTCATAATCGAATATATTCCTTGTCCGTACCATCTATCGTTGCACAATAATAACGGCGCACTCAGGATCGTATTGCATTTTTCAAAAAATAATTTTACAACGACCTCAAAACAACGTCGGGAAGGAAGCGTAAACTTACGCCATCTTCAAAACAACGTCGGGAAGGAAGCGTAAACTTACGCCATCTTCAAAACAACGTCGGGAAGGAAGCGTAAACTTACGACAGCTTCAAAACAACGTCGGGAAGAAAGCGTAAACTTACGACAGCTTCAAAACAACGTCGGGAAGAAAGCGTAAACTTACGCCAACTTCAAAACAACGTCGGGAAGGAAGCGTAAACTTACGCCGACTTCAAAACGTCGTCGGGAAGGAAGCGTAAACTTACGCCAACTTCAAAACGTCGTCGGGAAGGAAGCGTACATTTGCGAAAGCCCTTATATCCGTTTCCCTGTAAAAAGAAACTTAGCAATCGCTCAGTTCGAGCCAGCGGAGGGTTTTGACGTCAATTTCGTCGATCAGGAGAGCGATGCGGCGGGATTGGGCGAGGAGTTGTTCGTTATTTAGGAGGCCGCTACTCATGGAGGTTTCGAGGGAAGCTTTTTCGGCTTCGAGCTGGGGTATTTCGATTTCGAGAGTTTCCAGTTCGCGGCTTTCTTTGAAGGTGAGGCGGCGGACAGCCGTCTTGGTACCTTCCCTTGTTCCACTCTCTTGCTCCCCCTTTTTGTGGAGAGGAGCCGGGGAAGAAGTTGGGAGGTTTTGCACTTCTTGCCATTGGCGGTATTGGGTGTAATTGCCGGGGAAATCTTTGATGTCGGCATTTCCGCGGAAGACGAGGAGGTGATCTACGACCTTATCCATAAAATAACGATCGTGCGATATGACGATGAGGCAGCCACGGAAGTTGCAGAGGTATTCCTCCAGGATGTTGAGCGTAAGTATGTCGAGGTCGTTGGTTGGTTCATCGAGCAGCAGGAAGTTGGGATTGCGCATCAAGACGGTACAGAGATAGAGTCGGCGCTTTTCGCCTCCGCTGAGGCGGGCAACGTAGTTATGCTGCTTTTCGGGCGGGAAGAGGAAATGGTTGAGAAATTGCGAGACGCCCAGCTTGCGTCCGTCGCCCATATCGACGAACTCGGCGATGTCTTGCACAACGTCGATGACCTTCAGTTGTTCGTCGAAGCGGAGGCCGTCTTGACTGTAATAGCCGAAACGCACAGTTTCGCCGATGTCGAAATGTCCGCTGTCAGGCGCGATTTCGCCGGTGAGCATCCGGATGAAGGTCGACTTCCCGGCGCCGTTGTTGCCGGTGATACCCATTTTTTCGTAGCGGGCGAAGGTGTAGTTGAAGTCTTCCACGATCCGGACATCTCCAAAGCGTTTACTTACGCCGACGGCCTCGAAGATTTTGGAGCCTATGTAGGCAGATTTTACACTCAGATTGACGGCGTCGTCGGTGCGTTGGCGACGGGCTTTCTGTTGCAGTTCGTAGAAAGCGTCGACACGGTAGCGAGCTTTGGTAGCGCGGGCTTGCGGTTGACGGCGCATCCATTCCAGCTCTTTACGCAGCAAGTTGGCGGCGCGTTCCGTTTCGGCGTTGCGGGCGTCGGCGCGTTCCTGGCGTTTTTCCAGGTAATGAGAGTAGTTGCCTTTGTAGCGATAGAGGCGGCGGTGGTCTATTTCGATAATTTCGTTGCACACACGATCCAGGAAGTAGCGGTCGTGCGTAACCATGAGGATGCTGATGTTTTGCCGGCTGAGGTAGTTTTCGAGCCATTCGGTCATTCCGAGGTCGAGGTGGTTGGTCGGTTCATCGAGGAGCAGCAGTTCAGGCTCGGTCAGGAGTACGGCGGCCAGGGCGAGGCGTTTGAGTTGTCCGCCGGAGAGTTCGTCCACCAGCCGGTCTGTGTCGGCGAGGTTCAGTTGGGTCAGGATTTGTTTTGCCTT
The DNA here is from genome assembly GCA_031271045.1 of Tannerellaceae bacterium. Taxonomy (GTDB): domain Bacteria; phylum Bacteroidota; class Bacteroidia; order Bacteroidales; family Tannerellaceae; genus DFXE01. The sequence continues at coordinate 79,586 of JAISWO010000017.1, forward strand.
CAGTTCGCTGTCGCCGGGAGGCTGGTTTTGCATGACGGCTTGCATGACGGTCAGGCCGGGGAGATAAGTGGGGGATTGTTCGAGGTATCCGGTTCGCAGGCCGTTGCGAAAGACCAGCGATCCGCTGTCGAAGTCTTCCTTCCCGGCGATGATATTCAGGAGGGTGGTTTTGCCGGATCCATTGGGGGCCAGGAGGGCGATTTTTTGGCCTTGGGCGATGCCGAAGGAGACGTCTTCGAGGAGGAGATGATGGCCAAAGCTTTTCGTAAGGCCTTCTATTTGCAGATAACTGATCATCGGTTCAGGAAACGGGGTTTAAGGGTGACCATCAGGTATCCCCATTGGGGAAAGCGGACGTTGGAGAAAATTCCTTCTTTGAGCAGGGCTGTCTGGCGATTTCTGAAATAAAGGCTCCAGCCGCCTTGCAGGGCTAACTGCGGCGATATGATGTACCTGGCTGTCAGGTCGAGCTCGGTCCCGATATTTTTTTTGGCTGTTGCCGAGAAGGGCTCTGCAACCGAGAAGGAATGGAAGATGATGTCGGCGTCAAACTTCCGGCCGGGATGAAAGATGATACCGGCGTACCAATTGAACAGGCCCTGCACCGGCGGCGTTGTCCAGTATTCCATCTTGCCGTTGAAGGAATTATTACTTCCGTAGAGCTTATTGAAGGTGCCGTTTCGCCCTTGGCTGATTTCTGCCGAGGTGGAGCCGGAGAGGTAGTCGACGCCGGCTCTGAGGCTCCATTGCCGGAAAGGGCTGAAGCTGGTCTTCAGCGCCAGCAGATGTGCGTCGAGAACGGCGTTGCGCGGATCGCGGCCGAACTGGTAGTAGGCGGTGGCGTAGAAGGAGAAGGGGCGGATTCCTTGATCGGCCAGCTCCAGGTTGCCGCCAACGGTATTGCGAAAGGTCTTCCAGGTGACGGCGTCTGTTTTTCCTTGCTGGAAGCCGTCGCCGATCCAGATGGCGCTCAGGTTCAAGGGACCGAAGGTCTTGGCGAACCAAACGAAGGAAAGCGCTTTGTAACTCTTGGTTACCTTGTAGAGCTTGTCGTATTCGTCGTCGCCGCTATTGTTCCAGGCGCCGCCCCAATGGAGTTTGAACAAGTGCGATTCGTAGCGGACTAAGACGAGGTCGTGCGCGCTGCCGGTATGGCTCCAGTTCGAGACGGTGAGTAGTCGTTTGTCGTCGTATTCGATGGCTTGCCGGCCGAGGGTGATAGATAAATCGGGCGTGAGTGCGTAGCGGCCCCAGGCCTCGTAAATTCCTAAGGAGTTGCGCGTATCGTTCGTCCCGGTCTGTCCGTAGATACGGGAGTCCTGGAGGATGACGCTGGTGGCAAGCTTTTCGTCGGTATAATCAAAGCGCAGGCGGGTACGGAGGGAACTGATCATGGCGGGTTTCACGTCAACGGTCAGGGGATAGCGGAATCCATCGCGGTATTCGGTTCGCGAGCGTATCTCGCCATCTATTACGGACGTCTGTCCGCTGAGTGACGGCGCCCATACTAAAAATAAACAGGCGATCAGGAAGTAACTGTCTTTTATTCGATACATAATGCTTGGTTCTTATATAAAAATGTAATACAGGACAAAAAGGATAGCGAGTGCAAACATCACCGGGGAGACGTCCTTGCGGCGGCCGGCGCAGAGCTTGACGGCGACAAAACTGAGTATTCCCAGGATCATGCCATCGGCTATGGAGGAGGTCAGGGGCATCATCAGGATGGTAACGAAGGCCGGGAGAGCTTCGGTGATATCTTCTGTGTTTACCTTGCGGAAGGCGTCCAGCATGAGCGCGCCAACAAGCACAAGCGCGCCCGTGACGGCGGCCGGAGGTATGAGCAGGAAAAGGGGCGAGAAGAAGAGGGCGGCAAGGAAAAAGATGCCGGTTGTCAGCGAGGTCAGTCCGGAGCGTCCGCCTTCGGCAATGCCGGCAGCACTTTCAACGTAGGTGGTCGTCGTTGTCGCGCCCAGTGTTGCGCCGACGGTCGTGGCGATAGCATCGGCCAGCATGACTTGCTTTGCACGCGGGATGCGACCGTCTTTGTCAATGACGCCGGCCCGGGAGGCCAGCCCGACAAGGGTCCCTGCGGTGTCGAAGATATTCATGAACAGGAGGATGAAAATGACGATCAGCATATCCGGGCTGAGCAGGCCGGCGAAGTCGAGGTGCAGGAAGGTCGGCTCGGGTGACTGCGGAAGGGCGACGGGGAGAAATCCGTCCGGAATGGAGGTGACGCCTAAGGGAATCCCCGCCAGCGTACAAGCAAGGATGCCGTAGAAGAGGGCTCCTTTTATTTTTCGGGCCGTCAGGATGCCGCAGACCAGGATGCCGGCCATGGCCAGCACGGCGCTTGGCGTGAAGGCGCCCAACGTAATGAGCGTGGCTGGGCTGGAGGCGAGGATACCGGCATTTTTCAGGCCGATGAAGGCGATGAACATCCCAATGCCTGCCGGTATGGCGTGCCGCAGGGCGGCCGGAATGGCGTTGAGAATCATTTCGCGAACGTTCAGCAGCGTAACGGCGAGGATAAGAATTCCTTCGACGAACATGGCAGCCAGGGCCGTCTCCCAGGAGTAACCCATTCCTCCGACCAGCGTGAAGGCGAAGAAGGCGTTCAGCGCCATGCTCGACGCCAGGGCAAACGGGTAGCGGGCCATGAAAGCGAGCAGCAGCGTGCCGATGGCGGCGGTCAGAGCCGTTGCCGTGAAGACGGCTCCGCGATCCATCCCGGTCGTTCCCAGGATGGCGGGATTGACGGCCAGGATATAGCACATGGTCAGGAAAGTAGTCAGACCGGCCAGGAGTTCGGTGCGGACAGTCATTGTTTGCGGATTGAATCCGCAGAGGCGGTATAGTTTCATCTATCAAATGTTCATTTGAGGGCCAGCGAAAGTTCCACTTCGCTGTCGATGCTCAGGCCGAAGGCGTCGTCTACGTCTTTCAGTTTGTTCAGGTTGACCCAAAACTGTGGCTCGGAGAGGAAAATAAAATCGCCTGCTGCCGACGGCTCGCGCCACCAGTCGGCAAATCCAGAGAAGGTGCACAGTACATAAAGAGCGCTGCCGAAATCATAATGCAACTGCACGTTCTGTACCTTGGCATAAGATATGTTCAGAAATAATGCCACCGGTATCAGACAGATAAAAAACAAAAAATATCTCATCTATTTATCTTAAATTTGCGTACAAAAATAGTAAAAAAAGTGATACGCTGCGCGTCTGAGGCTACGAGTAATTTTTTTCTGCGAAGAGCAGCAAGCGGTGTGCAGAGAAAAAAATCATCCGGTGCAGGGCCTTGTGAGCCGGGCCGGGGAAAAAATCCGGCGTCGCTCACAGACTTTACGGGGCCTTGTCACAACGTTGTGACAAGTCCACAGAGTTCACGGGGCCTTTTCGCAACGTTGTGACGAGCCCACAGACTTCGCGGGGCCATTTCACAACGTTGTGACGAGCCCGCAGACTTCACGGGGACTTTTCACAACGTTGTGACGAGCCCACAGACTTTGCGGGAGATCGTCACAATGTTGTGAAAATCATAAATGAATCCTGTAGCCTTTTCACAACATTGTGAAAAGCATAAATGAAGCCTGTGGGATTGTCACAACGTTGTGAAAATCGCAAATGAAGCCTGTGGGATTGTCACAATGTTGTGAAAAGCACAAATGAAGCCTGTGGCCTTTTCACAACGTTGTGAAAATCGCAAATGAGGCCTGTGGCCTTTTCACAACGTTGCGACAAGCATAAATGAAGCCTGTGGGATCATCACAACGTTGTGAAAAAGCCACAGCAAATATAGCAGCTACACATTATATATATACAGTCTCCTGCCGGTAGTCGTCAGACGGAACAAAACAGATCGCTTCATCACCTTGCAATCCGGGGTCGAAAGAAAAGACGGAAAAGGCCCTGGGAAAAAAATAAATGCCGGCGAAAAAAAATATCATAACAAATGATGATGAATTGATATAGATCAATTATATTTGCAGAAAAAATTTGAACCTAATAATATTAAATTATGAATTATATCAAAAAGTACCTGTCTCTGGTCCACAAATTGCGCAATAGCGAGCATTTCGACTTCTACAAGTATTGTGTCGATTTAATTTTGCCGCTCATAGCATCCATCCCGGCACTTGCCCCTCTGTTTAACATCTTCTATTCACTGTTTCAGAAGGAAGATGAAATATTCAAACGCAGCCGCAAAGCTGAGGAGACGGAATTTATTCACGAAGCCTACATGAAGATGCGGAATGTCTTTATGTTTATAAAGCACATCGTAGAGGGAGCGTCGTACTCGGACGATGCAAACGAAAAGGCCGCAGCCGCCAAGCTGGGCTTAGTGATAGAAAATTACAAGACCATCCCCTCCGTGGCAATGAACGAAGCCAGCGCGCTTGTCTTCAATATGGTCCAGGACCTGCGCCTGCAAAAAAACGCTTCCGCCGTAACCACCCTGGATCTGGCCACGCAAACGGATAAGCTCGAAGAGGCCAACGATACCTTCCGCGAATTATATTTTGCCCGCGCCGGCGAACAGGAAACCATCTCCGGACAAGGCAATATGAAAGAAATACGCCCCCAGGTAGAAGATTCTTTCGACGTTGTACTCAACACAGCCAACGGGCTTTACATCGCAGCGGTCAAATCCGGCAATATGGCCCTGGCTGTCATCCTGAAAAAAATCATCGACGGAGTCAACGCCGTCATCACACAGTATGAATATATCTATGCCCGCCGCAGTCCGGGAACTATCCCCGACAAAGAAAAGCCCGGCGACGATACGACCGACCCGGACAATCCCGCCCTCCCGGGCGACGGAGTTCCCGTATTCGCCGTCAACGCCCAGACAGTCGCCTTCGTCGAAAACGATGGCGGGCCCCGGATGGTGGTTGTCCTGAGCGATGCGCCTGTCCTGGCAGCGCTTCTTCCCGACCTTACCGGCGCCGTACTTATGCTGCGCGAAGAAACCGACGATGTCTCCTTCCCTATCGAGGGCTATGCAACGGAAAATGCCGGCGACACAGAGCAGACGACAGGTCTGCGCGTCAGCGGCAATGCCGGACGGTGGTTCGATAGCCCCTTCCGCGCCAAAGGCCCGGCCTCAGCCCGTATCGAGGTCGACGGCGTCGTCATTGCACACCTCACCGGCATGCTTTATCCAGAGACATTTGTAAATTAAAATGCGGACGGGAGGAATGGTATGCGGATTTTTCGCATCGCAGGCGCAGCAATCGCCGTATTCGCGTGGTTGTACGGATTTAATCGCTTCCAGGTCTTTTATTACCAGGAACAATTCCAGCTCTTCCGGGCGGATGCCCTTTACCTGCGCACATTTCTCTCACAGCCCGGCGGCCTGGCCGGATATGCAGGCGCATTTCTAACACAGTTTTTCGTCATTCTGCCTGTTGGGGCGTTGATTTATACCATCGTCCTTGAGGTTCTCAGGCGGAGTTTCTACAAAGTCCTTGCCGGTTTCATAACCGGTGGGGCTTTGTTTTTTATATCGCTTGTCCCGGTGGCTCTGCTGCTGATCCCCATTGTTCAGATACAATCCAACATCGCCTCTGTCATCGGGTTGCTGTGCACTTTGCCGGCCTTCCTGCTCTACCGGCGTGCGAACGCGCGATGGCGCTATGCAGCGGGAGCCGGGCTGATGCTCGCCGTTTTTTTCGCGGCTGCCGCGCATGTCTGGGTCTTAGCCGCTTTGATAGCTATACACGAATGGTTCGGGCGGAGAGGTCCGTCGCGCTATCCGGGCGTCGCCCTCCCAACGGCGCTCTCCCTTCTGATTCCCTGGGCTGCCCAGCAGTGGGTATATACTGCGCCGATCGATACCTCCTTCTATGCCTGCTTAGCCTGGTGGTCCGTGCCGGCGATCTACCTCCTCTGCTGCCTGCAGGGTCCGCGCATTGCGGAGTACTTCCGCCGGCGTCCGCAGGTCGGTATCGCACTTTCGATCCTCTGCCTGGCGGCGACGCTGGCGCACGTCGTTTCAAAATACGACCGAACAACCGAGACCATCCTCCATATAGATTATGAGATTCGCCACGGACGCTACGACCGGGCGCTGGACATAAAAGCGCGTACCTCGTCCGACAGCCGGCATGTGCTCTATTTAGCCAACATCGCCCTGCTCGAAACCGGACGTATGCCCGACGAAATGTTCCGCTTCCGCCAGGCAGGCCCTGCCGGTCTTTTTCTTGACCGGAACGGCAGCTATTTCAGTTATATATACCTGGGCGAGATCTATTACCGGCTGGGCCTGATGGGAGCCGCCCGGCATTGTGCGTACGAGTCTATGGTCGCCTGGTCGCAGAAACCCAATGCGCAGACCCTCGCCCAACTGGCGCGCATCGCCCTGGTCGAGGGCGACTTTGCCGTATGCGACAAATACCTACGCTCGTTTGAAGGCGCCCTCTTCTATCGCTCCTGGGCCGGCGAACAGCGTCGTTTCCTCGACGAGCGCCGCCGCAATCCTGCGTTCATTCCTCCGCATATCCCCGCTCCTGTCGCCGGCCTGGAAAATTTCTTTATCAATTACAACGCCCCGGAGGCTATGATGAAGAAAATTCTTGAAGCGGACTCCCTGCATCGGAAGGCTTTCGAATATCTAATGGCTTTCTACCTGCTGAGCAAGGACGTCGAGAGTGCCAAAGGGCTTATGGACCGCTACTACGCCGGCCTCGGCTATTCCGCCCTCCCTGCCTCTTTTGAAGAAGCTATGTTAGTCTACGAAAATGCCGTCGGCCAACCGCACACATATATAATAAGCGCAAATGCGCGCCAACGCTTCAGCCAATATCTGCGCGCCGCCCAATCCGGTGCTAACCGCAACTGGATGCAGCAGCATTATGGCGATACATATTGGTTCTATCTGCATTACGTTCAGCCCGTCCCGCTGCAAACCTCGTCCGAATCCAATCGCTACTGATATGCGCACTTCCATTCTCAGCCTCCTGCTTCTCCTGGTGATCCTCGCCGGCTGTTCCCCATCCGGGCGTCATACCCTGAGCCACCGCTCGGCCGAGATATATCCCGGCTATGCCGGCACAGTCATCCCCTATAATATTGCGCCCTTAAACTTTGCCATTCGCGAAGGAGCAACAAAATACCGCGTCCGGTTTATCGCCGGCGCCGACTCATTCAGCATTTCCTGTCGCCAGACGGTCGACATACCACTGCTAAAATGGAGGAAACTCTTGGCCGCTCACCGGGGCGAACGCCTAATTGTGCGCATATCTGCCCGGAGGCCCGGGGGATGGGAAACATTTTCCGACCTCCTCTTCACCATCTCCCCGGAAGCCATTGATCCATATCTGGCCTACCGGCTGATCGAACCCGGCTACACAACCTGGGGAAAGATGGGGCTGTATCAGCGGAACCTCGAAAATTTTGACGAGCAGCCCATCGTGACCAACGACCTTGTGGATGACGCCTGCATCAACTGCCATTCTTTCCGGCAGAACGACCCGTCAACGATGCTATTCCACGTCCGCAAGGTGAACCCCGGAACCGTTTTCCTCCGGGACGGCCAGCTCAGCCGCGTCAATACCCAAACGGCGAACATGATCTCCGCCGGCGTTTACCCGCGCTGGCATCCCGGCGGACGCTACGTGGCCTTCTCGACCAACACCACGCGCCAGAACTTCCACTCTGTGCACACAAACAAGGTCGAAGTCTACGATATGGCCTCCGACATCGTCGTCTACGATACGCAAACAAACCGGATCTTCTCCGCTCCGCAACTGAACTCCCCAAATCATTTCGAGACCTTCCCCGAATGGTCGCCCGACGGCGCCTACCTTTATTATTGCACCGCCCCCGCTCGCCCAATGCCGGCCCAATATGATTCCCTCCGCTACGACCTTGCCCGCCTTCGCTTCGACGCCGACGCCGCCCGGTTCGCTTCGGCGGCCGACACCCTGGTTCGCGCTTCCCTGACAGGGCAGAGCGTTGCCCTGGCCCGCGTTTCGCCCGACAACCGCTTCGTCGTCTTCTGCCTGTCCCACTTTGGTACCTTCCCCATCTGGCATCGCGAGAACGATCTCTACATCCTTCGCCTCTCCGACGGAACCGTCCGCCCGATGACCGAAATAAACAGTCCCGAAAGCGACAGCTATCATTCCTTCTCCAGCAACGGACGATGGCTCGTCTTCTCCAGCCGCCGCGCCGACGGCGCCTACACCCGCCCCTACATCTCTTATCTCGATCCCAACGGAACGCCCTCCCCCCCGTTCCTCCTGCCTCAAAAGAATCCCGAATTTTATGATCTCAGCTTCAAATCCTTCAACATCCCCGAATTGATCACCGGCCCCGTCGACGTCTCCCCCACCCGTTTCGCCCGCGCCGTCCGCAACCCAAGCCTCCGGCAGGCACAATAAAAAGAAAAAACCTTTAACTTTGCCGCATGAAAGAGTTTATTATCACAGACACATCCACCGAACAAGCCGTCCTCGTCGGCCTGATTACCCCGGAACAAAGCGAACAAAAGGTCAAAGAATATCTCGACGAACTGGCCTTCCTGGCCGACACGGCCGGCTGCGAACCCGTCAAACGCTTCCAGCAACGGATGGAAAGCCCGCATCCCGTCACCTTCGTCGGCTCCGGCAAACTGAAGGAAATAAAAGATTACGTCGCCGAACACGACATCGGCATCGTGATCTTCGACGACGAACTCTCGGCCAAACAACTCAAGAATATCGAGAAAGAACTCCAGGTCAAGATCCTCGACCGTACCAGCCTCATCCTCGATATTTTTGCCCGGCGCGCGCAAACCGCTCACGCCAAAGCGCAAGTTGAGCTCGCGCAATACCAGTACATGCTCCCCCGCCTGGCCCGCCTCTGGACCCACCTGGAAAGGCAGCGCGGCGGCATCGGAATGCGCGGACCCGGAGAAACACAGATCGAAACCGACCGCCGCATTATCCTGTCCCGCATCGCCAAGCTGAAACAGGATCTCATCGAAATAGACAAGCAGAAAAGCATCCAGCGCAAGAACCGCGGGAAAATGGTCCGCGTCGCCCTGGTCGGATACACCAACGCCGGCAAATCAACCCTGATGAACCGGCTGAGCAAAAGCGATGTTTTCGCCGAAGACAAGCTGTTCGCCACCTTAGACACCACCGTCCGGAAAGTCATCGTCGAGAACCTCCCCTTCCTGCTCTCCGATACCGTCGGCTTCATCCGCAAACTGCCAACCGAGCTCGTAGAATCCTTCAAGTCCACCTTAGACGAAGTGCGCGAAGCAGACCTGTTACTGCACGTAGTAGACATCTCCCACCCCGGCTTCGAAGAACAAATAGAAGTAGTCAACAAAACCCTGGCCGAAATAGATCATAGCGAAAAGCCCGTCATCCTGGTATTCAACAAAACAGACGCCTTCACCTTCGTGGCCAAAGACGACGACGATCTGACGCCCCGCACACGCGAAAACATCCCCCTCGACGAACTCAAACAAACCTGGATGAACCAACTGGCAGACCATTGCCTCTTCATCTCCGCCAAAGAAGGCGCCAACATAGACGCGCTCAAAGCCCTCTTGTACGAACAGGTAAAAGAGATACACATCACACGTTTTCCATACAATGACTTCCTCTTCCAAGCATACGACGATGAGAATAATTGAATAAATAAGAAAAAAGCGCCCGGAAATGATTATCGTATCCTGAAAAGACTTACTTTTGTGCCTCATAAATAGTTGACACAATATAACAATGGACAAAATTAGCTACGCGCTTGGACTGAGTATCGGAAACAACTTCCGCAGTTTAGGTATCAACCATCTTCAAACAGAAGACTTTGTAAAGGGAGTAAACGATGTATTAACAGACATAAAGCCGGAAATCAGCTATGATCAGGCCAAGCAGATTGTCAACAATTACTTCACGAAACTGCAGGGAGAAAGAGAAGAGATAAACAAACAGGCAGGCATCGAATTTTTAAACATAAACAAACACAGGGCAGGCGTAATCGAACTCCCAAGCGGTCTGCAATACGAAATACTTAAGAAAGGCGAAGGCGCCCGGCCAACTGCCTCCGACAAAGTCAGATGCCATTACCACGGCACGCTGATCAATGGAAAAGTATTCGACAGCTCCGTTGAACGGGACGAACCGGCCGTATTCGGCGTATCGCAAGTCATCCCCGGATGGGTCGAAGCCCTTCAACTGATGGAAACCGGCGCCAAATGGAGACTGTTTATACCTTCCGAACTCGCCTACGGCAACCGCCAGGCCGGCGAACATATCGAACCGAACAGCGCCCTGATCTTTGATGTAGAATTATTGAACATAGTGAAATAAATAAATAAACAAATGAAAAAAATTAATGTTTTATTTGCCGCTGCCATCGCAGCGTTGAGTGTATCGGTCACGTCATGTGATTCAATTAAAAATGCAAAACTGCATAGTGATGTAGACAGCGTAAGCTATGCCATCGGGATGGTAAACGGCCTCGGCTTCAAGCAAAATCTGGAAACGCTGCCCGGCGATCCGGTCAATGTCGACGCTCTGATAGCCGGGATGGCTACCGGTCTGAAAGGCGATACCGCCGCATTGAAAATGACAGTGGAAGAAGCGCAGACCTATATTCAGGACTACCTGACGAACGCCCAAGTCAAAGAAGCTGAAAAAACCAGACAGGAAGGCGAAACATTCCTCGAAGAAAACAAAACGAAAAGTGGCATCATCACCACCGAAAGCGGTTTGCAATATCAGGTAATTACCGAAGGAACGGGAGAAAAACCCCAAACAACAGACCGGGTGAAAGTTCACTACACCGGTACGCTCCTCGACGGAACAACCTTTGACACCTCTATCGGAAACGAACCGGTAACATTCGGACTCACCGACGTAATCCCCGGATGGACGGAAGGCCTTCAGATCATGCCGGCAGGTTCCAAATACATCTTCTGGATTCCCTCCGACCTGGCTTACGGCGAACGCGGATCCGGACGTATCATCAAGCCCAACAGTACACTGAAATTTGAAGTCGAACTGCTCGAAATCGTGAAAGAGTAAATATCTTTTATCTACGAAAAAAAGTATAAAAGGCGGAGGGAATAGTGATTTCAAGCTATTTCCTCCGCTTTATCATTATGTTATATCAGTTTTTCTTTCAATATGACATACACATCAAAACTAATACGTAACTTTGGTTATTATTTGGCAGATTAGTTACACATAACATCAATATCAATAAGAATGGAAAAGATAGACAAATTAGACAGGCAGATACTGAGTATCATTTCAAAGAATGCCCGGATCCCTTTCAAAGACGTGGCAGAAGAATGTGGCGTTTCGCGGGCTGCTATTCATCAAAGAGTGCAGCGGATGATTGATGCAAACATAATCACCGGATCAGGATATCACGTCAATCCAAAATCCCTTGGATTCAATACCTGCACCTACATCGGCGTCAAACTGGAAAAGGGCTCAATGTATAAGGATGTAGTCCCCGAATTTGAGAAAATACCCGAAATCGTAGAATGTCATTTCACGACAGGGCCATATACCATGCTCATCAAATTATACGCCACCGACAATGAACACCTGATGGAACTCCTCAACTCGCGCATACAGGAAATACCGGGAGTAACAGCCACAGAAACGCTCATCTCCTTACGGCAAAGCGTAAAACGGGTAATCCCTATTTTTGAAATAAAAGAAGAAACAAACATTGAAAATTAAACACTACACCTATCCATACCTCCTGGCGGCATACATGCTCCTTTTATCCTTCGAACCGCTGAAATGCGAACAATTCTGCTTCCGCGTATATCTTAATGACAAAGGAAACTCCGGTTATTCGATCGAACATCCGGAAGACTTCCTCTCGCAAGAAGCCATCGACCGCCGCAGGAAAGAAGGACTGCCGGTAGATGAATCCGACCTGCCCATCGCGCACGCCTGCCTTGATACACTCACCGCCCTGGGCGCTCATCCGGTAGTGACAAGCAAATGGTTCGCTACCGTAGTAGTAGCATGCGACGACAGTCTGACCGCAAAACGACTGCAACAGCTCCCCATCATCGACTCCGTCAAATGGGTATGGAAAGGAGAACGCAAACCATCGCCCGGCGGTGAAGCGCCACGGGATACCACCCGCCTCGCACCCGGCGACGAAACACTAAAGAACCCATACGGATACGCCGAGACGCAAATAAAAATGCTCACCGGCATACGCCTCCACCAAAAAGGATACCGGGGAAAAGGAATGACGGTAGCCGTTATCGACGCCGGATTCATGAACGTCGACCGGATGACGGTTTTCGACTCTCTCCGCCTGGCCGGAACCTACAACGTCGTATCCCCCGGAGAAAGTGTCTTCTCAGACGACGATCACGGCACCAAAGTACTCTCCTGCTTAGCAGCCAATGCGCCGGGCATCATGGTCGGCACAGCCCCGGAAGCCACCTACTGGCTGATAAAAAGCGAAGACAACCGATCGGAATACCCTATCGAAGAAGATTACTGGACATCTGCCGTCGAATTTGCCGACAGCGCAGGAGTAGACGCCATTTCCTCCTCCTTAGGATACTTCACCTTCGACGACCCAAGTCTCAACTATCATCCCTCCATGCTCGACGGACAAACATCCTTCATCAGCCGGGCAGCCGGAAAAGCCGCCCGAAAAGGAATCCTGCTCTTCGTCAGCGCCGGTAACGAAGGCGACGGATGCTGGAGCAAGCTCACCTTCCCCTCCGACGCCCAACAAATCCTGACCGTAGGCTCCATCACGGAAAAGAAAGAAAAAAGCTCCTTCAGCTCCACCGGCCCCGCGGCCGACATGCGCATCAAGCCCGACGTCGTCGCCTTAGGATCCGGCTGCACAGTCATCGACGGCACAGGAAACATTCACTACGCCAGCGGTACATCTTTCTCGACGCCCATCGTTGCCGGATTAGGCATTTGCCTGCTCAAAGCGCTTCCACAACTGAACAGCCGCGACATCATCCAACTCATCCAACGTTCCGCCTCACAATACGAACGGCCCGACGGACAACTCGGTTACGGCATCCCCGACTTCTACAAAACATTCAAACAAAACAGAAAACAACCGGCAATAAAACAATAAAACAAACAACGAATGGAACCCAACAACCCCGACAAACGCGAAGAATTATCCCTCTACGAACTAAGCTGTCGGATCAAAAACACCGTCCGCAACACCTTCTCCGGCGCTTATTGGGTAAGAGCTGAAATGAGTGACGTACGCTCTCATGCATCCGGGCACTGCTACCTGGAATTTGTAGAAAAACACCCAAACACCGGCCAGCTAACCGCCAAGATGCGCGCCTCAATCTGGGCAAGAAACTTCGCACAGATGAAACTCTATTTCGAAAAAGAAACCGGACAAACCTTCGCCTCCGGCCTCAAGGTGCTGGCCAAGGTGACGGTCGAATACCACGAACTCTACGGCTTCAACCTCAATGTGCTCGACATCGACCCTTCCTATACCGTTGGCGACATGATACGCAAACGCCTGGAGATCATCCGCCGCCTCAAGGATGAAGGCGTCTTGAACCTCAACAAAGAACTCCCCTTCCCTACCCTGCCGCGACGAATCGCCGTCGTCACTTCGTCCACCGCCGCCGGATACGAAGATTTCACCAACCAACTGATCCACAACAAAGCCGGATACCCCTTCTACATTAAACTATTCCCCGCCCTCATGCAGGGCGAGAAGACCGAAGCCTCCGTCATCGCCGCACTGGAACACGTCTTCCGGCATACCAAACATTTCGACCTCGTTGTCATCATACGAGGAGGAGGAGCCACCTCCGAACTAAGCTGTTTCGACTCCTATCTCCTGGCAACCAACTGCGCACAGTTTCCCTTGCCCATCGTCACCGGTATCGGTCACGAACGCGACGACACCGTCCTCGACCTGGTAGCGCATACTCGGATGAAGACCCCCACGGCCGTCGCCGAGTTCCTCATCGGGCGCAACAACGAAGTCGCCGCCCACTTGCAGCTCATCAGCTCCCGCCTGCCGTCCATTGTCACGAACCGCCTGGAACGGAGCCGCTCCCAACTCTTTTCCATAGGGAACCGCCTGCCCATCGCCTCCGCCGGACTGATCGGTCGTCACAACAACCGCCTTCTGACCCTCCGCGCCCGAATGCAGCAAGCCCTTCAAGCCCGGCTATCCGGGCAAAGCCATTTCCTTGGCATCACCGAACAATTCATCCGCATGGCCTCCCCCGAATACATTCTCCAAAAAGGATACACCCTTACTCTCAAAGACGGGAAAATCGTCAAACACGCCGCCACCCTCCATCCCGGCGACGAACTCACCACCCGCTTCCCCGACGGCGAAGTAAAAAGCTCTGTACAATAACCAATTCCCGGAAAATGGAAAACGATTCTCCGAAACGGGGAAGCAATTTCTCAACTTGGGGAAACCGTTTTTCAATTAGGGGAGACAATTTCCCGAAATGGGAGACTTTTTTTTAATCAGAGAAGACATTATTCGCCGCAAATAATCCGTAAATAGTAACTATATTTGGATGCTTATTCATAAGAGAAAAAACAATGAAACTGAAATACCATACCATCCCGACGGCTGTCTTTTTCATCCTGACAGCCGCGCTGATAGCATACTTCTTCCCGCGCGAAGGAAAATTCCGTTACCAGTTTTACGAAGGAAAACCCTGGCGGTACGAACTCCTCACGGCGTCCAGCGACTTCCCCATCTATAAAACCGACGAAGAAATAAAAGCGCAAAAAGACAGCGTACTGAAAACCTTCGAACCCTACTACCGCAAAGACCCCTCCGTCGCAAACACCGAAACCGGAAAACTCAAAGCAGCCTTCCGCTCCGACGCCAATAACCAGCTCCCAACCCTGTACCAACAATACCTCGAACACAGTCTGGCGCAAGTCTACCACGACGGCATCCTCGCACACGACCGCCTCGAAGACCTCCGCCGCAACAACCAGACACAAATCAAACTCCTGGAAAACAACGTCGCCCAAAGCCGTCACACCGCCAACCTCTTCACCGTCCGCACCGCCTATGAATACATCCTCAACCAGGCACCCTCCTACCTCGACATCGACAGCCTCCGCGCCTGCAACATCGACCGCTACCTGACCGAAAACCTCTCCTACGACGAAGAAACCTCCAACAAAGTAAAAGAAGACCTCCTCCAAAGCCTCCCCATAGCCAGCGGAATGGTACAGGCCGGCGAACGGATCGCCGACCGCGGAGAAATCATCGACAATCACACCTACAACGTCTTGCGGTCCCTCAAGATCATACATGAATCGCGCTCCGCCGGCAACCAGAAACAAGGCATCATCCTCGGAAGCCAAACCATGCTCGTCTTCGGCATCATCCTCTGCTTCTGGCTCTACCTCCGCACCTTCCGCCTGCAACGCATCCTGTACAGCCACAAGAATACGCTCTTCCTGCTCCTCTGCATCCTGACCGGTTGCATCCTGACGGAATTATGCGTACGCTATCACCTCTTTAATATCTACATCCTCCCCTACGCCATCATCCCCATCGTCGTACGCACGTTCGTCGACTCGCGCACAGCGCTTTTCACCCACCTCACCGTCGTACTGCTATGCTCGCTAATGGCGCCCTATCCACACGAATTTCTGGTCCTGCAAACCATCGCCGGGATGGTCGTCATCTTCAGCCTCAGAGACCTGTCCGAACGATCGCAACTCATCCGTTGCGCCTTCTTCATCTACCTCGCCTACGCCCTGTGCTACGTCAGCTTAGCCGTCTATATGGAAGCCGACTTGAACAAAGTCAACTGGCTGATGCTTCTTTACTTCGGTATCAACTTCATCCTGCTGATGTTTACCTATATTCTGGTCTATATGTTGGAAAGAACCTTCGGCTACGTATCCAGCATCACCCTGATCGAACTGTCCAACATCAACAAACCGCTGCTCAAGAAACTCTCCGAAGTAGCTCCCGGCACTTTTCAACACTCCATGCAAGTATCCATCCTCGCCTCGGCAGCTACGGAAAAGATCGGAGGAAACGCCTCCTTAGTACGCACCGGCGCCCTCTATCACGACATCGGCAAAATGGCCAACCCCGCCTTCTTCACCGAAAACCAAACCAACATCAACCCTCACGACCAGATTACCTTCGAACAAAGCGCACAAATCATCATCGGACACATCACCGAAGGAATCCGGATGGCCGACAAAGCCTCCCTCCCCCAAGCCATCACCGACTTCATACGCACCCACCACGGACGCGGCAAAGCCAAATACTTCTACACTATGTTCCACAACAAATACCCGGATAGGGAAATAGACGAAGACCTCTTCACCTATCCCGGTCCCAACCCCTTCAGCAAAGAAACGGCCATCCTCATGATGGCCGACTCAGTCGAAGCCGCCTCCCGCAGCCTGCACTCCCATACGGAAGAAGAAATCAGAAACTTAGTGAATAAAATTATAGACGCTCAACTCGCCGACGGACTCCACAAAGACGCCCCGCTTACCTTCCGCGACGTGGAAGAGATCAAAAACATCTTCATCGACAAACTAAAAATCATGTACCACACCCGGATCAGCTACCCTGAGAAGTCTTCCCCGAAATAACCCGGTCGTAAACAAACAAACTCCCCGCCGCCACCAGCCCGATAGCCAGTAAAACCATCCACAGACGGGAAGGATCGTACGTGTCCCACAACAAACGGGTCAACTCCTCTTCGCTCAGGTTCACCTGACGGGCCACTTCCTCAAAATAAGCCTGAGTACTCAAACCCTCCGAAACGCTCAAGCCCCGCAAAGCAGCAAAATCACGCGTAATAACTACCTTGTCCGACAAAGCTTGGTAGACATTCCCCGAAATAACGCCCGCCAACAAATTGCCGATAAAGACCGGGATAAACGAATAACCCATATACAACGCCTTCCGCCCGGACGGCGCAATGCGCCCAATGTATTCCGATATCTTCGGCGAACCGGCCATCTCACCCAAAGCAAAAACCAAAAGGGCAACCAGCGTAAACATCACATCCCGCGACATAAACGATAACGCCATCCCGATCGAACAAACCACAAAACCGCTCATCATCGAACGAAGCGGCCTCATCTTCATAATCAAACCCGATACCAGTACTTGAAACAGGATGATATAAAAAGCATCCATATTCGTAATAAACTCAGCCTCCATCACACCCGGAGCCAGACTGTAATGAGCCGTAACAAAAGGAACGTAACGATGAAAGAAGTCGTACAAACTCCCCGTATCCACCCATTGCGCAATAAAAACCGGCAACGTGAAAAACAATTGGTAATACATCGCCCAGAAACCGGCTACGATCAGCAGAAAAATCACAAACTTCACGTCCTTCAAAATCGCCCCCATCGGACGGAACACCGCGGCGAAGGATTGCAGCAAGTTCCCGTCCCGCCGGCTTTCGTCCCGCCCCGGCTCTTTATAAAACGGCAGCAAAAGCAGATTCAGGAAAATAATCCCCGCCGATATATAAAAAACAAGATGGAACGACGACTTAAACAGCAACGTCACCATCGGCCCAAAGAAAGCTCCTACGTTCACAATCATATAAAAGATACCGAAACCAATAGAGGACGTCTCGGCCGTAGTCGTCTTCGCTACCGTCGCCTGAATAACCGGCTTAAACAGCGCCGCCCCAACCGCCAGATACAGGTACATCAGGAATACTCCCGTAAAGGAGGAGAAAAGCGGTAGCAACAGAAAAGCGGATGCGTAGATCAGGAAGGCCAAACAAAGCACGCGCTTGTATCCGTACCGGTCGGCAATCGCCCCCGTCAATACCGGAAGGAAATAAAGGATCCCCGTCCCTACTCCCATTAATAGCCCTTTCTGACTCTGGGAGAACTCCAAGCCCCCCATGTCGGACGAGCCTGTCAGGTAATTGGCAAACAGCATGAAAAAACCATACCATGCCCAACGTTCGAATAACTCGAGCGTATTACCGATCCAAAAAGTCCGTGGAAATTTACTGAAAACTTTCATCTTACTATCTTATTAGTTATTTTGACAAACGAAAGGAGCGAAAACAGGAGCATCATACAGAATGCAAAGCTCGAACTCAGCGCCGAACCGTTAATGCCATACAACGGTATCAGCAGCCACCCGGCAAGGAGTAAGCTAACCAGGCCGATACACGACGAAAAGGTACTGTACCGGATCTTCCCGCTTCCGATAAAATAATGGCTCAGGATCGTATGGCAGCCCAAGGCAACAATCCCTACCGACAAAAAGGCGATCACTTCCCGGATTCCCTTAAATTCCGCACCGAAGAGATAGTCGGTATACACCCATTCGGGCACCAACAGTACGCAAATCATGACAACGGACATGGCCAGGAAGGTCAGTTTGAGTAGTTGAAGCGTTATATGTTTCTGCTCTTTCTTCTCCTTGCTTCCGGCCACCCGGTTGTAGGCGATGGAGGCTATGCTGCGGCTGATGTTCCATACGCTTTCGGCTACCTTGGTGCCGGCATCCAGCAGACCGACGCCTCCGATACCTACAAAGCGTTCCACCAGGAAATAACTCAGGCGCGTCGCACAGGTTTCGGCCATATTGTCGGTGCTTCCCCAAAGGCCGTACGCCAACATTTCTTTCATCATAAGCCTGAATCGCACAACAGGCGCCCCTACCCTCTCCGGACGCAAATAGGGATACAAAAGGAACAAACTGACAATCACCGCCACCCCGTTCGTCAGGTATAAGCCCCAGAGATAAGACGCAATCTCCTGCCGGTGGCATACGTAATAGAAATACAGCACAACAAAGAACAAGAGCCCGCCTTGCAATACCTGCGTCAGATTGAATCCCCAGATATGATCCTTGCCCAGCAGAAAGCGCGAATGAGCAATCCCCAGCGAATAGAGAACCGTTATGCCGTAAATGTCCGGAGTATAACCTCCAGGTAGCAATCCCAGAAGGCTCAATGCGATACATCCGATGGCCGATCCGGCGAATATCCACAAAACGGCAATGGGATACAGCCGGCGTGCGGAATATTTGCTCAGGAAGTAGACAATCGTATTGCTGCTGAATACGCTATTGATCGTTACATTGAGACTGACCGAGGCCCAGATAAGACCCAGCGTCCCGACGCCTTCGATTCCCAGGGCGCGGGCGTTCACAAAGATCAGCGCCAGGTTGAGGAATGCAATAAGGTAGCGCGTGGCGAGGGTACCAAGGATATCTTTTAGCATAAGGCTTACGCGATAGTCAGTCCGTCCAGTCCATCCAGCAACCGTACATAGGTTTCGATCGCTTCCCTTATTTCCGGCAGGCAGATGTATTCATCTGCCGTATGGGAGCGGGCAGAGTCGCCGGGGCCAATTTTGACCGAAGGGAAAGGCATCAGGGCCTGGTCGCTCAGTGTGGGCGAGCCGAAGGGTTGTTTGCCGAGCATCAGGGCGCGCCGGACAAAAGGGTGGCGTTCGTCCGTGCGCGAGGAGTTAAGGCGGAAGCTGCGCGCCTTTATCTCGCTCTGCACGTGGTCGCGGATGAGGGCGAACAGGCGCTCGTTGGTGTAATATTCGTTGGTACGTATGTCGACTGTAAACTCACATCGGTCGGGGATGACGTTGTGTTGCGTGCCGGCATGTATCATTGTGACGCTCATCCTGACCGGCCCCAGCAGGTCGCTTTGCTCCGGGAAGCGGTGGGTGTGGAACCAGGCGATGTCTTTCATGGCTTCCGCGATGGCGTTTAGCCCTTCGTTGCGCGCAGCGTGGCCGGCTTTGCCGATGGCCGTACAGTCGAGCACCATCAGGCCCTTTTCGGCTATGGCGGGGTGCATGCCGGTTGGTTCGCCGACAAGGGCGAAGGCTATGGGCGGCAGTTCTTTCAGGGCGCTTTCGACGCCTTCTTTGCCGGAGATTTCTTCTTCGCAGGAGGCGAGGAAGATCAGGTTGTAGGGTTGCTCTTTGGCGCTCAGCGTACGGAAGGCGGCGTAGAGGGAGACAAGGCTTGCGCCGGCGTCGTTGCTTCCCAGGCCGTAGAGGCGGTCGTTGTCTTCCTGGGGGAGGAAGGGGTCTTTGGTCCAGCCGGCGACGGGGCGGACGGTGTCGATATGCGAGTTGAGCAGCAGGGTGGGTTTATGCGTCTCAAAGCCCGGGGCGAAGATCCAGAGGTTGTTTCCTTTGCGGCAGACTTCGTAGCCGTCGGCCTGCCAGGTGTCTTGCAGGTAGGTGGCGACGGCGGCTTCTTCGCGGCTGAAGGAGGGACGGGCGATCATCCCTTTCAAGGTGTCTATGGATTCGTAGAAAAACATGGCGGGGCATCAAGCGTTGGCAAGTATGGCATCTTTGTCGCGTTCCAACTGTTCTTTCAGTTCTTCCAGGGAGCGGAAGCGGATGTCGGCGCGTATGTAGCGGAGGAAGGCGACGCTTATCGGGCGGGCGTAGATATCGCCGGCGAAGTCGAAGATGTGCACTTCGATCCTCATCTGCCCGCCGTCGCCGTCGAGCGTTGGGCGCCGTCCGTTGTAGAGCATGCCTTTGTATGTCTTGTCGTCCAGGGTTACTTCTACGGCGTAGACACCTTCGGGGGGGAGGATTTTCTTGGGTTCGTCGATGCGGATATTGGCTGTCGGGAAGCCCAGGGTTCGCCCGATGTGGTTTCCGTGCACGATTTGTCCTTTCAGTTGGTAGGGATAGGCGAGCAAGCGGGCGGCTTGTTCTACGTATCCGGCTGTCAATTGTTTTCTTACTTCGGACGAGCTGACGGCCACTTCATCTTCGACGAAAGGGGTTGCTTGCACGACATCCATGCCGCAGGCCTGGGCGTAGGCGGCGTACTGTTGGAAGCCGTCGGCGCGGTCGCGTCCGAAGCGGTGGTCGTAGCCGATGAGCAGGGTTTTCACGTTCCACCGGCGGGCGAGGACGGTGGTGATGAAGTCTTCTGCCGTCAGGCGCGAGAGGGCTTCGGTGAAGTCGAGGACGATGCAGTAGTCGATGCCGG
Source organism: Tannerellaceae bacterium (assembly GCA_031271045.1). Taxonomy (GTDB): domain Bacteria; phylum Bacteroidota; class Bacteroidia; order Bacteroidales; family Tannerellaceae; genus DFXE01. The sequence goes on from JAISWO010000017.1 coordinate 100,537, forward strand.
TAGTGGCGAGGTGGGTCAGTTTTTCGGGGAACGAGTTGAGCAGTTTGGGTTGGTAGTCGGCGTGCAGGGCGATGCGGGGGTGCTGCGGGAAGGTGACGACCGCCGAGGGCAGGCGGCGTTGCCGGGCGATGTCTTGCATTTGTTCGATCAGGCGCCGGTGTCCCCGGTGAACTCCGTCGAAGAAGCCGATGGTGGCGACCAGGCCTTCGGTTTCTTTTATTTCGTCCGGGGTTCTTACTACGATCATCGCGGTCGGGGGCTGGGGTTATTCTTCTATGCCGGCGATTTTGACGACTTCCATTTCAAAGTGCAGGGTGGAGTAGGCCGGTATTGCGGACTTTGCGACGGTTCCGTAGCCTAATTCCTGGGGGATCCATATTTCCCAGCGGTCGCCTTCGTGCATGTATTGCAGGGCCGTTCTCCAACCTTCTATCACGTCGGTCACGGCGGTCTCAAACGGGAGTTTGTCGGGGTATTCGGCTTTGTCGAATACGGTGCCGTCGATCAGGCTGCCGGTATAGTAAACGGTGACGGTACTGGTGTAATAGATGGGTTTGAGGCCTGTTCCGTTCCGGAGTACCTTATAATATATGTGGCCGTAATTCGAGGGGGAGCTGAGCCGCTTATAGGAGGGGTCGAAGGTCAGGCTGTTGAAGGCTTCTTCGTTGGCCGTTTTCCAGACTTCGTCAACGACCGGGTCGTCGTCGTCGCTGCATGAGAGGAGGCAGGGCGCCATCATGGCGAGCAGGAGCAGGAGTAATGAGGGAATTGTTTTCATTTTATTAATCGTTTATCTTTTTCAGGAGGGTTTTCATGCTCACCTTTTCGGCGATGATCTCGCCCAGGCGTGCGATGGGGGCGCGTTCCTGGCACATGGTGTCGCGGAAGCGGATGGTGACGCTATTGTCGTTCAGGGTATCGTGGTCGACGGTGATGCAATAGGGAGTTCCGATGGCATCCTGGCGGCGGTAGCGTTTACCGATGGAATCTTTCTCGTCGTATTGGCAGCGGAAGTCGAAGCGCAGGGCGTGCAGGATCTCTTCTGCTTTTTCGGGCAGGCCATCTTTTTTGACTAAGGGGAGGATGGCGAGCTTGACCGGGGCCAGTGCGGGGGGTAGCTTCAGCAGCGTGCGCGTCTCGCCTCCATCGAGGATTTCTTCGGTGTAGGAGCCGGCGATGATGCTGAGGAAGACGCGATCGAGGCCGATGGAGGTTTCGATCACGTAGGGGGTATAGCTTTGTCCCTGTTCGGGGTCGAAGTATTGCATCTTCTTTCCGGAATACTTCTCGTGCTGGTTGAGGTCGAAGTCGGTACGGCTGTGAATGCCTTCGACTTCTTTGAAACCGAAGGGCATCTCGAACTCGATGTCGGTGGCGGCATTGGCGTAGTGGGCCAGTTTGTCGTGATCATGGAAGCGATAGCGGTCGCCCAGTCCGAGGGCCTTATGCCAGGCTAAGCGGGTTGCCTTCCAATGGTTGAACCATTCGATTTCTTCTCCGGGGCGCACGAAAAACTGCATTTCCATTTGTTCGAACTCGCGCATACGGAAGATAAACTGCCGGGCGACGATCTCGTTGCGGAAGGCTTTGCCGGTTTGCGCGATGCCGAAGGGGATCTTCATGCGTCCGGATTTCTGGACGTTGAGGAAGTTGACGAAGATGCCCTGTGCTGTTTCGGGGCGGAGGTATATTTTCATTGCGCCGTCGGCGGTAGATCCCATGTCGGTGGCGAACATGAGGTTGAACTGGCGCACTTCGGTCCAGTTGCGGGTGCCGGACAGTGGGCAGACGATTTCGGCGTCGATGATGATTTGGCGGAGTTCGTCGAGGTCGGCTTCGTTCAGGGCTTTGACGAAGCGTGCATGCGTTGCGTCGCGCTTCATTTGGTATTCCTGCACGCGGGGATTGGTGGAGCGGAACTGCTCCGGGTCGAAGGCGTCGCCGAATCGCCGGGCGGCCTTTTCGATTTCCTTATTTATTTTGTCGTCGATCCGGGCGAGGTGTTCCTCTATCAGGACGTCGGCGCGGTAGCGTTTTTTGGAATCTTTGTTGTCGATCAGCGGGTCGTTGAATGCGTCGACGTGTCCGGAAGCTTTCCAGATGGTGGGGTGCATAAAGATGGCGGAGTCGATGCCGACCACGTTCTCGTTGAGCAGCGTCATGCTGTCCCACCAGTATTTCCGGATGTTATTTTTCAGTTCTACGCCGTATTGTCCGTAGTCGTAAACGGCGCCGAGACCGTCGTAGATCTCGGACGAGGGGAATACGAATCCGTACTCCTTGCAGTGGGAAATGATTTTCTTAAACAGATCTTCTTGAGCCATAATTCATAACTTGGGGTTGCAAAGTAAATGATTTTTTGCCAACCTTCCGCTTCTTTGGTCCACTATTTGCCTTCTCCCGGCCGTTGCGGGCTGTTCCGGCCGGGGCTTTGGCTTCTTCCCTGCGGAAGATCGGCGTTTTTGCAAGCTCTCAAGGGAACGAGAAGCTCCGAAACGTTAAATAACCGTAAATCTTTGTCATTTCTACCAACAATATAGAATAATAACTATATTTGCACTCATGTGAGACAAAAAGCTCGCAAAGCTGCAAGGAAGCGTCCTGAGGCTAAAAACAAAAATGTTGAAAATGGCTGGAAAAGCCTCACGAATCTTTGGAGAAGCCTTAAAATTTCTCCGGCAAGCCCTGGGGCTTCCCCAAAGAATTTTAGGACTTCCCCAAAGAATTTTAAGGCTTCCCCGAAGAAGTTTAGGGCTTCCTAAAAGAAGTTTAGGACCTCCCCAAAGAAGTTTAAGGCCTCCCCAAAGAATTTTAGGGCTTCCCAGAAGAAGTTTAGGGCCTCCCCAAAGAAGTTTAAGGCCTCCCCAAAGAAGTTTAGATCCATCCCGAAGAAGTTGAGAGCTTCCCCAAAGAAGTTTAGATCCATCCCGAAGAAGTTGAGAGTTTCCCCAAAGAAGTTGAAAGCCTCCCCGAAGAAGTTGAGAGACCGGAGGCAGATACCTAAGTCCGGAAAGCAAATATATCAGAAAGAACAACAGAATTTTATAACCTGATAAATAATTCATAAACCCTTTAAAAAGAAACGTTATGCCCAGCAGAACATGGATGCCTCAGAGTAAAAGAGGCAAATACGACTTACTAATGACGGCAACAGGTCACATCGACTCCAACATCGTCCGCCTCGGAATGGCGGAAACGACGCCGTTCGGCATCTGGTACCTGAAGTTCCTCGAAGGGCCGGCCGCCAGATACAAGGTACGCTTCCTGGAATGGGAGAATGAGGCCACCCGCACGCAGATCATCATCGAAAAAATGGCAGAAGCCGAAGAAGAATTTGTCCCCGCTTTCCGCGAACTCTACCACCTGATGGTCGCCAACCCGCTTGCGACCGACGCCGACCTGACTGCTTGCGGTTTTCCCAAACGTCGTAGCGGCGGAAATACGCCGGCTCCCGTTGCCACCGAAATACCCGGCTTCACAATCATCCCGCTGACCGGCAACCGCATCCGCATCGACTTCTACCCCATCGGAGCCGGTGAAAAAGATCACAAAGGCAAGCCCAAAGGACAGCATGGCGTAGAAATCAAATGGGGATTCTCCGACGTCCCCGTGCTCGACCCCACCGAACTGGATCACTCCGAAATCGACACTTCCTCGCCCTACACCTTCACCTTCAGCGCCAATGACCGCGGAAAGACCATCTACCTCGCCTTGCGCTGGGAGAATACGCGAGGCTTGAAAGGCCCCTGGAGCCCGGTCGAATCGGCCGTTATTCCCTGATCTCCCTTTTTTTAATCATATAATAGTAGCCGCTTGGAGAGAATCTCTCCGGCGGCTTTTTTATTGCAGCCGGGCGGTGTCGACCTTGCTCAGGCGGGATCGCAGGAGGGCGGCCCGGCTTTTGCGGATGCGGAGGGTGAGGCGGCAATCCATGTCGAAGGATTGGGCGACGATGGTGGGGGATTCTTCTTTTACGATGCGCATAATGCTGTTCAGAAACGGATATTCGAAGCAGACGGTGATTTCTTCGTCGACGGTGCGTTCCACAATCCGGGCATGGGCAATGGCATCGGCGGCGGCCGAGCGGTAGGCGACGATCAGTCCGCTTGTTCCCAGCTCGATTCCCCCGAAGTATCGAACAACGATGATCAGGATGTCGGTCAGGACGTTGGAATTGATCTGCCCAAGGATCGGGCGTCCGGCGGTGGAGGAAGGCTCGCCGTCGTCGTTGGCGCGGAAGACGTTCCGTTCGTGCCCCAGCATATAAGCCCAGCAGACGTGGCGGGCGTCGTAGTATTGGCGTCGATAGCGGTCGATCTGTTCTTTTGCCTGGTCGACGTCGCTCACCGGGAGTACGAAGGAGAGGAAACGACTTCGCTTCTCGGTATAATAGCCTTCGGCGGGTTCGTGAATGGTGCGGTAAACGTCGTCGTCCATTTGTTGGGGATGGGGATCGGCTGCCGGGTCCTTCATGGAGGGGGGGTTAAGAGCGTTTGAGTTCGTGGCGGAGGAAGGGGGCGGTGAAGCTGGGCGTCGCTGCGTCGACCAGTCCTTCCGGCGTTCCGCAGTAGAGTGCCTGTCCGCCCTTGCGTCCGCCTTCGGGCCCCATATCAATCAGGTAATCGGCGCACTTGATAACGTCCATATTATGCTCGATGACGATGACGGTATTGCCTTTGTCTACTAACTTGTTCAGGACGTCGAGCAGGACGCGGATATCTTCGAAATGCAGCCCGGTTGTCGGTTCGTCGAGGATGTAGAGAGTTTTGCCGGTGTCGCGTTTGGCAAGCTCGGTAGCCAGTTTGACGCGCTGACTTTCTCCTCCCGATAGCGTAGTGGAGGGCTGGCCCAGCTTGACGTAACCCAGTCCGACGTCTTGCAGCGTCTGTATTTTCAAGAGGATGGAAGGAACGTTCTCGAAGAACTCAACGGCGCGGTTGATCGTCATATCCAGCACGTCGGCAATGGATTTGCCCCGGAAGCGCACTTCCAGGGTTTCGCGGTTATAGCGTTTGCCCCGGCAGGCTTCGCAGGGCGTCGTCACGTCGGGCAGGAAGTTCATTTCAATGGTCTTATAACCGTTTCCTTTGCATACTTCGCAGCGTCCACCGGCGACATTGAATGAAAAGCGCCCCGGTTTATATCCCCTCACCCTGGCTTCGGGTAGTCCGACAAAGAGATTACGTATGTCGGCAAAGACGCCTGTATAGGTTGCCGGGTTGCTTCGCGGCGAGCGTCCGATGGGCGACTGATCGACGCTGACCACCTTGTCGATATGTGCGATACCTTCGATCGACTCGTAGGCGAGCGGTTCTTCGAGCGAGCGATAGAAATGCCGGCTCAGCAGCGGTTGGAGCGTCCGGTTGATCAACGTGGACTTGCCGCTGCCTGATACGCCTGTGACGCAGATAAAGAGCCCCAAGGGGAAGGCGACGTCTACGCCGCGCAAGTTATTGCCCGAAGCGCCCCGGAGGCGGAGGCAGTGACCGTTGCCGGTCCGTCGTCCGTCGGGGAGGGCGATTTCCATTTCCCCGTTCAGATAGGAGGAGGTCAGGGTGTGTGTCTGCAACATTTCCTCCGGCGTGCCGGCGAAGACGATTTCTCCGCCCAGGCGTCCGGCTTTGGGGCCCATATCGACTACGTAGTCGGCGTTGAGCATCATCTCCTTGTCGTGTTCGACAACGATAACCGAGTTGCCCATATCCCTCAATTGCTTGAGCGATCGGATGAGGCGGACATTGTCTCGCTGATGCAGTCCGATGCTGGGCTCGTCCAGGATGTAGAGGACGTTCACCAGCCGGCTGCCTATTTGCGTGGCGAGGCGTATGCGCTGGCTTTCTCCGCCCGATAACGAGGCCGAGGCCCGGTTGAGCGACAAATATTCCAAGCCTACGTCGAGCAGGAATTGCAGCCTTGAGCGGATCTCCTTCAGTATCTCGGCGGCGATCAATCGTTGGCGGTCGGCCAATTTCTCTTCCAATCCGTTCAGCCATTCGTTCAGTTCGGATATGTCGAGGGCGGAGAGTTCTGCGATATTCTTCCCGGCTATTCTGTAGTGGAGGGCTTCCCGGTTGAGTCGCTGGCCCTGGCAGTCGGGGCATACGGAGACTTTGATGAACTGTCCGGCCCATTTCTGGGCCGGTGCGGAGGCTTCGGCGTCCTGCTGCATCAGGATGTATTTGGCGACGCCTTCGTACGAGAGGAAGTAGTTGGAGTTGGCGCCGAGCGAAAGGTTTTTGATCTGCAGGCGGTCGCTCGTTCCGTTCATGATCTCGTCGATCGCTTCGCCGGGGAGATCCTTTACGGGCGTTTTGATGGAGACTCCGTATTTCTCGCAGATGGCTTCGATTTGCCAGAAGATAAGTGCGTTTTTGTATTTCCCCAGCGCTACGATACCTCCGTTGTATATGCTCAGCGAGTCGTCGGGGACGATCTTCTGCATATCCGGCAGGTTGACGATGCCCAAGCCTTTGCATTTGGGGCAGGCGCCCTGGGGCGAGTTGAAGGAGAAGTCATGCGGCGCCGGTTCGCTGTAGGAAAGTCCTGTCTGCGGATCCATCAGCCGGCGGCTGTAGTGCCTGACCTGGTCGGTATCCTTGTCGAGGACGAGGGCGAGTCCGTCGCCTTGCTTCATGGCTGTCTGCACGCTGCTTTTCAGGCGGCGTTCGTCGCCGGCGGTGACGGTGAGCTTGTCGATGACTACTTCTATGCTGTGCATCTTGTAGCGATCGAGTTTCATGCCATGGTGTATTTCTTTCAGTTCGCCGTCTACACGTACGTGGAGGTAACCTTTTTTGCGCACCTGTTCGAATAGTTCTTTGTAGTGTCCTTTACGGTTGCGCACTAAGGGGGCGAGGATAAGGACGGGTTTGCCGAGGTAGGTTTCGAGGATGAGCTGGAGGATTTGTTCTTCGGTATACTTCACCATCTTCTCGCCACTGAGGTAGGAATAGGCTTCGCCGGCGCGGGCGAAGAGGAGGCGGAGGAAGTCGTATATCTCGGTTGTTGTACCGACGGTCGATCGGGGGTTACGGTTGGTTGTTTTCTGTTCGATAGAGATGACGGGGCTCAGGCCGGTGATTTTGTCGACGTCCGGGCGTTCCATATTGCCGAGGAAGCTGCGCGCATAGGCCGAGAAGGTCTCAATATAGCGTCGCTGTCCTTCGGCAAAGACGGTGTCGAAGGCCAGCGACGACTTGCCGCTACCGCTCATGCCGGTGATTACGGTCAAGGTATTGCGCGGTATGTTGACGTCGATATTTTTCAGGTTATGTACGCGGGCTCCCATCACGGAGATGATTCCGCTTTCCTGTCTTCCGTCCTTGTTGTCCGGCATTTATCTTTTCTTCTGGTTTTGTTGTTGGCGCAATACTTCCTGCTGTTTGCGCTGCATATCTTCCAAGCGTTTCATGAAGCCTGATTTCTTGGCCGGCTTCTTCTTGTTGGCTTCCAGCTTGGCAAGGAGCTTTTCTTCGTTGATGAAGAAGCGGAATGTTTGGGTCTGGAGGACGGTGATGAGCGTCGATATGAAGTAGTAGTAGCACAGGCCGGAGGCGCTCTGGTTGAGGAAGACGAAGAGCATCAGCGGCATCATATAGAGCATCATGAACTTCATGCCGGGCATTTGTTGCTGTTGTCCGGTGTTGGTCATTTCCATGTTGTACTTGGAATAGAAGTAATTGACAAAGACCATCAGGAGGCAGAACAGACTGATGTGGTTGCCGAAGTAGGGCGAGATGATGGGGATATATGCGTTCCAGCTAACGATGGCATCGAAGGTAGACAGGTCTTGCGCCCACAGGAAGCTCTGCTGCCTGAGTTCGAAGGAGGCGGGAAAGAGCATGTAGAGGGCGAAGAGGATGGGCATTTGCAGTAGCATGGGCAGGCAGCCGCTCATGGGGCTGGCTCCGGCGCGGTTGTAGAGGTCCATTGTTGCGCGCTGTCGTTCCATGGCTTTGTTCTGCCCTGGGTATTTGGCATTGATTTCTTCTACCTGGGGGCGGAGTACGCGCATTTTGGCGGACGACATATAGGATTTGTAGGTGAGGGGGAAGATGAGCGTCTTGATGATGAGGGTGAGCAGGAAGATGACTAAGCCCATGCTGCTGATGTGCTTGCAGAGGAAGTCGAAGATGGGGAGGATGAAGTACTGGTTAATCCACCGGAAGACGCTGATGCCGAGGGGGACTAATTTCTCCAGGTCTAACTGTTCTCCTTCGGCGGCGCCTTTGTCGTAGGATTTAAGCTGCGAGTAGAGGTTGGGGCCGAAGTAGTAGCGCAGTGTTGTTGGTTCTTTTCCTTGCAGGTCGAAGGGGAGGGAGGTGACGGCGCTGAGTCGTTTGAGGTAAGCACCGGAGGCGATCTGTTGGGATTCGAGGGTGGTGGATTCGAAGCCGTCGTCGGAGATCAGTATGGTGGAGAAGAATTTGTCTTTATAGGCGATCCAGCGCAGGCGATTGCTGATGCGTTCGCTGCGGCTGCCGCTTTGGTTGAGGTTTTCGACGTCGTCGGAGAGGAATTTATAGTAGAGGCCGGAATATTGGTCTTCGTATTTGCGGCCCTTTTCCTGTTGGCGGATAAGTTGATCCCAGGTCAGGTCGATGGCGGTGGTGCTGGGTGCGAGTATGCCGTTGAGCCCTTGCCCGCGGATGGTGTATTGGACCATATAGTCGTCCGGGCTCAGGGTGTAGATGAAGTCGAGGTAACTATTTTCGCCGGCATTCAGGCGCATGGCGAGGGAGTTCGGGTCGTTTCCCCGGAGGGGTGTGAAGTAGAGGTCGGCGGTATTGATGACGCGGTTGGTGGCTGTTATGAGGGTGAAGTTGAGCTTCGATTCGGCGCCGTCGAAGAGGATCAGGGGCAGGGAGTCGTGGGTGGTATATTCTTTGAGGCGGACGAAGGAAGGTTGTCCTCCTTTGGTGGAGAGGCGGAGTTCGATGTGTTGATTTTCGAGTGTAAAATATTCTTCGTTACCTTCGATGGAGGAGGCGAAGACGCCGAAGTTCTTTTCCCGGTCGGCAATGCGGGCGGAGTCGGAGGTTGCGGGGTCGTTTATGTCGATGGAAGCTGCCTGTTGGGCTTGTTGTCTTTGTGCATCTTCCCATTGTTTGACTTGTTCGGCTCTTGCGACGGAATCTTGCAGGCGGCGCGTCTCGATTTGTTCGGGCGTAGGGCGGTTGATCCAGGTGAAGAAGAAGAGGACGAGTCCGATGAGTATGAATCCGATTACTGTATTTTTATCCATGAATACTGATATTTTGTTATTTGTTATTGTTTTCTATTGCTGCTTGGATGAAACTGACGAAGAGGGGGTTGGGATTGACGACCGTGCTGTTGTATTCGGGGTGATACTGCGTGCCGATGAACCATTTGAGCGCGGGTATTTCGATGACTTCGACGAGTCCGGAGTCGGGGTTCTCGCCTACGCATTTCATGCCGGCTGCTTCGATCCGGGAACGGTATTCGTTGTTAAATTCGAAGCGGTGGCGGTGGCGTTCCTGTATAAGTTCCCGGTTGTAAGCGGCACGGGCTTTGGAGCCCTTTTGGAGTATGCAGTCGAAGGCCCCCAGTCGCATGGATCCTCCCATATTGATGATGTGTTTTTGGTCTTCCATCAGGTCGATTACCTTGTAGGGTGCATTGGGTTCCATTTCGGTGGAGTTGGCTCCTTCCAATCCGAGGACGTTACGGGCAAATTCGATGACCATGCATTGCATTCCGAGGCAGACACCGAAGCAGGGTATGTCGTTCTCGCGTGCATAACGGATGGCTGCGAGTTTGCCTTCGATGCCTCGCTGTCCGAATCCCGGGGCTACGAGGATGCCGTCGAGGTCTTTCAGGAGTGCGGCGGCGTTGTCGGGGGTTATTTTTTCGGAATGGATGAGTTGTCGGTCGAGGATGCGGTCGTTATAGATGGCGGCGAGCAGGAGGGATTCGTCGATGGACTTGTAGGCGTCTTGCAGTTCGACGTATTTGCCGACGAGTCCGATGCGGACGGTTTTTGTTGCGCGCGCTTTACGTTGGAGGAACTCGTTCCATTTTTCCATATCCGGCGTGGGACCTGGCGTAATGCCGGCTTTTTTCAGTACGATGGCGTCCATACCCTGTTGCTGGAGGATGAGCGGGACTTCGTAGATGGTGGGGCGGTCGACGGATTGTATGACGGCTTCTTCGCCGACGTTGCAGAAGAGGGCGACTTTGCGTATGAGGTCGTGCTGGAGGAAGCGCTCGGTGCGCAGGACGAGGATATCGGGCTGGATACCGAGTTCCTGAAGTTGTTTGACGGAGTGCTGCGTAGGTTTGGTTTTATATTCTTTGGCGGCGGCGATGTAGGGGACGTAGGTGAGGTGCACACAGATGCAGTTGCGTCCGAGCTCCCATTTGAGTTGCCTCACGCTTTCGATATAGGGGAGGGATTCGATGTCGCCGACGGTTCCGCCTATTTCGGTGATGACGAAGTCGAATTTGTTTTTGGAAAGGAGTTTGACATTGCGTTTGATTTCGTCGGTGATATGCGGGATCACCTGCACGGTTTTGCCCAGGTAGTCGCCTTTGCGTTCTTTATCAATGACGGTTTGGTAGATCCGTCCTGTGGTGACGTTATTGGCCCGGGTGGTGGGGATGTTGAGGAAGCGTTCGTAGTGTCCGAGGTCGAGGTCGGCTTCGTGTCCATCTACGGTGACGTAACATTCGCCGTGTTCATAGGGGTTGAGGGTTCCGGGATCGACGTTGATGTAGGGGTCGAACTTCTGGATGGTCACGTTGTAACCTCTTGCTTGCAGCAGCTTTCCAAGCGATGCGGAGACGATGCCTTTCCCCAAAGAGGAGACGACGCCACCGGAGACGAATATGTATTTTGTTTCTGCCACGTTGATGATGTTTTAATTGTACGTATGATGTCTGTTTGTTTTCACGAAAGCGCAAATGTAGTTATTTCTGTCGGTTTGCAGGCAATAATGAGCAACAATAAAGAAGCCGTACGAAGGCGAAGAACAGGTCCGTGCCGGCATCCATGGCCCCGGCAGGCGACATCCGGCAGGACGGGCCCTCGCGGAAACGTCCGGAAGCAATCGTACAGGATACGAACGGGCCAAACTGAGGGCGGGATCCATTCGTAGCGGATACGAACGGGCCAAACTGAGGACGGGATCCATTCGTAGCGGATACGAATGGGCCAAACTGAGGGCAGGATCCATTTGTAGCGGATACGAACGGACCAAACTGCCGGCGGGATCCGTTCGTAGCGGATACTTTTATGTTAAAATGACGGCGGGACGTATTCATATCGTAATACGAATCAAAAAATACATTATTTTTGCACTGTAAATTACAGTTATATCCTTTACACGTTATACAATGAAGACAGTGACACACTTCAGTTCGCTCCTGACGCGGCTGCGCAATGGGGAGCACTATGTATTTTTTCAAGTAATCGTTCAGTTTGGGCAAACGTACATTGCCGGCATGAGCGAACTGCGGAAGCTTTTGAACGCCATCGTCCGTTTGTTTGAAAAAGAAAGCAAGATCTACAAATATAATCCCAAGAGCCCGATTACAGCCTCCCTCAACGAGGTCAACCGGCAGCGTATCGACGCCCGGATGCTGGTCCTGCGGCAGATCGAAGCGGCCTCCTACTCCCCCCACCCTGCCGTGAAGGAAGCGGCTAAGGCGCTTGCCTGGATCCTCGACAACTACAAGGGCGTCAACCACGCTTCGATGGTCGAGATGAGCGCTATGCTCGACAATATGGTGTCCGACTTTCGCCTCCCCCGCTACGCCGGAGCGGTTGCAACCCTCTCCCTGGGCGAGGCCATCGACAGCCTGGAGGAAGTAAACAATAACTTCATTGCCCTTTACCAAAAACGGACGCATAGCATCGGCGCCATCCACCGCTTAGGCTTCATGGCAGACATCCGTCCGAAGATCGACCAGGCCTTCGCCCTCTTCGTCGAAGCGCTCAACGCCCTGCTCGCCATCTCCCTGCTCGAGGGCAACACCGCGACGGCAAATGCCTGCCAGGAGCTGATCAACCGCATCAACGAAACGATCGCAAACTTCGAACGCATCTACACCCGCCGCAGCGGTCGCAACGTGTCGGGCCGTATAAAAGCCCCGGCCGTTCCCCATACGGATGAACAATCATAAGCCCGGTCCTTTTCGGCAGAAGCGGATAAAATCCGTACCTTTGGGGCGTTTGTGCACAAAATAAATGATTTGATATGACGCGAATCCTGTACTATATCTATATGCGAATCTTCTTTCTGCCCATCTTCCTGCTGCTGACCCTGCTGACAGCGCTGACGACGATGGCCGGATGCCTCCTGGGCGGCGAACGGATCTTCTCGTATTACCCCGGGATGCTCTGGTCGCGGGCCTCCTGTTATCTGGCACTATGCCCGGTGAAGGTGAGCGGACGGGAACATATCCGTAAGGGCCAGTCCTATATCTTCGCGTCGAACCACCAGGGAGCGTTCGACATCTTCCTGATCTATGGTTTTCTGGGAACTCCCTTGAAATGGATTATGAAAGACGGCCTGCGAAAGATCCCCTTCGTTGGCGCCGCTTGCCGGGCAGCCGGCTTTATCTTTGTCGACCATTCGACGCCTCAGGCGGCCGCCCGCAGCCTGCAAAAAGCCGAACAATCACTCAGCCGGGGAGCCTCCATCGCCATCTTCCCCGAAGGGTCGCGCACGCGGACCGGCGGTATGAACCGCTTCAAGAAGGGCGCCTTCCGGATGGCTGCCGACTTGCGCCTGCCGATCGTACCGATCACTCTGAACGGGCCTTACAAGATATTGCCGATCGGTTCCCTCAATCCGTCGCGCCACCGGATGGAGATGATCATCCACCCGCCCGTCCCGGTCGAAGACGCCACAGAAGGGCCCCAAAGCCTGGAGCAATTAGCCGCCCGGACGCATCAGATCATCGCCTCGGGCTTGTGGCCAGAATTCCGCATTTAGAGATACGTAAACCGAAGCCGGCGCTTTCGCTGCCCAGGATGCTGCCCCGGTCCATGCCTGCGGAGGCAGTAAACAACCATCCCGGCAGCTTCGGATGCCGGTAGCTGACCTCCAGCAAACCGTAGGCGCCCCGCTTCATGTTGCGGAACGGCCGGTAGGGCTGCCCCCAGGAGTGCGTCAGAGTAGCCAACATCCGGTAGGCCCACCGCGGCGACAGATCCCCCGACAAGCCGGCATGCCAGCTATGCACGCGCGTGTTCTGAAAGCCGACCGTCCCGTCGGTATTATATTCCGGAGAAGGAAGAAGCGGAGAGCCGGCCCCGCGGTTCAGATAGGAAAGGCCGGTCGTATACTCGCCGTTATTATAATAATTGTCGCCGCCTCCGCCAACGCCCGGATGCTTCGCGTGATCAAATTGAATGAAATGGAAAGGCCCCGTCTGGTTGCGCGTCTCCAGGATCTCGAGCACCACCTTCTGCAACCAACCGTTCTCCGGCATATCCACTTGCAAGCCCCAAAGCCCATCCCAGGCGTTGCCGAAGATAACCCCCGACTTATCATCAAAGTAGCGCTGATGATAGACGCCGGCCGTCCAACCGCTACCCTTGTACGTCAGCCTCAGATCGTACGACCCGTAATGATTGCCCAACACATTGATCGAGTCCGACGCCGTAGAGCCCTTGCCGCCTTCCATCCCCAGGACGACGCGGGCAAAATCGGACAGCGTCTGCGGCTGGTTCGCTATTCGCGGATTGGTCGACGTGCCTCCCCACTGGGCTCCGTGCTGCAAACCGATCTCAAACGTAAGCGGCAGACGCCCATCAGGGGATTCAATCCGGAAGTAGGCAGACTTATGATGCCAGAGCACGTCTCTCACATAATAGATGAGACTGTCCCGGATGAACTGCTCCAGGTAGCCGGTATCGAAGGAACGCCCCACCGAGAAATCCCCCTTGATCGACAGCCATCCTTTGGTCCGCGGTACGAGGGTATACTCCGGCATGGCGACGCGAATTTCGGGAATCGGACGGGCATTTCCCGACCGCACCATATCGCCCGAACTCAGATCTTTGTCCCACAGCGAGCGGTGTTGCTCCCTGCTACCTACCGACAGCAGGAGGCTGCGGTAAGCGACCTCGGTATAGAGCTGCCGGACCATCAGGTTCCGGTACCGGGGAGTGACTGCCGCCACATCTGCCCCGCCGCTCCAGCGGATCCCGTTCGCATATTGTTGACGATAGAATATACCTGCGCTCAGGTAAGCGTTTCCGGCTTCGAGCGGCACGAGGCCGTTGCGGTTGCTCACCATCCAGAAAGGCGTATAACGATCCGAAGCTGCCGACGCAAAGATTTCCGTCCGGTATAGCCATCCTGCCGGCTCGTTGTCCGTCTGGGCCGGAGCGACACCGGCGTTCATCATAGCGACAAGCATGGAGGAGAAAAAGAGACGTTTGGTATTCATGTTCATTAATTTTTTGTGGGCAAATATACAATTAAAAAAGCAGTTGAAAATTCAACTGCTTTTACCTTTCATGACTCTTCTCTTCCTTAATCATCGCTCAGCACACGTCCTAATGTATATTCATTCGGTTGGGGAGGCGGGACCGGCGCAGGGGCCGAAAAGCTTGGGAACGCAGGAAGCGGTTCTATCGGCTGATCTGTTTCGGGTTCTTCGAGCTGCATATTACATGTACCGGAGAACTTGGCGCTTGGTTCAACCACCAAGGCGTGTGTCGTAATAATGCCTTTGATAACTGCAGTGGGCTTCAGCACCAGGACTTCGCTGGTTGTTATGCTGCCTACCACCGTTCCCAGGATCTCGGCATTGACAGAGATAATATCTCCGTCAACCTGTGCGGTCGGACCAATCACTATCTTACCACCACAGCTAATCGTTCCTTCTATCCTACCGTCTAAACGGAAATCACCATCTGTCGTAACGTCGCCCTTGACAGTCGTACCAAAGGCCAAAGCGTTATGCAATACTCCAGTAGGAGTCTCTTCTGTATTAAATTTTGTACCCATGAAATAAAGATTTTAATATTGTTTAGTTTCTCGACAAATATAGGAATATTTTCATACAACACAGCCTCTTCATTTTTTTTCGTTCGAAAAAAATAATCACATCATACATAATCATTCTGAACGTGTACAAATAACGTATCATCTTTTGGGAACAAAAACAGCATATAATTGCAGAATAGCAGCGATTGTTAGACATAAAATCCATTCGTTCCTTCCTTTGAACATATACACAGAGGCGACAAGCATCAGCAGGCCGGCAATGAGGTTGAACATTTGAAGGCGTCGCCGGCGGGTATCCAGATGCTTGAAGGGAGCTGTCAGGTAACAGATCGCTATCCCCGCCGCACCAAAGGCAAACAGATAGGGCGCCACGCTGAGTTTGGTCACATAAAGCACCGCACCCGCCAGCAAAAGCAAGCCGGAGCACTGGAATAACAGGGTTCGTATCGTTTGATTCATCTTATTTGACAATAAAAAGGTCCTCATTCGCTTTCTTCATCAGGTATTCTTCGCGTCCAAAGCGCTCAAGGCCTTCCCGGTTGGTATGGAGATCCCGCAGCTTCCTGCGACTGGCTTCTATCTCGTCCCGGGATTGCTTGATCTCTCTCTCCAGCCGGTAGATCTCCGTCGTATATACATAATGCTTATACAGGGAACTCTCCCCCGCCACAAACGTAAGGGCGATAAAACCAATTATCAGCACCCAGTAGATATTTACTTTGCGTATATGCCTGTCATAAAATTCTCTTGCTTGAAACATAGGTAATTATTTTTGATACAAAGGTAGAAAATTCCTCCTGTATTCCGGCAGTATAGCCTTCCGGATGTTCCCGTGCCAAGAATTATTTCCTATCTTTGGGCCTTGAAGAATAAAAAGAATAAGAATGGACAATTATATCGTATCGGCAAGGAAATACCGCCCGTCCACATTCCGTAGTGTGGTCGGACAAAAGTCCCTCACAACCACATTGAAGAATGCAATCGCCACACACAAGCTTGCGCACGCTTACCTCTTCTGCGGTCCGCGAGGCGTGGGCAAAACCTCCTGCGCGCGCATCTTTGCAAAGACAATCAACTGCCTCAGCCCGACAAACGACGGCGACGCCTGCAACGCCTGCGAATCCTGCCGGGCCTTCGACGAACAACGCTCATACAATATCCACGAATTAGATGCCGCCTCCAACAACTCGGTAGACGACATACGCGCCCTGATCGACCAGGTTCGCATCCCCCCCGCCATTGGGAAATACAAAGTCTTTATCATCGACGAGGTGCATATGCTCAGCCAGCAAGCTTTCAACGCCTTCCTCAAGACATTGGAAGAACCCCCGCATCACGCCATTTTCATCCTGGCCACCACAGAGAAGCATAAAGTGCTCCCCACCATCCTCTCGCGCTGCCAGATATACGACTTCTCGCGCATATCCATCGCCGACATGGTGGAACACCTCCAATACGTCGCCGCGCAGGAAGGCGCCACCGCCGAACCCGAAGCCCTGAACGTCATCGCACAAAAAGCCGACGGAGGAATGAGGGACGCACTGTCTATCTTCGACCAGGTGGTCAGCTTTACGAACGGAAACATAACCTACCAGACGGTTATCGACAACCTTAATGTGCTCGATTACGAATACTACTTCCGGCTCACCGACTGTATGCTGACAGGCAACGTAAGGGAAGCCCTACTGACGCTTAACGACATACTGAGCAAAGGCTTCGACGGACAAAACATCATCACCGGACTGGCATCCCACTTCCGCGACCTCCTCGTCTGCCACGACAAAGAGACTATTATCCTCTTCGAAGTCGGAGCCTCCATCCGCGAACGCTATATTGAAACAGCCCGCCGCTGCTCCGACCAACTGCTCTACAAAGCAATCGAAATAAGCAACGGCTGCGACCTGAACTACCGCCTTAGCCGCAACAAACGACTGCTGCTCGAACTGACACTCATCCAACTTTGCCAACTAACACTGTCGCTGCCGGATGAAGACAGTAAAAAAAAACTCCTGACGGAACCGGTCGATAACCCCATCGTAACAACCCAGCTACCGCCCGCCACTCCTGCGCAACCGGCCGAACCGCCGCACAAAACAGCCCCCCCCATCCTCTCGACATCAATCAAAAAAATGGGCCGGGGCAGTGGAAAGGAAAAGGAAAACAATGCACAAAACCATCCCGCCGCCAAAGAACAACTGAGCCCCTTTACGGCAGAAGACCTCGTCCGGTACTGGAACGAATATGCGCAAACGATGGAAGGCAACGCCTATCTGAAAAGTACAATGACCAACTGTCCGCCGGTATTGCTGGAGAATTTCCAGTTCGAAGTATCCGTCCACAACCCCGGCCAGCAAGACGAACTGCTCGGCGACAGCGTAAAGCTCCTACCCTTCCTCCGCCGGCAACTCAACAACACACGTATCCAAATGCGCATCCGCATCAGCGAAACAAACGAAAAAAAGCTGGCCTACACCTCCTCCGAAAAATACGAACACCTCCTAAGTATCAATCCCATGCTCGACAAACTGAAAGAGGAGTTTAACCTCACCCCGGACTAAACCGGCTGCACCATTATATTTATTATATGTATAGATACATTTACCTCTGCTTTTCCCTGCTCTTATGCCTGACAGTCCGAAACCTCCGCGCACAGGAATGGAGAAACCCCTTCGACTTTCCCATCCTGCTTAGCGGTAACTTCGGCGAACTGCGCAGCGACCATTTCCACGCCGGCATCGACTTCAAAACACAGAACGTGGAAGGAAAACCCGTACGCGCCGTGCAGGACGGTTATATCTCACGCCTCGTAATCAGCCCCTGGGGATACGGCCATGCGCTCTACATCAACCATCCCAACGGCGCCACCACCGTCTACGGACATTTACAGCAATTCGCCGCCCACATCACCGCCCACGTCAAGGAACAACAATACGCTCACGAGAGCTTCTCCATCGACCTGACCTTTCCGCCCGAACAATTCCCCGTGCGCAAAGGACAAACCATCGCCCTGGCAGGAAACACCGGCAGCTCGGCAGGCCCTCATCTCCACTTCGAAATCCGAAACACCGGAACCGGCATGCTCTACGACCCGCTGGAATACTACAAAGACCGCGTCAAAGATACCCGTCCACCTCGTATCGAAGGCTTCATGGCTTATCCTGTCGAAGGGAAAGGCGTTATTAACGGCAGCAACCGCAAAGCCGAAATCCGCCCAAACGAACGCATCGAAGCCTGGGGTGAAATCACCTTCGCCGTAAAGGCTTACGACTACATGGACGGCGTCCCCAATATCTACGGCGTACGGCGAATCGCCATGGCCATAGATACGCAAGTGGTCTTCAGCAGTCATATCGACTGCTTCTCTCCCGCCGAAACGCGCTACCTCAACAGTTTCATTGATTACGAAGCCTGGAAAACGCAACGTTCATTCTATATGAAGACTTCCGTCGATCCGGGCAACCGCCTGAGCTTCGTTCAGCACATCAACCGCGGTGTCCTGCATATCAACGAAGAACGTATCTATCGCATCAGCTTCCGCCTGCGAGACCTCTACGGCAACCTGACTCAGCATACCCTCCTCGTCCAGGGCCGCAAACAAGATATACCCGCCCCCCGAACCGAAGGCGAATACTTTCACTGGAAAAGCGAAAACCGCTTCGGAGCGAAAGGCATACGACTAACCATACCGGCCGGAAACCTCTACGACGACTTCTATTTCTGCTACAATATGCTGACAAGCGCCACCCTGCCGGAAAGCATACACGTCCTGCACGACCGTCCTGTTCCGCTACACGATAAAGCCTTATTGTCGCTCCGCTTGCCGGTCAATCCTGCCAACGCCGACGACATACATACATACGGAATCGTACGCCTGCAAGGAAAAAAGGCCATCTGGATCGGAGGCAACCACCGCGACGGCTGGATCGACACCAACATACGCGAACTGGGAAGCTATGCGATCATGCAAGACATACAGCCGCCCGTCATTACGCCCGTCAACCCCGCAACCTGGACCGGCAACCGGCGCATCACGCTCCGCATATCCGACAACCTCAGCGGCGTGCAGGACTATCGCGGAGAAATCGACGGGCAATTCGTTCTCTTCGAGTTCGACGGCAAAAAAGGACTCGTCTCCTATCGCTTCGACCCTGCACGGCTCGCCCAAGGCAGCCATAAACTCCGCTTCACACTCACAGATGCCTGCGGGAATCGCTCGGAATATAATCATACCTTTATTTGGTAATACAACCGGGCTTTGCTTAAATTTGTATCCGATTATAGATAACACCCAACATAATGAAAACAAAAGAACAATTTCTGAACATTCTCGGTCAGTTTCTGACAGAAGACCGTATCCTTGCCGTTGAACCCTTTGGCAACGGACATATCAACGATACGCTTTGCGTACGCACCGAAGGCGGAGAACCCGCCTACGTCCTGCAACGTATCAACCACCACATATTTACGAACGTAGATATGCTCCAAAGTAACATACACGCCGTCACAACTCACATCCGCAACAAACTCGTACAACGCGGCGAAAAGGACATCGACCGCAAGGTTCTCACCTTCCTGCCTGCCAAAGATGGAAAATACTACTACTACGATGGCGAAAGCTATTGGAGAGTCTGCCTTTTCATTCCGCAAAGCCGGAGTCACGAGACCATCACACCGGAACTCTCCTATCAGGCCGGGAAAGCCTTCGGCGACTTCCAATCCATGCTCGCCGACATACCCGAAGGCGTTCTCGGAGAAACAATACCCAACTTCCATAATATGGAATTCAGGCTTCAACAGTTCCACGACGCCCTCCGTGACAATGCCGCCGGACGTGCCGCCGAAGTGAGCCGTCTCACTGACGAGATCCTCAAACGTTCCGGCGACATGTGCATACAAGAAAAACTCTATCGCGAAGGTAAACTGAAGAAGCGCATCAACCATTGCGATACGAAAGTCAACAACGTCTTGTTCGACAACGACGGGAACGTCCTTTGCGTCATCGACCTCGACACCGTCATGCCCGGCTTTGTCCTCTCTGACATTGGCGACTTCATCCGCACCGGAGCCAATACCGGAGCCGAAGACGATGAAAACCTCGACAACATATCTGTCGATATGGAAACCTTCAAAGCCTACGCACGCGGATATATGGAAACGGCCAGTTCCTTCCTTACCCCATTGGAGATAAGTCTCCTTCCTTACGGCGGAAGGCTGCTCACCTATATGCAGACCGTCCGGTTCCTGACCGACTACCTGAACGGGGATACCTACTACAAGATCCATCACCCCAAGCATAACCTGCAACGGACAGAAGCGCAATTCCAACTGCTCCGGAGCCTTGAAGAACATGCCGCCGAAATGGATGACTTCATCAAACAATGGCTATAAAACATTCTAATATGAAACTCTACTTCTATCTCCGGACGCTAATAGCCGGATTCATTCTACTTACCTTTGTACATTGTTCTAAGGAAAGCTCTTCGGAACCCGGGAGCGGAGACTTCTCTCCCGGCGAACAGGTGCAACAAGCTTTCGACACCAGATACCCCGGAGTGACCGGGGTCGTCTGGTCGGTCGAGAAAAGCTATTATGTGGCTGATTTCATGCTCGACGCGCAGCAGGCTTCCGCCTGGTTCGGGGAAAACGGCGACTGGAGGCTGGGGAAAATACCCACCTCCTATAACGAACAAATCAAGCCGGTCGTCGCCGAGGCGCTTGCGCATACCTCCTACGCTTCATGGAAGGTCAAAGAAGCCTACACCCTCAACCGCAAGGAGCTGTCGCCCGTTTATGCCATCGGCATGACCAACGACCATATCCTGTCGAATCTCTACTTCACCCGCAATGGCGACTTCATTAAGGTCATCGACGACGTAAACAGCCGCACCGACGTACCGATCGTCATTCCGGCAATACTTTCGCAGGCTCTCGACAAACTCTTCGACGAGATCGAGATCGCGGACATATCCGTGATTGACGTCATCAACTCGGAAATAAGCGTGGGATTAATTATGGACGAAACCTATGCAACGGCTATCTTCAGTAAAAACTATGTCTGGATCGTAACCTTCTGGAACCTCACGACGGAAACCGTGCCACCCGTCGTGCTGAAAGGGTTCCGGTCTTCGCACTATGCCAACCTCACCCTGTCGCGCATACGCTCCATGCAGAATGCAACAAATACAACTTACCTCTTTTACCTGATCAACAACAATAAGACCATCATTGCAGAATTCAACAGAGACGGCGTGCTGACCGCCGTTATTTCGCGCGACCACGTCATGGCGAAATATTTGTTGAACATATAATCCAGCATGTACGACGCCCGGGCCGGCGTGCGCATCTCGGTGGCTACCAGGCTGCCCGATGGGCCGAAAGCAAAGGGGGCAAGATGCAGATGACGCAAGATGTCCACCTCGCGCCGGCCGATGATTTTATACAGTGTTTCTTTGGCGCACCAGCAGAGCAGCAGATGTTCCGCCTCGTGCGCAGGATCAATCATAGCTTCTTCTTCCGGATTCATAAAGCGTCGGCGCACGCGGCGTACGCGGTCGTTGGGGTATTCGATGTCGATACTCACCGGGTGTTGTTCGCTCAAAACAACGGCCGCATAGCCTTTCGTGTGCGAAATGCCGATGTGTATCCGCCGGTCCGGAAGGTAAGGAGCGCCGTTGGGATCGTAAGCGATCAACAGTTCTTCGCCCAGTAGTTCCTTCAGTAACACGCGGACGGCCAGCCATTCCCTGATGCGATTCACGCCATGCATCTCCATCGGCAGGAGCCGGTTGGCGGGAAGCGTCAGGCGCGAGAGCAGTTCGTCCGGACTTTCTTCAATTTTCCAGACGCCCCGGAGCGGTCCTGTATGCCGGAGAAACAACGCCATCAGGGATGCGTCCAGCGGAATGATTCAATCAACGTACGGATATCGGCTTTGATGTATTCGGTGACCGGAGCCAGCGAGTCCGTATCAAGAGCAAAGCGATCGTAGAGCAACGTACCACGGAAGAAGTTCGAAACGCTGTCGGTCACCACAAACTGCAAAGGCGATGCCGGAGCGTTGCTCAACTCAAAAAGCGAAGCATAGACGCCTGTCGAAGGATCTTCGTAGATGTATTGATTGATTTCGCTCCGCGTATCTTCTGCCTGACGTACGAGCAAATGATATGAATCCTGAAATGCGTTTTCCAGCGACGCGCGCGTTACCGGCAGGTAACTGCAATGAATAGCGCCCGAAAGCGACGGATACAACAGGCGGATCCATTCTCCGGTATCTGTCGGCGGAAGGTTCTCGGCGGCAACAAGCATCGAAACCTGAAAGGTGCAAGGTATCCGTTCCGGCGAAAACGTGGTGTAAGCTGCCGGCGGCAATTCTATGCGGGCGTATCCGGACGGCTTGGGCGTATGGCGCGTCGAACAGGAGAGCAGCATCATGACGCCTGCCAGGAGGCAAAGGTATGGGTGGATCCGCATAATCAGAAGGGAAGATCGTCCGACTCGTCCGATTCCGGCGGGAGTGGCGAAGTTGATTCCGGTGGAATCAGGGACGGTGCATGGGATGCCGGCGTCGCGGGGGACTGTGCCGACGTTGAAGACTGTGAGGATGTATTCTCTGTGTTCCGTGTTCCGGTATTGAAAAACTCTACGCGGTCGGCGTAGATTTCGGTCACGTAGCGCTTTGTGCCTGCCTGGTCTGCATAGTTGCGCGAACGTATTTTGCCTTCCACGTAAACGGAGGAACCTTTCCTGACCCAGCGTTCGACAAAGGAGACCAGATCACGCCGCACTACGATATTGTGCCATTCCGTTCTTTCGGGCACTTCCGTTCCGTTGGCCAGGCGGTAGCCTCGTTCCGACGTGGCGACCGGGAAGTTAGCGACCGCCGTTCCGCTGTCGAAATACCGTACTTCGGGGTCTTTGCCTACATAACCAATCAATATTACTTTATTCAGCGACATAGCATTTTTTCTTTGAAATTACTTTACAAAGGAATAGAAAATTGTTCATTCCGACAAACGTTCGTCGCAAGATGCCGGAACTGGAGTTCCTTTAATCTCTGCATAATACCTGCAAAAAAGAAAGCAACCCCGTCGTAAACGCAAGACGTTTACGACGGGGTTGCTAACTAAAGCTTATTGCATGGTTGTACGCAGGATGAGATTTGAACTCACACACCATAACTGGCACTACCCCCTCAAAGTAGCGTGTCTACCAATTCCACCACCTGCGCATTATAACATCTCTCTCCAGAGATGTGCCCGGAACAGGACTCGAACCTGCACGTTCGCAAAAACACTCGCACCTGAAACGAGCGCGTCTACCAATTCCGCCACCCGGGCCTTATTTTCGGGGACAAAATTAAACATTATATTTAAACTCGCAAATTAAAAAATAATATTTTCCGGGATAATACATATTCAGAGCTTGTTTGACGAATTGTCCGGCGGCGGCGGTGCGGATTTTTGCACCACGCGCGCTACACGACCCGTTCGTAGTAGAACATGTCGACGAAGCGGTTGTTTTTGAAGGCTGCTTTCTGAAGGACACCTACGCGGCGGAAGCCGGCTTTTTCCAGTACGCGCACAGAAGGGAGGTTGCAGGCATAAACGCAGGCGAAAAGGCGTACGAAGTTGGTATGGGCGAACAGGTAGCCGGCAAACGTTCGCAGCGCTTCGGTGGCAATGCCTTTGTTCCACCACGACTCTCCTATCCAGTAACCGACTTCGGCGCTGAAGCGTTCTACGTCGGCGAGCGGGGAGATGCCGATTCCGCCGACGGCCTTCCCGTCGATCACGATAGCGAACTCCTGCGCAGTGGGTTTGGAGCCGGCGTAATGGATAAAGTCTTCCGCATCTTTCGTGGTGTAAGGATAGGGGAAACTGTCGCGCAGATTGCTTGATATGCGCGGGTTGTTTGCCTCTGCCGTCAAGGACGGTATATCTTCCGGCTGCCAGGGGCGCAGGAGGAAGGTGTTTGTTCGGATAGATAACATGGATCTTCTTGTTATTGTGGAGGCGAAGATAGGTTATTTCCCTGTCCCGGTCTTCAAAGAGGTGTAATAATTCCGGAGTATTTCTACGTTTCTCTCTTTCGAGGAGAAGACTTCCATCAATATGGGGCGCGTGCTGTGGGTGGCGGTGAAGGCGGGCATAAGGGTTTGCAGTTCGCTGTCGTTGGAGACGGACAGGTAGGTGAAGCCCTGGTCTTCGGCCCAGGCCTTGGCAGTTGTTGTATGCCGGACGGCGATGTATTTGTCTATGACGGCGGAGTTGCCGGACGATGGGAGGGAATGGAATATTTCGCCCCCCTGGTTATTGTTCAACAGGATGCGCAGGTTGGGTTTGAGCGGGCGATTCCACAGCACATTCATATCGTAGAAGAATGCCAGGTCGCCGATAAGAAGGAAGGTGAGCTTCCGGCTTACGCAGGATCCTCCGACGGCGGTGGAGAGGCAGCCGTCGATACCGCTCGTTCCCCGGTTGGAAAATATACGCGGGCATCCTGCCGGGCGGAACAATTGCGCCAGACGTACGGAGGAGCTATTTGCCAAGTGGAGGTTGACGTCGGGGGGCAAGGCTTTCAGCAGCGCTCCGACGGCTTTCAGGTCGGAGAACGCCACGTCCGGCTCCGGCATGCAGAGGGAAGGGGCGAGCCATTGAGCAGAGAAAGATTTGTCGCCGAGGTTTTCCGGTTTTTGCGCAGCGAGGTAGGTGATAAAATCCACGCCATCGGCTTCGACGACGTCCGTCAGGCATTGATAGGTGTCGACGACTTCTCCGCCGGGGGAGATATGCCAGTGCTGCGCGGGAGGATTGTCGCGCAGGAATTGGCGGATACGCTTCGACACGATATGTCCTTCGACCGTAATCAGCAAGTCGGGCGCGTACTGCGGCCATTCCGTCGCAGTGAGAGCATACAGCAAGGCGTCGAAGTTGTGGATCAAAAGAGCAGACGGTATCTGGGAAAGATGCTCGGCCAGGGCTACGCAATCGTGCATCGCGACCAGGTCGTTCAAGGCCTGCGACAGGGCGGGTTCGCGAGATTGTCCGGCGATGATCATCCGTTTCCGGTATTTCAGGAAGCGCTCGCCGTAGTTGCCGAAGGAAGAAACGGGAGGCCGGCTGTAAGAGATCTTCCGCACTTCGGGCGCTGCTGCCGGTTCGGAGAGGGGTTCGGAGAGGGGGATATTGATATGCACCGGGCGGGGCGGGCGCCGGGAGGCGGCCAGTATGGCTTCGTTGAGCAGGCGGTTGCAGTGCCATTCGTCTTCGGCGGAGGCGATTTGCGGCAGATGAACGGACTTCTTCACCAAGGAGTTGAAGATGCCGGGCTGCGGGAGTGTCTGTCCGGCCATTTGTCCGATCCAGGCAGCCGGGCGGTCGGCGGTGATAACAATCAGGGGCAGTTGCTGGTAATACGCCTCAGCCACGGCCGGGGCGTAGTTAAGCGCAGCCGTTCCTGAAGTACAGCAGACGGCGACGGTTTCGCCCGTACACTGCGCAATGCCGAGGGCGTAAAAGCCGGCGCTCCGTTCGTCGACGACCGTATGGCAGGTGAAGGACGGATCGCGGGCCAGGGAGTGGATGATGGGCGAGTTGCGCGATCCGGAGGAAAGGACGGCGTGATGTACCTGGTGGGCTTTGAGCAGGCTTACAAGTTGTTCTACATTCTTATTGTTTGAATACATACGGGGGGATGTCTGAAGGATTGTCGGGGGTGTCATTGCCGGGTCAGGAGGCGCATGGTTAGCAGTTTGTCTTCCGTTTCCCGCCATTCGTCCTCGAGGCGGGAGGAAAGCAGGAGGCCTCCCCCGGCATAGAGCGTGAAGGCCTGAGGGTGGATCTGCATACAACGCAGGTTGACGTAGAGGTCGGTTTCGCCTTTGGGATCGAGCCATCCTGCGAAGCCGGAATAATAGCGGCGGTCGTAGCCCTCGTGCGCGGGGATGAAGCGGCGGGCTTCTTCTTTGGGCAGGCCCAACACGGCAGGGGTGGGATGCAGCAGTTTAAGCAGGAGGCCGATACGGCGGATGTCGGGGAGGGAGAAGTAGAAGTCTGTCCGCAAATGCGCCAGGTAGCCGGCCCTCACCGTATAGGGTCCGTTTTCTTCCGGACGGATGCCGCAGGAAGCGAGCTGTTCGCGGATATAATGGGCCACGAGCATCTGTTCGATCAGGTTTTTGTCGTCCCACGTTTCCGGCAGAGCCTCTCCGCAGAGCGCTTGCGTACCGGCCAGGGCGACGGCCTTCCAGCGGTCATTACCTCCGGAGAGGAGTATTTCGGGCGTACATCCCAGCCAGGTGCCGGTGGCCGGCGTATGGAAGAGGTAGACATACGAGCGCGTATAATTGGTGCAAGCCCGGAAGAAGGCTTCTTCGGGCGAGAATCCCTCTTCGCGGTCGATGTCCAGGGAGCGCGAGAGGACTAATTTGCGGAAACGTTTCTCGCGGATGGGAGCGATGAAGGCGTTGAAGCGGCTTTCGTAGGCGGCGTCTGCTCCGGCGGATGGGGGTCGTTTGCCGATGTGCGGGAAGAGGTCTTTTCCTTCCGGGGCCGGGAGGATCATCTCGCGGCCGGGGCGTATCAGGACGATGGGGCAGAGGGCGGAGATCTCGAAGGGGGCGATCACAAAGCCGCTTTCTTCGTTCAGGTCTTCCATGCGATAGAGGAGGCTGGGCGAGGTGTTTGCCCGTTGCGGGACGAAACGGACGACCGGGCTGCCGGGCAGGCGGTAGATGGCGAAACTTTGGTTCTCGCCGATCAGCCGGTCCAGGTTGCAGGGGGCGTTCCTCATCTCTTTTTCAATACGCTGTTGACGACGCGGATGGTGGAGACTAATTTGCCCGCCGAGGCAAAGACGTCGACGTTCCATATATGCGACGAACGCCCTTTGTGGAGGATCGTTCCTACGGCGCGCACGGTATCTCCTTCGCGGGCGGAAGAGATATGGTTGCCGCTCACTTGCATGCCTACGATGATTTCGTCGGGCCGGCAAAGGATCATGGATCCCAGGCCTGCCACCGTTTCGGCCAGGGCGAGGGTCGCTCCTCCGTGCAGTATGCCGAACGGTTGACGGGTACGTTCGTCGACGGGCATGGTTGCTTCGACGCGGTCTTCCGAGGCGTAGGTGTATTGGATGCCGAGATTTCCCATCAACGCATGGCGGGCGCGCAGGTTCAACTCTCCCAGCGGCACGTCGGCGGGGCGTATCTTGGCGATGATATGTTCTTCGACGGCTTTTGTCACACCGTCTTCGCTGTTGGAGGCGGTGGTATAGTCGGCGCAACGTTTCACCTGTTCGGCGGCATGTCCCATAGCGATGCCCAGGCCGGCCATCTGTATCATTCCGATGTCGCAGATGCCGTCGCCGATGGCCATCACGGCTTCGGGCGGCACGGAGAGTTTCTCCATCAGGACGCCCAGCGTATCGGCTTTGTTGATTTGCGGAGGTACGACTTCGAGGAAGTAAGGCTCGGAGCGAAAGACGTCCAGGGAGCCGGCGAGTCGTTTCTTCAGTTTACTTTCCAGGCCGGCGAGGAGTTCGAGGTCGTCGCTGACGAGCATACATTTGCAGGGGGAGAAGGTAATCAGGGACGCAAAATCAGCGGTCTCCACCAGGCGCATACGGTTGCGGGCGGCCTCTTCGCCGACGTGCACATCGGCGGCCCGGTTGGTGATGATTGTATCCCGGTGATACGTCAGCAGGGCGAGGCCGTAGTTCCTGGCCTGCTTTTCGATATAAGGAATATCCTTCGGGTTGATACGTCTTTCAAACAGCAGTTCGTTTGTTTGCATCCGGAAGATCTGCCCGCCGTTGTAGGAGAGGATATATCCGTCGTATTTGTCGAGTTCCAAGGTTTGTGCGACGGGTTTCAGTCCGTGCGTCGAGCGTCCGGAAGCCAGGACGATCCGCACGCCCATTTGCTGCACCTTCAATAAAGTTGCCAGGGTGGAAGGCGTTATTTCCTTGTCATTGTCCAGCAAAGTGCCATCCACATCCAGTACGAGCAGTCTGTATTTCATAGTTTTTCTTCGTTACCTGATATTGTTTCCTGTTTTTATCTGCGTACCTTGTTTTCAATTCTATACCGTACAATTTCTGCAATCAAATTATAATCAATTGGTTTATCATAAGGAAACTGTATTGCCCCTTTGGTGTGTTTGTATCCATCCAGTTTTTCGATGAAAGGAGATAAGGTCAAGTCGCCGGGGTAAATTCCCAAATGTTTCTTAAACGCGGCAAAGTGAATGATGTTTTCACCTTCCCAAAATGTCGGCATTCTCCAACTTATCTTTTCAGTTGCATGGGGAGCATTTTCTCGTATGACACGGCGAACCTTATGTAAAACAGGCTGTATTTCGGGATCCTGCACGGAAATATATTCATCAATCGTTGAAAATTTGCCGCAATAGTGATCTTGATTTGTATTCTTGAACTCTCGTCCACACTTTTCACATTTCCACATACTAACTTCTATATTACCTGCCGTCCTGTTAGCTCACCGCACAGAACCTCCGGCATCTGCGCCTTGCCTGCAACCTTCTCTTTCAGGGGCAGGGTTGCCGTTTGCCCTTTGCTTTCGATTCCTTTCTTCATCTTCGTATAAATTACTTACGTAGCAAAGGTAAATAAAAAAACACTGCGATCCGGAAGCCTGCCGCAGATAAGTACCGGATCGTTCCGGCGGCGGGAATTTATCCCCGGCGGCAGCACGGCGCCGAGCTACCGGGAAATGAAACGGATTTGCCCTTGCTCGGTACCGAGCTACCGGAAATCAAAACGGATTTGCCCTTGCTCGGTACCGAGCTACCGGAAATCAAAACGGATTTGCCCTTGCACGGTACCGAGCTACCGGAAATCAAAACGGATTTGCCCTTGCACGGTACCGTGCAACCAGAAACTAAAACGGATTTGCCCTTGCACGGTACCGAGCTACCGGGAACTGAAACGGATTTGCAGTTGCACGGTACCGAGCTACCGGAAACTAAAACGAGTTTGCAGTTGCACGGTACCGTGCTGGCATAAAAAGGATGAGGGAGTCTTAGTGATAAGAAATTTCCTTGAAGGCATAGCGTCGCTTTTGGTCGTCACGGAGGCGCAACACGAGGTGTCCAGACGGTTCGACGTCTTCTATGCGGGCGTCAAAGCGTCCGGCGGCGTCGCTGAAGGTGTAAAACGTTCCATCTCCCCGGTAGAGCGCGGCGCGGTAAGCAGCACGGAGCTCGTCTTCCTTTTCCTCAAGCAGAAGGAGGTAGTATGAATAGAAGACAGTCAGGAAATGCTTGAGGACTTCGTCTTTGTCGTATGTTTTTCCGGTAATCTGGCGGAGGGAAACGGGGTTGGGAGCGTTGCCTGTGAAGCGGGTCTGATTCAGATTGAGGCCAATGCCGATGATAGACGATTGGATCTCCCGGCCCGCGAGGCTGTTTTCGATCAACACCCCGCAGATCTTCCGGTCGTGCCTGTACATATCATTGGGCCATTTGATGGAGATGCCGTCCGTGTAGTCGTCTAATGTTTCTTTCAAGGCGAGGGCGACGGTTTGGGAGATAATAAACTGGCGACTCGCCGGCGTCGTCGAGGGATAGATGACAAGGCTGAAGGTAAGGTTCTCGCCCGGCGCTGCTTCCCAGGTATTGCCGGCTTGCCCGCGTCCGGCGGTTTGCGACCGGGCGACGACGACGCTTCCTTCGGGCAGGGGTTCCTTTTGCAGGTATTCCCGGAGGTAGAGATTGGTGGACGGCGTTTCATCCAGGCGGATGATGCGGGGGGGCGAGTCTGTGTGCATCGTATTTTCGTTAGCAAAAACAGAAGAAGAGAGTCGCCCGGTTGGACTGCTCCCTTCTTCCTTCTTCTTCTTTAAAACGAATTGTCGCTTTTAGTTGATAAGTTCCGATAACCTGGATCCTGCTTTAAATTTAACGGTTTTACGGGCAGGGATAATGATAGGTTCTTTGGTTTTGGGATTAACCCCATTCCTGGCCGTCCTTTCCGTTACGGAAAAAGCGCCAAAATCCAAAAGGGCAACCTTCCCACCTTTTTCTAACTCAGAAGAAATGGTCTCTGCAAACGCCTCAACGGCTTTTTTTGCATCTACCTTACTTAAACCGGCCTTGTCAGCCACAGCGGCAATAAATTCAGTCTTGTTCATACAGTAAAAAATTAATCATTAAACATCTTGTTATATAGTAAACTAATTCAGCACATAAAGGACCCTGCCATTCAACAGCCCCCAAATGTAGTTTTATTTTAATCCTCCGCAAAGAAATGGATAATTTATTTTCGATTTCGTTGCGATTTAAAGGTCCGCCCACCATGCTACACCAAAATATGTTACCTTTGCCCCTAACAAAATAAAAACAATATGATGACTCAACACCGTCCGGGCCTTTTCGGTTCTACACCTGTGGTTGCAAATTTGATTATTATTAATATCCTGTGCTGGCTGGCGTGTATTGTTTTCCAACGGATGGATGTGGATCTCTTCCGTTATCTCGCCCTTCATTATCCCGCCTCCCGCGATTTCAACCCGATCCAGCTCGTTTCGTATATGTTTTTGCACGATACGGGCTCCCTGGCCCATTTGTTTTTCAATATGTTCGCCGTCTATATGTTTGGGCGCGTACTGGAGAACGTATGGGGATCGAAACGTATCCTGCTCTATTATCTGCTGACCGGCGCCGGCGCTGCCCTTGTCAACCTGCTGGTGGCCTACATACGCATCCGCTCGCTGGAAAGCGGCATGCTCCCCGACCAGATCGCACCGGTATATACGCAAGGGTTGGATGCGCTCAACCAGGGAAAGAATTTCGTCGACCCGGCCATGGCGTCGCTCAACTCCCTGGTCAACAGCGTAACGGTAGGCGCTTCGGGCGCTGTGTTCGGTATCCTTCTCGCCTTCGGAGTCTTATTCCCGAACGCACCCTTGTTCCTGATGTTCATTCCGATCCCTGTCCGGGCGAAATATTTTGTCATCGGCTATGGACTTATCGAGCTGTTCTTCGGCTTTGCTGACTTCAGGGGCGACAATGTCGCTCATTTCGCACATCTGGGCGGGATGATCTTCGGATACATATTAATAATGTACTGGAAAAAGAGAGATGCCAAGGATGGAAAATACTTTTACTAACCTGAAACAGTCCTTTCGCCGGAGCGATGTGCTGGCAAAGCTGATCTATATCAACGTCGCCGTGTTCGTGATCATCCGTTTGTGGAGCGTTCTCTTCCTGCTTTTCAACGCGCCGGACATATCTTTGCTGCCCTACCTGGAGCTGCCCTCGTATCCTGCGTCCTTCTTTCATAAGCCCTGGACGCTCCTTACGTATATGTTTACCCATTACGACTTCCTGCATATCCTCTTCAATATGCTGTGGCTATACTGGTTCGGCCGGATCTTCCTGCAATCCTTCACACTCCGGCAATTGGGGGGGCTTTACGTCCTGGGCGGGATCGCCGGCGGACTCTTGTTCATGCTTGCCTACAATATATTCCCCTACTTCCGCGCACTGGCCGCCGACAGTGCCTTGATAGGCGCCTCGGCGTCGGTGATGGCCATTGTCTTCGCCGTGTCTTTCTACCGGAAGGACTACTGCCTCACTCTGTTCTTACTCGGACGTATCAAACTGATCTACCTGGCGCTGGGCGTATTCGTTTTTGATCTGCTGGCGATCACATCCAACAATGCCGGCGGACATATTGCGCACCTGGGAGGCGCTTTCCTGGGTATCTGGTTCGCATCGCGGATAAAGGCAGGCAAAGACCTGACCCGTCCGCTAAACCGCTTGATGGACCGGATCGCCAACATCGGCAAGCGCAAGTCCAGGATGCATGTCTCCTATAAACGCCGCGACACCTACGAATACAACGGCCGCCAACAAGCCGCCAATGCCGAGATCGACCAGATATTGGACAAGCTGAAACGTTCCGGCTATGCCGGCCTCTCCTCGGAAGAGAAGAAGAAGCTGTTTGACGCAAGTAAGCGCTGAAATATGCAGACAAGATCAGTACAAAAGATCTTCCGGCTTGTCCTCGTCCTGGCCAATCTGCTGGTAGCCCTGGCCTTCCTGGCATCGGCCTGTTCTGACCGCATTCCTCCCGACAAGATCCTTTTCTTTTCCTATATAGGGATCATCTTTCCTTTCCTTTGCCTGTTCAACCTGGGATTTATGATCTACTGGATATGCTCCCGCCAGTGGAGATACCTTTTAATCGGAGGCCTTGCTTTTGCCCTCTGCTGGCGCCCTGTAAGAAGTTATTTCCCGTTCCATCTTCACCGGAATGTTCCGCAAGAGAAGGTCATCAAGGTACTTACCTACAATGTCATGGGATTTGCCTATACCTCCGACAAGGACGGGCCGAATCGCATCCTTCAATATATAGCCGATTCGGGAGCGGACATTGTCTGCTTGCAGGAATACTTTGTGAGCCGGTCGGGCAACCACCTTACGGCTCAGGAAGCGGCGACGGCCCTGAAGGCATACCCTTACGTCTCCGTTATCAAACTGAAGAACTTCGGCTGGGGTTTGGCCGTTTACTCCAAGTATCCGATCACCGGATCGCGCCGGATCGAATACGACAGCGAAAGCAACGGCTCCTCCATCCATCAGATAAAGATCAACGGAAAGACGCTGACATTAATCAACAACCACCTGGAGTCCTTCAAGCTGACATCGAAAGATAAAGTGCGTTACTTAGACTTCCTCAAGGGCGCAGGCCCCGAGACGTTCGGCGGATTAAGGGCTACCATACAGCAAAAGTTAGGCCCCGCCTTCCTGATACGCGCGCGCCAGGCACGCACTGTCGCTCAGGAAATAAAACAAAGCCGGGGCGATTATCTGCTGGTATGCGGCGACTTCAACGATACGCCTGTCTCGTATGCGCATCGCGTAGTGCAGGGCGATTTGCTGGATGCCTTTGCCGAGTCGGGCCGGGGATTGGGAATTACGTACAACCTCAACTATTTTTGGTTCAGGATCGATCACATTTTATATTCCTCCAATATGGAAGCCTATCAATGCACGGTCGATCATGTGGATTATTCGGATCATTACCCCGTCTGGTGCTACCTGAAGTTGAAAGACTGATCACTCACTCCCTCACTCCATCAGGGCGGCATCCGAGCGCGCCCTGAGGCGCGCGATCAACTCAGGCGCTTCTTCACTGTAATTTTCTTCCAGGAAAAGGATATACTCTTCCAACGTCTTGCCCCGCATGAGGGTTTCGTAATTGGCATCGGAGATGGGGATGACGGCCACGTCGCTATCTAAGGCGGAGGCATAGCCGCCGTTTCCATAGATCAGGCGGTAATACTGCAACATCTCGTCGAAGTGGATAAAGCCGGTAATGGAGAGCATACTCAACGGCCCGGTTTCTTCCTGAACCAGATCGAACGCCTTCACCATGAAATTGGCGAAGTTGTAGGAAGCTACGGCGAAGAGCAAGCGGTTCCTGTCGATGCTCCCGGAGGGATACATCAGGACGATACGGCAGGGCAGGTTCTTTTCGACCGTGAAGGTACGCGCCGAATCGGCCGCCGACAGGTTCCCGTCGGCCGAAAGGCCGAAGCGCAGATTCCACACCATCCCCTTCATATTTCCCTGTACAAGCTCGCGTCCGCGAAGGAGGCCCTTGAGCATTTCGCCGGCCAGCTCGGAGACGTCGGCTTTCGGATATTTTTCCACCAGCGCTTTCAGGGCATCCTTGAAGCCGTCCACGTCGCCTTGTTGCACATAGGTCAGGGCATGGAGGAACATGAACTTGGGCAGCAGGGGGGCGAGCGGGTAGCGGGCTCCGATCGTCTCGTAGTTGAGGCGCACAGCGGCCGTATCACCGGCGAGGTAACGGTCGTAGGTTTCTTCGTAGACGGCGGAGGGTATGCTGTCCATCGAACGGATGGTATGCTCGTAGTCGGGGTCGGCGATGGCGATAGCATAGTCACTTTCGGGGAAGAAGGCGATTAGTTTTGCCTTGTACCGTTCGGCTAAGGAGGTGTCGTGCATACGAAGCGCCAGGAGGTAAAGCTGGTAATAAGACTCCAGCCGGTGTTCGTTATCGGGGAAGCGGCCTTCAAGCTCTTCAAAGCCTTCGACGGCCAAGGGGAAATCTTCGAGCTTATCCTTGTAGATCATTGCCATATTATACAGTCCGTCGATGATGATGAGGTTGGAGGCTTCGATTTCTTCTTCGGTGAAGGGGATCTGTTGCAGGTAGTATGCGCGCTGCTTGGGGTCGTTGGCCAGGCTGTCGGGCAGTTCGACCTCCAGCGAGTCGGCGGCGGCGGCCAGGCTGTCGGCGGGAGCCGGGCTGTCTCCGGCGAGGTTATTATCCGGGGTATTTTCATCGAAGGTAGCCATGCGTTTGCTTCGGCGACGCCAGTCGTCTTCGAGGGTACGCCGTCCCCATTTGCGCTGGAACTGTGTTTTCCCCTGGGCGACCAATTGGGTATTGTAGAAATAGAAGGAGCTTTCGCCGGGCATAAGCGGTACGGACGGCGTATTGCCTTGCATGCCGGGGCGGTCGATGCCGATACCTTGCGATTCTACGTCGGCTAAGTAGGATTCTTTTTCTGCCTGGGCCTGGGCTTCTTTTTCTTCTTTGATGATCTGTTCGATGATCCGGTCGATCACGGCTAAGCGTTCGGCTTCAGGCATACGTCCGAGGGTTTGCAGGCTGTCTTGCAAATGTATCGCTTCGGCATGGATAACTAATTCGTCGAGCACGGCGGAGAGTTTGGCGACACGTTCGTAGTCTTTATATTCTTTGGCGATAATACCGGCGGCTCCGCTGAAGCAAGGTTGGGCGCGGATGTAGTCCTTCTGTTGGAAGTAAATATCTCCCAGGCGGATCCAGAGGATGGCTTTGTTCATTCCGTTCTGCGTACTTTTAGCGGCACCCTGCTCGTAGTTGCGAATGGCGGCGGCGGTATCGCGTTTAGCCATATAGACGTTTCCCAGGGCGTAATATACCTGGTCTAAGTAGTCTTTGTTTTTATCGCTCCGCGCCATGCGTTCGAGCATTCTCAGCGCCTGGCGTTCGTGGGCGGGGGGGAAGACCTCGGTTTGACGGATGCGGGCGGCAAATTCGAGTTCGTAGGGGGGATTGGAGCGGGCGACTTCGCCGAAGGTTTGGTAGGCAAGTTCGCTCTGTCCGATGTCGGTATAGATTTGCCCCAGCAGGTAGTTCATGCGGGTACGTTGGCGTTTGTTAGTTTCGGCTTTGACGGCGGTATGCAGGTAGGGGACGGCCTCTTCGAAGCGCTTGTTCTTGATCAGGTAATCGGCGTATACGCCGGCGTAGTGGTCGAGGTTGCCGTCCGGGATGCCGTTGGTATTGAGCTTGCCGAGCAGGTCATCGGTTTCGTAAAACCATTCCAGCTCGGAGTAGCACCGGGCCTGCCAGATGCGCGCTTCGGCCACCATTTCTTCGTCCTGGGCATAGTGCCGGGCGATATAGGAGAAAGTAGCCGAAGCCTGGAGGAAGTCGGCATTATAGAACTGCCCTTGCCCGACCAGCAGCCAGCAATGCTTCAGGAAGGGGTTGTATTCTTCCTGTTCCTGCAAGGCCCGTTGGCGGGGGTTGTTGCGCCATCCGGGTTTTTTGGACGGTTTGGTTTGTATGGAGTGCATTTTGATGGCTTTGTTGCCCTTTTCGATGGCGCGGTCGAAGGGGCCTCCGGGGGTTGTCTTGTCTTTGGGCTGGGCGCTGATGGGATACATCAGGATCCGATCGGTATAGGATTCGCGGTAGCCGTTCTGCTGGGCGGCCAGGGCGTCGTCGAAAGAGATCTTCCCATTGTAGTAGATATTATAATTCGACGTGACGGCATGATAGAAGCGGCTCGCCCTCGTGTTTTTGGCCGTACCGCACGATGCCAGCAGATAAATAATGAGAAGCAGTGCAAAGCAACAGAAATTCTTTTTCACCGGTATGAGTCCTTTTATGGTATTATAAACTGAAAACAACCGCTTTTATTGCAGGCGGGCCACTTGATTTATATATCATTATTCTGTTACATTTGCATCAGATAATAAATTCCAAAGAAAAGAATGATGGATATATCTGATTTGTATCAACTGTTCTTGCGCCATCCGCAGGTCTCGACCGACAGCCGCCGCTGCCCGGCAGGCTCGATGTTTTTTGCCTTGAGGGGAAAAAATTTCGACGCCAACCGGTTTGCCGGTCAGGCCTTGGAGGCCGGGGCGGAGTATGCCGTCGTCGACCGGGCGGAATACTGCCGGGGCGAGCGGACAATCTTAGTCGACGATACGCTCAAAGCCCTGCAAGGCCTGGCTCAGCTCCACCGCCAGACGCTGGGCATCCCCGTTATCGGCATCACAGGCACCAACGGCAAGACGACGACCAAAGAACTCTTAGCCGCCGTCCTCTCGAGCCGATTCAACGTACTCTATACCGAAGGGAACCTTAACAACCAGATCGGCGTCCCTCTCACCCTGCTGCGCCTCAGGCGCGACCACGAGATGGCCGTCATCGAAATGGGCGCCAGCCGGCCGGGCGACATTGCCGAGCTGGTCGACATCGCACAGCCCAACTTCGGCCTCATCACCAACGTCGGGCAGGCGCACCTGGAGGGCTTCGGCTCGCTCCAAGGCGTGACCCGCACCAAAGGCGAACTCTACGACTACCTCCGCCGCACCAAAGGCGTCGTTTTTATCAACAAAGAGAATATCATCCTCCACGTCATGGCTAAGGGCATCAAGCAGGTGACTTACGGGGTGAACAACGCTTTTATAACCGGGCACTGCACCGGCTGTTCGCCCTTCCTGACCTTCCAATGGCAGCAACGGGACAGTCAGTATACCGTCGAGACGCAACTAATCGGCGCCTACAACTTAGACAATGCGCTGGCCGCCATAACTGTCGGGCGATATTTCCGGATCCCGTCCGGGCGCATCAACCGCGCCATTGCCTCGTATACGCCTTCCAACAACCGCTCGCAACTGAAGCAAACCGTCCGCAACCACCTCATCGTCGACGCCTACAATGCCAATCCCGACAGTATGCGCGCCGCCCTGCGCAATTTTGCAGCTATGGATGTCTCCCCCAAGGCCGTCATCCTGGGCGACATGAAAGAGCTTGGCAGCGAAAGCCTGCGCCTGCACCAAGAGATTGCGGACGAAGTCCGGGCCCACCGTTTCGACCAGGTCTTCCTTTGCGGCGAACACTTCGCCCAAACCACTGCCGGCAAAGATTTCACCTCTTATCCCGACACCCAATCCTTAGCCGCCGTCCTTAGCCGCCATCCCCTCGATGATTTCTACATCCTGATCAAAGGTTCGCGCAGCATGGCGCTCGAACAATTGATCGACCTTCTCTAACGGCAGGCCAAGCCCTGTTTTCGGCGGAGGGAGAAAAATTGTCGGTTACTCGTCTTTTATCGCGTGGTAGTAGCGGGGCGAATAATCGGGCAGGAGTTCGGGATGAAAAATGTGGATCAGATCCCGGAGCAGGTAGTCGGGATGAATAGGAGATTCTTCGTAGTAGGGCGTCCGGCCGGTATGACAGGCGTAGATGCGACGATTCTTGAAGGCGTCGAAGTTTTCGTACGGAGCATACTCGGTGCGCAGGCCGGCACAGGTTAAGTCATTCGTCTGATTATATTTGATCAGCCAGATGTCGGCATGGATGGCCCGGTCCAGTACCGTCTCGAAGGAAAGGGGCGTACTGCCCTGGCCGGGGATATAGTCGAAGACGTAGGCCGCTCCGGCATCGCGGAAAAGATGGGCTACGTAGCTGTCGTTGCCCGGCACGTACCAAATGGAACCGTAACGTTTCTCAGGGAAGACCGTCGGACGCCGGGCAGCCGTCTGCGCCAGCGACCGGAGGCGGAGGTAGCGCTCTTCGGTGGCGCGGAAGATCGAGTCGGCCATCTCCGGCTTGCCCAGCAGCAAGCCGTAGAACCGTCCCCATTCGGCGCGTCCCAGCGGGTGGGCCTCCATATAGTCAGCCCCTTCGATGATGGGGATGCCCAGCTTGCCGGCCGGCCCGTAGTCGACGTTCTGAAGAGGAGAAGCAATGATGCAGCCGGCGCCGATGTCGATCATCTTTTCGATGTTCGGGGCCGTAGACAGCCCCAGGTCGGCAATGCGTCCGTCGCGCAAACCGTCTTGTATGGCCAGCAGGTCCATGTACTGAGGTTCGCATACACCGGCGATGCGTCCGGTCTCCCGCAGCTCGTCGATGATGGCGGCATGTACGGAGGAATAGACCACGACGTCCTCGAGCGGCGTCCGTACGATCGTCCCCGGGGGCAGGTTGTCGGGCAAGGGGCGGTTGCGGTCGACCAGCACATAGCGTTGTAGCAATCGGACGCTATCCCAGGGGTCGGCTATCTCCGCCAGGATGTACGCTTCGTGGCGTTGTATGGTGAAGCCTTTGGCATAGCGGATCGTATCCTGTCGACCGGCCTCGGGCGACGAAGGTTTGCCCGCCTGCCCGCAAGCAGTAACCAGGCAAACCCATGCGAAAAGCCATAGTTGTTTCATTGGACGAGGAATAAGATGTCGCTCGGATCCGTTCCTCCGGTGTCCATCGACGTTTCTTTCTTGCCTTCGGGCGAGAAGATGTAGAGCGTACCGGTGGAGACGTAGTTCTCGGCGTCGGCCACGTAGATCTTCCCGCTGAGCGGGTCGACGGCCAGAGCGGAGATGGCTGTGAAGGTTGTGCCGTCGGTGATGAAGCTTTCCTGCTCGACGGTTTCCGTCAGGACGTCGTAGGTCTTGAAGGTGATCTGCGGGTCGCCGTAAGCGGCATGGACGACGTAGAGTTTATCGTTCGCCAGGGTGAAAAGCGAGCCTCTCCCCATCTCGGTCACCTGGCCCGTTCCGGCGTCGATGCGTTGGAGGGTACTCTTCACATCGCCGTAGTTGCCTATCGAGATGACGTAGACGTCGCCCTGACTGTCGGTCAGGAGGCGAACCGGGTTGATTGCGACCGTTATCTCGTTCGTCACCTCCAGGGTGTTCAGGTTGACGACCGACACCGTATTATTGTAGACCGGATAATCCAGGCCTCCGGAATTGGCCACATACAGCTTGCCGCCGGCAATGGCTAAGTGCTCCGGATAACGGCCCACGCCGACGGTCTGCCCGATGCTGAGCGAGGTCGTATCGAGGACGGCCACCCGGTGTCCGTCGTAATAGCTGACATATACTTTCCCGCCGTCGGCCACCATGCGGCGCGGACTTAGCGGAGTCTCGCCGTCCTTCGGCTCGATCGACTTCAGTTCGCGGCCCGTTTCGTCGAGTACAACCAAGCGGTTGGAGACCGTCACCGTAATGTAAATCTTCGAACCGTACATCAGGATCTGCTCGGCCGAATCGCCCAGCCCCTTGCCGTTGACTGTTTTATAAAGGTCCGGGATCATGACTCCCTCCAGCAGGTTATAGTACGCCAGGGACGCATTGTTAGCATTCCAGCCGCCCCGGTTCAGGACAAAGAAACCGGTCGTCTGGGGCAACGTCGGTTCCGGTTCGGGCGCCGGATCATTCTCCTTTTCGCACGAAGTGAAAGCAATAAAAAGCGACAGGCATATAGCCGTCAATAGATCGTTCTTTTTCATCTTTAAATAGTTTTATTGTTATAATCATTCAGTAGCTGTAACGTATGCTTGCGCGGAAGGAACGCCCCGGCATGGGATAATAGCGGATCACGTCGTAGGAGGCGTCGCCCAGATTGACGATCTCGGCCTGCAAGCGCAAGGCGGCTCCCTGCCCAAGGCGGAAACTGCGGTGAAGCGAGAGCTGGTGTTCCACGTAGCCCTCCATCCGGTTGGCTGCTATATTCTGCGGAAGCGCGTAGCGGGGACCTACCAGGGTGGTCGTCCATCCGGCGTTGATCCAGGGATGCTCCATTGCGAGGGCGAGCGTCCCGGCATGTTGGGGCGTATAGGGTAGTTGATGGCCGTAGGTCTTTGCGTCTTTCCGGGTGACGTCGACCGCCTTCTGAAGCGTGTACGAAGCGCCGGCCTGCAACCCAAGGGCGGGCGATACCGCCAGGCGGGCGGAGAGGTTTACGTCCAAGCCCCGGATGGCAACTTCCCCCAGGTTCATCATCGACCAGATAAACATCGTGGGCATGGCGACGATTTTGTTCGTTACCTTATTATAATATGTGTCGGCCGTCAGGCTGATGTACCCGGACCGTCCGCAAGCGGCGCTCCAGGTGAGGCCGGCATTGTACTGGACGGCCATTTCCGGCTCGAGGTCTTTGCTGCCGACACGATCGTAATAGAGGTCGTTGAACGTAGGGACGCGGAAGATATCCTTAAACGAAAGCCGTATCCGCAGATTCTGTTCGCTGAAGAGGCGGTAAGAAAGGCTTACGGCAGGCGAGAGACGCCGACGGTTGGCTGCCGGACGGCCCCGCTTCACCTCCTCGGTGATATACGTACCCAGCAAGCTGGCCGTCGCCGTCAGGCGGCTGTCTTTGTACTGAGCAGCCAGGGCCGTCAGCGAAGTGAAGCGTTCGGGAAAGGCGCAGAGCGGCGTTGTCGCATCCAAGGTATTGATGAAAGCGTCTTCGGCCACCGAGAACGAAAGCTCCCCCGACGGCGCATAGCGCAAGGCGCCCGAAGCGTAATATTCACGCTGGATGTAGGCGTCGGTTTGCTGACCGCCGACGTATTTGCTATGGAAATCGCTGTACCGTGTCTGCGAATAATCCACCTTTCCTTGCACCCGGAGCGTCAGGCGGCTGTTCAAGCTGTTCTCATACAAGCTTTGCACGAAGACGTTCCGGTTGCGGAGCCGCTCGGTATGATAGTCGTTGTACAGAACGACGGAGCCGGGCAGTCCGCGGTGCGAATCAAAGCCGTATACTTTGAAGCGTAACGTTCCCCCGTTTTCCCATCCGGCAAAGAGGTTCAGCTCGGCGTTCAGGCTCCGGATGTCGCTGTTCTTCCGTTCTTCGCGGGTCACTACGCTTCCGTTGGTGAAGGTATAGGGATAGGCCCCGTCGGCGCTGAGCCAGCCGGCATGGATCGAGGCCGCGAAAGCGCTTCCTAATCTGCGTTCGTAGCGCAGCGAGGGCGACAGCAAACCGTAGGATCCTCCCTTCACCTGTCCTTCGAGACGGAAGGGGCGGTCGTCGAAGCGGGGCGCTTGCGTCCATATCCGGAGCGCTCCCGCCGAGGCGTACATACGTGCTGTCTGGAAAATATCGTCGGTCTGTCCGATAGAAAGGGAGACGCTTTCTACGTGGTCTAAGGTAAATCGGCTGATGTCGACCTGCCCGCTTTGTGCGTCGGTAATGGTCACACCGTCATAGCTGACGGCCGTATGCTGGGATCCGAGGCTGCGAACCGAAACGGTCTTCAGCCCTCCTATGCCGCCGTAATCACGTATCGTCACGCCCGAGAAACGCCGGACAGCCTCCGGAAGGTCGCGTATCCCCAGGCGTTCCATCTCGCTGCGGTCGAGCCATTGAAGCGGCGCGCCTTCACGGATAACCGATGGGCGCGCCTTTTCAACTACTTCCACGTCGGGAAGCTCACGATACAACAAGCTATCCGTCCGCTGAGCGTCTGCCCGGAAGGCAAGGAACAACAGACCGATACAGAGCCAAAGCTCTCTCTTATAAAACAACAAATTCGGCATATATCTCAGGTCTATCAAATGTCTTTACCCGCGACATTGTATAAAACTTAAAGAACGATGGCAGGTTTTCTGGCTTGTTCTCCCGATCCGGCGGCCTTCCCATTCCGGTTCGCCGGAACAGTGGCTATGAAGTTTGCCGAGGTAGATTAGAACTTACAGCTACGGGTACAGCTCCGGATTCTCACCGGATTCCCTTTTACTAACCGATTGCGGAGGCAATCAGGCTACACCATAATTCGATGGCAAAGATACAAATTATAATCACCTCGCCAAATCCCGGAGCAAAGGCGGCAACAAGCAACAGGCAGCTACGACATCTGTTTCGGACTCGTTCATAATCGCCGGAACGATAAAGGGATTTATTTTTATCGTGTGGCGCAGCAATATGTTCTTTTTGTATGTAAATTTGCAGTCTATCTTCAACCAATCACATATATTTTTTACCATGACACAAACACATCATTCTTTCAACAGGCGCAACTTTATAAAGGGCCTGGGAACGGGCGCCACAGTCGTCGGCGCCGGCGCTTTATTACCCTTCACGGCATGTAGCCTCCCTTCCGGAAAAGTAGACGAGGCAAAAGACAATGGCCCGGTATTGCAAATCGGCGAAAACATCGCCATTGCAGATACCGACCGGGGAAAAGTAAAAGGCTTTATCATGAGAGGGGTTTACACCTTCCTGGGAATCCCCTACGGCGCGGATACGACAGGCAAAAACCGCTTCCTGCCGCCGGTCAAACACGAACCCTGGGAAGGCATCCGCCCGGCAGTCTTCTACGGCAACTCTGCCCCGCAGAATA
This sequence comes from Tannerellaceae bacterium, assembly GCA_031271045.1. Lineage (GTDB taxonomy): Bacteria > Bacteroidota > Bacteroidia > Bacteroidales > Tannerellaceae > DFXE01. The sequence goes on from JAISWO010000017.1 coordinate 142,933, forward strand.
TTTACGACCGCTCAACCACCTCCTACGGCGCCTTCATCGATCATTGGAACTATGACGAAGTGAGCGAAAATTGCCTCACCGTCAATGTCTGGACCAACGGCCTGGCCGACGGGAAGAAACGGCCCGTCATCGTATGGCTGCACGGGGGCGGCTATACCAGCGGCAACGGTATCGAACAGGATGGCTATCACGGCGAGAATATCGCGCGCCACGGCGACGTGGTCTACTGCTCGATCAACCACCGCTTAGGTGTTTTCGGCTTCAGCGACCTCTCCATAGCGGGCGAAAAATACAAAGACTCCGGTAACGTAGGCCTGCTCGACATGGTAGCAGCCCTGCAATGGGTGCACGACAATATCGCTAACTTCGGCGGAGATCCCGGCAACGTCACCATCATCGGCCAATCCGGCGGCGGCGGCAAAGTATGCCTTCTGGCTGCCTGCCCGCAGGCCCGCGGACTCGTCCACAAAGGCGTCGCCCTGAGCGGATCGGCCACCTCCGGCAATAATAAAGAATACTCCGCAAAGCTGGGCGGATACATCCTCCGGGAGGCTGGCCTCACTCCGGCCACAGCCGACCGGTTGCAGGAACTCCCCTGGCGCGATTACCTCGACCTGGCCAACCGCGCGGCCCGCAAGATGCGCGAAGAAGAAGGCGATAGCGGCATGCGCCGCGGAGGGTTCGGCCCCATAGCAGACGGCGTACACCTGCCGGAAGGAGCTTTCTTCGAAGCCCCCCTACCCGATTCGCCCGATATACCGATGCTGTTCTGTACCACTTTCCACGAACAATCGCCCAGCCGGACGGATGCTGCCGTGGAAGAGATCACCCTGCCCGAAGTGGTGGAACGCCTCAAGGCGCGCTATCCCGAAAAAGCGGAAACCGTCGTCCAGGCCTACGCCCGGAATTTTCCCGATGCCAAACCGGTAGAGATCCTGGCGCTTATCAGCTCCAACCGCCTGGCCGTAGTCAATACGGCAACGGCCAAACGGAAGCAGACGTCGCCCATTTGGATGGCCTGGTTCGGCTGGTGCCCGCCACTGTTTGACGGCCGGATGCGCGCATTCCATTGCCTCGATATCAGTTTCTGGTTCCTCAATACCGACCTGATGATCACGCATAGCGGCGGCGGAGCGCGCCCCCGTCAGTTATCAATCAAAATGGCGGACGCCCTGGTGTCTTTTGCCCGCACAGGCGACCCCAACGGCGGCGGCAAACTGCCGACATGGCCCCAGTTCACGGTAGAGAACGGCGAGACGATGGTGCTCAACGATGTATGTGAAGTGAAAAACGATCCCGACAGGGAAGCCCGGAGTTCATTGATATAAATCCATCTTCACTCCTCCGGCAGGAACAAGGGTTAGAAGTCTGTGGAATCCGTATGTTTGTTGTCGGGGGAGATTGCATTCAGTTTCCCGTTCAATGAATTTCTGTACGCGGAAGGCGTTTGCCCGAACTGTTTCTTGCAATAGGTGGTGAAGTGTGCCGGGGAACTGAAGCCGTATTCTTTGATAATAGCCTGCAAGGATATTTTCTTGTCTGCTAACAAAATCTTTATCTGGTTGGCTTTCTGCCTCAGGATCCACCTGTAAGGCGAATCGTCGAAATGCATTTTGAATTTGCGCGTAAATGCCCTGACGGACAAATCGCATAGTTTGGCCAACTCTTCCACATTCTTTGCGTTAATGTAATGCTTTATGACGTATGCTTTAAAGTCCATATCCTGCTTGAGCAAGGGTTTCAGGAAGCGGGCGACTTCCTGTTTGGAGTAGAAGACCTTCAGCATGAGGAATATTTCTTTTTCTTTCACCTCGTCCAGATAAGTGCATGCGATCTTATTTTTATGATAAAAGGAGATGCTTTCCAGCACATCCGGCAAAGGAGGGCGTATATCCAGCTTGTGGAATACATTGCGTTCGCCGTCGAACTCTTTCAGCTCGTTCCAGTTCATATCTTCATGGAGGATAATCTGATTGTTGAAGCTCAGCAACAGATATTTTATCTCCGTAAAAGCTTCGGCCGTAGCGATAGAGTCTTGCGGTATAAAGATCATCTCTCCTGCTCTGCAAAGATGGTTGCGAAACTCGTGGTAAGATATGTTCATCTCACCTTCAAGCAGGAAGAGGATATGGTTCAAATGTTTTTCTTTGATCTGAAGAATCTTGTCTTTCCTTTCCTGCTTCAGATGAAATTCGATATTAAAATCAGACAACAAATATTTCTTGTCTACTTGTCCTTTTAAATTTGTCGGTTTCATATAAAAGATGTAAGTGTATTCTGCAAAATAAGTAAACGGATGCAAAGATAATGCACTATTCGGAATAATATTTAGGTTTTTGTATCAAAATATAATACAGTCTCCCGAAAATCCAGTAAGATACCGGAATGATTATTTCATTCGAATATCTTATCAATACCTCCGCTTTGGAGTATGAAGTCTGTCTCCTGGCAGGGATTGGCGTATTGCCCGGGGACGTCGAACGTTTCTGTCTCCGAGTATCCCAGCGTTGGGTCGGCGTATACTTTTTGCATGAAAAGTGCATATATGGGTAAGGCCATGCTGGCGCCCTGGCCCTCTGTCATACGGTCAAAGTGAATCGAACGGTCTTCGCCTCCTACCCAGCATCCGGAGACCAAAGCGGGCGTAAAGGCCATAAACCATCCATCGGAATTATTCTGTGTCGTTCCTGTCTTTCCTCCCATCGGCGCACGAAGGTTGTAACGGTATCTCACCCGGCTTCCGGTTCCTCCATCCATGACGCTACGCAGCATGTGAAGCATTTTATAGGTTGCGTCTTCGGGCAAGACCTCGTGCATTTGCGAATTGAAGGTAGCGACGACATTTCCGGAGAAATCTTCTATGTGGGTGACATAAAGCGGTTCCACGCGGATGCCTCCGTTGGCAAAGGTGGAATAACCGCCCACCATTTCGCTTACCGATATGTCGGGCGTCCCCAGCGAAAGGGAGATTACGGGGTCAATATCTCCCGTCATTCCGAATGAGTGAAGCAGGCGGACCAACGTATAGGGGGAGAGTTGTTTCATCAGGTAAGCCGTCACCCAGTTCGACGAGTTTTGCAGTCCCCATTGGATAGTAACCATCTCGCCGGTATGCTTCTGGTCGGAGTTGCGGGGAATCCAGGGAATACCGTTTTCGTCGAACAGTTGCTGTTGTACGTGCAACATACGGTCGCAGGGACTGATACCCTCAATCATGGCCAGCGAATAAAGGAAGGGTTTCATGGTCGAACCGATCTGGCGGCGTCCGCCCGTCACCATGTCATACTGGAATTTATTGTAGTCAATCCCGCCCACATATGCTTTCACGTGTCCCGTATGGGCATCCATCGACATAAAAGCGGTGCGCAGGAACATCTTGTGGTAACGTATGGAATCAAGCGGCGACATGACGGTATCGACCAGTCCGTTCCAGCTAAAGACGCTCATCTCGATGGGTTTATTAAACGCCTTCCTTATGTCGGCTTCGCTTATGCCTTCGCGCTTCATGGAGCGGTAGCGATCGGTTTGTTGTATGGAGCGGGTCAGTATTTCGGTTACTTCCTCCTGTGTAAGATCGCGCGAGAAGGGTGCATAGCTGCGTCCCTGCTTCTCTGCAAAGAAGGCGGGTTGCAGTTCTTGTCCGACATGTGTCCGCACGGCTTCTTCGGCATATTGTTGCATCCTTGAATGGATGGTGGTATGGATCTTGAGTCCGTCGGTATATATATTGTAGAAGCTGCCGTCGGCCTTTCTGTTTTTGTTGCACCATCCATACAGGGGATTGGTTTCCCAGGCTAAGGAGTCTTCCCTGAATTTCGGTTTCTGCCAGGCGGCGGGGTAGTTGTTGATGTCCGGTTTGGAGGCGGTCATCATCATGCGGAGGTATTCCCGGAAGTAGGGAGCCAGTCCTTCTTTGTGATCCATCTTTGTGAAATGGAGCGTCAGGGGGAGGGAGGCCAGCGAATCCCGTTGGCGGACGGTCAGGTATCCGGCTTTTTGCATCTGGGCCAGGACGACATTCCGGCGTTGCCGCGTCCGGTCGTTATGCCTTACGGGATTGTAGTAGGAGGGGTTTTTGCACATGCCGACAAGTGTTGCCGCTTCTTCGGTATTAAGTCCTTTCGGGGTGGTGGAGAAGTAGGTGCGGGCAGCCGACTGGACGCCTACGGCATTATAGAGGAAGTCGAATTTGTTGAGATAAAGATGGATGATTTCCTCTTTGGTATAGTAACGTTCCAATTTGACGGCTATCACCCACTCGATGGGTTTTTGCAACAGACGTTCGACGAAGTTTGCCGCTCCGGGCGAATAGAGTTGTTTGGCGAGTTGCTGGGTGATGGTACTGCCGCCGCCGCCGCTTTTTTGCATCAGGATTCCCCGTTTCACGATGGCGCGCAAGAGTCCTTGTATGTCTATTCCGCTGTGTTGGGCAAAGCGGATGTCTTCGGTTGCGATCAGCGCTTTTACCAGGTCGGCGGAGAGGTCGTTATAATCTACAAAGATGCGATTGTCTTTACTTTGCCCGTAACTGCCAAAGGTTTTGCCGTCTTCCGAGATTACGACCGACGCGTATTTATCAATGGGGTTGGCTAATTGTTCTACCGGCGGCATGTAGCCTATGGAGCCGTTGGATATAGCGACGAAGAGTATAATAATAATTATCAGCGCTGCAACATAGAGCGCCCAGAATGAAAGGATAATTTTCTTTTTTATCTCTGTGATCATATAGAGAGGAGTGTCAGTTATGCTTGCTTATTTACCGGCAAAGATAGTAAAATATACCATATTGACGGTATTCCCGGTTAGGATGTAAGCTGTAGTTTTGCAGCATTCATACGTGATACAACTAATAAATATAACAGACAAATGAAAACTTTTAGACTTTTTCTCATTCTTGCGGTGTTACCGCTTTTTGCCGGTAGCACAAAAGCGGCTGATAGTAATCAGGATATTATCTACGTAAGCAGCGCTAAGTTCACTTGGCCTTTGATTGAAAAATGGGTGTCCGAATACGTCAGGCAGAATCCCGGCGTCCGGATCCAATGGGTGGACAAGAGTAGTGCGGACAATAACAGTAAAGAGATTGATCTGAGCTTCGTGACAGGCGATGAATCGGGAGTACAGGCCGGCAAGGACATCGCAGTGGGCAGGTTTGCCATCCTGCCGATAACGACAAAGGAGAATCCGTTGTACGGGCAGATTGTAAAAAAGAAATTCGGGAAGAAGGAGTTGCGGAACTTGTTTTTCGCAGAAGATCTTTTGCAGGAAGAGGAGAACGGGAAAAAAAATCCGCTTCAAAGCAAGCTAACGGTATATACCGGCAATGGTTCTGCTTCGGGGTCGCTTTTATTTGCTTCCTTTTTCGGATTTTCTCCTTCTAACTTCCGGGGGAAACGTATTTCGGGAGATGATATATTTTTGTTGAACGCGATACAGAAGGACAGTACCGGCGTAACATTCAACAATCTCAGTTATATATTCGACTTGAACGACCGCCGGTTGAAGGACGAGATTGCACTCTTGCCGCTGGATGTCAAGAAAGAACAGCTGCAGGCGCTTCGTTCGGAGAACCTCGACGAGACGCTTGCCCTGCTCGAGCAGCAGCATGTGGAACTGATACCGGTTCATCCGATCGAGGTCGTTTATACGGAGAAGGATCATGTGAAGGATTTTCTCAAATGGATCATCACAGACGGACAAAAGTATAATCACGAATACGGCTTCCTCAATCCGGACGAGAAGACGTTTGTTTATCAGAAGAAGCGCCTGGAGACGTCTTTGCTGACGAATAATTAAGGCTTGTTTGATTGCAAAAAAACGGGGGGAGCAGAAATTTTCATTCTGTTCCCCCCATTGATGTCAAAACCCTATGAACTTAACGTCTGGGACTTGCTTCCTTTACTACCATCTGACGACCTTCATATTCGGCGCCATTCAAATCATTGATTGCAGCTCGTGCTTCTTCGTCGTTCGGAAGTTCAGCAAAGGCGAAACCTTTTGATCTGTTTGTGTCGCGGTCAATAATTAACTTCACGGAATCTACTGTTCCATAATCTTCCAGAATTTGTTTCAACTCCGGTTCTCTAACCCGATAATTCAGGTTACCAATGTAAATGTTCATAAAAAGAAATAGTATAAAATAAATAATTTAAAAATTGAAACAAGGTGTTTTCGAAATGCCAGTCGATGCGTGAACTTATTATCATTGCTGAAAATAGTGACATGTAAAGAAAGAACAAAAAGAATAACATTTGTTTTACTTTGCAAAGAAAAAGATAATAAATCGGATATTCAAAAAAACGAGCAATTAATTTTTGTCTTTTTGCTCGTTTTTTTCTGATCACTTCCCAATACGTCCTTGGAGTTTGGCTATCATATCCTGCGTCATGGTATCCAGATCGTAGACCGGAGACCAGTCCCATTCTTCGCGCGCACAACTGTCGTCCAATGAATTAGGCCATGAATCAGCAATGGCCTGGCGGAGCGGATCGACTTTGTATTCCATCGTGAAGGAGGGGATGTAACGCTTTATATTATGGTAGATAATTTCCGGATCAAAGCTCATCGCTGTGACGTTGAAGGCGTTCCGGTGTACTAAACGGGCCGGGTCGGCTTCCATGAGCTGGATGGCGGCATGCAGCGCGTCGGGCATATACATCATGTCCATGAAGGTTCCTGCGGCTATGGGGCAGGTGAAGTGGTTGCCCCGGACGGCTTCGTAATAGATGTCGACGGCATAGTCGGTCGTACCGCCGCCGGGAGGGGCTATGTAGGATATCAGGCCGGGGAAACGAACCGAACGGGTGTCGACTCCGAAACGGATATGGTAGTAGTCGCTGAGCAATTCGCCGCCTACTTTGGTCACGCCATACATCGTGCGGGGGTTGCGTATCGTGTCCTGCGGGGTTTTGTCTTTGGGGGTATTATTGCCGAAAACGCCGATTGAGCTGGGCGTAAAGACGGCGCACTGGTATTGCCGGGCTACTTCCAGGACGTTGAAGAGGCCGTCCATCCCGACTTTCCAGGCCAACTGGGGTTTGACTTCCGCTACGGCCGACAGCAGGGCGGCCAGATTGTAGATCGTATCAATTTTGTATTTCGATACGACCTCGGCTATTTGTTTTGCATCTGTGATGTCGGCTTCTTCAGCGGGACCGCTTTCGAGTAAGTCGCCCTTAGGTTCTGCGCCGGGGATATAACCGGCGACGATGTTTCCATCATAACGTTTTCTGAGTTCCAGCGTTAGTTCCGTTCCTATCTGTCCGGTAGAACCAATAATCAATACATTTTTCATCGCGTTTTATATCTATAAGATTTACGTGGCAAAGGTAATGAAATAAAATATGCGTTACGTAATTCGTCTCATTTTTGCGTTGCTACTGTTTTTTGATTACTTTTATGCCCATTAATTCTAATATCATCACTTATAACACTCAACGGTATGAAGAAAAACATTTTTGAGCTTAGTACAGAACAACTGAAGGACATTGCCCTTGCTCTTGAGAACAGAGTAGAAAATGGCCTGGGTAAAGAGAATCAGGAGGTTCAGTGTATTCCTACATTTATTAACCCGAAAGCAACCAATGTGGAAGGACAAGCTGTCGTCCTGGATCTGGGTGGAACGAATTACCGCGTCGCGTCGGTCGACTTCGTCGACGGCAAGGCGGCTATCCGTCCTGAAAACGGATTCAAGAAAGACCTGTCGATTATGAAGACGCCCGGTTTTACCGAAGATCAACTATTGGAAGAACAGGCTGACCTGATCAAAGAAATCAAGCGCGAACAAGAAGCGGCTATCGGCTACTGCTTTTCCTACCCGGCTGAATCGCTCGTGGATGGAGACGCCCGATTGTTGCGGTGGACCAAAGGGGTGGACATTCCGTCCATGGTGGGCAAACCACTCGGCAAACCACTGGTCGACTACCTGAACCGGGAAATCTCGCCCAAGTTTACAGGGGTGAAGGTGATCAACGATACGGTGGCCAGCCTCTTTGCCGGACTGACGCGCAGCGATTACGATGCTTACATCGGGCTGATCGTGGGGACGGGCACGAACATGGCAACTTTCATCCGGGCCGACAAGGTGACGAAGCTGGACAAGAGTATCCCCGTGGAGGGCCTCTTGCCTATCAACCTGGAATCGGGCAACTTCCGCCCGCCGCACCTGACGAACATCGACTGCATCGTGGATGCTCTCTCCGACAACAAGGGGGCGCAACGGTTCGAAAAAGCCGTATCCGGCATGTACCTGGGCGAGATCCTGAAGGCAGTTTTCCCGTATCACGAATTTGAGAAGAAGTTCGATGCGCAAAAGTTGACGACCATCATGGGGTATCCCGACATCCACAAGGAAAAACACGTACAGGTGGCTCGCTGGATATACGAACGTTCGGCTCGTTTGGTGGCTGCCTCGCTGGCGGGGCTCACCTTAGTGTTGGTTTCGCACGATGCGTCCATCAAGCGGATCAGGCTGGTGGCCGAAGGAAGCCTCTTCTGGAGCGAAGACCGCAAGGGGGTTCATTACAAAGACATTGTCGCACAAACGTTGCGCACGCTTCTGGACGGTTTCGGTCATAAAGACGTTGTGGTCGACATCGACAAAATGGAGAATGCGAACCTGATTGGCTCGGCTATTGCCGCTCTTTCCTGATCATAAGCAGAAAAGACTGAAATGTAGAGGTTGTCCCCGGCGGGGCAGCCTCTTTTTTATTCGTCGAAGGCGTCGCCGTTTACGATGGCTGCCTCGCCTTTGGCTGGGCGCGACTTGGCGCTGCGGTGTGCAAGGATCGTTTCGTACTGGTGGATATAGGCGTTGAACAGGGTGATGATGTCGTCGAGCAGGCTGATGACTTCCGGGTCTCCGGGACGTTGCATCTTATGGATGCGGTAGAAAACGTTGATACTGTCTACAAATTCTGCCGCTGCGGCGTCGACGAGCAATCGTATGGCATGCAGGGATCCTTCATTTTTGTCCTCTTCCTGATTATAGGTACGCTCCGAATAGAGGGCTTTGAAGGCGTCATTCTCTTGCGCCAGTCTGTCAATACCTGCATTGAGGTTTAATGTGACGGATGCTGTGGCATAACGGGGCTTCCGCAGGTCTTCGATCATACTGAAGATAAGCGCTGATGCTTCTGTCATGGGCACATAGTGTATGTCGGCATATTTATTCATTAAATCCATCAATACCAAACCAGCTTCGTGTTCTTCGGCATCGTTACTGTATGTAGCGGCTTCAACCATTCGTCGGATCCACATATTGGCCGACTTACGTTTTTTATGCAACGCATAGAGTGACTTGGTTTCGATGTGTTTCTGACTGCGCTTATAGACTGCATCTTCTTTTTGAAAGAGTCGCCTGAGTTTATTCAATAGCGGAACGAGATTGGGCGGCAATTCTGCTTTCGTATCTATATTTCCTATAATACTTGAATAAAAGTCAAAATGCTCTGCATTGCGCAGCTTTCGTGCCAGAGTAAGAAAGTAAGTAATTTGTTTCATCTGCAACTATAATTTGATATATTAGACTTCAGGAAACAAAGATCTGCTTTTTTATTGAAATAACAAAGAAAATCCTGTTTTTTTCTCTTACAAGATAAAAATTATATTCATAAATCGGATTTGTTGCTCTATTTTCTATTGCAATGTAGTACCAAATTAGATTTGATGTGATATAATAGAACGCAAAGAAGATAGCAAATCAAATTGTATATGCAATTTGGATATATAAAGAAGATAACAAATAGAATTTTATATACTATTCTACTATGCAAATAATAAAACAAACTGAATTTGCTACTATAATCAATGATTCAAACAAGATAACAAATTAAATTTGCTATCTTGCATGACTATATAAAGAGAATAACAAATCCTCTTATTTATAGTGACAGGATATTTGTATGGATAAATAAAGAAAGAAAGAAAACCTATTTATGTATCTTTCCAAACAGGCGGGCGATCAAGTCGCTCCTTCCAAGACGTTGCAGGGAGCGGGTAATCGAATGGCGGAACTCGGACTTATACCAAAAGAAGTATTGACGTTGTGATAGTTTCGCTTCCTGAGTTCGTGCGGTATCTATCTTTTCGAGTGTATAAGGATGATAGCCGGTATAGTATATCTCGGTAGCCAGTGTCATTGGAGTGGGCGTAAAGTCCTGTACCTGTTCCAAATGAAAATGAAGAGCCTTGGTCGCGATGGCCAGCTCTGCCATATCCGTTTCCGTGCATCCCGGATGCCCGGAAATGAAATACGGTATCAGTTGCTGATTCAAACCCTTCTGCCGGTTGATGCGCTCAAAGAGTTGGCGGAAGCGCTCAAAGAGTTCAAAAGAAGGCTTGCGCATCAGTTTCAGTACGCGCGGAGCACAATGTTCGGGGGCCACCTTCAATCGCCCGGAGACGTGATGGACGATCAGCGCTTCGGTATACGCCTGCGCAGCCCGGTTCAAGGCCCCGTCCCCGTGGTCATGTAGCAGCAGGTCGTAACGGATACCACTTCCGATGCAGGTCTTCTTTACGCCCGGCATCCGGCTTACTTCCTGATAGATCGCCACTAAAGGAGCATGGTCGGCATGAAGGTTTTTACAGATCGCCGGCGCGAGGCAGGAGGGCTTTTGACATTTCCGGCAGAGGCTCGCATCTTTCCCCTTCATCCGGTACATATTGGCGGAAGGCCCCCCCAGATCGCTCAGGTATCCCTTGAAGTCAGGCATCTGCGTGATGGCCTTTACCTCCTTCAGGATCGAAGCCCGGCTGCGCGAGGCGATAAATTTGCCCTGATGCGCCGAAATCGTACAGAAGGCGCAACCGCCGAAGCAACCTCGGTGCATATTGACCGAGAAGCGGATCATCTCGAAAGCGGCTATCACCTTCCCTTTGTACTTCGGATGCGGCAAACGCGTGAAGGGCAAATCAAAGGAAGCGTCTATCTCGGCCTCCGTCATCGGCGGAAACGGAGGGTTGACGACGATCACCCGATCGCCCACCGGCTGCCAGATACGTGCCGCCGCCTGTTTGTTGGATTCTTCCTCGATGTGCCGGAAGTTGCGGGCCTGCTTCATCTTATCCTCCAGACATTCTTCATGCGAGAAAAGGCCGATCCCTTCTTCCGCTTCGCCGTCAAACGCCTTCCGGTCGGCCAGGTAAGCCGTTTGCCGTATATCCTTCATGTTTCCGAACGATTCCCCGGCTTTCAACCGCCTCGCCAACTCGCGGAGAGGCTGTTCGCCCATTCCGTAGATCAACAAATCAGCTCCGCTCTCCACCAAAATTCCCGGTTTCAGCCTGTCCTGCCAGTAATCGTAATGCGTGAGCCTCCGCAACGACGCCTCGATCCCGCCCAGCAAGACAGGTACATCCGGATACAGCTCCTTCAGGATCCGGCTGTATACAATACTCGGATAATCAGGCCTCATCCCCGCCCGTCGGTCCGGCGTGTACGCATCATCGCTACGCAACCGCTTATTGGCCGTATAATGGTTCACCATCGAATCCATCGCCCCAGCCGAGACGCCAAAAAAGAAGCGAGGCCTCCCCAGTTTCGTAAAGTCCCGGTGATCGCCCCGCCAATCCGGTTGCGGCACAATCGCCACCCGCAAGCCTTCAGCCTCCAACACACGTCCAACGACCGCTATCCCAAACGAAGGATGATCCACATACGCATCCCCCGAAAAGAGGATGACATCCACCGCATCCCATCCACGCGCTTCTGCCTCTTTTTTGGTAACAGGCAGCCAACCATCTGATTTCAATCTCATTCCGCAAAGGTATGAAAACTTATATGGATACTAAAATGCCCTGATTTGGAAAAAAGTTCTGTTCCGGCTTGTTTTTCTAATTATAAAGCTTACCTTTGCACCATCAAATCCGGAAACAAAGATTTGCATACACATCGCGGAGTGGAGCAGCGGTAGCTCGTTGGGCTCATAACCCAAAGGTCGTAAGTTCGAGTCTTACCTCCGCAACCTGAAGTTGGTATTAGTTGGTTTTAATAAAAAGGAGGACCCCCCAGTGAGGTTCTCCTTTTTTTTTGTTTGCTATCCCCAATCCTAAACGCCCACAGCGTTCAGCGTTTCTTCCCCCGCTTCTTTGGTTTCTTCTTTGATTGATGTCTTGATTTTGGTTGATCCTTCGCCGATACCGCTACGGTTGGCTTTCATCGTTTGATGCTGTGGCATTTTCCGTTACTTCTTCTTTGATTTTTTCTACCACCTTCTTATATTTTTCTATGGCGCTCTTTATTTTCGATTCGCCAGCCTCCTTTTTTTTCTGCATATTATTCGATACTTTCTCCCTATAAACTTTTCGGAGTTGACTGTACTTACGATATGGCAGCCAAAACGAAAGGAAAAAAGCATTAAGAAAAACAAACAAGATCAAAGAACACGTCATCACTTGCGTGCGATGAAAATATCCGGCAAACTCAACCGACGGAATAAGTGAGATTACAGCACAAATACCCGTAATTCCCACGGATGCAAGGAAGATATAAAGAAAATGAGAAGAGACAAATCTATTGTTATAAGGAGAAGAAGAAAAAGCCAGTTCTATTCTCTTTTTATTATGAAGAGTAGCTAACAGCGCTAATGATACAACATACACAACGAGAAGAGAAAAAGTAGACCAGTTCCATAAAAGACTTGTGTGTAGAACCAGATCATTTGAACAATACCAAAACACAACAGGTAGCAGTGCTATTATTAGCATCTTCACAATCTTCTTTATTGGCACCTTTTTCTCCTTTGCTTCCACTTGTTTTGCCTCGGCCGTCGGCACACGTTTCCAAAAACGTCTCCAGATTACGCCTATAAACACATAAGAAGCCATAGTAAAGGCATGCAAGAATAGATTCATATACCACTGGGACCAGCAATCAGGAGGGATACAGCAGTCGAGCAACAAAATAATTACAGAAAAAAAGAACGCATATAAGGCAACCATGGTAAACTCTTTAGCATCCTTGATTTCATTGCCCTTGCACTCAGCCTCCCCAAGATCACGATTAGAACCTTCACAAAGCGTAAAATATAATGACATAACAGACTTATCGATTCCCGCATATGCTCTCATAAGTGACTGCTCAAGAACCCACCGGCTTTGTCCTGACGCCACGGCACGCATGAATCCGTGATCTTTCGATAAAAGATCTATTCCCAATCGTTCTTTTATATTTTCGAAATCTGGGAGGCCTATCTCCTTTTTGATTATTCCCTGCACTACTTTATTAATCTCTTGCATAATTTCATCGCCAATATCCTTCAAATACTTTCTAATGAAATTACTCTCACCACGAAACAAACACAACACTACTAACGTAGCTAAAACCCCGATGAAAGTCTGAGAATGACCTAATAAATAAGAACTGTTGCAAATTTCGTCATTCATGAATTAATTGAATTTTATCTCCTTAGCTCTTCTTTTCATTATCCCAAAAAAGCCATTCATAACGTTGCAATATCCTTGTTTATCCTGAAAACAACAAATGGCAGTCTTTTTCTTGTCATTATTTTCTGTACGATACATTTTTTCTTCTGCCACGGTGTAATGGAAATCATGACCTAACGGGTCATTCCTCAGATAGAAACGTAGTGACTTACCTACATGCTTTTCTATTTCACCCCATATTTTTTCTTTCTTAATTGATGTGATGTCTCTATCTGTGATTACATTCAGTTCTCCTTTTCGATCCAAAAAGGAAACCAAGGACCTTATACAATCTTCATACGGCTTAAAATTCTTGAAATCATCCCTGTTTCTTACAGAATCATAAATTTCACTGGCGAACTCGTCTTTAAGTTTTTCCTTAAACGCATCCCTAAATATGGAAAACTCCCCACAGTACATGTTGACAGAAGATTTGGAGCTCTCGAAAAAGCACCCCATTATCAACGACGCATGTACAATACTACTATTGAGGACGAACACCTCTTCTTTTCCATTAGCATATTCCTTAATATTTTTTCGATATTCTAGAAGGTCGTGAAAAACCTCCGCCCCGTCTCTTTTAAGAGGCGAAGTACCATCTTCTGCTGTCGGCATCTTTAAATCATTACTATTGTTAGTACCATTATTACAAAGTGAATCGGGTTTGCACTCGTTCGTAACACTTTTATTTTTACGAAACGAGAGGGCAAAGATAATACGATTCATTACACGAGCAAAAATGTTCGTGTTTTTTTTGTTCTTTTTTGTGCATAAAAAATCCATAACTTTAATCCTTTTATATATATAAAACCATTCACTGGCGAATTGTTGAATTGTTCGCATCAGTGCATCAAAGCTATGGATAATACTACCTACATAAACCATTTACCTGCAGGTATTTATCCACAGGGCGATTAAAAGTTACGAAAAAAACACTAACAGAATATTGGGTTTAGGAACAGAAATATTGGGTTTAGGAACAGTACGAAAAACGCTATGCGTTGTCAATAAGACATAAAGAAAGTATTGTTCATAACTTTCCGAGACCGAGACCCCCCCAAGAGAATTCCTGTCGAAATTCTCTTGGGGGGGTGCTTGCTTTACTTCCTCACACTTTCGGCAACGTCCAGGGGGCGCGGTAATGGGCTTTCGACAGAGCTTCGGCCTCGGAGTTTCCGGTGATGCGGTTTTGGGCGTCATCCCAGAAGATTTCGCGCTGTACGCGGCAGGAGATGTTGGCTAAGTGGGACATCTTCGCGACGCGGGCGCCAATGGATATGTCAGCATTCGGCAAGGCGCGACTTTTGATGCAATCAAGGAAGTTGCCCACATGCCGGTACAGTCCCCTACCCTCGCCTTTCTTAAACGGCACGGCTTCCATCCTCGGCGTATTGCCGGCAACGACGGGTAAGACCTCCCAACCGGCGCGGGTAAGCAGCATCGTACCGTTTTCGCCGTAAAAAGCCAGTCCTTCCTTTTTGTCGAACAGTCCGTGATTGATTCCACATGCGTGATCCCAGATGATATTAAAATCTTTATAGGTATAAGTAGCCATCAGAGTGTCGGGCGTCTCCATCGCATCGTTGGGGTAAGCCATTTTGCCTCCGCTGGCGTAAACATGCGCAGGCAGGCCGGCGTCCATGCCTTCGAGGGCATAGTCTAATAGATGTACTCCCCAATCCGACATCAGTCCGCCGGCATAATCCCAGAAGAAACGGAAGTTGTAGTGGAAGCGGTACTCATTGAACGGACGTTGAGGGGCTGGCCCCAGCCACATGTCGTAGTCCACACCTGCGGGAGGAGCGGTGTCGGGTTTGACGGGAAGGGTGGGTTTGCCATCCTGGTAAGCCCATACTTTGACCGTACGGATACGGCCGATATGATTGCTGCGCAAATAGGCGACGGCTTCAGCCCAATGAGGATCGCTACGTTGCCATTGTCCGACCTGGACGATACGGTCATAGCGCCGGGCGGCTTTCAGCATCAGATCACATTCTTCGATGGTGTTGGACAGAGGCTTTTCCACGTATAGATCTTTCCCTGCCTGGGCGGCTTCTACCAGAGGCAGACAGTGCCAATGATCCGGCGTAGCGATGATGACGGCATCGACGTCTTTGTTGTCTATCACCCGCCGCCAGTCTTTGTAGAGATACGGTACTTTCTTTTCTGTTTTTTTCTCGACGTCGGCCGCACGTTTGTTCAGCCATTCATCGTCCACATCGCATAAGGCTACACATTCCACTTCGGGATAGTCGAGAAAGACATTCAAATTGGAATACCCCTGACTACGGCAGCCGATGAGAGCTACCTTGACTTTGTTGCCGGGCGCCGTTGGCCCATAAATAGACTGATGGGCGCTGATTAAAGGCGTTACACCGAGTCCTGCTGCGGATAAGGCAGACTTTTGAATGAAAATTCTTCTGTTCATTTTGACCATTTTTTAAAGCTGAATTATTGGTAATTCGAATAACAACTGTATTTTTGCGCAATGTAACAAAAAAAACACATTCAAAAACTTAGTCTACCCGTTAAAATTATGACAGAAAACGAGCACTATAATGATAATGAAAACCGGCATATCTATTGGTTTGTCTTATACACACTACCCCGGGCGGAAAAACAGGTGGCCAAACGAATCAATCAGCAGGAGTTCGAATGTTGGTTACCTCTGCATCTCTGTCCCCGCGCATGGTCCGACCGGGTAAAGACGGTTGAAGTTCCCCTTTTTCATTCGTATGTTTTTGTCAAATGCCTGGAGAACCAGTTACACACATTATTAAGGATATACGGCGTGTCTCGTATCGTTTACTACAACGGCAAACCGGCCGTCGTCCGTCAGCAAGAAATAGACGCCATCCATGATTTCTTGCAACAATCGGCCAACCATCCTCTTCTGGTAGGCGATGAAGCAGAGATTCTGGTCGGAGCCATGAAGCACGTTTCGGGAAAGGTAACGATGATAAACAAGAACTATATCGTATTATATCTCGAACAATTAGGCGCCACCGTAATCACGAATCTAGACCACGTTGCCCCGGTTAACAGGTTAAAATAACACAACATAAACAACAAGCCGTGGAAAAGAGTAAGAAAAAGAAACAAATCAGGCATCTGTGGGAAGCCGTCTTCGACGATTCCGACAGGTTTATTCAGCTCTATTTCAAACAAGTCTACAGAGATGAAAACGCATTGGTGGTAGAAAAAGACGGAAGTATCGTCTCAGCCTTGCAGATACTGCCTTATACGATGACTTTCTGCGGCAAGGAAATAACCGTTGCCTATATCTCCGGCGCCTGCACTTTACCCACCGAACAAGGGAAAGGGTGGATGAGCGAACTCCTTCACCAGGCTTTCGACGAAATGAAGAAAAGAAAGATAGCCCTCAGCGTCCTGATACCGGCAGAAAAAAGCCTTTTCAACTACTATCGCTCATACGGTTATACGGAAACATTCGAATACTCGCTGAAGATTTACACCCGCAACGAATATTTCATCCCCAGCCCGGATCGTATCTATGTACAACGCAGGCGAAAAGCGGACGAAGCGATCTACGCTTATTTCCAGCGCAAAACTGGCGAACGTCCCATAGCTATCCAACATACGCTTGAGGACTTTCGCATCATCCTCAAAGATTTAAAAACAGCCGGTGGAGAATTTTTTGTCGCATACAATTCCTGTGACCAACCCGTAGGAATGGCCTTTGCTTCCTCTCCCGATATCAAAGCGAACGCCGAAGAAAGCAGCGTACTGATCAAAGAGATACTATACGACAGCGAACAGGTAAAAACGCGCCTGCTATACGAAATAACCAAACTATACGACCTCCTTAAAGCCGTTTACAGAATACCCTACAACAACAGCTTCATTACCTATCCCTACGGCATGGCAAAGATTATTGATGCGGAACTGCTGATTCATCTCTGGATCGAGGCTCATCCGGAAAGCGCCTTGTCGGCCGACAAGCTGAGGGCAATGAATATACACGAACTGACACGTCTTCTATTCGCCTATTCCGACCGTCTGGCTTATATGAGCCTGATGCTTGACTAAGCCTCGCAGCTCTGACTGCAAACATGAAAGCAGAAGGAGTTGATTTAAATCAACATTTATACGATTTTGATTATTTTTGATTACATTTGTCGCATAATGTAATTTTAACATATAATACTATGGCCCACCATCAGTTAGATGCATTGGATGAAAAAATATTGAAGCTAATTATCAACAATGCCCGTATGCCCTTTCTCGAAGTTGCAAGGGAATGTAATGTTTCCGGTGCAGCAATCCATCAGCGTATTCAGAAACTCACCAATTTAGGTGTGATAAAAGGATCTGAATTCATCATCGACAACACGAAGGTTGGATACGAAACCTGCGCTTACATCGGATTATTCTTAAGCTCTCCCGGAGAGTTTGCCGCCGTGTCGGAAGCTTTGGAGAAGATCCCCGAAGTTGTGGAATGTCATTACACAACCGGGCGCTACGATTTGTTTATTAAGATTTATGCCCGCAACAATCAACATTTGATGAATATCATTCATCAGAAATTGCAACCTCTCGGATTGGCCCGCACCGAATCGCTGATTTCTTTCAAGGAAGCTTTCAAGAAACAGATTCCCATTGACCTGGATGAAAAAGAAAACACCATATAAGCGGTACAAAAACCGTATATGGTGTCGATGACTGCAACATGAGCAACCCGGGGGAAGTGCGGTTATCAGTTCGCGAGCGAGGGAGTATAGCTCTTGTTCAGGTATTGAATCAACTCTTTGGTGATATCATAGACGTCGTCAGCCAGTAAGATATTGTCGTTGGAGACGTTGCTGAAGATAATCTTGTATTTCTTTTCTACATTGAAGACCTTTAGCTGAGCGGACAGGGTGTCGCGCAACTGTTCCATCAGCCGTTGTTGTTCGGCTATCAGTTCCTGGGTGAGGCGGTTGTCCAACGCTTCGAGTTCCTGACGTTTTTTGACCAATCGTTGTTGCTCCTGTTCCGCCCGTTCGCGCGTCAGGAAGGCGTTATTGTTTACTTTGCGTTCGAAGTCCTGTATTTCTGTCTGGAGCTGGTTCCCCTGCTGGTTGACATTTGCACGGGCATTTTCTTCCTTGCGCATGATGATCTCGTTCAAATCATTATAATAATGGTAGCTTTGGAGCAGGGAATCCATGTTGACATAAGCAACCGGCAATATGAGCGGCGCTTCGCCTTCGGTCACAAGCGAAGGTTTTTCTTCTTCCTGCGTCTTTTTCCCTGTGAATTGCATTATAAATAAAATGATAACAGCCACGGCGAGCACGCCATGAATAATGTAGTTGATATTCTTCATAAAATTCTATTTATTATTTATTTTAATCGTTCTTCCAGATTCTTGCGGTGTTGTTGTTCTGCATGCTGCGCTTTGGCGCAGGTGATTCCTTGCTTACGTAACGCAGGGTTGGCATCTATGTGCAGGGACGGGAATGTCCCGTTCTTTTTCAACAGGATACCGGTTGAAAGTAGGGCAACACAGACTGCAAGAATTATTATTGTCATTAATACTATGGTGAGCATTTTTCGTTTATATTTGTGGACGCAAATATAAGAACTTATCTCTATAAAACAATATAAGCAATGAAGATTACAGACTTAAAACCGCAAATCGTATGGGATTACTTCCATCTGGTGACGCAAGTGCCCCGCCCTTCGAAGAAAGAAGGACAGATGATTGCTTTTCTCGAATCATTCGCCGACAGCCAGGGGCTCAAGTACAAAAAAGACGCAGTGGGCAATATCCTGATCTCGAAGCCGGCCACGCCGGGATATGAGGACCGTCCGGTCGTCATCCTCCAGTCGCACATTGACATGGTCTGCGAGCAGAACGAGCCGAAGGTCTTCGACTTTAATAAGGATGCGATCCGCACCGTCATAGACGGCGACTGGCTGCGCGCCGAGGGGACGACTCTGGGCGCCGACAACGGGGTCGGTGTGGCGGCCGAGCTGGCTATCCTGGCCTCGGACGAGATCGAGCACGGCCCCATCGAATGTCTTTTCACCGTCGACGAAGAGACCGGGCTGACGGGAGCCAAAGCGCTTGAGGCCGGCTTTATGACCGGAAAGATACTGCTCAACCTCGACAGCGAGGACGAAGGCGAAATCTTCATCGGATGCGCCGGTGGGAAGGGCACGCAGATCGAACTGAGGCCCTATCAGATGCCGTCCATTGTCGGTCTTGATTATTTCCGCATCGACGTCAAGGGCCTCAACGGAGGACATTCCGGGAGCGAGATCCACAAAGGACTGGGCAATGCGATCAAGATACTGGCACGTTTCCTCTACCTGCTGACCCCAAACACCTACTTTGAACTTTGCGCCATCGAAGGCGGCAACCTGCACAACGCCATCGCCCGCGAAGCCTATGCCGTCGTCGGCTTGCATCCGGAGTCGAAAGAAAAGGTGATCGCCTTGCTGAACAGCTTCATCCCCTTGATCGAGAATGAACTCAAGCACGTCGACCCAAAGGTGCAGATACGGATGCAATCGGTTGAACAACCCAAGACGCAGATGGACCGTGAAAGCGCCCTGAAACTGATCCGTGCACTCTACGCCTGCCCGCACGGCGTCGCCGGCATGAGTCACGACATCGAAGGCCTGGTCGAAACATCCACCAACCTGGCCTCCGTCAAGATGCAGGACGGCCGCATCCTCGTCGGAACCAGCCAGCGCAGCTCCATCGAATCGGCCAAGGATGCCATCGCCGGCCAGGTGGCGGCGACCTTCCTGCTGGCTGATGGTACCGTAACGCATAACGACGGTTACCCCGGATGGGCGCCCAATCCCAACTCCCGGATCCTGAAGGCAGCGAAGGAAACCTATAAGGAGCTCTTCGGCCGGGAACCGGAAATCAAGGCTATCCATGCCGGCCTGGAATGTGGCCTCTTCCTCGAAAAGTATCCTTACTTGGATATGATTTCTTTCGGCCCGACTTTGCGCGACGTTCATTCTCCCAACGAACGGATTCTGATTCCTTCAGTAGATTTATGGTGGCAGCATCTGCTCCATCTACTGAAAAACATTCCCGCATAAGCTTCTCACAAACGTTGGCAGAAAAGACCGGGGCTGGTTTTTCCTGCCGGCGTTTGTCCGCTGACCATACCGGCCCCGGTTGGATCTGCCGACATTTGTCCGCTGACCATACCGGGGCCAGTTTTTTATGCCGACGTTTGTCCACTCAATTTACCAAGCTTGGTAAAGTGTCCCGACGTTTGTCCGCTCAACTTACCAAACTTGGTGAGTGTGCCGACATTTGTCCGCTTAACTTACCAAACTTGGTGAGTGTGCCGACATTTGTCCGCTCAATT
This sequence comes from Tannerellaceae bacterium, assembly GCA_031271045.1. GTDB lineage: Bacteria > Bacteroidota > Bacteroidia > Bacteroidales > Tannerellaceae > DFXE01. The sequence goes on from JAISWO010000017.1 coordinate 163,698, forward strand.
TACCAAGCTTGGTAAACTGTGCCGACATTTGTTCGCAGACCTTACCAAGCTTGGTAAACTGTGCCGACGGTTGTTCGCAGACCTTACCGGGGCCGGTTTTTGCTATCGGGATGTGTGGGGAGGAAGCACGGTATGTGAGGGAGGGAGGGGAAAGAAAACGGGCGGTCTTTCCGGTTTAAGGGAAAGCCGCCCGCACGAAAAAGTTGGCTCCCAACCAACTTATTCTTCTATTTCACCCGGCAGGTCAGGATCTTCCAGGTCGGGGTCTTCCAGGTCAGGATCTTCTGCATCGGGGTTTTGGTCTTTGCCTTTGGCATGGCGACCGAGGCGCTGGGCAATCATCAGACGATAGCGGGCAGCTATTTCGTTCCAGATTATGACGAAATTATAGTTGATGTTGCCATGCTTGATGGGGTCAAACGCTTCGTTGCCTTCGTGGATACTGGTGTCGAGCGATTCGCGGGATCCGTGGAAGTCGCCCCCCAGTCCGTCGGCCAGCAGTCGCCCGTCGGCGTAATTCAGGATGGCGGTGACGTAGAGGTCTCCCGAACGGCGCACCTGGACGATTTCGCCTTTGGGCTTCTTGGCCTTTTCTTCCTGCCTTTCGTTCAGGATGGAGGCAAAGTTCTGTTCTGCCGTATCGAGCGCCGTGACCCAATCGGTCAGAGCCAGCAAGGTAATGTCGGCAGCATATTCGCCGCGAAGATCTTGCAGCAGATTGTAAACTGCAGCGGATTCCTTGGCATAGGTTGCCTTCAGGACATTGTTGTGGTACCTGTCAAGCAGGTTGAAGAGACGATCGGCGGCGACTTCCTTGGCCGGGACGGGCTGCTTTTGAAGATTCTTCACAATGTTGTAGAAGGCTCTGAAGAGGTCGTCCCGCTTTTGGTCGATTTCTGCCAGTTTCACAGTATGCACGCTCCTGCGCAACAGCTCAAGCAATCCGTCGGCCTCGTCTAAGACAGGGAGGAAACGCATGTATAAATCTTCGATCCCAAGCTTTTCCGACCCAAAACGTTCAATAAGGTCTTTCAATTCAAGCGCGATACTCAGCCATTCTTCATTCTGGAGGTAATGCATCTGTACTCGTAGTACTTTCATAGGCAATTTGTTTTAAAGGTGAATATTAAATACGGATCAAATGTACGCATATTTTTAATATTCCAACACTGTGACCATATTTTTTTCTCACAAATATCAAAATATTTTATGGTCACACCTTCTGGTCAGCAGATCGTCGCTGCATGCAGGATTCATGGAATGATGGACAGAGATGTAAAGGCTGTCTTCAGCCGATCGCGTCGGAGGAGACGAGGCCGTTCATGATGGCATAAAAGGTGAGGCCGGAGACGGTTTTGATGCCAAGCCTGGCGGTGATGTTCTTCCGGTGGGTCAGGACGGTGTTCAGGCTGATGTTCAGTTTGTCTGCAATATCTTTGTTGGTATTGCCTTGTGCAATGAGTTTGAGGACGTCTTTCTCGCGCATGGAGAGTTCTTTGTTCCGCTCCGCCACCGTATTCTGAGTGTCTTCGGAGGAAAAGAACTGTTGCAGTTGTTCGATAAGGGCCTCCTTCGGCGCACCGGTGTCGAGGCAGTTGCATCCGGCGGCGGGCGAAGCGGCTTTGCCGGCAGTCAGGATCAAGGTACGGGAGCGGCGGGGGAGGAAGAAATCAATATTCAGGGCGAAGGTATCGGCCTGGGTGAGGTAGTAATGGAAGTCTGTTCCGTTCCCATTCCCGGTGCCGTTCTCCGGCAAATCGTCAAACGCGCGAAAGTCGGCGATGTTGACCGGCGGGAAATAATCCGTCAGCAGACTGTTCAGGCCGGCGCATTGCAAGGTATCAGAGAGTATGACGGCTATTTGTTTTGTTCTTCGCATCGAACGGGCTTTACGGGCGGTTGATCTTTTCCATGGCCTCCACCATCGGCGTCAGGATACGGAAACGGATGCGGTTATGCTGCCTTATGTCCTTCTCAAGGCTACAAATGGCGGAGATGACGGCGTAACAGAGGTTCAGGTTGTAGTCGCCCGAAAGGTGTTTCACCAAGATCCGTTTCAGGTCGGCCAGCAAAGCTTCGATGGGGTCGTCGGCCGGTTCTTCCGGGTGAATCAGTGGAGGCAGCGAGGCGGCGCCGGATAGTTTGTCCTGTAGCTTTTCACTCAGCGCGAGGCAGTAAGAAAACCACTGCCGGTCGTCACATTCAATACGCGCCACCAGTTTTGCTTTGAAGGAAAAGAAGAATTTCCCTATCAGCTCAAGTATTGGATTGCCGGGGATGCTTGTCGAGATGAACGAAGTAAGATGTCTCTCGATATTGGGCAACTGGAAGCGCAGGTAATACTCGTTGGTCTTCACCAGGTAGTCAATGATCTGCGAGGTATGGAAGGTTTGCAGTTTCTTTTCCGGGAAATACTCTTCGTTCAGGAAGGTGTTGATGACGGTAAGCAGGAAGTCGGTATCCAGCTCGTATTTGTCGCATATTTCTGCGACCGATTGATCTCCCAGGCCCAGGCGTATGCCGAAGCGACTTATAATCGGGATGAGCGAGGGGTTTTCTTCCACCACCTCGCTCATCTGCATATCAGGGTATATCAAAGGCATCGTCGTCAGGCTTCATCCCATTGTTTGCGCAATAATTCGACGGCGGCGGGCACGACTGTGTTGCGGTCGCCCTGGCATCCACATTCGAAGCTCACGTATTTGTTGTATCCCAGCATTTTCAGGGCTTTGAAGCCGGCAATATAGTTGTCTGCTTCGCCGTCTTCACCCGGCATGCTGCGGCGTTTGCGGCTGGCCACGTGCACATGCTGGAGATATTCCCCGGCCGAGAGGAAGGCGCCCATATCGCAGGTTTCTTCCGCCGTCATATGCCAGAAGTCTCCCATACAGCGAACGCCCGGGTTATTAATGTCGCGGCAGAGGGAAGCGGCATCGGCCACCTGACGCAAGTAGAAAGCTTCCCGGCGGTTCAAAGGCTCGAAGATAACGGTTGTCTGATGAGTAGCGGCAAAGTTGCCCATCTCTACAAACTGTTCGCAAAGGAAGTCGCGCGTTTCCCTCGTATGCGGGAGTACCGGCGTCTGACTGTTGAAAGCCGGCACGATAATCACACCCACCGATTCCAAGGCTCCGGCGGCAGCGATGATTTCCTTCATCGTATCCATACATTGCTTGCGTACTGCTTCGTCTGCCGAGAGGATGAATCCGTCGAAGCCGGCGCAGATGGCGCTGACGCGGATATTACGTCCTGACAGGGCCTGCCGGATTTCATCTACGCGTCCGGCAAGTCCTTTACCGTTCGGCTCGAATCCGGTGACTCCGAGTTTCTCCATAAAGTCGAACTTCTCGTTCAGGCTTTCGCCCGGGGCGATTCCTTCCTGGAAAGAGAGGTTCAGTGCGGCGGCGGTATTTTTTGTTGCATCTCCCTGGGGAGTCTGTTTACCGGCGCAGGCTGTCAGCGCCGGAGCTCCCAGAGCCGCAGCAGCAGCGGCTCCGGAGAGCGTCGTTTTCAGAAAGTTTCTTCTGTCTAACATAATATTATTTCGTATCAAGAGGTTTGCCGGGGACAAAGACGGTGAATCCTTTCATATCCATCTTTCCTAAGTTCAGATCGGCGGGAGTATAGTCCAGTGCCGAGGCGGTGAGGGTTTCCCACGTTGTCTTCGCTCCCGTATAGGCCGACTCGCGTCCCATGATAGCCGCCATATTGGAGACAGCTGTTTCGGAAGCCTGGTCGATCGGTTTCGCGCTACGGATGTGGTTGATCCAGTTGACATGTTCCAGCGTATAGGGGTCTGTTTGTTTGAAGGCAGCCTTTTCGGCTTCTTCGTCGAACTTCCAGATTACTTGGCCGGTCAGGTCTTTTATTTCCATCGTTGCGCTGCTCCACGAGCCTTTGGTTCCTTGTATGAACTCGCTTACGTTGTTGGCACAGCCGTCTATCTGGCGGCACATACTGTGCATGTGGATGCCGTTTTCCATTTCAAAGTCGACGCTGAAATTGTCGTACTGGTCGCCTGTGACACGACGCTGCCGCGAACCGAACCCGACGGCGCTGACAGGTTTCAATCCGGTAAACCACGTAAACACATCCAGGTTGTGAACATGCTGTTCGACGATATGATCTCCCGAAAGCCATTTCCAGTTCACCCAGTCGCGTATCATCCATTCGCAGTCGCTCCATTCCCGCTTGCGTTCTTTGAACCAGAGCATGCTTTGATTCCAGTAGACCGTTCCTCCGGTGATTTCGCCGATCAGTCCGTTCTGTATCTGTTTGTAGGATTCGACATAGCTGCGCTGGTGATGGCGCTGTGTGCCGGTAACGACGCAGAGGTTCTTGGCCGCAGCCTGCCGGGCGGTTGCTACGATGGTGCGATAGCCGGCCGGATCGACGCAGATTGGTTTTTCGAGGAAGGAATGTTTGCCTTTCTCGGTGGCGTACTGGAAATGAATGGGACGGAAATAAGGAGGCGTAGCGATGATCACTACATCCACGCCGCTGTCGACGACCTGTTTGTAGGCGTCTAATCCTACGAAGCGACGCTCTTGGGGGATGTCGATGCCTTTGTCGGCTTTCAGATTGGTAGCCAGTTCGTCAACGCGGTCCTGGAAAGTATCGCCCAGGGCGGTGATCGTGATGCCGTTGGCGGCATTGAGGAAGTTGAACGCTGCGCCCGATCCCCGTCCTCCGCAACCGATTACGCCGGCTTTCAATTCCTGTCCGTCGGTGGCGAAATCTACCAGGTCGGGCACATAATAGGTACCGGGTTCTTTCAGGGCTTTGATAGCTCCGGCCTTGTCGTCGCCACAACAGGATGTCAATACGGCTGCTGCGCCGCCTGTTCCTACAGCGCCTGCGGCGCCTGCCATTGCCGAACTTCTGAGGAAAGTACGGCGGGTCATTTTGTTTTCTCTTTTCATGATATATTGATTGATTAATTAATGATTATATTCACATACAACGCGGAAGCCAATTCCTTTGATGTCGGAGTACCACCAGATACTTTTCGGTTGTTGGGGATCGGTTTTCAGCCAGGCTTCGTGCCGGGTATAGTCGCGGGCGGCGGCGCGCAGGAGGGCGGCATCCGAGGCGTAATTACCTCCGCGCACGACCCATTCTTCGCCTGCGGTTGCCAGAGGATTCATTACGCTTTCTCCTCCTTTGGCGTAGGCCTGGGGATCGTATTTGTCGGCGCAATATTCCATCACGTTGCCCAGCATGTTTTTCAATCCGAAGGGATTGGGCTTCACTGCGGAGGGTTCGTTGGTTTTATTCCGGCTATTTTTGGCATAGATTACGTAGGAGGCGATGCTGTCGGTTTGGGCATCGAAGAATTTGCGCCAGAATCCGCGGTCGGAGAACGTCGCCGGGTCTCCTCCGAAGAAGTAAGGCGTTTCGGTGCCTCCGCGCGCGGCGTATTCCCATTCGGCTTCGGTGGGGAGGCGGTATTTTTTTCCTGTCTTCCGGGAGAGCCACTGGCAGAATGTTTCGGCGGCATAATGCGTCATGGTGATGGCCGGGCGGTCGCCGACACCCCATCCCTGGTCGGGGAATCCGAAGGGGGGCGTGGGGCCGGAGATAGCGTCGGCATCGGGATTGCTGTTGTTGGCATAGACGGTTGCCGGGGGCGTGCGTCCTTCGCTCATGGTGTTGGCATAGAAGGCCCAGTAGAGGTTCCACGTTGTTTCTACTTCGGCCATGAAGAAGGGGCTGAGGGTGACGGTGCGGACGGGCGACTCGTCGGGTTGGTGGAATGTTTCATCTGCGGGGCTGCCCATCCGGAAGGTTCCGCCGGGAAGGGCGATCATGCGGAAGGAGTGGGGCGTGCCCGGTATCTGTTCGGTATAGTCGGCAAAGGCGGCGACTGTGGCCGGTTCTTTGAAGTAGAGGCTGGTGTCGACCGGCGCTGCGCCCGGGGCGTTTGCGTCTGAGATTCCTGGGATGCCGGTCATTTTCGCGTGCGCATAGCGGGGATTGTAATGTCCGGCATCTAAGTGGCAACTGATGCACTGGAGGTCTAATTTCTTTTCGTTTTCTTCGTAATAAAGGTGGGCGGTGACGGCATCGGGGGTCATTCCTTCGGGGAAGAGGTTGGGATGACAGTCTTTGCAGGAAGCGTTGGGAATGTAGGTGGTGGCATGTTCGAGTTCGGAGAGGCGGTCCCAGTCGAAGTCGGCGCTGTCTTTGGCGATCCATCCCCAGAGGTCTTTCAGTCCTAACCGGGCTTTGGCGGTATAGTGCGCCCAGGTGTCGGTATGGGGGGGGAGGTGGCAGTCGACGCAATGGACTCTCGTTCCGCTCCGGTTATTCACGTGTTTGGATAGCTTCCATGTGTTTTCGACATGCGGATGCACGTGGCAGGACATGCAGGAGGCGTCGGTTGAGAAGTAAACGGACGTTTGATACAAGCCGATCATGCAGGCGACGCCTGCAATCAGTCCGGCGAGGAAAAGAAACTTATTTCTTTTCCCTGGTTTCTTCTCTCTGAATGAGTAGCGATTCGATTTGCTTCTTTTCATTCGTATTTAGGGTCGTTCTATTGTCGTGTTTGAAAGGCGGCATAAAAGTAGTATAATCTTAGATAAGAATAAAGAATCGCGCTGTTTTTTATGCTTGATATGAGAAAAAAAATCGACCGGCGGAGGATGCGGAAACCTTTTTTACGGCGGTATTGCATCGATAATTGGATTGTTAAATAAATGTGATAACTTTGTTCACAAAATTTAATTCCAGATAAGATGAGAAACCTATCTTTTTTTAGCCTGCTGCTTTCGGCGGCAGCAGTATTTGCGGGTTGCGAAAAGGAAGAAACTGCGATCAAGGTGCAGGATAGCGAGTCGTTGACCCAGGACGTTTTTGCCGAGGAAACGCAAGGAAAAAGCGGCGTGACCTTTACTGCTGCAAGCGCATGGACGTCGAGCATCACGGAAGCTTCCACAACAAGGGCCGGCTCTCCTGCGTGGATTTTCATTCATCCCGACCACGGCGACGAGGCGGGAGATTATACGATTTTCATTTCCCTTCAACCGAACCTTACGGGGGCGGACCGCGCGGCTGTCGTTCATATTGTCTGCGACGATACGGAGATTGCCGTCAATGTCACGCAAAAGGCAGAAAAGGCAGATGGTACCCTGCCTTCCGTCACGCCGGAGGAAATCATCCGTATGCCGGAGCAGTTGTACGGCCAGGTCCGCGCTGCGTGGCTGGAGATCGACAGGGAGTATTCTACTCAAGCGTCGCGGCAATCGCTTACTCCGGATAGCCCGTTCCTGTTGGATTTTTGGCGGAAGTCGTACGATTGTATCCGGTATTGCAACCTCTTGATTGATCAACTGGCCGACATCCGGTTGCCGGAAGCTGATAAAACAATGCTGAGGGGCAGCGCGATTGCATACCGGGCGACGGTGTATTTCTATCTGAACACTCTTTTTGGCGGAACGCCCCTCTTCACGTCTTACAGAGAGCTGGTAAACGACCTTCCCCGCGCAACGGTGGAGGAAATCAACGTCTTTATCCGTTCTGCCCTGGAGGAAGCCATCGGGATGCTTCCGGCGCAGGCGGCTGACAGTCTCCGGCTGATGCTGTCGGTACATTCGTTGCAAGGTTCCGATTTTTACCATGCGCTATCTCTGTTGGAAGGAATACGGCAGGGCGGACTGGAGGATTTCGATCCGTTGTCTTTCGCCCAATGTTTGTTGCTGTCTGCCGAGGCGTACGTACAGGTGGGCAATATTGCGAAAGCCCTGGAATCCTTGAATGTGGTGAATGCACGCCACGGATGGGCCATCCTGTTGCAAGGGACGCCGGACGAGGTCAGCACTGCTATCCGTTACTTCTTTGGCCTGTGGAACGAAGGTTTGCAGTTCCTGAACGCCGTCCGCTGGGGCCAAACCGAAAGTTGGGCAATCCATATGCGACTCTTGCCTATTCCGACGAAAGTGATCGAAGAGAATCCCTATATCGCTCAGAATCCCGGCTGGTAATCCTCGCGCTGCTGCGCAGATTGGCTCTGAAAAAAAGGAGGGCGCCTCAACTTTTGGGCGCCCTCCTTTCTTTTCTCCGGCCACGGTTCATTCGCTATGCCGGGAGCTTATTCGATCCATTTCTGCCATTTTTGTTTGTTGTTGTACCCGGCTTCAACCATTGTTTCGATGAATTGCATGCCTCGCACGCCGTCGCGAACGGTGGGGAAGTCGAGCGATTGCGGCGGCGGCGTTCCCTTGCCGTCGGTAGCCTGGAGGGCGAGGGCGAAGTTGCGGTATATATTGGCGAAGGCTTCGATGAATCCTTCGGGATGTCCGCCGGGCGTACGGGTGTGCTGTTTGGCTACGGAGCCGCCGAATCCGTTTGTCCCGGTGCGCAAGGTTTCGCGCGGGCGGTCGGGCCATTTCAGCAGGAGGCTGTTGGGCTCTTCCTGGTTCCATTCCAGTCCGCCTTTTTCACCGTAGACGCGGATCAGGAGTTTATTTTCTTCGCCTACGGCAATCTGGGAGCATGTCAGGACGCCGGCGACGCCTTTTTCGTAGCGCAGCAGGGCGGCGGCATCGTCGTCGATCGGTCGTCCGGGCGCGCAGGCGCGCAGGTCGGCACAGAGTTCGGTCACTTTCAATCCGCTGATGTATTCACTCAGATGCCAGGCGTGCGTGCCAATATCGCCGGTGCATCCCCCTTTGCCGGACCGTTTGGGGTCTGTCCGCCATCCGGCGTTATTGCCTCCGTCGAGTTCGATGCGCTCGGCGAGCCAGCCTTGTGTATACTCGACGTAGATGCGCCGGAGGTTGCCCAGTTCGCCGCGGGCGATGCGTTCACGGGCTTCTTTGACGGCCGGGTATCCGGTGTAGACGTGCGTCAGGGCCAGCAGGAGCCTGGTCTCATCAACTTTGCGTTGCAATTGCTTCGCTTCGTCGAGCGAGAAGGTCATCGGTTTGTCCAGAACGACGTGGAAGCCCCGTTCGAGGGCCATCATAGCCGGGGCGAAGTGCCATTTGTTGGGGGTAACGATCGCCACGAAGTCCATCCTTTGGTCGTCGGGCAGGGACGCTTCGCGTTCGAACATTTCGTCCCAATTTCTGTAAATCCGGTTGTCGGGCAAGAAGTAAGAGCGTCCCGATTCCAGGGAGACGTCCGGGTCGGCGCTGAAACAACCGCAAACCAGTTCGATACGGTTATCCATCAATGCGGCGCATCTGTGCACGGCGCCGATAAAGCCATTGCTTCCACCGCCGACCATTCCCATTCTAAGTTTTCTGTTTCTCATGATCAATTAATTTTTAAGGTCATAAATGTACGACAAAAATTCCGCGCAAACGGGCTCCGATTTGAAAAAAAAATCATCAGCGAAAAATCCATTGGTATCGAATAACATTCCGTCGTGCTAAGCATTCACATCATTTATTTTCGCAACGATCCGGCGAGAGGGCCGATTCGCGATCAGTACGCCGCGCCATTCCGGAGCTTTCGCAACTCTGCAAAACCTTCCCCGCGACGCGCCGGAGCTTTCGCAAGTCTGCAAGACCTTCAGCGCGTCGCGCCGGAGCTTTCGCAGATCTGCAAAAGCTTCACAATGTCGCGCCAACGAGAGCGTCGCTCATCCGCAGACTCCCCTCTCCTTGTGGAGAGGGGCCGGGGAAAGATCAAAGGGGATGGAGAAAAGGAGGACGGCGTTCAGGAAAAAATCTCATGCAGCGATTCCTGCAGGCGGTCGATGTCGGCGGCGCTGGTGTCCCACGAAGTGACTAAGCGGACTTCGGAGGAGGCTTCGTCCCAATAATAGAAGAAGTACTTTTCCGCCAACCGGCGGGCGGCCCAGGCGGGCATGGTGAAGAAGAGCTGGTTCGATTCGGGCTTCTGCGTGAAATGAATATCGGGATACGCCCTCAGGATGGCGGCCAAACGGGCGGCCTGACGGTTGGCATGGCTGGCATTGGTCAGCCACAGGTCGCCCTCGAGATAGGCCAGGAACTGCGCCGACAGGTAGCGCATCTTGGAGGCTAACTGCGCCGATTGCTTGCGGAAATACGGCAAACCGGCACTTAGCTCCGGACGGAACGAGACGATGGCCTCCCCCATCATCATCCCATTCTTGGTGCCGCCAAAACTGAGGATGTCGACGCCGGCGTCCGCCGTCAGCTCCTTCATCGAGCAGCCCAGCGAGGCGCAGGCGTTGGCCAGCCGGGCGCCGTCCATGTGCAGGTACATATCGTGCCGGTGCACGAGCGTGGCGATCGCCCGGATCTCGTCTGCCGTATAGACGGTGCCCAGCTCGGAGACCTGCGAGATATAAACGGCCCGGGGCTGCGAATGGTGGCATACGCCGAAGTGGTGCAGGTGAGGAAGAAGCTGCTCCGGCGTCAGCTTGCCGTCGGACGAGGGAATGGCCGTCAGCGCGCAACCGCTCATCCGCGTCGGCGCCCCACATTCGTCTACGTAAATGTGCGCCGTCTGCGTGCATAAAATAGTATGATACGAACGGGTGACGGCCTGCAAAGCGACCGAATTGGCGCCCGTCCCGTTGAAGACAAGGAAGGGATCGGCCGACGGCCCGAACACCTCCTTCAGCTTCTTCTCCGCCGCCCGCGTATACGGATCGTCGCCGTAGCCTACCGTATGGTCGCGATTTACTTCCACTATGGCATCCATTATCGAGGGATGCACGCCCGAATTGTTGTCACTGGCAAAACTTCTCATGGTCTGTATATTGTTTTTCGATTCAACGCCAAAAGTAATAAATAGTGATTACATTTGCACCACAGGCATTCCTGTTCACAATGAACCTCTAAATTTTATATCATGAAAACAAAAACAATCCTTCTCCTGATTGCAAGCGCCCTCCTCTTGTCGTGCCAAACGCAATCGAAGTATCCCAATCCGGTAAACCCCAGCGCCACACCCGAAGCCCGCGCCTTGCTGGCTAACCTCTACCAGTCGGTCGAAGATGGCAACATCCTCTCGGCCCAGCAGCACAACGAATACCAGATGATGCGCCCCGAATGGTACGAACAAGACCGCGACCGTATCCTCGAAGCCTCCGGCAAAGTTCCCCTCATTTGGGGCGGGGACATGGGATGGGAAAGGCAAACCGTCGTCGACCGGGCCATCGAAGAGTTTGAAAAAGGACACATCATCACCCTCATGTGGCACTCGCAACGTCCCCTGGACGAAGGACCCACCATCTTCAAGGATCAATGCCAGGGCGAACTGAGCAACGAAGAATGGCAGCAGCTTGTCACCCCCGGCACCGACGCCCACAACGGATGGCTGGCCAAAGCCGACGAAGTGGCCGGATACCTCAAACAACTAAAAGATAAAAACATCCCCGTCCTGTGGCGACCTTACCACGAAATGAACGGCGAATGGTTCTGGTGGGGAGACCGCCGCGGCGAAGACGGCTTCGTCAAACTCTGGAAAATGATGTACGACCGCTACGTCAACCATCACCATCTCGACAACCTCCTCTGGGTATGGAACGCCAACGGTCCCCGCGACATACCCGGCGATACGGCCTACGATTACGCCCTTTTCTTCCCCGGCACAGAATACGTCGACGCTCTGGCAACCGACATTTATAATAATGATTGGAAACAAAGCCACCACGACCAGCTCATCGAACTGGGCGGAGGCAAACTCATTGCGCTCGGCGAAATAGGCAACGTACCCACCCCCGAAATCCTCCGGACGCAGAACAAATACGCCTGGTTTATGATCTGGGCCGGCTTCACATCCCCCCGCCTCAACACACCGGAAGCCATCCGCGCCCTGTACGACCGCCCCCAGACCATCTCCTGGGAACCCAAACCCTGAAGCAGCACACAGAACAACAAATTCTGCGATTCATTTGCTTTCTATCTGCGCATCCCTTACTTTTGTGTCGATTTTTTAAGATCAAACAACAATTAATCATTAAACACAGTAACGAATGCCTCACATCTCCAAACGGGGAGTCAGCATGCCTGCCTCCCCTATCCGCAAACTTGTGCCGCTTGCCAACCAGGCCAAAGCCCGGGGAACCAAAGTTTATCACCTCAACATCGGACAGCCCGACCTGCGTACGCCCGAAGTAGCGCTCGACGCCCTGAAAAACGTCGACCGCCAGGTGCTCGAATACTCGCCCAGCGAAGGCATCCGCAGTTTCCGCGAAAAACTGACAGCCTACTATGCGAAGTTCAACATATTGGTAGACGTGGAAGACATCATCATCACCACCGGAGGATCCGAAGCCGTACTCTTCTCCTTCATGGCCTGCCTCGACCCGGGCGACGAAATCATCGTCCCCGAACCAGCCTACGCCAACTATATGGCCTTCGCCATCTCCAGCGGAGCCGTCATCAAGACCATCCCCTCCACCATCGACGAAGGATTTGCCCTCCCCTCACTCGAGAAGTTCGAACAACTCATCACACCCCGCACCAAAGCCATCCTCATCTGCAATCCCAACAACCCGACGGGATATCTCTACACCCAGAAAGAAATGAGCCAGATCCGCGACATCGTCGCCAAGTACGACCTCTTCCTCTTCTCCGACGAAGTCTACCGCGAGTTCTGCTACACCGGCGCCCCCTACATCTCGGCCTTCCACCTGAAAGGAATCGAAAACAACGTCGTGCTGATCGACTCCGTCTCCAAACGGTACAGCGAATGTGGCATCCGCATCGGCGCCATCATCACCAAGAACCGGATGATACGCGAAAACGTCATGAAATGGTGCCAGGCGCGCCTCAGTCCTCCACTGATCGGCCAGATCATAGCCGAAGCCTCGCTCGAAGCGCCCGAAGAATACATGCTCGAAGTATACAATGAATACGTCGAACGGCGCAAGTTCCTGGTCGACGGACTGAATCGTATCCCCGGATGCTACTCCCCTATCCCGATGGGAGCCTTCTATACCGTAGCCAAACTCCCGGTCGACGACGCCGACAAGTTCTGCGCCTGGTGCCTCTCCGACTTCGAATACGAAGGACAAACCGTCATGATGGCCCCCGCTTCCGGCTTCTATACCACCCCCGGCCTGGGCAAAGACCAGGTGCGCATCGCCTACGTATTGAAAAAGGAAGATCTCGCCAAGGCCCTCGAAGTACTGGCTAAGGCGCTCGAAACCTACAACAACACATGTCCGTCGAGTTTTTCATAGCCCGGAGAATCTATTCCCAGACCGAAGGAAACCGCCGGACCATGCCCCCCGCCGTCCGCGTAGCCCTCATCGGCATAGCCCTGGGAATGGCCGTCATGATCCTCGCCGTAGCCATCATCACAGGTTTCAAGAAAGAAGTAAGGAATAAGGTCATCGGATTCGGTTCGCACATCCGCATAACCAACTTAGATAATAACACATCCTACGAAACAGCGCCCATCACCCTGAGCGACTCCTTGCTACACCTCCTGCGCTCGCACCCGGACGTTCGCCACGCCGAAGCCTTCGCCACCAAACCGGGCATCCTCAAGACCGATACCGACTTCCAGGGTATCGTCCTCAAAGGCGTTGACGAACGCTTCGACTGGACTTTCTTCCGCGATAACCTGCGCGAAGGCGACGTCTTCCATATCGACACCGCAGAGATATCGACCCAGGCACTCATCTCGCGCTACTTGGCCAACCTGCTCAGATTGGAGACCGGCGATACGTTCCTTACTTATTTCGTGCAAGACAACGTTCGCGCCCGGCGTTTTACCATCAGCGGCATTTACGAAACCGGCTTCATCGACTACGACAAGCTCTTCGTCCTGACCGACATCAGGCAAATCCGCCGCCTCAACGGCTGGGCAGGCAACGAGGCCAGCGGATTGGAGCTCCGGGTAAGCGATTACGAACAGGTCGACCGCATAGCCGAAGACCTGTTCTATGCCCTCTCCGAGCGCCCCGACGAGAGGGGAAACATCCTCTACGTCCGCTCCATCAAAGAGTTGAATCCGATGATATTCAGTTGGCTCGACGTCCTGGATACGAACGTCGCCGTGATACTTATACTCATGCTCGCCGTCGCCGGCTTTACGATGATATCCGGACTGCTGGTCGTCATCCTCGGACGTATCCGCATGATCGGCATCCTCAAAGCGTTGGGAGAAAGCAACCGCAGTATCCGGAAAATCTTCCTCTACATCTCCTTCTTCCTCATCGGCCGGGGAATGATATGGGGCAACCTCACCGGCATCTCCCTTTGCCTCTTGCAGTCCACCTTCCGTCTCTTCCGCTTAGATCCTTCGACGTATTACCTCGACGCCGTCCCCATCGACCTCAACCTTCACTCCCTGCTACTACTCAACCTCGGCGCCCTCGCAGCTTCCATGCTCATGATGCTTGCCCCCTCCCACCTGATCACCAAGGTAGAGCCTTCCCGCAGCATCCGCTTCGAATAAGCCCCTCTACTCTACCCTGCCTTGCCTTGCGTATTTATCGCTATTAGTTTGGTGGCGACGCACGTCATTTGCCGCCGCCGAGGGTGAAGGTGTAGTCGCGTTTGCGGTGGAAGAGGTGATAGATGCGAAGGTAAAGGCTGATGGAGAGATCCACTATTTCGAGGAAAGGCAGCCAGGCGGTGAAAGGGGGTTGTTGCAACATCGTTGCCGTCTTTTTCCAGACTATGGCTTTCACGATGTAGAGGAGGGTGTACAGCAAGGCGCCCAACAGGATCGCTTGCAGATGAGCGCCAAAGGCTCCCGCCGTGATGAGGGCTGCAACGGAGACGAGGAAGAGGGCGGCGCTCAGCTTCTCCATCCGGTAAAAGAGCAAGCGGTTACCTTTGAAATAAGCCTGTGTGGCAGCGCGTGCTATCCGCATTTCTTTCCATGCTGCAAAACAATCGAAGGGTGCCATCCCGGTTATGCTGGCCGGAGTGTATGTGACGCAAGTGTTCCGTCCGGTAGCCGATTCGTTGATGAAGAGGTTGTCGTCGCCAGCATGAAGGCCTAAGGAATGACTGTATCCTTTTTGCTCGTAAAAGAGCGTTTTGCGGTATGAGAGGTTCTTTCCGTTCCCGCTGTACGGGCGGTTGACGAGGGCGGCCGAGATGTATTGCACGCCGGCTATCAGGTTGTCATAGGCGGCGAGTTTGTGGAAGAAGCCTGCGTGGGTACGGTAGGCGCAAAATCCCAGGACGATGGACGTCTGCCCGGTGTAGTTGCGTACCATCGCCCGGATCCATTGGTCTGTAAGGGGGCAGCAACCGGCTTCGGTGAATAGCAGGATATCGTTTTTGGCTGCCTTGACGCCTATCATGAGCGAGAGTTTGCGGCGACTCAAGTATTTGGATTCCTGGGGGGTGAAGGTGTGATAGAGATGGGGATAGTCGTTGGCGAAGAGTTTCAGTATGTCGTCGCTTTCGGTCGTAGAGCCGTCGTTGACAACGATTACTTCGTATTGCGGATAGTCCTGCTTGAGCAATGCAGGGAGATTCTCTTTCAGATAGAACGATTCCTTGTTGGCATAGACAATGACGGAGACCGGCGGCCAGGCGTCCGGTTCCTCCGGTTTGGGTTGCAGGGGCGCTTTGCGGCAGGGGCGCAAATACGTAATCCGGTAATAGAGCAATTGTATGACAAAACATACGGCGGCGGCTCCGGCCAATAGCAGCTCAAGCATGGAGAAGACAGCGAAACGATCCATTGGCTTCGTTATAGGGTGTCGGAAAAGTATGCGGAAGGAAGTTTGCGGCAGTTGTATTGCGAGGCCATGACTTCGCCGTAGGCACCGGCGCTGCGGAGCGCCAGCAGGTCGCTGCGGCGGACTTTGTTCAGCTTTACGTCGCGGCCGAAAACGTCGGACGATTCGCAGATGGGGCCTACAACGTCGTAAGTTTCCGCTTCTTCGTCGCTTGTGATGTTTTCGATCCGGTGGTAGGAATCGTACATAGCGGGGCGGAGCAGTTCGGTAAAACCGGCGTCGAGGATGGCAAAGCGTTTTGTCTCGCCTTCTTTTACGTACAGCGCCTTGGAGATGAGGGAGCCGCATTGGGCTACGATAGAGCGTCCGGGCTCGAAGTGGACGTGTTGTCCGTCGCGCCGACGGAAGAGTTGGTGGATGAGTGCAAAGTAGTTTTCGAAATCGGCTACCGGTAGATGGTCCGGATGGTAATAGTCGATTCCCAGTCCTCCGCCGAAGTTGACGTTTTCCAGGCGTATGCCGCGGGCTTCGAGGTTGTCCTGTATGTCGTTGGCGCGGAAGACGAGGTTTTGGAAGGCGGAAAGGTCTGTGATCTGCGATCCGATGTGGAAGTGGATTCCCTTCAGTTTTATTTCCTGCATGGCGGAGAGTTCGTCGAGGACTCCGTTTAATTGTCCGAGATTGATGCCGAATTTGTTTTCTTTCATGCCGGTGGTGATTTTGGCATGGGTATGGGCGTCTACTTCGGGGTTGATACGGAGGGCGACGGGGACTGTTGTGCCTTTGGTGGCGGCTATGTCGCGGATGACTTTCAGTTCGGCAATGGACTCAACGTTGAAGCATGAGATGTTGTTGTCTAAGCCCAGGATGATTTCCCAGTCGGCTTTGCCTACGCCGGCGAAGACTATTGTTGCAGGGGGGAATCCGGCGTCCAGGGCGGCCTGTATTTCGCCTCCGCTGACGCAGTCGGCTCCCAGTCCGCTTTGGGCGATGAGCGAGAGGATGCGGGGGTTGGCATTGGCTTTTACGGCGTAATGGATGTGGTAGTTGTATTTTGCGGCTTCTGTTTTTACGACGTTCAGGGTTTCATTCAGCAGGGCGATGTCGTAGTAATAGAAGGGGGTTGGGAGGGTCTTCAATTTTTCGACCGGGAAGGTTCCTTTCAGCATGATTGTTTGTTAATTAAAAAGGTTTTTACTCAGGGACTGTAAGGCTCTTTGTTTGTCTGTGGATTTGACCAGCAGGGAGACGTTGTAGTTGCTTCCGCCGTAGGAAATCATCCTCAGGGGGATGTTTTTGAGGGCGTTTACGATGCTGGCTTCGAAGCCTACGTTTTCCCATTCCATATCGCCGACGACGCAGATGATGACCATGTCGGCGTCGACGCTGACGGCTCCGAATTTTTTCAGGTCGTCGACGATTTCGTCCAGCCGTTTGCAGTTGTCGATGGTGCAGGAGATGCCGACTTCGGAGGTGGTTACCATGTCGATGGGCGTCTGGTAGTTTTCGAATATTTCGAACACTTTACGCAGGAAGCCGGTGGCCAGCAGCATGCGTCCGCTTTTTATTTTGATGGCTGTGATATTGTCTTTGGCGGCGACGGCTTTGATGCGTCCTTTTTCCGTCACGTTGGAGATGAGGGTGCCTTGTGCGTCGGGTTGCAGGGTATTGAGCAGACGGACGGGGATATTGTTGAGTTTGGCCGGCAGGATGCAGGTGGGGTGGAGTATTTTGGCTCCGAAGTAGGCGAGTTCGGCGGCTTCTTCGAAGTGGAGGCGCCGGACGGGGGAGGTGTTTTCGACGAAGCGGGGGTCGTTGTTGTGCATTCCGTCAATGTCGGTCCAGATCTGCACTTCTTCGGCGTGTATGGCGGCGCCGATGAGGGAGGCGGTATAATCGCTTCCGCCGCGCTGGAGGTTGTCTACTTCTCCGTAGGCGTTGCGGCAGATATATCCCTGGGTGAGGTAGAGGTCGGCATCCCGGTGTTCGTCGAGCAGTTTGTTGAGTTTTTCCCGGATGTAGACGGGGTCGGGTTCGGCGTTTTTGTTGGTGCGCATATAGTCGAGTGCGGGGAGGACGACGGAATTGATGCCCGATTCCTGAAGGTAGAGGTTCATCATACCGGTGGAGAGGAGTTCACCTTGTGCCAGGACGACACGTTCTTCAAAGAGGGTGAAGAGGTCTTTGGCGAAGGTGCGGATGTAATCAAAATGGCAGGCGATGAGTTCGTTCCCCCTTTGTTTATATTCGGAGGTGCGATAAAGTTGTTCTGCATGCTCGTAATATTTGATGGCGAGTTTGTTGATAATCTCACTGGCTCCGTCGGGGTTTTTCCGGTAGAGGTATTCGGAGATTTCGACTAATGAGTTGGTTGTTCCCGACATGGCGGACAGGACAACGATATTGCGGTTTCCTTCGATCAGGTTGGCCACATCGATCATTCGTTGCGCCGAGCCTACGGAGGTACCGCCAAACTTTAACACTTTCATTTTTGTTCGTTCTATTAAATTGTTTTTTGTATCAAAAGTGGGCAAAGTTACGGTTTTTTTCAGTCTTCCACATCGCTGAGGTCTCCATTCTCGCACTTTACTATGCGGGCAGGGAAGTCTCGCACCATATTATAGTTGTGCGTTGTCATAATGACGGCTGTTCCCCGGCGGCAGATGTTGTGGAGGAGTTGTACGATCTGGGCGCTTGTTTGGGGGTCTAAGTTGCCGGTTGGTTCGTCGGCCAGTATGAGTTTGGGTTCATTCAGCAGGGCGCGGGCTATGACGATGCGTTGCTGTTCGCCGCCTGAGAGTTCGTGGGGGCGTTTGTAGCCTTTGTTGGTCATACCTACGCGGTTAAGTACGTCGTTGATGCGGGTTTCGATTTCATCTTTTTGGGTCCATCCGGTGGCTTTGAGGACAAATTCGAGGTTGCTGTTGACGGTGCGGTCGGTCAGCAGTTGGAAATCCTGGAAGACGATGCCTAATTTCCGTCGCAGGAAAGGTATCTCGTTGTATTTGATTTTACGCAGGTTGTATTCCATCAGCCGTGCGCGTCCGTGGAGGATGGGTATTTCGCAGTAGAGGGCTTTCAGGAGGCTGCTTTTTCCGGAGCCGACTTTTCCGATGATATAGACAAATTCTCCGTTGCCGAGCGTCAGGGAGGCGTTGTGGAGGATCAGGTTTTCGTCGCGCTGGATGTCGATGTGTTCCAGGCGCAGCAGCGAGGATTCGGTTGCCATGGGTTTTATGCTTTATGTCTTTTCTGTAATTCGCGGCAGAGGTCTTCGAGGCGGAGGCCTTTGGCGGTGAGGAGCACCATGAGGTGATACATCAGGTCGGCGGCTTCGTAGACGAGTTGTTCTTCTGTCCCGTTGGTTGCTTCGATGACGGTTTCGACGGCTTCTTCGCCTACTTTCTGCGCCATACGGTTGATGCCTTTGAGGAAGAGGGTGGTAGTGTACGAGCCTTCGGGCATTTCCTGGCGGCGTTGTTCGATGAGGTTTTGCAATTGGCGGAGGAAGAGTATATCGTCTTCGGTATTGCTTTCGCCGAAGCAGGTGTCGTCGCCCGTATGGCAGACCGGGCCTGCCGGACGGGCTTTCAGGAGCAGGGTATCGCTGTCGCAATCCAACAGTATGCCGGTTACCTGCAAGGTATTCCCGCTTGTTTCTCCTTTCATCCACAACCGTTTCCTGGTCCGGCTGAAGAAGGTTACTTTGCCGGTCTCTTTTGTTTTCTCAAAAGCTTCTTCGTTCATATAGCCGAGCATCAGGACTTTGCCTGTTTTGTCGTCCTGGATAACGGCGGGCACTAAGCCACCCGTTTTTTCAAAATCTATTTTCATGCTGTTTTCTATTTTATGTTTCAAATACTTATTGGTTTCTATGCGTTAACCCTAACGAGAGGCGCGTTAACCCTAACGAGAGACGCGTTAACCTTAACGAGAGGCGCGTTAACCTTAACGAGAGGCGCGTTAACCCTAACGAGAGGCGCGTTAACCTTAACGAGAGGCGCGTTAACCCTAACGAGAGGCGCGTTAACCTTAACGGAAGGTGCGTTAACCTTAACGGGGATTGGTTTCAGGTTCATTTTGTTTCAAATTGTTTGTGTTTCCCGGCGGAGGGGGATGCCTTCGGAGGAAAGGTAGGTCTTCAGGTCGGGGATGTCGATTTCTCCGAAGTGGAAGACGCTGGCAGCGAGTGCGGCATCGGCTTTTCCGAGCAGGAAGGCGTCGCGGAAATGTTCTTTCCGGCCGGCGCCTCCGGAGGCGATGACAGGGATGCGTAGCGAAGTGGACAGGCGAGCGAGGGCTTCGTTGGCGTAACCTTCTTTTACGCCGTCGTGCGTCATGCTGGTGAAGAGGATCTCGCCGGCGCCGCGTGCCTGGGCTTCGGAGGCCCATTGGAAGAGGTCGCGCCCGGTGGGGATGCGCCCACCGTTGAGGTAGCAGAGCCAGCGGCCGTCCTCGTAATTGGCGTCGATGGCGACGACGCATACCTGGACGCCGTAATGGGTGGCGATGTCTTCGATCAGTTGGGGGTTGCGCAGGGCGGAGGAGTTGATGGATACTTTGTCGGCGCCGGCACCGAGCAGACGGTCTACATCGGCAAGTTCGTTAATGCCGCCACCGACGGTGAAGGGGATCGACAGCCGGGCGGCGACCCGGCGGACCAGCTCGGTAAACGTTTTCCGTCCTTCGTGCGAGGCGGTGATGTCTAAGTAAACCAGCTCGTCGGCGCCCTGGCTGCTGTAACGGGCGCCGAGTTCGACGGCGTCGCCGGCATTGCGGAAATTGACGAAGTTGACGCCTTTGACCGTCATGCCGTCTTTCACGTCTAAGCAGGGTATGATTCTTTTAGCAAGCATAGTTAGTTTGTTTTTGTGGTGAAGCGAAGCAGTTCGGCGCCCCGGATGCGTCCTTCGTAAAAGGCTTTGCCGAAGATCACGGCCGGTATGCCGGCTTCTTCCAATTGTTCGATGTCGGCCACCGACGCTACTCCGCCGCTGGCAATGACATAGAGGTCGGGCATTGCCCGGCGGATCTCCCGGTACATTTCGATGGACGGGCCCCGCAGGGTGCCGTCGCGGGAGATGTCGGTACTGATTACTTGGGTGATTCCTTTCCTTTGCCAGGTTTGGATGAAGGGTATGAGGTCTTCGCCGGTGGTTTCTTCCCAGCCGGCGACGGCTATTTTCCCGTTCCGGGCATCGGCGCCGAGTAAGATGCGGTTGCTTCCGAAGGTCGCGATCCAGGTGGCAAAGGCCTCGGGATCTTTTACGGCGACGCTTCCGCCTGTTGCCATCTGCGCTCCGCTGTCGAAGGCGATCCGGAGGTCTTCTTCCTGTTTCAGGCCTCCGCCGTAGTCGATCGTTAAGGAGGTTCGTGTGGACAGGCGTTCCAGGACTTTATAATGGATGATGCGTCCGGCGCGCGCTCCGTCGAGGTCAACGACGTGAAGGCGCCGGATACCGTAATCTTCGAATCGCCGGGCTACTTCGAGGGGGTCTTCGTCGTATATTTTCTTCGTCTCATAATCGCCTTGCGTCAGGCGGACGCAATGACCGTCTATCAGGTCAATGGCGGGGATCAATTCTATCATCTGAGGGGGGTTAGAGGTTAAGGAAATTCTTCAGTATCGCTTCGCCCACGGCGCCGCTTTTTTCGGGGTGAAACTGTGTGGCGTAGAAATTGTCTTTCTTCAACGCGGCGCTGAAGGGGAGGATATAATCTGTCACGGCCGCCGTCGATTCATTTACCGGTACGTAATAGCTGTGGACAAAATAGACGTACTGTCCTTCCTGTCTGTGGTCGAAAAGCCCGTCTTTGACGTTGCCGAGCGTATTCCAACCCATATGCGGCACTTTTTCCTGCTGTTTCCCGGCAGGAAAGCGTTTTACTTCCGCATCAAAGATACCGAGGCAATCCACCCCGCCTTCGTCTGAGAAGCGACACATCAGTTGCATTCCCAGGCAGATACCGAGCGTCGGCTGGCGCAGTGCGGCAATGACGCGATCCAAGCCTTGCTGCCGGAGGTGTTGCATGGTCGTATGCGCTTCTCCTACGCCGGGGAAGATAACCTTATCCGCTTTCTGCAGCAGCTCTGCATCTGCCGTCACAACGGCTTCGATTCCCAACCGCCTGAGCGCATAATCGACCGAGCATATATTCCCGGCATTGTATTTCACGATTGCTACATTCATTTGTGTCACGTTAAAATATTTCACCGCAAAAATACGATAAATCCGGCACGGACATCGAAATTTACTTACTTTTGCGGCATTTACAAATTACAATATTTATAAATGAGTTGATATGAAAATACGGAAATTGTTTTTGTTATTTATAGTATGTCTTGCCTTCCCGGCGTTGTGGGGGCAGGAAATTACGGGAGACTGGAACGGCATCCTCAAGGTGCAGGGCATTCAGTTGCGGGTCGTTTTCCACATCAGTCAAACGGGCGACGCTTATTCGGCAACGATGGACAGTCCCGACCAAAACGCTTTCGGCATCCCGGCGACGGCAGCGAGCTACGGGCGTCCGGCCTTGAAGCTGTCCATTTCGAATCTGGGCGTCGAGTACGAAGGAACGCTCCAGGAGGATGGGAACATCAAAGGTACGTTCCGGCAAATGGGACAATCCTTCCCCCTGGATTTGCAGCGGGCAACCGTTGAGAAAGAAAAGCCTTCCCGGCCGCAAGAGCCTTCCCGGCCGTATCCGTACGCAGAAGAAGACGTCGCGTTTGAAAACCGCGACGCCGACATTCAATTGGCAGGGACCTTATCCCTGCCTCGCCGGGAAGGACGCTTCCCGGCCGTTGTCCTGATCAGCGGCAGCGGAGCCCAAACCCGCGACGAAGAAGTGATGGGGCACAAACCCTTCCTGATCATCGCCGATTACCTGACGCGCAACGGGATCGCCGTCCTCCGCTTCGACGACCGCGGAACGGCCGCCTCCACAGGCAACTTTGCAACGGCCACTACGCTCGATTTCTCGACCGACGCAGAGGCGGCCGTCCGTTATCTGCTGACAAGGCCGGAAATCGACCACCGGAAGATCGGACTAATCGGGCATAGTGAAGGAGGCGTTATTGCGCCGATGGTGGCTGTCCGTTGCAAGGACGTCGCCTTTATCGTCCTGCTGGCAGGATTGGGAATACCGGGAGACGAACTCCTCCTGCTCCAGAACGAAGCCCTGAGCCGGGCCGCCGGTATGGGCGAAGAGGATTTGCAGACACTGTCGGCTTTCTACCGGGGCCTCTTTGACGTCATCCTTCAGGCGGCCGACGTGGAAGAACTGCAAGCCGGAGCGACAACACGCATCAAAGCATTAGTGGCCGAACATCCGGACGTCAAACCGGAAGGTGTGAGCGAAGAGACATTCATCAGCGCGCAAGTGTCGCAACTGGTGACTCCCTGGGTGAAATACCTCCTGGCCTACGACCCTGCCCCGACGCTGGAGCAAGTCCGTTGCCCCGTCCTGGCTATCGGCGGGGATAAGGATCTGCAAGTCCCGGCCAACGTCAACCTCGAAGCCATCCACGCCGCCCTCCTCCGGGGAGGCAACCATGCCGTTACTGTGAAAGAACTCCCCGGTTTGAATCATCTCTTTCAGGAATGTACCACCGGCCTGCCCTCCGAATACGCAACCATCGAACAAACCTTCTCGCCCGTAGCCTTAAACGAAATCCTTTCCTGGCTCGCTTTACAAATACCATAATCACGGTATTTGCAGGATAAACACCGGAACTAACTTTGCCCCCATAATTTTAACAAAATAAGTTTATGGGTAAATTAGTTTATCAAGGCATTCGATTGTTGCCGGTTATCTTCTTCTTTCTACATGCACCCTTGTTCCCGGCCTACGGACAGACCGTCGTGGAAGGCTCCGTCCGGGACGACAAAAGTCGCGAGCCGCTCGCCGGAGCGACTATCGTGCAAAAGAACACCACCAACGGCGTATCAACCGGACCTGACGGAACCTTCCGTTTCACTGTCCAGGGCAGCCTGCCCCTTACGCTCTCAGTCAGCCTGATCGGCTATCATCCGGGAGAAATAGACATCTACGATGCATCCGAACCGCTCGTCGTATCCCTCAGAGAAGCGACCAACTTCCTCGATGAAGTCGTCATCACCGGCTACACCGTGCAGCAGCGGAAGTCGATCAGCGGTTCGATCGTCTCTCTCAATGTAACCGACGCCATCACCGATTCGCCCGACCAGGATATCAACAAACTCCTGCAAGGAAGGGCTTCGGGCGTCCAGGTGCTCTCCAATGACGGGGTGCCCGGCGGAGGTGTCACCTTCCTCATCCGCGGAAATAATTCCATCAACGGAAGCATAGATCCGCTCTACGTCATCGACGGGGTCTTTGTCGGAACAGGCGGAGGAGTCAGCTATCCCGGAGGAGGACAGGCCGCTTCCAACCCCCTGGCCGACATCAATCCGGCCGACATCGAGAACATCTCCATCCTCAAAGACGCCAACGCTACCGCCATCTACGGCTCGCAGGGCGCCAATGGCGTCGTCATCATTACGACTAAAAGGGGCAAGGTGAACACAAAGGCAAAGATCGCCCTCAATGTATCCCGCGGATGGAGCGAAGCCATACGACAGTTTCAGGCCATCACCGGCCCGGAGACAGGACAGTTGGTTAATGAGGCGGTCTACAATACGGCGGTCGACCGGGGCATTGATCCATCTACGGTGACGCTGCCTTTCCCCGACTATGCCTCGCTGCCGACGTACGACCGCATCAGCGACCTCTTCCGTACGGCTGCTTCGTCGACCTACGAACTGTCCGCCAGCGGAGGTACCGCCGGCAGTTCATATTACATCGGACTGGGATACACCTCGCAGGAATCGATCGTCAAGCCCTCCGGCTTTGAACGCTACTCGGGACGTCTTAACTATGACACCAATCTGAGCGAGAAACTCAAGGTCGGAACCAGCCTGAGCCTCGTCCGCACCTATCGCAACGTGAGCAATAGCGACAACGACCCGACGGGCGTCATCAACTCCGCCATCTTTGTCCGTAGCTACCTGCCCGTCTTCAAGGACGACGGCAGCTACGCCCGCTACGGAGCTTTCGACAATCATCTGGCCCTGATTGAGCATTTGGATAATAATGCCGTCAACTGGCGCACGATCGGCAACCTTTATGCCGAGTACGCCTTCCTGCCCGACTTGAAGTTCCGCTCAAGCTGGAGCGTCGACAATTCCGAACTGACCGAGCATAATTATTCCGACACCTTCGTCAATGCCGGCGTCGCCGCCAAGGGGAGAGCCACGGCCCGCTCCACCCGCTCGCTTGTCTATACCGCCGAACAACTGCTCACCTGGATCCGGTCCTTCGGCAGTCGCCACAGCCTCAACGCTCTGCTGGGAAATACCGTCAATGCCCGCCTTCGCGAGCAGGCGACTGTCACCGGCTCCGGCTTTGCAACGAACGATCTGCGCGATATCTCCGTCGCCGCCATCACTTCCGGCTCGGCTACGACCAGCGAAAGCCGCCTGCTGTCTTTCTTCGGCAAAGCCGGCTATACGTATAACGGACGCTATACCCTCGAGGGCAGCATACGCGCCGACGCCTCCTCGCGCTTCGGCAAGAACAAGCGCTGGGGATACTTCCCCGCCACAGGCTTCACCTGGAACGCAGGGACGGAGGAATTTATCAAGAAACTGCGTATCTTCGACGCCCTCAAAGTACGCGCCAGCTTCGGATACTCCGGCAACCAGAACGGCATCAGCGACTATGCCGCCCTCGGTCTTTGGGGGGCTAACGCTACCTACCTGGAGATTGCCGGCACCTCGCCCTCGCAACTGGCCAACCCCGACCTGACATGGGAAACAACCCGCCAGTTCGACGCCGGCGTCGAGTTCACCGTCCTCCAATCGCGCTTGAATGTCAACTTCGACTATTACGACAAGTACACTTACGATCTGCTGTTGAATGTTCCGGTACCCTTCCGGTCGGGCTTTGAGTATTACCTCCAGAATTACGGGGCGATCAGTAACCGGGGCGTGGAACTTACCTTGCAATCCGTCAATGTGCAGACCAAAGACTTTACGTGGACTACCGACTTCAACATCTCACACAACAAGAACAAGATCGTCAAGCTGGCTTCCGACATCACCATGGGCGCCTCGGGGCGCAATGCCTCTATCCTGCGCGAGGGCTATCCGGTGAACTCTTTCTTCCTGTATAAACAATTATACGTCGATCCTCAGACCGGTAATGCCGTTTACGACGACGTCAATGATGACAAACTCATCACCTTTGCCGACCGGCAGATCGTAGGCAATGCGCTCCCCGATTTCACCGGAGGGCTAACCAACGAGCTGACGTGGAAGAATGTTTCACTCAATCTTTTCTTCTACTTCCAACAAGGAAACGAAATCCTGAACATGCAGGACTTCTTCCTCGTTCATGGAGGTACGCAGAACAACATCGGCTTCTGGCCTCGTCAGCTTGAGCGATGGCAGAAGGCAGGCGATGTGACCGACATACCGCGTTTGACAACCTTCAGCGGCAACCCGAACGAGAACGGAGGGGCGGCCAACAACTACGGAGGTACGGTGGCCAACCTCAGCAGCCGCTACGTCGACGACGGCTCCTTCATCCGCCTGAAGAATATCTCCCTCAGTTACCGCCTGCCCAAGACGCTTGTCTCCCGCCTCCGTCTGGGCGACGTCAAACTCACGGCCTCGGCCTCGAACCTGCTTACCTTCACCCGCTACGGAGGCCTCGATCCGGAAGTAAGCGCCCAAAGCTCCAACCAGAATACGGCCGGCTACGACTGGGCAACCGTCCCGCAGCCCCGCACCTATCAGTTTATTTTAAATATTACCTTGTAACAAACAGACTGCATGAAAACTATACATACTATCCTGACAACGCTGTCATTCATCCTGTCGGCCATCCTGTCGGTCATCCTTCTTCCTTCCTGCGAAGACTTCCTCGACCTCTCGCCCAGCAATTCGATCCCTTCCGACCGGGCCATTACCGATGCCGGGACGCTGCGGGCGGCCGTTGTCGGCGCTTATAGCCAGTTACAGGATTATTATTCCGGCTCCTATGTGTCGCTGGGCGTGATGCCTGCCGATTTTGTGTCCTACAACGGCACCCTGAGCCAGTATCTGCAATTGGACCAGAACGCGATACCGAACGACAACGTCATCACCGTCGGCGTCTACCGGACCATCTACCGCGCCATCAATAGCGCCAACTCCATCATCGCATCCGTTGCTTCCATCGACGACCCCCTGCTCACGCAGGCCGAGAAGGACAATATCCTGGGCGAAGCTTATTTCATCCGGGCCTTGGCGTATTTCGACCTCGCACGCGGCTGGGGTGGCGTACAGATACAATTGAAGCCGACCGAAACCTTAGATGTACTCAAAGGGATCCAACGCAGCAGTCAGGCCGGGACCTACGACCAGGTCGCCGCCGACCTTGCCGAGGCGGAACGCCTCCTGACGGACGACGCTTCTACCCGCAACCGCGCCCAGAAGGCCACAGCCCTCGCCCTGCGCGCCCGCCTGCATCTCTACCGCGAGCAGTGGGACGAGGCCGAACGCTACGCCACGCAGGTGATCAACAACCCCAAATACGCGCTGGTGGAACCTTACGAGGCCTTCTTTACGGCGCCTTTCCTGACGGAAGAGTCGGTCTTTGAGCTTACCTTCTCGCTCAACGACCGCAATTCATACTGGAACATGTGGTTCCCCGCCTCCCTCGGAGGACAATATACCCTCAAGCCTTCGGACAAGGCCGTCGAACGCCTCAGCGACCCGGACACAGGAGGCTCCCGCAACGCCGCCATCGCCGGAACGGGTAGCAACGTCTACGGCCGGCTCTATAATACAGCCGGACAGGCCATCGACCCCGCCTACGTGATCCGCATTGCCGAACTGTACCTCATCCGGGCCGAAGCGCGGGCCAAGAAAGCGTCTCCCGACCTGGCGGGCGCAACGGAGGATATAAACAAAGTACGTGCGCGTGCCGGCGTACCGCCGCTGACGGGCGTCACAGGGGCTCCGGCCCTGATCTTCGCCATCGAGGAGGAGAACGGCGTCGAGTTTGCCTTCGAGGCGCACCGCTGGTTCGACCTGGTACGCACCCGTCGCGCAGGCGAAGTGTTGGGCATCACCAATACGGACTTCTGGCTCTTCCCCCTACCCTCGTCCGACATTCTCTCCGATCCCGACGTGACGCAGAATCCGGGCTACTGACCTTTATAGAGCCGCCCGTCTGAGAAAGTTCAGTCGCCCGCCTGAGAAAGTTCAGCGGATACAAATAAAGTGCGCGCCGGCTTACCGCCGCTGACGGGTGGCGACGGAGGTTTCAACGAAATAGTATCACATAATAATTTGCAATATGAAAAAGAGTATTTTATTTCTTATCGTTTTCTTCCTGGTAAGCTTCCGCCCGGCGGCACAGGACGAGTATTTCTTCGCAGGGCACGGGAAGTTGAATCCTTCAATTCCCACCCCGGAAGCCTTCTTTGGTTTCCGGACGGGCGACTGGCTCGTACGGTATGACAAAGTGGTGGAGTATTTCCGCCTGCTGGCTGATAAGTCCGACAGAGCTTCGCTGGAAGTTTTCGGCCTCTCGTGGGAAGGGCGCGAACAGGTGGCCCTGATCATCAGCTCGCCGGAGAATCAGAAAAACCTCGAAAGTATACGCAGCGAACACCTGAAGTTGGTCGACCCCCAGGCACCGGCAGATTTCGACAGCCAGAAGATCATCCTCCATCTGGGCTATAATGTGCATGGAGGAGAAATAGCCGGCACCGACGCCGCCGTCCTGACGGCCTACTATTTGGTTGCTTCCGAAGAGCCGGACATCGTGAGCCGCCTCCGGGAGGCTGTCGTCTTCGTAGAGCCTTCGCAGAATCCCGACGGACGCGAACGGGCAACGAACTATATCAACGGCTTCCACTCCACCCCGCCGGTCAGCGATCCTTCAGACCGCGAACATGCGGGCGGCTTTACGCCTCACCGGGGCAATCATTTCTGGAACGACCTGAACCGCGACTGGCTCCCCCTCTCGCAGGTAGAGAGTCAGAACCGCGTGGCGTATTACCATCGCTGGTATCCGAACGTCTACCTCGACTTTCACGAAATGGGCAGCGCCAGCACCTATTACTTCGAGCCTTCACCTCGCTCGAGCTGGAGCGATCATATCGTGCCGGAATCGACGTACAGCGTGCTGAACGACATCCTGGCCGGCTACTTCTCCAAAGCGCTGGACCGGATCGGTTCGCTCTACTATACGAAGCAGAGTTACACCAACCTCTCGCCTATCTACGGATCTACCTATCCCGATTACCAGGGTGGCGTAGGCACGACGCTCGAAGTCGGCTCGACGGCTGGCATCGAGATCGAGACTGACGCCGGCATCCGCACCTTCCGCAAGAACCTGCGCGATAACTTCGAGATCGGCGTGGCCTCTCTCCTGGCCGCCACCGACCGGAAGGACGTCTTCCTCCGCCATCAGAAAGACTTCTTCCAAAGCGCCCTCACACAGGCCGGCAAACAGGCCGACAAATACATCGTCTTCGGTAGCCGGGAGGACCGCAACCTGAACCGCCTCTTCATCCACCACCTCTTGCAGCATAAGGTCGCCATCTACGAACTGACCTCCACCCTGACGCAGGACGGCCAAACCTTCGAGCCCGGCTCGGCCTGGGTCGTCCCCTTCCGGCAGGCGCAATACCGCATCCTCTACTCCATCTTCGAGACCAACAACGACCTGAGCAACATTACCTATTACGACGTCTCCTCCTGGAGCACGGCGCATGGCTACGGCATCCCCTTTGCGCGGCTGAAAACCGTCGTGAAGGAAGGCAGCCCCGTCGCCTCCGCTCCCGAAGTAACGGGTGCCGTCGAAGGACAGTCGTCCTACGCCTACGCCTTCGGTCCCTACGACTACCTCTCGCCCAAAGCGATCTACTACCTCCAGGATAAAGGAGTCATTGCCAGAGTCGCCCAAAAGGCCTTCACCGCCAAGACAACAAACGGCGACAAACGCTTTGCCGCCGGAACGATCGTCATCCCCGTCCGGTATCAAACGCTGCCGGCCGCCGAAGTCCACCAACGGCTCGCCGAAACAGCCCAACGTACCGGCATCCGCATCAGCGCCCTCACCGGCGGCTTCAGTCTCGACGGCATCGACCTGGGAAGTAACGACATCCGCGTGCTGAAGAAGCCCGTCGTCGCTACCATCACCGGCGGAAACGCCAACTGGACTTCCGTCGGCGAACTCTGGGCCTTGCTGGGCAATACCCACGGCATACCTTTGACGAAAATAGACGTCCAAACGGCCGAACGCACCAACCTCTCGCGCTACACCGCCCTCATCCTGACCGGAGGCAATTATTCCGAAGAGCTTCAGAACCGCCTGGCTGATTGGGTCGACAACGGCGGTACGCTGATCGCCGCCGGACCCGCCGCCCAATGGCTCACCCGCTCGAAACTGTTTCCCGCACCTGCCGCCGCCCCACAGCCGGAAGACGGACGCAGTAACGCCGCTCCCGCACAACGCGACCGGAGGATCAACGGCGCCCTGCTGACGGGCAAGCTGAATCTGGAACACCCGCTCGCCTACGGTTTCGCCTCGCCGGAGTTCTACACCTTAAAGACAAGTCTGGAAGGACTGCCCAAATCCCTGCCGGCCGATCAGATTATCCTTGAGACCGGCGACCGGGTGGTCGACGGTTATATAGAACCCGAATTGCGCGACCGGTTGAAGCAGCTTACGGTCATCGCCACCACCCCTCGCGGATCGGGCAGCATCGTCCTGTTCGGCGAGTCGCCCACCTTCCGGGGCTATTTCCTGGCCCCGGGACGTATCCTGACCAATGCCCTCTTCTTCGGCAATCTGAACGCAAACCGCAGGGGGTATTGAAAAAGTCATTTCATATTCGTTCACATCTCGTCCGAATGATATACATTTGCCGGAGTTTACTTGTAAACCATAAAACTTAAAAGAATTATATCATGAGACAGAAAAATTATGTTTCCGGAATAACCGGAGTTGTTATTGCGAGTATGATCAGTGCCGGCGTTAGTGTTCAAGCGCAGCAGAAAGAGTATCCGAAGCCTGAGCAGATGAAGCCCGGCATGTCGGAATACTGGACGCCCCAGCCCTCCATCGTGACGCCGGGTGTCGCCTCAGCCGGTGCGGCGCTGTCCGCCCCCTCCGACGCCATCGTTTTGTTCGACGGCAAAGACCTCTCTGCCTGGGAAAGCCCCAAAGGCGGCCCCGCACAATGGTCGGTGCACGACGGCGTCTTCACGGTAGAGAAGCGGACGGGAGACATTCAGACCAAACAGAAGTTCGAGAACTTCCAACTGCACATCGAATGGCAGATCCCCGAAAACATCACCGGCACCGGCCAGGCTCGAGGCAATAGCGGCGTGTATATGCAAGGGCAATACGAAATCCAGATACTGGATTGCTACAACAACGAAACGTACGTGAACGGACAGACCGGCAGCGTGTACAAACAAACGCCCCCCCTGGCCAACGCAATGCGCAAACCCGGCGAATGGAACGTATACGACATCATCTATTCCGCCCCGATCTTTAAAGAAGACGGCACGTATCGTATTCCCCCGTACATAACCGTTATCCAGAACGGCGTCCTGTTGCAGAACCATACCGCTATCCTTGGAACAACCGAATACATCGGCTTCCCGAAAGTAGCTAAGCATGGCCCCGGCCCGATCCTGCTGCAAAGTCACGGCGACCCCAGCCCAGCCATCAGTTTCCGCAATATCTGGATAAGGGAGTTATAAGAAACAGTGATTGTAAAAGAGAGTGATCTTAAACAGAGATGGAGCCTTCGTCGAGGGCTCCATCTTTTTTTTGGCTTACAGTCCGAATGCTTCGGCAACGGCGGGATAGACGATCTTCCCGTCTATAATATTCAGGCCTTTCTTCAGGCCCGGGTCTTCCTCGCAGGCCTGTTGCCAGCCTTGGGCGGCCAGTTTCAGCGCATAGGGCAGCGTGGCGTTTGTCAGGGCAAGCGTCGAAGTCTGCGGTACGGCACCCGGTATA
This sequence comes from Tannerellaceae bacterium, assembly GCA_031271045.1. Classification (GTDB taxonomy): domain Bacteria; phylum Bacteroidota; class Bacteroidia; order Bacteroidales; family Tannerellaceae; genus DFXE01. The sequence continues at coordinate 195,346 of JAISWO010000017.1, forward strand.
TTGGCTACGCAATAATGAATAACACCATCTACCTCATAAACCGGTTCGGCATGTGTCGTTGGGCGGGAGGTCTCGAAGCAGCCTCCCTGATCAATGGCTACGTCGACCAGTACGCTTCCCCGTTTCAACAGCTTCAACATCTCGCGCGTGATGAGGTGAGGCGCCTTGGCGCCGGCAATCAATACGGCTCCTATCACCAGGTCGGTGGAAGGCAGTTCCTGCTCGATGTTATGCGCGGAGGAATACAAGGTTTTTACATTCAGCGGCATCACTTCGTTCAGGTAGCGCAGGCGGGCAAGCGAAAGGTCGGTGATGGTAACGTCGGCTCCCATGCCGGCAGCCATCAAGGCTGCATTGTATCCTACGACACCTCCGCCCAGTACCAGTACCTTGGCCGGCTTGACACCCGGAACGCCTCCCAGCAGGATGCCTTTCCCGCCTTGAGGCTTCTCAAGGAAACGGGCGCCTTCCTGCACCGACATGCGTCCGGCCACCTCGCTCATCGGAATCAGCAACGGGAGCGTCCGGTCTTTGCTCTCAACAGTCTCGTAAGCCAGACAGGTGGCTCCGCTCTTCATCATGGCAAGCGTCAGCGTCTTTTCCGAAGCAAAATGGAAGTAAGTAAACAGAAGCTGCCCTTTCTTCACTAAGGGATATTCCGGCGCTATCGGTTCCTTTACTTTCATGATCATTTCGGCTGTTTGATACACCTCCTCGATTGAGGGAAGCAGCTTGGCGCCGGCTGACTCGTACGCGGCGTCGGAGAAGCCGCTGCCTTCTCCTGCCGTACGCTGGACATATACGGTATGTCCTCTTTGTACTAATTCTTTAGCGCCGGCCGGCGTCAGGGCAACGCGGTTTTCATTGTTTTTGATTTCTTTGGGTAGTCCTACAATCATATTGTTAGTAATTAAAGTTATTGAAGGCCCAAAAGTAGATATTAATCCGACACTTTGCTACTTTTCCGGTCAGGAAAAAAGGATTCATCGCTCTCCTTTTCCTGCACGGTCATTCACGGCCTTTCACGGCCTGTCGGACAGAATGTCGTTTATATGCAAAAAAGTATATCTTTGCACGGCATAAACATAATAAAAGTAAAAGATTAGATAGTATGAATGATTTCTCGCAATTAGTGAAAGAAAGAAGAAGTACGCGCAAGTTTACAGACGAACTTCTGACTCCCGAACAAGTGGAACTGATATTGAAGGCCGGATTGATGGCGCCTTCGTCCAAGCGCAGTACGCCCTGGCAGTTTGTCGTGGTGGAAGAGAAGGATATGCTCCGGCAATTAGCTGCCTCGAAGCCTACGGGAGCCGGGTTCCTCGAAGATTGCGCGCTGGCCGTCGTTGTGTCGGCCAATGTCATGGAGAGTGAAGCCTGGATAGAAGATGCGTCTATCGCCGCTATCCTGATGCAGTTACAGGCCGAAGATCTGGGCTTAGGGAGCTGTTGGTGTCAGATTCGCGGGCGGCAGACGGCAAGCGATACCGATTCGGCCCAGTATGTGCGGGACTGTCTGGGGATCCCCTATCAACTGGAAGTCCTCGCCATTATCGGCATTGGGCACAAGCAGCAGGCAAACAAACCTTTCGACGAATCCCGCCTGCAGTGGGAAAGAGTGCATACCGAAACCTTCACGTCCTTATGAAAATCGTATTCATCGGCGCCGGCAACCTGGCAAGCGGTATGTCAGAGGAGATGCAGCGCGCAGGAATGACTATCGGGCAGATCTACAGCCGTACGCGCGCTCATGCCGAATCTCTGGCAAGACGGATAAACTGTCGCTGGACGTCCAACCTGCATGAGGTGATTACCGACGCAGATCTCTATGTCTTTGCCGTGACGGACACCGCCTTGCCCCAGGTCATCGCGCGCATGAAACCCAATGGCGGGCTGTGGGTACATACGGCAGGAAGTCTTCCCGCCGAACTCTTCGAGAGGTATACTTCGCGGTACGGCGTCTTCTATCCGCTGCAAACTTTTACACGGGGGCTGCGCGTATGCTTAGATAAGACGCCCATCTTCCTGGAGGCAAAGTGGAAGGAGGACTACAAGATGCTCCGAAGGATAGCCGTCGCCCTGTCGGACAACGTCAGGGAAACAGATTGGGAACAGCGGAAGCGGATTCATCTATCGGCAGTCTTCGCCTGCAACTTCACGAACCATATGTACGCACTTGCCGCCAGGATTATGGAAGAACAGGGGCTTCCGTACGACCTTCTCCTGCCGCTGATCGAAGAAACAGCCGCCAAGGTGAACGTCCTCACGCCGGCAGAAGCACAGACAGGCCCCGCCGTCCGCTTCGACAGGAACATAATGGACAAACAGATCGCCATGCTGGAAGAGCAACCCGCCATGCAGACCATCTACAAGCTGTTGAGCCAAAATATCTACAAAGAGAAAATAATGAATAAGGAAATTGCCGATTAAATGGTCTCCGGAAGGAAATCAGACGGACTTACAACATAAATGAACTAAAAGAACGAACAAATGAGCAGTATCAATTACGACCTGACAAAGATAAAAGCCTTTGTTTTTGACGTCGACGGCGTCCTGTCGGGCGAAAGTATCCCCCTGCATCCGAACGGCGATCCCATGCGTACGGTAAGTATCAAAGATGGATACGCCATGCAGTTAGCCGTGAGGAAAGGATTTCACCTGGGGATTATCACCGGAGGCTATACCGACGCCGTGCAGATCCGCTTCGAACGCTTGGGCGTAGAACATATCTATATGCGCAGCTCGACGAAGATAAACGACTTCCACGACTTTATGCAGAAGACAGGCCTCGCGGCAGAAGAAGTAATGTATGCCGGAGATGATATACCGGACTATGAAATCATGTCAATCGTCGGACTGTCGGTCGCCCCGGCCGATGCCGCACCGGAAATTAAGCAGATAGCGACCTACATCTCGCACCGCAAAGGAGGAGATGGCGTAGCCCGCGATGTGATCGAACAGACGCTCAAAGCACAGGGCCTGTGGATGTGCGACGAAGCCTTCAGGTGGTAAACCTTCCCTGTCGCCATGCTCGCACTGTCTTATAAGGTTGTCCTCGGTTCGCAGTCGCCGCGCAGAAAGGAACTGCTGAAGGAAATAATCCCCTTCGAGGTGAAGGAAGCGATCGAAGTAGACGAAACCTGGCCGCCTTCGCTCCAGGTAGAGGAGATACCGGTCTACGTAGCCCGCAAGAAGGCGGCCGCCTACCTGCCTTCGCTCGAGGCAGACGAATTGCTGATTACGGCCGATACGATCGTCGTCCTCGACCGGACCGTCCTGGGGAAGCCCTCCGGCAGGGAAGATGCCGTACGGATGCTCCGGATGTTGTCAGGAAGAACGCACCGGGTGCTAACGGGCGTATGCCTGACGGCACGGCAGAAGACAGTCGACTTCTCCGTCGCCTCCACGGTCCGCTTTGCACCAATCGGCGAGGAAGACATACAGTATTATATCGACCGGTTCCAGCCCTACGACAAGGCCGGAGCCTACGGCATACAAGAGTGGATCGGCTATATTGCCGTGGAAGAAATAGCAGGCTCCTTCTATAACGTCATGGGGCTACCCGTACAGAGGCTTTATCAAGAGTTATCCAGGTTTTAAAAAAAGAAAACAAGATGAGTAAATTACGATTGGGTGTGGTCGGCACCAACTTCATAACCGACTGGGTTATTACCGGCGCCCGGCAAGACGAACGGCTGGAGCTGACAGCCGTTTGCTCGCGCCGTCAGGAAACGGCCGCCGCCTTTGCCAACAAACACGGCATCCGGCACATCTTTACCTCGCTCGACGACATGGCGCGCAGCCCGCTCATAGACGCTGTCTACATCGCGTCTCCCAACTTCCTGCACGCTTCACAGAGCAACCTCTGCATGCGCCACGGCAAACATGTCCTCTGCGAAAAACCGCTCGCCTCCAATGCCACCGAGGCAAAGGAAATGATCGCAACCTCCAAGCGCTACAACGTCGCCCTGATGGAGGCTATGAAGCCGACATTGACGCCCAATTTCCTGGCTCTGCGCAACAACCTGGAGCGCATCGGTACGCCGCGCCGCTACTTCGCCTCCTTCTGCCAGTACTCCTCCCGTTACGACACCTACAAGCAAGGAAGCCTGCCCAATACCTTCCGCCCCGACTATTCCAACGGGGCAACGATGGACATCGGGACCTATACGATCTACCCGATGATTGTCCTTTTCGGACGGCCCCAACAGATCCAAGCCTCCGGCGTACTGCTTTCCTCCGGCGTCGACGGGCAGGCCGCGGTCAATTTCCTGTACGAAGGCATGAATGCAACAGTTATTTACTCCAAAATCGCCAATTCCGCCCTGCCGACCGAGATCCAGGGCGAAGAGGGTTTCCTTACGCTGGATCGCATCCACACCATCCGCAGCCTCACCTTTACGCCGCGCTCCGGAACCGCCCCGGGAAAAGGACTGGTCGACAAACCGATCGACCTGAGTATGCCGCTCCTGTGGGACGAATACTACTACGAGATAGCCGAGTTTATCAACCTTGTCCGCGACGGACGGTGCGAGTCGGAAATTAATTCGCATGCCAATTCCCTGGCTACGCTTGAGGTCATCGACGAAATACGCCGCCAGATGGGCGTTGTTTATCCGGCCGATACTTTCATTCGAATCTGACAGTTGTTTATATTTTCTCGCGAAAAGGGTAACGGAGGACTTTTTTTCCTCATTTTTTCCTTCTTTTTTCTTGCATATTAAAAACCAATCATTATATTTGCCCACGTTTTACAATTCTTCCGGGGCCGGGTGGTTCTTCTAACAGTTGATGGTTTGCTTTTCACGCCCGTCCCCGGTTTTTCCACTTCCGACAGGAAAAAACGATCTTTAATCTTATTGTTTAGAACGGATATATTGCAGTCCACCGAGCTTCGGATGCAGTCCACCGAGCTTCGGATGCAGTCCACCGAGCTTCGGATGCAGTCCACCGAGCTTCGGATGCAGTCCACCGAGCTTCGGATGCAGTCCACCGAGCTTCGGATGCAGTCCACCAGGCTTCGGATGCAGTCCACCAGGCTTCGGATGCAGTCCACTAAGGCTCGGATGCAGTCCACTAAGGCTCGGATGCAGTCCACTAAGGCTCGGATGCAGTCCACTAAGGCTCGGATGCAGTCCACCAGGGCTCCGGTGCAATCTATCCAGGTTCCATTGCAATCCATCGAAGCCCCTTTGCTGTCCATCGAAGCGGAGGGGTGAAAAAGGAAAGAGAATCTATTAAAATGTTTGAATATACAGTATTAACCTCATACAAATTATTGTTATGCCAAGTAATAGAACTGACTGGATGCCGCATGGCTACGTAGAACGGCTGGAGAAAGCCAAAATAACGGTACACTTTATCGACACGAACCTCGTTCGTCTTGGTATGCAGGATACGACAGTGATTGGAAAATGGTACAAAGGCTTCCGCAACGGATCCTTTGTCAGGTACGATGAAGCGGTGACGGCATGGAAGAACCCCGCAACACGTACCAAAATCATCATTGACGAAGTGAGAGCGGCCGAGAAGATTTTTGTACCCGAATATCGCAAATTGGCCGCCCTGATGAAGACCAACCAGGCCGCATCGGACGCCGACCTTGATGCCGCGGGCCTGCCCATGCGCTCCGCCGGCAAACACTCACCCGCCCCGGTAGCCGCCATGCCTCCCGGATTCGAAATCATACCCTTAGCCGGTCACCGGCTGCACATCGACTACTTCTCGATGGAAGAAAGAAGCAAAGGCAACAAGCCCAAAGGACAACATGGAGCTGAAATTAAATGGACCTTCTCGGAGGTCGACGTCGACGATCCCGACCTGTACGAACACTCCGGCTTCGACACCGCCTCGCCCGCCATCCTGACCTTCCGCGGAAGCGAGATGGGCCACAAAATCCACATCGCTCTTCGATGGGAAAACACCCGCGGCCTCAAAGGTCCCTGGAGTACCCCCGTCGAAACCGTCATTCCCTGAAAGAATTATAATTTTTTCATGTTCAGTAGCCGTCCGTGAGGGAAATTCCCTCCGGGCGGCTTTCTTTTGACCCGAATCGGCTTACGCTTCGCTCAGGAGAAGCCTCCGGAGAACGGTCTGGGCGGAAATCTCGCGATTAGCGGCTTCGGGAATAACTAAGCTGCGGGGCCCCTCAATCACATCGTCGGTAACGATCATATTGCGGCGCACAGGCAGGCAGTGCATGAAGTAGGCGTTGTTCGTCAAGGCCATTGTCCGGGCATCCACGGTCCAGCGCCTGTCGGCGTGGAGGACCTTGCCGTAGTCCGGACCGGCGTATGCAGCCCAATTTTTGGCATAGACAAAGTCGGCGCCCTCAAAGGCCTTCTCGCGGTCGTACTCGACGCGCGCCGGACCGACAAAGGCCGGATCCAGTTCGTAGCCTTCGGGATGCGTGATGACAAAGTCGTAGCCGGCGGCGTTCATCCATTCGGCAAAGCTGTTCGGCACGGCCTGGGGAAGGGCTTTGGGATGGGGGGCCCAGGTCATCACGACCTTGGGGCGGGGCGTTGTCCGGTACTCTTCGATCGTAATCAGGTCGGCGAAGCTCTGCAACGGATGGCGGGTGGCTGCTTCCATCGAGAAGACGGGCCTCCCGCTGTAGCGGATAAACTGGTTGAGCGTCTTTTCGGTATAGTCCTCCTCCTTGCTCTCGAAGCGGGCGAAAGAGCGTACGCCGATGATGTCGCAATAGCATCCCATCACGGGGATTGCCTCGAGCAGGTGCTCGCTTTTGTCGCCGTCCATGACGACGCCTCTTTCTGTCTCCAGCTTCCAGGCCCCCTGGTTCACATCGAGGACGATGGTGTTCATGCCGAGGTTCATGGCGGCCTTCTGGGTGCTCAACCTGGTGCGCAGGCTGGCGTTGAAGAAGACCATTAACAAAGTTTTGTTCCGCCCGATGTTTGTGTCGGCAAAGCGGTCTCTTTTGATCTCGTAAGCTTCCCGGAGGGCAGCTTGCAGGTCGCCGAGATCGTGCACGTTGGTAAAGTTTCTCATTTTCTTTCTATCATTATAAGATTATATATCGAATGTATCCGTATCCGTGGAAGTTCTCCTGACGTCAGTTCCCCAAAGGAGCTTGTTGCGGAGGGTTTGGTAGAAGGTCTGATTGTGTCGCTTGATGATGCGGGTGACGTAGTCGGCCTTGCGGATGCTCAAGCTGGCTCCGGCGGGGAAGATCTCCGATCGGCCGTCGAGAGAGACGAGGAAAAATTCGCTGCGGCTCTCGATCGTTAGCGTAATGACGGACGTATCGGGGACGACCAGGGGCCGGACGTTCAACGAGTGCGGCGCCACGGGAGAGATGACCAGCGAAGCGCTTTGCGGCACCAGGATCGGACCGTTCACACTCATCGAATAGGCCGTCGATCCCGTCGGCGTGGCGACAATCAGCCCGTCGGCCTGGTAGGAGGCCAGGAAATCGTCGTCGAGCAATGCGTGTATGGTGATCATGGCCGACGTATCTCGCTTCAATACGGCCACCTCGTTCAATGCGTAGTTGTAACCGGCAAAGAGTTTCTCCCGGGTGTGCAAGCGCAGGAGGGTGCGTTCTTCGGTGCGGTAATAGTTTTTGAACACTTCGTCGATCGTGTCGTCCAGCTCCTGGCTCCCTGTATCGGCCAGGAATCCCAGGTGCCCCGTATTGATTCCCAGGATGGGTATTTCCTGCCGGTTGATGCGCGAGGCTGTCCGCAGGAAGGTACCGTCGCCTCCGACGCTGATAGCTACGTCCAGATCGAAGACGTCGCCCTCGAGGATGCCGTCTGCGGGCGGACAGAAGTCCCACTCGTTGCAAAGGAAGGCGTAAAAGTCGCGATCTACGTATACGGCGGCGCCTACGTCTGCGAGCTTGGCGAATAAACGTTTGATCAGCGTTTGTTTGTCCTTTTGGCAGGCGCTTCCGAATATACCTGTTTTCATGTTTTTTCCTTTCAAGTTCTACATATTCATATAATAGAGCAACTCGTCTATCCTGTGTTGCAGGGCCTCGTCGTTCTTTCCCTTTTCCATGAAGTGGTGCAGCACCGTATAGTTGAAACGTTCGAAGCTGCGGATCACCGGCGTGGCATCTTCGAGGTCAATCTTGATCGTCAGGACGAGCCTCCCGGTGACGGGGTCTGTGTTCGACAGCAGATTGAGCACATGCGCATTGTTGGCTTCCATAATCCGTGCGATGTCTGACAAGGCGTAGTCCCGCGGTAGCAATTCCAGCACAACGACACTTCCCGCCGCCTCCGCATTGCACAAGCCGGCGAGAACGTCAAACACCTTGTCGCGCGTAATAACTCCCTTGTAATGACCTTTAGGTGAAACCACCGGAAGTATCGTCAAATGATAGCGCAGCATCCGTTCCATGATCTCATGCAGATGCCCCAATTCGCCAATGCTTAGCGCGTACAGCGTCAATTCATGTACGCTGACCGAAGGATCCGGTAAAGCCAACAGATCTTTTTCCAACAATAAACCCTGGTATATATCACCGGCTACAACCGGAAGGTCCCTGACCTTCAAATCATCCATCACCGATAAAGCAAAAGCTGCCTTATCAGTCTTTTTTAACGCCGGAAACTCTTTCGTTATGAAATCTTTCGTCCACATTTTATTCTGTATTCCCTAAATACCATTAATTTTGCCGCAATATTAAGACAAATGTAATCAAAGAATTAGTATTAACAGAATAAGAGCACAAAAACAATGAGTATTTTACTTTCATTACAGTCCACAGGAGAACAGGCAGCTACTGCTATGCCGGATCTGACGACAAATATCATCGTAACGCAGGCGGAAATAAACATCCTCGACCTGGCGCTGAAAGGAGGCTGGATCATGATCATCCTGGCCTTACTGTCGTTCATAGCCGTCTATATATTTATAGACCGTCTATTAATCATTCGGCGCGCCGGAAAGGAAGATGAATCCTTCATGAACCGGATTAAAGACTATATCCACGACGGCAAGGTAGAGTCGGCACTAAAGCTCTGCCGCACCACCTATACGCCTTCCGCCCGGATGATAGAAAAGGGCATCTCGCGCCTGGGAAGGCCTATGAACGACGTGCTGGTCGCCATTGAGAACGTCGGTAACCTCGAAATAGCCAAATTAGAGAAAGGCTTTCCCTTGATTGCCACCATTGCCGCCGGAGCCCCGATGATCGGCTTCCTGGGGACGGTAACCGGTATGGTCCGGGCCTTCTTCGACATGGCCAATGCCGGCTCGAACGTCGATATAACCTTACTCTCAAACGGCATCTATGAAGCCCTGGTGACAACGGTGGGAGGATTAGTCGTCGGTATCATCGCCTTGTTTGCATACAATTATTTAGTCTCCAGCGTCGACAACGTCGTAAACAAGATGGAAGCCCGTACGATGGAATTTATGGACCTGTTGAACGAACCTGCTAATTAATTACGCATGGCACTGAAAAGACGAACCAAGGTAAACGCATCCTTCAGCATGGCTTCGATGACGGACGTCATCTTTCTGTTACTGATATTCTTTATGATCAGTTCGACGGTCGTTATCCCGAATGCCATCAAGGTTACTTTGCCCCAGTCGCAAAAGCAGACGTCTGCCAAACCGCTCACGCGACTGACGATCGACGCAGACCTGAACTACTACGTAGCCTTTGGGAAACAGCGCGAACGAAGAATCACCTTCGACCAAATAACTCCTTTCCTGCAAGATTGCTATGACAAAGAACCGGAACTGTATGTCATGCTTTATGCCGACGAAACCGTTCCCTACAAGGAAGTCGTAAAGATCCTGAACATAGCGATCAAGAACAAATACAAAATGGCGCTCGCCACAAGACCGCAAAAATAACCGACCCCGTGGACACCGATAAACTATACAGCCTCTTAGGTACGCTCGCCGTTCATCTGCTGATCCTCCTGATCCTGGGATTCACCGTGCTGCGAACCATCGTCCCCGAAGAAGAGGAAGGCATCCTGGTGAACTTCGGGAACGTGAACACCTCTACCGGTATGTTCGAACCTTCGTACACAGGAGGCGCTTCCCTGCCGGTTCCTCCCCAACCGCAGCCTGCCGTCAATCAGGAAGACTTCCTGACGCAAGACCTCGAAGAATCGGTCGCCATCGAAGAAGCCCGGAAAAGAGAAGAACAACGCATAGAAAATGAACGGCGCATAGCCGAAGAAACCGAACGACGCCGGGAAGAAGAACAGCGACGCCGGGAAAACGCCATCAGCAGCCGCGTAGCCGGCGCCTTCGGTAGCGGCAACGCACAAGGCAACAATCAAGGCGATGCCTCCACAGGCGCCGGGAACCAGGGCAGCCCCTTCGGCAACTCCGATCGCGGAGCCAACGAAGGAACAGGCGGCGAAGGCCCCCTATTCACGCTGGACGGACGCCGCCCCGCCGGCATGGGTGGACTGCCCCGACCGGAATACAGCGTACAGGAGGAAGGACGCATCGTCATCAATATCACCGTCGACCCCAAAGGCGCCGTCATCTTTGCCGAGATAGGTCGAGGAACGACCATCGACAATGCCTCCATGCGACAAAGCGCCCTTAACGCCGCTCGCAAAGCTAAATTCAACAGCATACCAGGAACCAACAACCAGAGCGGCACAATCACCTATAATTACCGGCTGACGCAGTAAGCTAAGTATATACTCAAAAGGTAGCCCTGCGGGAATATACATAACGAATAGCGCCTCAAACTTTTTCTTAACCTTTTACGTCTGTTCACTAACGACGACAAACTTGCGACGATAACCCTCTCCTACAGACGAGAAGATGCAGACAGGTGGGAAAAAGATTTCTCGCAAATCAGAAGCATTTGATGACGCTGGTGGTATGATCGGTTTTGCTGATGGTCAGCAGATCACCGTCAACCCCCAGGCGTCATCATCTTCGCCGAGATAGGCGGAGTTGCGGATTACAAGTTACCGCATGCCCGTTCCAGTTCGACCATGGCGGCGGCGCAGTGGTAGAGCGTCTCACTGTGGTTTACCTGTACGTCGTTGTAGGTACGTTGGGCGTTGAGTACTTCGAGAATGGTTGTCTCGCCGCGCTCATAGCTGTACACTTTCTTTTGGAGAATAACTTCTGCTTCGTCCAGCAGGCCGGCGAACTGCTCTACTTGGCGGCAGGCGGCTGTATAGCGACTGAAGGCTTGCGCGACTTCCGAAGCGATCTGCAACTCTACGGCCCGGTATTGTTGCTCGCTTTGCGTGGCCGCCAATTGGGCCGCCCGCAATGCGCCCTTGTTGGCGTTGGAGAATTTCAGCGGGACGCTGATTCCCGCCGTAATTCCCCGGAAGGCAGGCGCGGGCGCTATTTCGTTCAATACTTTCGATGAATACACTCCGCCGATACTGATTCCCAGGTCAATCGCACGGTTGGCTTTGGCCAATCGCAGGTTGTTGTACGAAAGCTCCCTCGATTGCAGGGCGGCCTGCAGGTCGGCGCGATTGTTTTGTGCCGTCGCTATCAGTGCGGGCAACTCCCATTCGCGTTTCGGACAAGACAGTTCCCCCGTTATCGAATCGGGCAAGGCCATGGCGTCGCTTCCCTGGAATAATGAGAGTTGAACCAACGCCTGCTTCCACTCGCCTTCGCCCGCATACACCTCATTCAGCATCGTGGCGGCTTCCAGCTTCGATTGCCGGGCATCGACTTCCATGATCGCTCCCAGGCGAAAGCGCAGGCTGTCGGCGAGCGAGAGCGAGAGCATCTGCCGGTAGGATGTTTTTTGTATTTCGTGCAGCCGCTTTTGTTTCAAGGCGGCCAGATAGGCCAAGGTGGCGTCGGCCCGGAGGTTGCGGAAATAATCCTCCAGCATGGCGCCGGCCAGTTCTTTTTCGCTTTGCGCCACCCGTATCCGCGCCCGGCGTTTGCCTCCGAGTTCGAGCGTATAGCTCAATCCGGCGTCGATGCCGTAACCCATTTGCAAGTCCCAGTTCTGGTTGTTGGCATAGTCGACCGACAGTTCGGGATCGGGGAAGGCCTTGGCGGCTTTCAGGTTGGCCTCGGCGATGTCGACATTGTACTTCTCGGCCAGGTAGCTGACGTTGGAGCTTCTGACGTTCGACAGGTATTCTTCGAACGTCAGCGTCCGTCCCTGCGCATGCCCGACAAGGCTCACGACGCAGAACAATGCGATCATGGCATATTTCGTGAGAGGCGTACGTCCGGACGGGGGGGCGGTGGCGGCTCTTTTTTCCATTATGTAATAGAAAGCGGGCAGGACGTAGAGGGTGAGGATGGTGCCGCACAGCAGGCCGTAAACGATCACCGTGGCCAGCGGACGCTGCACGTCGGAGCCGATACCGGTCGAAAGCGAAGCGGGCAGCAATCCGAGGATCGCTACGGTGGCCGTCATCAGCACAGGACGCAGGCGATGGGATGCACCGGAAAGGACGGCTTCTTTCAATTCCGTACCCCGCTTGCGCAGGTTATTGATGTGCGAGATCATGATGACGCCGTTCTGGATGAAAACGCCGAATAGCGCTATAAAGCCCACCGCCGAGGATACATTGAACGTCATTCCGCGCACTACTAAGGCCAGCATACCTCCGAAAACGGCCAGCGGCAGCATCCCGATCAGCAAACCCGCCTGGCGGAATTTGCCGAAGGTGAAGAACAGCAGCAGGAACATCACCGCCAGCGTGATGGGCATAATAATTGCCAGACGACCGAATGCCCGGCTCTGGTTCTCCAACTGGCCGGCCCAGTGGAAGCGGAACCGGGTGTGATCGTACGGCACCTGGGCTTCGATTTTCGATTGGGCTTCACGGACGAAGGAGGTCAGATCCCTTCCGCGCAGGTTCATACGTACGGTAACGAAGCGTTGGTTCATCTCGCGGGAGATCATGCTTGCGCCCGTCGTCGTCTTGATCTGTGCTACGGCCGAGAGGGGGATCATCGTCCCGGAGGCCGATGTGAGCATCAACGCGCCGATCTTTTCGGGCGTATCGCGCGATACGTCGTTGTAGCGGCAGATCACATCATACACCTTGCTGCCGATAAATACCTGCGAAACGGCCTTGCCGCCGATGGCTACTTCGATCAGTTCGGCTACGTCGGCGACATTGAGGCCGTACTGGGCGATCTTGTCGCGGTCGGCCACAATCTGGAGCTGCGGCAGGAAAGGTTCCTCCATAAGACCGACGTCGGCAGCTCCCGGCACGCCTTCGACCAGCGTTTTCACGGCCTCGGCGATGCGGCGGCTTTCGGTCATATCTTCGCCGTAGATCTTAATCGCCAAGTCGCTATGCGCTCCGGCAATCTGATCCATCACCATGTCGATGATAGGCTGCGAAAATCCGACGCTGTATCCCGGCATCGTCTCGATCATGGCGGCCATATCGGCGATCAGGTCCGGCTTCCTCCGGCCGTCCTTCCATGTGTCGTAGGGCTTGAGGCCGATCATTACTTCGATGTGTGAAAAAGAAAAGGGACAGACGCCTTCGTCGTCGCGCCCGGTCTGGGTCATGACGTAGGTTACTTCGTCGTACACCCGGAGCTTATCGCGGAGCGTCGTGGCCATCTCGGAGGATTTCTCGAGCGACATGCCGGGAGGCAACTGTATCTGGAGCCAGATGCTGCCTTCGTCGAGCGGAGGCAGGAAGTCTTTCCCGACGTAGACCGAAAGCCCGGCGACGGCAATCAGCACGGCGGCAATGGGGGCGATGATTTTCCGGGGAGCGGCAATGAGAGCGGCGCTCTGACGCCGGTATATTTCCGTCAGGCGTTCGAGCCAGCGGTTGCGGTAAACTTTCTGGGGTTTCCGGTACACGGCGTACGCCAGGCCGGGGATCAGGATCAGGGCCGAGGCCAGCGCACCCGCCAGGGCAAAGCTCAAGGTAAAGGCCATCGGGGTAAAGAGCTTCTGCTCCACCCTGTCGAAGGCAAAGAGCGGCAGGTAGGCTACGGTGATGATCAGCGTGGCGAAGAAGATGGGGCGGGCTACTTCGGCGGCGCGTTTGACAATGCCGGCTTCTTCCAGCTCACGGGAGGGATCATCCTCGCGCTTCTTGAGTATCGTCTCCATCATGACGATCGTTCCGTCGACGATGATGCCGAAGTCGATGGCTCCAAGCGAGAGCAGATTGGCAGGAATGTCGGTCAGCCACATCAGGATGAAGGCGACAAGCAGCGAGACCGGGATGGTGATCGTGGCCAATAAGGCGCCTTTCGGACTGCCCAGGAAGATGATCAAGACGCCGACCACGAGCAGGACGCCCAGCAGGAGCGTATGCGAGATGGTGCTCAGCGTAGCATCAACCAGCTCCGTGCGGTCGTAGAAGGTATGAATTTTTGCGCCTCTGGGGAGGATCCCGTTATTCAGTTCATCGACGGCGCGGTTGATCTCTGCCAACACCTGGGATGGGTTTTCGTAGCGGAGCAGTTGCACCATACCCTGGACGCCGTCCTCATAATTGATCGCTTCGTCCGTATAGCCCATGATGCCTTTGCGCTCGAGATTGCCGTACTTCAGTTCGCCCAGGTCTTTGATATAAACGGGGGCTCCGCCGGCTGTCTTGACCACGATGTTGCCCAGGTCTTCGAGATCGCGCACCAGGCCCACGCCGCGCACCACGTAACTCAGGTCGCCCCGGATGAGCGTGCTGCCGCCGGCGTTGGAATTGTTGCGCTCGATGGATTCGGTTATCTCGCCAAGCGAAAGATTATACTTTGTCAGTTTGCCCGGGTCGATTTCTATTTGAAATTGCGTGGTGATGCCGCCGAAATTAGATACGTCGGCGATACCGTGGATCTGCCTCAGGCGAGGGATGATGAGCCATAAATTGAGCTCGGTCAACTCGCGCAGGCTCTTGTCTCCCGTCACAACGTAGCGGTATATCTCGCCTATGGGAGATGTCAGCGGATCAAGGCCCGGCTTGGCGTCGAAAGGGAGGTCGATCTCATTGATGCGCTCCAAAACGCGCTGGCGCGCCCAATAGTCGTCGATGCCGTCTTCAAATACGAGCGTGATTTTGGATATGCCGAAAAAATTCTTGCTCCGCATCACCTTCAGGCCGGGAATGCCGTTTAGCTCGCGCTCCAGGGGGACGGTGATTTGTTGTTCGATCTCGGCCACGGCAAGGCCGGGGACTTGCGTGGCAACGCCCACCGATACGTCGGCTATATCCGGGTAGGCGTCAATGGCCAACTGCCGCCAGGCGTATATCCCAACGCCGGCCAGAAGTACGAATATCGTCAGCATCAACCAACGACGCTGAACGAGGGTGTTCATCAGTTTTTCCATGGCTCACAGGTTTAGGTAGATGCCACCCTCGACGACCACCTCGTCGCCTTCGCTCAGCCCGCTTGCGATACGTACTTTGCCGTCGCCGGCGGTCTCGGATTCAACCTCACGGCGCACGAAGCTATACCCGGTTGCATCAGCCGGCCCGGGCGTTTTTATCAGCACATACGCATGGTCCTGCTCCTGCATGACGGCGGTCGAGGGAAGGATGATCGACCGGACGGGGGAAGAGAGAAAATGTACTTCGCAGAACATGCCGGGCTTGAGCTCGCGGTCGGAATTATTGCATGCCACGATGACTTCGAGCGAGCGCGTCTCTTCATCCAGCATTTCTCCGATATAATAGATGTGTCCCCAAACGACGTGGCCGGGGTTCGCATCGGTAAAAACTTCCACGCGGTCGCCGTGGCGGATCGCACCGAAATACTTTTCCTTCACAAGTGCGGCGACCCATACCTCCGACAGGTCGGCGACAACAGCCAGGGGCCCGGCGTCGGCAGCGGCATAGCTCCCGATCGTGATATTGCTTTTTACGACTTCGCCGGCAATGGGCGAGACGAGCCGCAGCGGTTGCCCCATCTGCAGAGAGGAGGCTTCGGTATGAAATAATTGCAGCGTGGCTTCGGCTTCTTCCAGCTCGCGGGCGGCAATCTCGGCTTCGCTCCGGGCTTCTTCCAGATCGCGTTGCGAGGCGACGCCATGAGCTGCGAGGTCTTTCTGGCGGTCGAAATGCATAGTTTTAAGCTCCTTGGCCGAGCGGGAAGCAAAGTAGGTGCGGGCGGCTTCGTAAAATTCGGCCGAGCCAAGCTCCACAATTGGCGCTCCGGCGCCGACTGCTTGCCCTAAGCGGACATACGACCGGAGGATCCTTCCGGCAAACGGGGACGCTATCTCCGCCAGACGACCCTGCACGGGGCGAACGGAGCCAACGGTTCTGAACTCTGCCGAATATTCTTCCGCTCCGGCTTGGCGGGTAAGGATCTGCCTCATGATGGGCGAACCGGCCGGCACGACGATCGTATCGCCTGCATACCGGATCCCGGCGCCGTCGGCGTCAGGGTTATGTTGTTTGCACGAAGCCGTCAGTAGACACAGCATCGTGACGATGAATATCTTATTCATGGATGTGTATGATTTGAAATGAAAATAAATCGTTACGTCGGCGTAACGGGGAAATAAATGAAAAAATCGCTTATGCGTATGTCGGCGCTGGGACAGGGGGCGCCCGGGGGGAAGTCTGCCCGGCAGATCGGGAAAGGATCCGGATGGAGCGGATGGGCTGCACAAATACGTGTAGCAGCAAAAAGAGCGCCGCGATAGCCAGGCATCCGGCGGCTTCCGGCGATTGCAGGATGGAGAGCGCCGCGATCAGCGTCAGCTCGCTGCTGCTGTGCGAGTCTGCCTGGGCGTGGGCCTTGGTGTGAAAATGAGAATGGACAATGGTCGTTCCATGGATGATGTGAGTATGGTACGAAAAACAGACGTTCGCGTAGTAAAACGCGAAAACAGTCAGCAAAATGGTGGCCACAATCTGTTTCTTTCTCCGAGTCATGGAATTATTCTTTGCCGGAACATCCGGACCAGCGCAAAGGTAGCAAAACATTCAATTGAAATTCGTACTTTTGGGAACTAAAAAATATCAACTTAATAATAAACGATACAACTATGCTTAAAAGAGATTTTCTTATGGTACAAATTGAAGAACTGGGCAAAGTCATTGCCCAGATCGTAGGCCAACGCGACACTGAAGCCGCAAACATGAATCCGGTCCTGGTGCAGGGCGCTTACCAGGCATTGAAAATTGACACCAACTACCTGCTGAATACCGCCGTTCCGGACATTATCCTGCGACTTGATGCAGGTGATGGCGGCGGGCTGCAACGGATGGAGATAGCGGCCCGGCTGATGATCGAAGAAGCCTGTTTTTCCCCCGACCTTCACACCGCACTCCGCCTGAAAGCGAAAGAAATGCTGCAACACATCCAGGCCAACGATACCACCTTCTCCATCGAGCGCAATGCCCTGCTCGACGAACTGGAACAATAAATAATTTTTTCCTTCCCCACAGACCTCGCTGGAGCCTTTCACAACGTTGTGAAAACCCCAAATAGTTCGCGGGAGCTTTTCACAACATTGTGAAAAGCCCACAGACCGCACCTTGCGATTTTCACAACGTTGTGAAAACGCCACAGACTTCACGGGAGCTTTTCACAACGTTGTGAAAACGCCACAGAGTTCACGGGAACATTTCACAACGTTGCGAAAAGGCCACAGACTTCATGGGAACATTTCACAACGTTGCGAAAAGGCCACAGACTTCACGGGAACATTTCACAAGGTTGTGAAAAGACCACAGAGTTCATGGGAACATTTCACAACATTGTGAAAACGTCACAGAGTTCGTGGGAACATTTCACAATGTTGTGAAAAGGCCACAGAGTTCATGGAAACATTTCACAACGTTGTGAAAAGGCCACAGACTTCGTGGGAACATTTCACAACGTTGTGAAATGACCACAGACTTTACGGGAGACTTTCCTTTTCCATTTAAAAGCCCCCATAGCTCACGGGAGATGTTCACAATATTATGAAAAGGCCACAGAGTTTCTGTAGGCTTTTCTTTTTTTATCGAAAAGCTTGGGGGAGATCCGGGAGGTTTGCACATTATAATGCTAACCTCTCAGAGGATCGGGTAATTGAAGAATCTTTTGGTGAGTACGTTCAGGGCGGCGGCTTCGCCAAGAAAATGAAAAACCTGATGATGATGGCTCATGGATGCGCCGGGAACAATAAAGATGGCAGGCGATTGACTCTCCAATTCGAGGAAAGGCCCCATGATACTGCCGTCGGCGAGCGGGCCGTCGTTATAGGCGTTGAAAACGTCGCCCACCAGCGGGTCTTTGGCGGTGTCCCATTCCTGATTCAGGTAGACGGCATCCCGGTCAAGGTCGAAAATAGCAACGGCCAGATGCCCGGAGTCGGGGTCGTAATTCCCGGCAATGGTTTTGGTTCGCCGGCTGTTCAGTCCGATTTTACTGCGGAAATTCCCGTCTGTCTTCAGGCATGCGCAACCGTCTTTTTCGGCGTAACGTCCGCCGGGGATCTCGCCGAAATAGGCGGTGGTAGCGACCGGGCCCAAATCTCGCTCGTCACCCTGTACAAAAGGTACGATCGTGAAGGAGCGCGGCGCCGTGCAAAACATATCGAGGATCCAGATACAGACGGCGCCTGTCTGCGGCGTCCATTCAAAATCGTTCCGGTTGGTCAGGGTGTTTTCGGTTGCATAAGCCACGGCTTGCAGGTTTTCTTCGGGGAGGCCCCCGCAGGCGGCAGCGATCTCGCCGGCATCCATGAGGCGCACCTTCCGGCTGACGTTCATCCGCAAATGAGTTCCCATGTAGTTCAATATTTCGAGATCTTTCTCCATCCGGATGTCTTTCCTGCCTGCGCCGGTCACCTGCCAGGGTTCCGTATCGAAGGGGCGTGGCGTGCGCCAATTGTCATAAACCTGGCGGACGCCCGGCTTGAAAAAGACGGAGAAACGACCTCCTTCGGGCCCTATCCATAGGCGATTTTCTCCTCCGTAACCATTCATGTGTTCGTTGAGAACGGCGGATTCGAAGGCTTTATAGTTCACAAAGCCGAGGCTCCGGCCTTCTTTTCCTCCGACGGTGGAGGTAAATACTTTGCCCTGGTATTGGGGAGATACGATCACCTGCGCCTGCTCGTCGTCGCTCGCCAGAAGATGCATGCTTCCGCGGCGGGACAGGTACTGCAAATCGTAGCCAAAAGTTCCTTTTGCGTACATGGGAGCGTATCAGCAACGGATGTTCAATTGCTGTAATACGTTGCGGATCTTTTCGAACGTAGTAATGCGTGTCGGCACTAACGGGAGGCGGAGTTTATTTTCGATATATCCCATAGCATTGAGCATGCTCTTTACTCCTGCCGGATTCCCGTCGACAAAGAGAAGGTCGAAGAGTTCGGTAAAATTGTGGTGTATGGTACGGGCGCCTGCATAATCGCCTGCCAGAGCGAGGCGCACCATGCGGCTAAATTCGTGGGGGAATGCGTTTCCGATAACCGAAATGACGCCGACGGCTCCGAGCGTAATCAGCGGGAAGGTTATCGCGTCGTCGCCCGAGATGACGTTGAATCCTGCCGGCTTGTTTTTGATGATGTCATCTATTTGCGGGAATCTGCCCGACGCTTCTTTTATGCCGATGACGTTCTTAAATTCGTGAGCGATGCGCAGTGTCGTCTCGGCCGTCATATTAACTCCGGTACGTCCCTCCACGTTGTAGAGAACAATGGGAAGCGGCGAGGCTTCGACAATGGCTTCGTAGTGCCGGAAGATACCTTCTTGCGAAGGCTTATTGTAATAGGGGACGACCGACAGGATTGCGTCAATGCCCGCGAAGCGGTTTTGCTTGAGTTTCTCGACAACGGCGCGCGTACAATTGCCTCCTACTCCCAGGACTATGGGGATACGTCCTTGCACTTTCATCACGACTCTTTCGACTATTTTGTCTTTTTCTTCTTCGGTCAGCGTAGGTGTTTCGGCTGTTGTTCCTAAGACCACCAGGTAGTCCGTTCCATTCTGTAATTGGTAATCGACAAGCCTGCCCAGGGTGTCGAAATCCACACTTTCGTCTTCCTTAAAAGGTGTGATGAGCGCTACGCCCATCCCTTTTAGATTGTTATCTGTCATACGGGAAAATCCATTTTATTGTTTGCAGGGCAAAAGTAAGAAATATTATCTATCATCTTGAGCGGATCGTCTGCAAATAAAACAGGATATGCTGCCGGAAGAATTGGGGTATATCATCGTTGGCTCCCATCGTGACGGTCAGGTCGAACAGGTTGCGCAGCGACGATTTGTTGCCGACTTTGAACGAGGCCGGGTGAAGCACTTGCAGGTAATGCATGGCGTAATCGTCTGCCCGGGTGAGGTCGATCAGTATGTCGACCGAAATGGTATTGAATTGTTCGCACAAGGGAGGCGAGGGGAGGCCGTTTGATCCAAATTCGTCCTCTTTTATTTGCAGCCAGGAAGGGTCTGTTTCTGTCAGTATCTTTAGTTTCTTGGGTATGAAAACGCCTATGCTTATCTTTTTGTTTAACTCTTTCAGTTGCTCTACGCAGGGCAGGATCTGCTCCTTATCTTTTATATTGAATACTATTAAAAAATCCTTTGCTTCGTTCAGCGAACAGAATCGCGATTTCCTGATTGACGTATTCTTTGCAAGATCCTGTATCTTTTTCTTGATAAAATAACTTTGAAAAATCATTCGTTCAACATGTTTAAAAATTCATTCTCGTTGATTATTGTCACGCCCAGCTTAGTTGCTTTCTCCAATTTCGACGCGCCCATACTGTCGCCGGCGAGGATATAGTCTGTCTTGCCGGAAACGGAGCCTGTGCATTTTCCTCCGTGTTGTTCGATCAGCGCTTTATATACATCGCGCGAATGGTGGGCAAATATGCCGCTTATGACGAAGGAGCGCCCTTGTAATTTGTCCGAGCGGCTGCTCTGCGCCGCCTCACCAACGGCCATTTGCAGGCCGGACGCCTGAAGGCGTCCGAGGATGGAGAGGTTGCCTTCGTCGGCGAAGTAATTCAGAACGCTCTGGGCGATACGTTCTCCTATCTCGTTTACCTGCATCAGCGATTCGAAGGTAGCTTCGCGCAACTGTTCGATGTTCAGAAAAGCAGAGGCTAAGCGTTTGGCGACGGTTTCTCCTACATAGCGGATTCCCAGCGCAAACAAGACCCGTTCGAAAGGTATTGATTTGGATTCTTCCAGACTGTCGAGCAGGTTCTGCGCACTCTTTTCCGCCCGGCGTTCCAGGCGGAGCAGGTCGGGGAACGTTAAGGTATAGAGGTCGGCGGCGTTTTGTACGTAACCGGCGTTATAGAGATCTTCCACGGTTTCGGGACCTATACGAATGTCCATCGCGCGGCGGGAGACGAAATGCTCGATGCGTCCTTTGATCTGCGGAGGGCAGCCTGATTCGTTCGGGCAGTAATGGGTCGCTTCTCCGGCAGGGCGAATCAGCGAGGCGCCACATTCGGGACAGTCCGGCAGGAAGCGTACTTTTTCTCCTGTCTGCATCGTACTGCGGGCATTGGTGTCTACGCCTACGATTTTGGGGATGATTTCGCCTCCTTTTTCGACGTATACATAGTCTCCGATATGCAAATCCAGTCCTTCGATGATGTCGGCATTATGCAGGGAGGCGCGTTTGACGGTCGTGCCCGAGAGGAGGACAGGCTCCAGGTTGGCGACAGGCGTCACGGCGCCGGTACGTCCTACTTGAAAGGAGACGGAATTGAGTCGCGTCGCCGCTCTTTCGGCTTGGAATTTATAGGCAATTGCCCAGCGGGGGCTTTTGGCTGTGAAGCCCAGATTCCTTTGCTGGCGCAGGTCGTTTACTTTCAGTACGACGCCATCGGTTGCTACGGGCAGGTTTTTGCGTTCTGCGTCCCAATGGGCAAGATAGTCGAATATCTCTTCAAGGGTGTTGCACTTGCGGATTACATCCGGGATTTTGAATCCCCAGGTGCGGGCTGTTTGCAGGTTGTCGTAATGCGTAGCGGCCGGCAGATTTTCTCCCAGCAGGTAGTAGAAGTAGGCATCCAATTTACGGGAGGCTACGATGGCGGGGTTTTGCTGTTTCAGCGTACCGGAGGCGGCATTGCGGGGATTGGCGAAGAGGGGTTCTTCCTGTTCTTCCCGTTCTTTGTTGAGGCGGTCGAACTCTGCCCAGGGGAGGAGTATTTCGCCACGGATTTCGAATGTGTCGGGATGATGGTCGCCGATCAGTTTCAGGGGGATGGAGCGGATGGTCTTTACGTTGGCCGTCACGTCGTCGCCGCGGGTGCCGTCGCCGCGGGTAACGGCGTGCGTCAGTCTTCCTTGATCGTATATGAGCGAGATGGAGGTGCCGTCGTATTTCAGTTCGGCGACGATCTCGAAGGGTTCGTTGAGAAGGCGCATGGTGCGATTGTAAAATTCGCGTATTTCGTCTTCCGAATAGGTATTGCCGAGCGAAAGCATGGGATAGGCGTGCGTTATTTGTTCAAAGTCTTTGGACAGGTCGCTGCCTATCCGCCGGGTGGGGGAATGAGGGTCGGCATATTCGGGGTGGGCGTCTTCCATCGCTTGCAGCTCTCGCAGGCGTTCATCGTATTCATAGTCGGGAATTGTAGGCGCAGAGAGTACATAATAGTTATAATTATGTTTTTCCAACTCTTGGCGGAGCGCCTTTATTTTTGTCTCAGTTTCGTTCATCGGCTGTTCTGCATGATTTCGGCCGCAAAGATATAGTATTTATCATATATGCGTTAGTTTTCCACCGGCTGATAGAGGTAGCGTTTGATGCTCCGCTTGGGTGTTTTTTCAAATTCTTCGGCCAGGAGTTTGAAGCTGCTTACTTTGCTGTATTGTGGGAGCTTCCGGTTGAGCGCTTCCAGGTTTTCCTGCATCAGGCTGGCGATTTGTGCATCATCTAAGTTTTCACGGTCTATTTTTTCCATATCGGGATAAATGAGGGCCACCAGTTTGCCTTCTTGATAGATGATCAGGGATTCGGTTACGCAGGGCATATTATTGAGGAGATCTTCGATTTCTTCGGGGTAGATATTTTGTCCGTTCGAGCTTAGGATCATGGTTTTGCTGCGTCCGCGGATATAGAGTACGCCATCGGAGTCGAGCAGCCCGAGGTCACCGGTATTCATCCATCCGTCGGGGGAGAGGATGGCTTCGGTGGCGGCGGGGTTCTTGTAGTAGCCCAGCATGATGCTGGTTCCTTTGACGAATATTTCGCCCACGTTGTCGGCGTCGGGGTGATCGATGCGTACTTCCATCCGGTCGACGATACGTCCGACGGAGCCTTGTTTGAAGACGTCCCACTGGGAGTAGGCGACTAAGGGGCCGCACTCGGTCAGGCCGTAGCCTACGGTATAACGGAAGTTTATTTCATGGAGGAAGTTTTCTACTTCTTTGTTCAGGGCGGCTCCGCCGACGACGACTTCGGAGACGTTACCGCCGAAGGCTTGTTCCAGCTTGGAGGCTATGGTGCGCAGTATGATCTTCCGTACACCGGGCAGTTTCAGCAGGAAGCGGATGGGGGGCTATAGCAGTTGGGGGAAAACACGGCTTTTGACCATCTTCTCGATAATCAGCGGGACGGCCAGGATCAGGGTTGGGCGGAGCCTTGCAAAGGATTCGAGCAGGAGCTTCGGACTGGGCGTACGGGTCAGGAAATGGATGTGGCATCCTTTGCCTACGGCATTGAGTATCTCGAATGCCAGGCCGTACATGTGGGCCATCGGCAGCATGCAGACTAAGTTGTCGCCTGCGTGGATGAAGGGCAGGGCTTCGTTGGCGTATTTCGTATTGCTCCAGAGGCTGCGGTATGGCAGCATCACACCTTTGGACGAGGAGGTGGTGCCTGATGTATAATTCAGTACGGCCAGTTCGTCGGGTGCTTCGGCGTGGTAGGCGATATGGGCGGCGTTGAAGCCTCCGGGGTACTTCTTAACAAAGTATTCATCCCAGCGGTTGCGCGCGTCGAAGGCGCTTTGTTCGCTGGCCAGGAGGATAGAGAAGTCGTCGAGCAGGATAGCCAGCTTCAGTCCTGGCATGGCTTCGGCTTCGAGATGTTCCCAGTTGGACGATCCGGCCAGTATGGCCTTTGCCTCGGAGTGGTTGATGATATGATGAATGTTCTCCGGCTTGAAGTCGTGGAGGATTGGGACGGCTACTGCGCCGTAGGTCAGTACGCCGAAGAAACTGATGGCCCAGTGCGACGAGTTGCGTCCGACCAGGGCTACCTTGTCTCCCTGACGGATTCCAGCTTGTTCGAGCAGGATGTGCAGATAGGCGATCTGCTTTGCCACATCTTTATAATAATAGGTCTTGCCTTTGTAGTCTGAAAAGCCCGGCAGTTCCCAGTATTCTTTTATACTGTTTTCGATAATGCCCAAGAAACGATTTTCCATAATAATAACATATTACTTTGTTTGCCGCAAAAGTATGAAAAAAAACTATCTCACATAAGAGAATGGAATCTAAATTGCCTGTCCCGACATTCCGCTCTAATAAAACTTATGTATAGTTTGGCCAGAGCCGAGACTTCGGGGGGGGGGAGGCCGAGGGGGACTTGATTTTTATCGCGCGGCGTATAAGAATCCCTTTTATAATGTATATTTGTCGCCTGTTATCTGAAAAATTTGATAGAATGAGAATGAACAGACAAGAACGGATCGATACCCTAAGGGTTGCAATGCTGCGCCACGGAATAGATGCGTATATCATCCCCGGCTCGGACGCGCATTTAAGCGAGTATGTGCCGGCGCGCTGGAAAGGACGGCAATGGGTGTCGGGCTTTACAGGGTCGGCCGGTACAGTAGTCGTTACAGCAGGATCAGCCGGACTGTGGACGGACTCGCGCTATTTCCTGCAAGCCACCGCCCAACTGGATGACTCCGGCATCGAACTGTATAAAACCGGATTGCCCGACAGTATCTCCATCCCCGCCTTCCTGCTGCGCGAACTGCCGGAAGGCGCCGTCGTCGGATTAGACGGACAATCGTACAGCGCCGCCGCTGCGCGCACGCTGGAAGGATTGCTGGCCGGAAAGGCGATCCGCCTGGAGACATCGACCGACCTTCTGGACGAAATATGGGACGACCGCCCTCCCCTCCCCGGAGGCCCGCTCTTTGAACTGCCCGTCGAGATTACGGGGCAATCCGTACGCGATAAGATAGACGCTATCCGCCGGCGCCTCCGCCAGGCTGGGGCAGACGCCCTCCTGCTATGCGCGCTCGACGAAGTGGCCTGGACGTTCAATATCCGGGGCAGTGACGTCGACTATAATCCGGTAGCCCTGGCCTACGCCTTCATCTCGGAGCAGGAAGCCGTCCTCTTCGTCCCGTCCGGCCACCTGACGCCTGAAATAGCAGAACATCTGTCGGCCGAAGGCGTCACCCCGGCCGATTACAGTTGTGTGACATCTTACCTCTCCGCCCTGCCCGGCGGCCTCCGTATCTTTGCCGATCCGGACAAAACCAATACCGCCCTCTACAAAGCCATCCCCCCGCACTGCCGCATCGTCGAAGGCATCACCCCCGCCAATCATCTGAAGAGCATCAAGAACCCTGTCGAGATAGCCGGCTTCCGCAATGCACTGACAAAAGACGGCGTCGCCCTGGTCCGCTTTTATATATGGCTCGAAGAACAATTAGCCGCCGGCGAACGACTGACGGAGATAAGCATCACCCAAAAACTCTCGTCCCTGCGTGCCGAACAACCGCTATACGTATCCGACAGCTTCCACACCATCTGCGGATACGCCGCCCATGGCGCCATCGTCCATTACAGCGCTACACCCGATACCGACGCCCTGATCCGCCCCGAAGGACTGCTGCTGATGGACTCCGGCGCCCAATACCTGGATGGGACGACCGACATCACGCGCACCATCTCCCTGAGCAAAGAGCCTACCGAAGCGATGAAAAAAGACTTTACCCGCGTATTGAAAGGACACATCAGTCTGGCCAAATGCCGGTTCCCCACCGGGACGCGCGGCTCGCAGTTAGACATCCTCGCCCGCAAAGCCCTCTGGGATGCCGGCCTCAACTACCTGCACGGCACTGGGCACGGGATCGGCCATTGCCTGAACGTACACGAAGGCCCGCAGAGCATCCGTATGGAAGAAAACCCTGTCGCCCTGCAACCCGGCATGGTGATGAGCAACGAGCCGGGCCTCTACCGGACCAACGAATACGGTATCCGGACGGAAAACATAATGGTCGTCGCCAAAGACAGCGAAACGGAGTACGGTGTCTTCCTCTCCTTCGAAACCCTCACCCTCTGCCACATCGACGCCAGCCTGATCATCCCCTCCATGCTCTCCGCTCGCGAACGGG
This sequence comes from Tannerellaceae bacterium, assembly GCA_031271045.1. Taxonomy (GTDB): domain Bacteria; phylum Bacteroidota; class Bacteroidia; order Bacteroidales; family Tannerellaceae; genus DFXE01. Next base: position 221,534 of record JAISWO010000017.1, read on the forward strand.
CCTGGCTCAATACATACCACCGGATGGTGTACGACAAACTAAGCCCCTTTTTAAATGAAGCAGAGCGGGCGTGGTTGCAATCAAAAACAAGCATAATCGAAGCAGAATCATAATGGCTATTATTAAATCGGTAAGGGGTTTTACCCCTCAAATAGGAAAAGACACCTACCTGGCGGATAATGCCGCCGTGATAGGCGACGTCGTGATAGGCGACGGATGCAGCATCTGGTTCGGCGCCGTCCTGCGCGGCGACGTCAACTCTATCCGCATAGGCAATGGAGTGAACATACAGGATGGCTCCGTACTGCATACCTTGTATGAAAAATCGGTGATAGAGATCGGCGATAACGTATCTGTCGGCCACAACGTAACCATCCACGGAGCGAAGATAGACGACGGAGCGCTGATCGGCATGGGGTCGGTCGTCCTGGATCATGCCGTCGTAGGCGAAGGCGCCATCATTGCCGCCGGTTCCGTCGTACTGAGTAACACCCTGGTAGAACCGGGCAGCATCTATGCCGGCGTTCCGGCTAAGTTCGTCAAGAAAGTCGATCCCGCCCAATCCAAAGAAATCAATCAGAAGATAGCTAACAACTACCACATGTACGCATCGTGGTATAAAGAATAATATGAATACCCGCTGTTTCGCCCAGAATGTTTATCTTTACAGCAAAAAAGCAATCAAGCCATGAATTTATTAAATTTCGTATCACAATATCCGGACGAATCCAGTTGTCGATCCAAGTGGAAAGAATACCGGGATAAACAAGGA
>JAISWO010000042.1 GCA_031271045.1 Tannerellaceae bacterium
GCTGCACTCAACCTGGAATACAGAATTCGCTTACTCAATTTTTTCCTCCGTTTGCCCTGGGGTGCTTTTCAGGGGCCCCGGGTGCGCGGGGGCCGGCGCGGGGGACGGAGAGGGGGACGGAGAGGGAGAGGGAGAGGGAGAGGGCAAGACTTACTTGTTATCCACACGAAATGTTATAAAACCATTTTTTCTCTAAACTGACAGATTGTTTGGACATCAAAACAAAAAACTCTTCCGAAAGAAGGAAACATGAATATTAAAACAAAAAAATCAATCAATATTTGAATATAAGATTAGATAATATAAAATGTAATGACAATTATTGCAAGATTGTCTGCTTTTACAAATCCGAACTGCATCCTATACATAGAATCTATTTAAATACGATTTAACACAGAACACATTGCTATCTGCCTGATATACATGATTGTATAGGGTTGACTGAAAAAATAATTCCAAGAAAAACAATCGAAAAATAATATAATTTAATGATATGTGAATAATGAGTTTAAAAAAGCAATATGAAAAAAGCAATATATTCAGATAGAATCGAGTTGATAAATAAACAGAAAAAGTAAAAGAAATAGAGATAATACAATTAATTCCTTGATTGTGTCCATCAAAATATCTAAAGTATATTCCTTCTTTACAAAAAAAGACCCTCTATACAATTGTTTTTATAACTGTCTTTTTGATAGTATTAAGCAGGGAAAAGCAGGAAAACATACAGGATATTATATGAATATGAATATGACAGAATAAACAAACGACTGAACTGAATTCAGTTGAAAAACTAACAATTTGCCTTTCATTAACTCCTGATGAATCGTTTTTTCTAGAACATGCGGATGATAAAAAATACCACAAATATCCTCGGCAATTGATTACTGCAAAAAAAGAGGATGGCACCTCTGCCATCCTCTTAATATGTATTTCATGCTATCCTAATGCACTAAGGCTAAAAGTTTACTGTTGAGCGCTTCCGGCTGTGACTGCATCATTAAATTTCTTACCCAGTTCGACAAATCTTTGTTGTTGTTCCGTCGACAAATTCTCCAATGCTTGGGTAAGTTCTTCCGCAATTCCGGCAATCTCGTGTGCAACCGTGGCGTACTCCTGAGTAGCAGCAGCATCGCCGGCAACAAGTTTCGGATAAAGTTCTATGGCTTTGTTTACGAGTTCTTCGTATTTAGCCAAAACGTCACTTTCTGCGGAAGTCGCTACGGTTTCGGTTTGAGAAGCGGCGTTCTCATCTGTTGTAGCCTCCGTTTGGGTGTTGGTTTTTCCTCCGCATGCGGCGAAAGATACCACAAAAGTCATCAAAACAAACATCTTTACAATCTTTTCCATGTCCAATTCGTCTTTTAAATGATTAATAAATTACGTTTCTAATTATGGATGCAAATGTAATCGAAAACATGATATAAAACATATTTTTTCCATTTAAATTACGATTAAAATTTTTGTAAGAGTTTGCTACGGAAAGAAACACACGTTTGCCTGATTTTTGAAACGAAAATTTTGCATAGAACAAAAAAGCCTGTATCTTTGCCGCGGAAATTAGGAACTGTTCAATGGTGTAATGGTAACACGTCAGATTCTGGTCCTGAAATTCCAGGTTCGAGCCCTGGTTGAACAACTTATCAGTAGTTTCCTTCCCCCCATACCCCTTCTTCTTGTTTTCCTTTCCGGCAAGTTTTGATGATTTGCTTTTTTTGTTGCAAAATATTTTTGCAATCGATTTATTATTGCTTTATTTGCGGCAGAAAAAATAATCAATAAATATCTTATCATTATGAATAACTTATTCAAATATCTGGGAGTGATCATACTTCTTATTGGCGTGGCAATACTTGCTGTACCTGCTTTTACGAATGGGGTGAACAATACAATTCTGCTTTCAGGAGGTGGAGTCATCGTTATAGGATACGTGGCTCATATAGTTTTGAACAAGAAAGCGGAGTAAATCTTACGCTTGCTATAGTTAAGGATAAAAGGAAAGCTTTCGTTACAGTGCGAAACCTTTCCTTTTCTTATTTATTTACGCCTGATAGAAACGCTATCCGGGTTGTTCTTTCCAAATTGTTCAAGTTAGGGAACACGCCGCTTTCAGGGGAATAAAAAAAATTGCATTTGACTTGTTTATCCATATTAAATGGATACATTTGGTAAATTATTTTTGTTTGAAAGGACTACAAAGCTAAACACTATATAATATGAGTTATCTTGAATTTGATAAGACGGTAATGATAAACCTGCAAGAATCGTTGAGCCGTGAAGTGCTCCGGACAAATCGTAAAGGCGCATATCACTGCACGACTGTAGTGGATTGTAACACACGTAAATATCATGGATTGCTGGTCATGCCTGTCTCTGAGCTTGGCAACGAGAACCATGTAATCCTGTCGTCGTTCGATGAGACGGTGATCCAGCACGGAGCCGAATTTAATATGGGACTGCATAAATACGAAAACGAAAACTACAGCCCCAAAGGACATAAGTACATCCGGGAATATAATTGTGACACCGTACCGCGGACTATGTACCGGGTGGGAGGAGTGATCCTGTCGAAGGAGAAGGTTTTCTCAATGTATGAAAATCGCATCCTGATCAAGTATACACTCGAAGATGCACATTCGGCTACGACGCTCCGCTTCCGCCCATTCCTGGCTTTCCGAAACGTAAAAGAGCTGACGCAGGCTAACGGGAATATCGACCAGTCGTATGCCGAAATACCGAACGGCATAAAGATGCGACTTTATCCCAACTATCCGGAATTGCATATGCAATTCAACAAAAAGGCTAAGTTCGTGTTCGACCCCTATTGGTACAACGCCGTAGAATATACCAAAGAAATGGAAAGAGGATACCCCTACAAGGAAGACTTGTATGTTCCCGGCTATTTTGAACTGCCCATCAAAAAGGGCGAGACCATCATCTTCAGCGCAGGCGATAAAGAAACGGCAACTGACCATCTCAAAAAGGTCTATGCCGAAGAAGTGAGCTATCGCACTCCGCGCAACAGCTTTTATAATTGCCTGAAAAACTCTGCACAACAGTTTTATTTCCGTCCGAACGAAACCGACGCTTACCTGTTGGCCGGCTATCCATGGTTCAAAGTACGAGCAAGGGACTTGTTTATCTCCATGCCCGGTTGCACGCTCTCGATCGACGACCCTGTGCGCTTTGAGAAAATACTCCACACCGCCATGCCCGCTATGCGCAACTTTATGGAAAGAGGTGCCGCCGATCCGGTCATCAAGGAAGCAGACCAGCCCGACGTCCTACTGTGGGCCATTTGGGCTATTCAACAATATGCAAGAGGCATGGGGATTGAACGTTGCAGAGAACTATACGCCGGATTCGTCTCCGAAATAATCCGCTATATCGCCGGAGGAAAACACCCGGATATGAAGCCGGCAGATAATGGACTGCTCTATGCCAATGGCGCCGAAAAAGCCATCACGTGGATGAACTCTACCGTCAACGGCAAACCCGTCGTACCGCGCTCGGGATACATTGTCGAATTTAACGCCCTTTGGTATAACGCCCTCTGCTTCCATAAAGAACTAAGCGGCGGAGAAAACGGAGCAGGCCAAGCGGTCGACGACCTTATACAGACGATCAATCGGTCGTTCCCCGAAACATTTGTCAACGGATACAATTACTTGTTCGATTTCGTATCGGGGGGCATGGTCGACTGGAGCGTGCGGCCCAATATGATATTTGCCGTGTCGGTACCCTATTCACCCCTGACGAGATTGCAGAAACGAGCTGTCATAGATATAGTAACCAAAGAACTGCTGACACCCAAAGGACTGCGCTCGCTCAGTCCCAAAAGCGAAGGCTACAACCCCTGTTACGTCGGCGCGCAAACCCAGCGCGACCTGGCCTATCACCAGGGAACAGCCTGGCCCTGGCTGCTGGGAGCCTACCTGGAAGCCTACCTGTGCGTCTTCGGGAAAAGCGGCCTCTCGTTCGCCGAGAGAATGCTGATCAGTATGGAAGAAGAAATGAAGATGCACTGTATCGGAACCATACCCGAACTCTTCGACGGCAACCCGCCCTTCACCGGCAGGGGAGCCATCTCCCTCGCCATGAACGTGGCAGCTATTCTTCGGGTAGTAGAACTGTTGAAGAAATATAACGCCGAATAAAATATACAATTATGAAAGCATTAATGTTTGGATGGGAATTTCCGCCCCATATCCTGGGCGGACTTGGAACGGCCAGCTATGGACTGACTCGCGGAATGTCTTTGCAGCCGGATATGGAAATTGTCTTTGTCATACCCAAACCATGGGGAGACGAGGATCAAAGTTTCCTGCAAATCACAGGCGCCTGCAACGTCCCCATCGTCTGGCACGATGTGCAGATGGATTACGTGAAGCGGAGGATCGGGAAATATATGGATCCGCAGAAATACTACGATTACCGCAACCATATCTATGCCGACTTCAGCTACCGGCACGTGAACGACCTGGGATGTATCAACTTCTCCGGACGCTACCCTGACAACCTCTTGGAGGAAATCAACAACTACTCCATCGTCGCCGGAGTCATTGCACGCACAGAGCCGTTCGACATCATTCACGCGCACGACTGGCTCACCTATCCGGCAGGCATACACGCAAAAACGGTCAGCGGAAAACCATTAGTCATACACGTACATGCCACCGACTACGACCGCAGCCGAGGAAACGTGAACCCCGACGTCTACGGCATCGAGAAGAACGGAATGGATCACGCCGATCACATCATCACCGTGAGTGACCTCACGCGACGGACCGTTATCGAACGATACCACCAAAGCCCCTTCAAAGTGACCACCGTACACAACGCCGTCGAACCCCTAAGCCCCGACATACTGTCCATACCCGACAAGAAAGGCGTAAAAGACAAAGTCATCACCTTCCTCGGACGCATTACCATGCAGAAAGGACCCGAATACTTCGTCGAAGCCGCTGCTAAAGTACTCGCCAAAGCGCCCGATACGCGCTTTGTCATGGCCGGTAGCGGCGATATGATGGACCAGATGATACGACTCGCCGCCGAACGCGACATCTCGGACCGCTTTCACTTCACAGGCTTTATGAAAGGAAAACAAGTATACGAAGTGCTCAAAGCAAGCGACGTCTATGTGATGCCCTCCGTGTCGGAACCTTTCGGCATCTCGCCCCTCGAAGCCATGCAGTGCGGCGTCCCCTCGATCATCTCCAAACAATCCGGATGCGCCGAGATACTGAACTATGCCGTCAAGGTCGATTACTGGGACATCGACGCCATGGCCGACGCCATGTACGCCATCATCTCCTACCCGGCCATGCACAAGTTCCTTCAAGAAGAAGGACGAAAAGAAGTTGATAATATTAAATGGGAATATGCCGGACAAAAAATACGCCGGATATACGACCAAGTAGTTAATCGATAAATACATTTATATCATGAAAACTGTTTGCTTTTATTTCCAACTCCACCAGCCCTTCCGGCTGAAGAGATACCGCTTCTTCGACATCGGAAACGATCATTATTATTATGACGACTTCCAGAACGAAGAAATCATCCGGCAGATTGCCGAACGATGCTATGTGCCTGCCAACCGTACGCTGCTCGAGATGATCCGCTCAGGTGCACGTTTCAAGGCAGCCTTCTCCATCTCGGGAACAGCGCTCGAACAAATGGAGGTTTACACACCCGAAGTAATCGATGGTTTCCGCGATCTGGCCCGGACAGGACATATCGAGTTCCTTGCCGAAACCTATGCGCACTCCCTTGCCTCCCTCGGCGATACGGAAGAATTTAAAGACCAGGTCATACTCCACCGCAATAAAATACACAACCTCTTCGGCGTCTATCCCAAAGTGTTCCGCAATACGGAACTAATCTACTCCGACGAAATTGCCGACTCCGTCTGCGCCCTGGGATATAAACACATGCTCACCGAAGGAGCCAAGCACGTGCTCGGATGGAAAAGCCCGAACTATGTCTACGCCTCCGCCGCACGGCCCGAACTCAAACTCCTGCTCAAAAACGACCGCTTCAGCGAAGATATATCTATTCGATTCCACAACTATAGCTGGAGTGAATACCCGCTAACGGCCGACAAATTCATGTCGTGGATCGCCTCCACCCCAGCCGAGGAACAGATCATCAACCTCTTTATGAATTACGACGTCCTGGGCTCCTTCCACCCGGCCGAATCCGGTATCTTCGAGTTCTTCAAGGCCCTTCCCCGCTTTGCCGACGAGAAGGGCATCCGCTTCTCGCTGCCTTCCGAAGTCTTCGCCCTGCTCAGGCCCGTGGGAAGTATCTCAGCCCCCTATCCCATGTCGTGGGTCGACGAAGAAAAGGACTGTAGCTCCTGGCTCGGTAACGTCCTTCAGCAGGAAGCCTTCGGCAAAATCTGCCAAATCAGCGAGCGCGTGCGACTGATCGAAGACCGACGCATCCGACAGGACTGGAACTACCTGCAAAGCAGCGATCATTTCTATTACATGAACACCAAGCACCCGGGCGAAAAGAATTTCACCCCCTACGACAATCCCTATGAGGCGTTCAATAACTATATGAATGTCTTGTCCGACTTCATTGTCCGCGTCAATGCCCAGTTCCCCTCCTCGATCGAGAACGAAGAGCTTAACTCGCTCCTCACCACCATCCGCAACCAGGGCCAGGAGATTGAAAAACTCCATAAAGAAATCGACCGCCTGAAGAAGAAGCCCCGAAGCCTTCCCACCTCCTGAAATCGTTGTCGGGCGGGGTTGTATTCAATACAATCCCGCCCGCTGTTTATGGGGCAACTAATGCAAACTGCAATGAGGGCCTGTTGTGGCCGTCAGAATGTTATGAAAGGGGGAAAGAGGCTCGAAAAGAGGTTTCAGAGGATTCTGGAGGCGTGGGCGTACACATTATATTATATCTTAGTACATGACAAAAAATAAATAAACTGCTGGTATTCGGCAAAATAGTTCTATTTTTTGTTTTTAAAAAACCATAGTAATCAGCAGTTTAGAGGAAAACTTCGCATGTTTATCTCTGGCTATGACTACTAAGGTTCCGCACAAAAATACACAATTGATTGCAGTTTTACTCAATCATTTCGGGAGAAATATGAATTTAGCCCGAATCAAGTTCTTTGGCATGTTTATTTGTGCCTTATGCAAGGTTCAAACCGTTGGGTTTGAAAAGTTGGCTACGGCTTTTGAAACGGGC
>JAISWO010000014.1 GCA_031271045.1 Tannerellaceae bacterium
CAAGGTGCAAAGCTCCCAGAGCGCCTTCTCCCTGGGATATATCACCGGCAATACGGGCAACAACGACTCCTACGGCTACTTCTCCGCCTTCGGCGACTTCCAGTTTGCAAGCGGCGATACCACCTATATGTGCGGCGACAACGTTCTCCTACAGGGCGGCTATGCCATGGGCTACGAATGGTACTTCGGAGGGCAATTAGTCGGCACCTCCTCCTCCTACGAAGCCACCGAAGAAGGCTGCTATACGTTGGTCATGAACCAGGACCCCAACATCGTGACCGCCTCCACCGTCGTACAGCGGGTCAACGCCGGCGTCATCTCCCCCGCCAACCAGCTCCTTTGCAGCGCCACAGCAACGCCCGCTCTGCTTACCGTCACCGGCGCCGTTACCCCCACCGGCACCCAGTACCAGTGGCAAAGCAGCTCCACCGGCGCCGAAGGCTCGTGGACCAACATCGCCACCAACGCTACTTCGGCCTCCTACCAACCCCCGGCATTACCGACCGGCGCCACCATCATGTACTACCGCCGTGGCATGACATCCATCTACTGCGAATTGGCCTACACTCTCCCCACCGCCATCACCACAACCGCCGGCACTGTCACTCCCGCCTCCCAGATCCAATGCGAAAGCGATGCCACTCTCTTCACCCCCCTCACCCTTACACCCACGGCCGCCTTCCCCGGCGCATCCTACCAATGGCAAAAGAGCGACGACAACGGCGCCACCTGGGCCAATACCGGCTCTGGAACGATAACATACCAGCCATTGAAATACCTGTTGCCGCCAACCTCCCCCGGACCGGCAACACTCACCAACGCCTACCGCTGCCTCGTGACGTCTAACGCCTGCACGGTTCCAACCGCCGCCGTCACCGTTTCGCTCTCACCCTGCATTGTCCCCGCCAATCCCCACCTGCGCTCGCGCGCCGTCCCCTGATCTGCCGAACGGATGATATAAATAAAAAAAAGATGTATCTTTGCAGCGCTTTTTTAAGCCCAACATCGTGTGATGGGAGATTAGGAAGCATAAAACTAATTTTGAGTAACACATTTAAAAGAAAGAAGATGAAATTTTTCCAGTTAGAAGGAACACCAAGAGAAACCGCCGGAAAGAAAGCGGCAAAAAGTATTCGTAAAGAAAACGGTATCCCCGCTGTATTGTATGGCAGCGCACCGATAACCCTGCCCTACGGCGGCACGTTGAATGCAGGCGAGAAAATCGTGGAAACAGGCGATAACAAAGGGATCATCGTCACGAGCCTGACGGTAACGAAAGACGCTGTCAGGCATCTGATTTATACGCCGGAAGTATTTCTGGTGGATCTGACATTGAAAGGCGGCAAGCAGGTAAAAGCTCTCCTGAAAGATATACAGACGCAACCGGTAACCGATGAAATCCTGCATATCGACTTTATCGAAATATATGACGATAAACCCATCCTTATCGAAGTGCCGGTTGTCCTCGAAGGACATTCCGAAGGAGTTAAGGCCGGGGGTAAGCTGAGCTTGGAAATGAGGAAACTGAAGGTAAAAGCCCTCTACAAAGACATTCCGGAAAAGCTGTCTGTCGACATCACCAATCTGGGACTGGGAAAGACCATACAGGTCGGTTCCCTTCATTTCGACAACCTGGAATTAGCCAATGCAAAGAACGCTGTCGTATGTGCCGTTAAGCTGACGCGCGCCGCTCGTGGAGCCGCTGCTGCATCGGGTAAATAATAGTCTTGTTTACTGCATACAAGGGAAGAGCGTTCCGCGAATGTTCTTCCCTTTTTTATATCTGTTTGAGAAGAAGAGATGAAGTATTTAATAGTAGGATTGGGGAATTTCCCTCCCGAATATTGGGATACGCGGCATAATGTCGGTTTCCGAGTAGTGAACAGGCTTGCGGAGGAGGGTCAGGCGCTGTTCCGGCCGGCGCGTTATGGCGACATCGCCGGGTTGCGCATCAAAGGACAAGACTTGCAGCTGCTCAAGCCGACGACATTTATGAACCTCAGCGGCCTGGCCGTGCGCTACTGGCTTCAGAAGGAAAAGATCCCCGACGAGAACCTCTTAGTCGTAGTCGACGACATTGCCCTGCCTTTCGGCACGCTGAGACTGAAGCCCAAAGGCAGTCACGGCGGACATAACGGACTGCGGAGCATAGAAGAGACCTTAGGTACACAGGCATACGCCCGCTTGCGTTTCGGCGTGGGGAGCGACTTCGCCGCCGGGCGACAGATAGACCATGTGCTGGGACCGTTCGATCCTGAAGAGCTGGCGCTCATGCCCGGCAAGCTGGAAACGGCGACAGAGATGATCAGGAGCTTCTGCCTGGCCGGCGTACAGATCACGATGAACCAGTATAATAATAAATGAATGAAACACACATGAACGAAGTACGTATAGACAAATGGATGTGGGCTACCCGTATATTCAAAACCCGCACCATAGCGGCTGAGGCCTGCAAGAAGAACCGCGTGATGATCGGCGGAACGAACGTAAAGCCTTCGCGGATGATCCGGACCGGCGAGGTGATACAGATACGCAAGCCGCCGGTCACTTACTCCTTCAAGGTGCTCGGTCTGACGGAACGTCGCATGAGCGCCAAGCTCGTTCCCGAATATATGGAAAACGTGACTCCCCCCGAGCAATACGAGATACTGGAGATGAACCGCATATCCGGCTTCGTCGACCGTGCCAGGGGATCGGGCCGGCCTACCAAGAAAGACCGCCGTGACCTGGAAGAGTTCAATGGTGCAGACGACTTCGAGTTCGACTTTGACTTTGATTCCGAAGACTGACGCTATGATGATCAAACAATTGCTTTGGGTAGGCTTAGGTGGCGGGCTGGGCAGCATACTGCGTTTCCTGGTCTCCGTTCTCACTGCTAAGCAGGGCTACGTGGGGGCCTTTCCCCTGGCGACCTTCTCGGTGAACCTGACGGGATGCCTGTTGATCGGGCTGCTGACGGGATACTCCTACCGCTACGGATGGTTAGACGCGGATATGAAGCTGCTGCTCATCACCGGGTTTTGCGGGGGCTATACGACCTTCTCTACTTTTTCGTTAGAAAACCTCCACTTGCTGGAGACTCATCAATACCTTCCTTTTGCTTTATACCTTTCGGGCAGCCTGCTCCTTGGCGCCGGCGCCGTAGCCCTGGGTCTTTTCCTGTCGAAGTGATAACCCCTGCAAAGAAGGTCAGGGGCGGTAACGTACGTCGGAGAAGCGGGCCGTTTCGAGCACATCCTCCTCGTGCGAGCAGACAAACAGGCCGATGTAACACGTATCGGGCAGGTCTATCTCTATTTCTCCGGTAGGGGTTTGCGCGTATGCGCCGGTGCCTGTCTTGATGAGGATCTTTCGGCCGGCGCGTTCGAGCGTAATGTGGTCGGCGCCAGGAGTGGGGGCAACGACTTCCCGGGTTTCGCCTCCGGTTGCGTCGCGGTACTGGAGTGACGTAAGGCCATCGCCGTGGACGGCGACGTCGGCATAGCGTGATTCGCCTGCAAGCGTTTCGCGGATAATCAATCCCAGTTTACGGTGTGCATTGACACCTTCTCCTTCGAAAGCAATGCGGGCGGAGAGGCTGAAGTCGCCGCTCTCCTTTTTCCATACCATAAAGAACTCGTCGCTTTGCAGCCACATATTCGTGCCGGCTCCTGTGAGGGTATAGACTTGCGTAGCTTCATCATAGGTGAAACTGCCTTTCAACTTGGGGCTGCCTATGTCGCCTGCACCTTCAAACAGTTTCCCTTCCCCGGAGCAGGAGGTGATCATACACAACAGAGTGGCCATCATAGCGGCTTTCATTACGGATACAATTGGTTTCATACGTTTTCTGTATTTAGGGTTTAAATGTTTGCGCCATCGTCACTACGGGCTGTGCTGATCGCCAGCACAGCCCGTAGCATAGGATGGGGTTATTTATAAGCCTGGCGGGCAAGTAGTTTCCACTTGCCTTGCTGCAACTGCCAGATCAGGACGTTGCCTATGCGCAGGTTGCCGGGATTGCCCTGGCTGATGGTACCGGCGGTGAAGACGTGGCGGACGATGGCCGTTTCGCCAACTACTTTGATCGTCTGGTCCGTTAGCTGGATCTGCACATAGTCCAAGGGTTCACCGCTGATGATTTCGGCGATGAACTCATCCTTGTTCTGTACCTTGCCGCTCGAGTGACCGTATACCAGCTCGTCGGCAGCGATACGGCCGAGGATCTCGGCGTCGGCCTCTTCGATGCCTTTCATTAGCAGGGCGACGGCCTGGGTTACATCCTCTTCCGCAGAAGAGGATGTGGACTGTGTCTGATTGCAACTGCACATAATGGAGATGATGAATAAGGAAATCAGTATTCGTTTCATGACAGTGATTCGTTAGAAGGGGTTGCTGTTGCCCGGAGGCGGTCTTCTTCCGGCAGTTTGCGGCGCCACCAACTGGCCAGCACCGATCCGGTAATGTTCATCAGCGGTCCGAAGACGGCGGGCGCCAGTCCTACCGTGGCGATCTTGCCCATCTGCATAGCCAGTCCGGAGGCCAGTCCGCCGTTCTGCATACCAACTTCCAGGGCAATGGTCCGACGGTCTTTCTCCGGCAACCTGAACAGCCAGGCGGCTGTATAGCCCAAGGCATAACCGGCCGAGTTGTGCAGCAAACTGGTGATCAGCAGCAATGCGCCTACGCTCAGCAGGCTGTCGCGTCCGGCCCCGGTGATGATGGTGATGATAAGGGCGATCCCTGCCATCGAGAGGAAGGAAAGCACCTGTTCGATCACCTTCCGGTCTCCTTTCAATATCTTCCGCAGGATGAGGGAGAATACGATTGGCCCGATGAAGAACCAGCACATCGACAGGAGGAGGGAGTGGAGGAATCCTCCCAGCCCGCTTCCCTTGGATACCATATCGACCACGCTCGTCAGGGCAAGGATCGCAAAGTAAGCGCTCATCTGGATGATCTTCGCCCTGACCGTTTCCTTGCCGGAGTAGAAGAGGTTGAAGATAAAGCCGGCAACGATGGGGAGGATGATCATGTTCAGTATGTCGAGCATCATATTCCATACGTTCACTTCGATGAACTGCCCGGCCAGTTGTTTCATCAGCAACGGCGTCATGATGGGGGACAGTAGCGTGGCGATGGAGCCGATCGTCACCGAAAGGGGCAGGTTGGCATGCGCAATATACGACATCACATTCGAGGCCAGTCCGCTGGGTACACACCCTATCAGGATGATGCCCGCTGCTATCTCCGGCGGGAAATGGAAGATGCGCGATATGGAGAAGGCGATAAAGGGCATGATCATGAACTGTGCGGCTACGCCGATGATCACGCTCTTGGGCATCTTCACCACGCCGGTAAAGTCCTTCAGGCTCATCTGCGAACCCATGCCGAACATGATGATCTGAAGCAGAGGCACAATCAGTATGCTGAGCTTGAAGCTGCCCACCGCAGTGAAGTACTGCGGGTAAAACATCGAGGCGGCCACGGCGGTGAATATCCATATCGTGTAGGAGAATCCTTTGGTGGCTTCCCATCCCCTGACGCCAATGGCCAGCAGCATGAAACAGGCAACGACAAAGGGCCCTGCCTGCCCGATCCTCCCGCTCAGTATCATAGCTAAGGATACAACGAGCAGGAGAAGCGAGCATGCGGATAACGCTTTGTAGATACGATTCGTTCTCATGGATTACCGGGTTAACTCCATAGTCTGTCGTGCGAACGCTTGTCGTCCCACTGGGGGGTAGGTTCGAAATAAGTCTTGTCTCTGGGGTTGAGATGCTGCTTGACGACCTCGTCGTTCAGTTCGATGCCCAGCCCCGGCGAATCCAGGGGTACGTTGGCAAAGCCTTTCTCGATCATGGGCTGCTTGCCGGTCATCTTCACTAAGCTTTCCCACCAGGGGCTGTCGACGCTGTGGTGTTCGAGGGACAGGAAGTTCTGCGTAGCTGCGGCGCAGTGTACGTTGGCCATGAAGCAGACCGGTGTACCGGCCATGTGCATGGCCATAGCGACGCCGTGCTCTTCGGCATAGTCGCCGATCCGTTTGGTTTCGAGCAGTCCGCCTGAGCTGGCCAGGTCGGGATGGATGATGTCTACGGCATGAGCGTCGATCAGGGGTTTGAAGCCGTCCTTGAGGCCGTAGATGTCTTCGCCGGTGCAGGTAGGCGTTTCGAGAGCGTCGGATATGGTACGCCAGTCATCGGTGCGGTACCAGGGTATCATGTCTTCGAGCCAGGCGAGGCGGTATTTCTCCATGGCGCGTCCGAAGCGGATGGAGTTGTTGAGGTCGAAGTGTCCGAAGTGATCGGAGCAGAGGGGTACTTCGTATCCTACGGCATTGCGTACGGATTCGACGTAAGAGGCGAGGCTTTCGAGGGCCTTGTCGGTGATCTGTACCTGCGTGAAGGGATGTTCGGTATTGCCGTATCCCATATAGGTGCGCAGGTCGTACTGTCCGCGAACGCCTCCCCAGAACTTATTGTTGACGATGGAGTTCTCCTGGTCGGCGGCCAGGTGTATGCCCAGGTCCATCTTGAGCCAGGTGAAGCCTTGTTCGACCATGCGTTTCTTCACCACTTCGGCGAAGCGTTCGGGCGTCCGGGCGTCGGGTGTATCGGCATAGAGGCGTACTTTGTCGCGATAGCGTCCGCCCAGGAGTTGCCATGCCGGCACGCCGTAGGCTTTTCCGCAGAGGTCCCACAGGGCCATTTCAACGGCGCAGACGCCTCCTGCCTGGCGGGCATGGTAGCCGAACTGGCGGATGATCTTGAAGATCATTTCCACGTTGCAGGGGTTTTGCCCCAGGATGCGGCTTTTGAGTATCAGTGCGTAGCGTTCGTCGGCTCCGTCGCGCACTTCGCCCAGGCCGTAGATGCCCTGGTTGGTGTCGATTCGTATGATTGGCGTCCGTCCGACGTTCTGTACGACGGCGTAGCGCATATCGGTAATCTTCAGTTCCGACGGGGCCGAGGCGCGGCTCACCTGCTGGGTGGTCTGTGCGATGGTGTCTTCGATGGATGCGTGCATCAGTCCTCCGAGCGTAATGCCGCCCAGGGCTGCTTTCTTGAGGAAGCTTCTGCGGCTGTTATCGGAGGAGGTTTGTTCCATTCCGGCTTGCAGAGCGTCGGCTTGTTCTCTTTTCTTTTCTTGTTCGATGATTTGTTTTAATACAGTTTTCATAATAGGGATTATTTAGATGTGAAACTACCAGTTGCGGTCTTTGAGGTAATTGTCCAGCTCCTGCTTTGTCATGGGCAGTTGGCCGGGATAGTTGTTTATCCAGTTGAGGAAGTCTTGTTTGATGGCGTCCGACCAGCGGCTGTCGATTTCGCCGGGTTTGTATTTGCCTTCCCTGAGGCGGAGGTGGCCGAACTCGTCGCGCAGGGCGGTGAATTCGGACGAGATGACGACTTCTTCGATCAGGTGGGCGGGGATGAAGAGTACGCCGTACTTACCGGCCAGCACTACGTCGCCGGGCAGGACTATGGCCCGGCCTACGCGGATGGGGGCATTGATGGAGGTGAGTGACATTTGCATGATGTAGGAGGGGTCGGAGCCTTTGACCCAGGCGTTGAAGCCGTCGATTTCGCTCAGTCCTTCTTCGTCGCGTACGGATCCGTAGAAGACGACGCCGCGGTGGGATTTGCCGTAGATGGAGTTGCCCAGGTTGTCGCCGATGAGGGTGCCGTCGACGATTTTGCCGTAGGCGTCGGCTACGTAGACGTCGCCTTCAACCAGGACGTCGATGGGCCAGGAGTTGGTGCCTCCCTGGGGGGCGCGTTTCTCGCGTGCGCCCTGTTCGCGGATGTACTTTTCGAGGTCGGGGCGGAGGGGCATGTACTGTGCGGTGACGGCCCTTCCGGTCATCTTGAGGTCGGGGTGGATGATGTGCCAGTCGCCTTCGTACTGGTTCTGGTAGCCTTTGTTGCGGAGGACGCCCCAGGCGTCTTCGAGGCCGAGTCCTTTGGCTCGTTCGAGGAGGTTGTCGGATACTTTGGGTCGTCCGTCGGGGAAGCGTTCTCCTTTCCAGTCGGGGGTGATCGCCTTGATGTATTCCGGCGACGAGCCTACATTCTGGGCTCCTGAGGGGAGGATGGCGAATGTGAGGAGGGTGAGTAATAATACTGTCTTTTTCATGGATATATGTGTGTTATGAGTTGTGTTAGCCATTTACTTTGTTAGCCGTTTACTTCTTTGTCGGCAGCTTCCATCAGTCCCCGCATATAGCCGATGGCGAAGAGGTTGCCCAGCAGTCCGTAGCTTGGGTTGGTGTTGTCTTCGTTGGTGAGGGTGGGGACGTGGTCGGGGCGGATGGGGCCTGAGAAGCCCAGTTCGTAGTAGGCTTTCATGGAGGCGTACATGTCGGTGATGCCGTCGTCGTGGTAGACCTCTTCGAAGTTGGTGCGGGTGCCCCGGACGTCGCGGAAGTGTACGAAGAAGATCCGGTTGCCGAAGCGGCGGATGGTGGCGGGGACGTTTTCTCCCATTGTGGCGAAGCATCCCTGGCAGAGGGTGACGCCGTTGACGGGGCTTTTGTAGAGGTTGATGGCCCGTTCGACGTTGTCGGCCGAGGTGAGTATGCGGGAGATGCCTTTGAGCGTGGGGATGGGGGGGTCGTCGGGGTGGAGGGCGAGCTGTACGCCGGCTTTTTCGGCTTCGGGGACGACGGCTTTGAGGAAGTATTCGAGGTTGGCCCACATTTCATCGGCCGGGAACTCGCGCCCCAGGCGGTTGAGGGGGATGTCTTTGGTGGCTTCGATGTCGAAGGCGGTGACCAAGGAGCCTCCCCGCGTGCGCCGGTCGGAGGAGGTGCGGAACCAGCCGACTTCGGGCATCCAGTTGTAGCATATCACCTTGACGCCTACGCGGCTCAGGTTGTGGATAAACTGTATGAAGTGGCTGATTTCTTCGTCTCTTCCTTCCAGGGCGAGCTTGGTGCGCGATCCGAGGGCGGGCGGGCCTTCGACGACGCAGAACTTGAGTCCTTGCGCTTCGTAGGCTTTGACGGTGGCGCGGAGCGATTCGAGGTCCCAGGGCATGGTGCCTTCGGGCAGTCCCAGTTGGCGGGGCATCATCACGCCGGAGACGGCGTATTGTATGCCCAGTTCTTTGGCCATTTGTACTTTGGGTGGGTTGTTGGGGCCTCCGTAGAAGAAGTCGAAGGCTACTTGCATCTTTTCGGTTTTTTCGTGCTTTGCTTGCGGGGCGGTTTGTGGGGCAAGTGCGCGAATGGGTTGCAGTCCGGAGGCGATGGCTCCCGTTCCTGCGAAGATGGATGTATGGATAAAATTACGTCTGTTCATAATGGTATGTTTCTCTGTAAAACCGAATGTGGCTTCTGCGGCGTCCAAAATTAGTGTAAATATGGTTTGTTTGCCTTGTTTGCGGGATGCGACCTTTGGTTTTACATTTATTTAACTGTTATGTATGTATGTGGATTGTCCACAGCGTTGTGGACGACCTGTCCACAACGTTGTCTACAGTCTGTCCACAACGTTGTCTACGATCCGTCCACAACGTTGTCTACGATCTGTCCACAACGTTGTGGACGGTCTGTGTGCAGTGAGCTTCATTTGCGCACGTCCCACCAGCAGCGATAGGTGAATTGTCCGACGAGGGTGACGTCGGCCGGCATACCCATCTGGCTCAGTGCGCTGAGGTAGTTGGGTTCGTTCCGTGTCTGTTCGCTACTGGCGTAGGGTATGCGGCGTGGCATGCTGACACCGTTGATGTTGGGCGTCAGGTCGGGGCCCCATTGGCGGAGGTAAAACCAGGCTTGGAAGGGGTCCAGGTAGTTGGCGATCCACAGTTCGCGCAGGAGGTTGGCTTCCGAGTAGGGGCGGAGGGCCAGGTAGGTGTCTGTTTCGTCGCCGGTGATGTCCTCTGTCCCGGGGAAGGCGCTGTAAAACGACATATTGGCCCGTACACCTTCGTTGTACATCGCTTCGGCGGTTCGTCCGCCGGTGTTCCAGCCTAATTGGTTGGCCTTGGCGATGCAGAAATACATTTCGTGTGCGGCGAGCCTTACGACGGGCGACGTATAGTCGAAGAGGTAGCGACTGGGGCGGGTGTAATCCTTCTGGATCAGCTCGTAGGTGGTTACCTGGACGTCCTGTCCGTGGGGGTATCCCTGCTGCCGGTCGAGGTCGTACTCCCAGGCTGTGTCGTCCCACCAGTAGGTGTTCATGATGCCGGAGTTGGGCACTGCCTTGTCGGCTTTGAGGCGTCCGCCGAGGATGACTTTGGCACGGGGGTCGTTGTCTTTGAGTGCGTCGACGAAGTCGGCTCCCAGCTTCCAGTACTTTTCGGGATCGTTGTAGATCATGCCGTAGGCTACGGGGTTGCGTTCCGAGTTCTGGTTATCGACGCAGGGTATGCTGAAGTTGTCGGCATTGTCGAGTATGACGCCCTGTGCGATGGCTTTCTCGGCATAAGGCCGGGCAGTTGCCGGGTCGACGGCTGCCATACGCATGGCCATACGGAGCATGAGGGAGTATCCGAACTGTTTCCACCGTGTGATATTGCCTTTGTAGATGACGTCGTACTTCGTCCATACGGATTTGGAGGGGTCGAGCTGAGCGCAGGCTTCGTCGAGCAGTGGCAGGATGGCCTTGTAGATGGATTCCTGGGTGTCGAACGGGGGCAAGAGGACGCCGTCGAGGTAGGCCGTTCCGGCTTCGGAATAGGGTATGTCGCCATAGACGTCGGTTGCCCAGGAGAAGACGGCCCCCTTGAGGATCTTGAGGATGGCGAGGTTATTGGCCATTGCCGGGTCGTTCTGCCGTTCCAGGACGTTGAGCAGGTGGATGACCATCTTTCCTTCGTTGCTGAACAGGTCCCAGGGCTCGTTGAAGTATTGTCCGTCGTACTGGTATCGGTCGCCGGGCATGATCAGCGAATGGGTAGCATAGTACTTGGCATATCCTGCCGGGATGCGCAGGGCTGTCAGGGCCGAGCGCCGGGTATAGGTCACTTCGAGGTTGGAGAAGAGCATACCGATGTCTGCCGTCTCGTCGGTCACCATGTATTTCGGGTCGTCCATCTCCGTGAGCGCGTCGGTATTGCAAGCAACCAAGGCCAGCAAACAGAGGGCGAGTCCGTGTAGATATATCAACTTTTTCATTGTGAACAATGTTTATCGTGTTTAGAAAGTCAGATTAATATTCAAGGAGTAGTTGCGCGTGGCCGGCAGGGCGAAACGTTCGAGGCCGTTATTGTTCAGCGTCGAGGCGTCGCCGTTGGGGAGCTTGTTGACGATGTCGAACAGGTTGCGTCCGACGAACGATAGCTTCACGTTCTGCACCGGTACGTTCGTCAGCAGCGACTGGGGCAGGGTGTAGCCCAGCGAGAGTTGCCGCATCTTCACGTAGGAAGCGTCGAAGAGGTTGTACGACACCAGGTCTCCCATGCCGTAGCGGTAGTAGTTCTCGAAGTTATTCCGCTCGTAGGGGATGTTCGTGTCGTGATCCAGAGGTACGTACTGTCCGGCAGCGTTCAGGTATACGCCTTCGATGGGGATACCGGTCTCGCGATAGCTGACGGTGCGTTTGCTATGCCCGCGGGCCGTCATGTCCCATTCGGAATAGGAGAAGACTTTGGCACCCCATTTGGCGTCGATCAGGGCGCTGAGCGTAATACCTTTCCAGGTGAGCGTAGTCGAGATGCTTCCCATGTGGGGGTGGAGGCCTGACCCAAGGATCTGCGGCTCGGAGGTCTTCTGCGGGAACCAGATGCCTCGGGAGGCGTTCCAGTACCAGATGGGCTGCCCGGAGGCCTCGTCGATGGCCTGGGCATAACCGACGATCGAGGTGAAGGGCTCTCCGACGATCTGCTTGGTCGCTACGTTGGCCGCATCGCCATAACCGCTGACCTGGAGTTCGCTGACGCCGCCCAGGTCGAGCACCTTGCTGGTGTTGTAGGTGTAGGTGAAGGTGAGGTTCCAGCTCAGTGCCTTCGTCTTGACCGGCACGAGGGTCAGGAGAAACTCATGGCCTTTGTTGCTCATTTGCCCCAGGTTGACGGTAGCGCCGGTGTATCCGCTGGAGAGTGGCGTGCTGACCGAGACAATGTCGTTGCGCGTCAGCTTGTCGTAATAAGCATAATCAATGGCCAAGCGGTTGTTCAGGAAGCGGAGGTCAATCCCGGCTTCGTACTCGCGCGTTTCGTAGGGCATGAGGTCAGACTTGGGGATCGTCGTCGGCAGCGAGAGCAGCGGGTATCCGGCATAGCCTTGGGCATTGGAAGAGTATCCGAACTTGGTCATATACGGACTGGCTCCTCCCCCGACCTGGGCATAGGAAGCCCTGAACTTGCCGAAGGTCACCCACGCCGGCAGTTTGAAGTGCTGCGAGAAGATATAACTCAAACCGATGCTGGGGTAGAAGATGCTGTTGTTGGCCGGCGAGAGGCTGGAGAACCAGTCGTTACGCCCCGTCCCGGTGAGGTAGATGAAGTTCTTGTACGACACTTCGGCGCTTCCGTAGAGGGAATTGATCCCGTACTCGGAGTACGACACATTGGTGGCCAGCACCGAGGCGTTGGTGACTTCGTGGTAATAAGGGATGGTCAGCTTCGTACCCGTCAGCCCGTCGCGGTTGCTGACGGAATGGTTGTAGCTTCCGCCGAACATGGCATTGACGTTGAAGTTGCTGATGTCCTTGTTGAACACGACAGAGTAGTCCGTATTCCAGCGGGTGTTCTTGTTGGTAAACTCATCCACGCTTCCGGTTCCCTGCGAGAATTGCGTCGCTCCGTACGCCTCCACCGTCCGGGCTTTGACGACGTTGAGGTCGACGCCGATCCTTCCGGTGACATACAGCCAGTCCGTAATATCAAACCGTCCGGAGATGACAGCGTTCACGCGGTCCCTCTGGTCGTCGGCCTCGTTCTGGTAGCTGGCCCACCAGGGATTGTGGTAGTATTCGTTCGTACTCCAGGGCAGCATATTGCCGGCGGCATTGGCTCCGATCTTTTCGGTGACGCCCTTGGCCCAGTCAAGGTCCCACATGGTCGGGATATGGCCCAGGGTCCAGACATACGACTGCGTATTGGGCCGGTTCTTTACCTTCATGGTAGAATATTCGAGTTTGGCATCCACCTGGAGTCTTTTCCCGATCTGTGAGGACGTATTCAAAGCGATCGTCTGCCGGTTCATGTCGGAGTTGGGCAGCGGCGATTGCTGTCGCATATCCGAGACGGAAAGGCGGTAGTTCTGGTTCTCTGCTCCTCCGGAGAAAGCCAGGGAGTTGTTCGTAAAGAATCCGCTGCGCGTGAATGCGTCCCAGGGAAGCTCGTGATAGCTGTATCCCCAAGGTACGGGTGTGGTATTGTCGGGATAGTAAGCTTCCGAGCCATCGTACTTGGCGCCCCATTCCTGGTGTGCATTGTATCCCCATCCGTTGACGGCAATATCGGGCTTCTTTCCTTCGATGCCGACGCCATAGGTTGTTTGCCGGTTGCGGAAGGGATTGACGTATTCTTCAAAGCCGAAGCTGCCGCTATAAGTAACGCCGAGACTTTGATCCTTGCGGCGGCTGCCCTTTTTGGTGGTGATCAGGACGACGCCGTTTGCCGCCTGCGATCCGTACAGGGCGGTTGCTGCGGCTCCTTTGAGGATACTGATAGTTTCGATATCATCGGGATTAAGGGTATTGAGCACGTCGCCGAAGTCGCGGTTGTTCCGGTTGAACGACGAGAGGCTGACCTGGATGCCGTCGATCACGTACATTGGGTTGCTATCGCCGTTGATGGTCGTATTTCCCCGGATCAGCACCTTGGACGATCCGGCAATCCCGGTACCGAGGGTAGCAATATCCACTCCGGCAATCTTTCCCGAAAGGGAGTTCATGATGTTCACATCCGACGATTGCCCCAGCTCATCGCCTTTTACTTCGGCTGCCGAATAGGTCAGGGCTTTTGTCTGCCGCTTGATACCGAGGGCCGTTACGACGACTTCTTCCAACTGTTGCTGGTCTTCGACCAACGTAATAGTAATGGAAGTGGAAGCTGCGCCGACCCGTATCTGTTGCTCCAGAAAGCCGATATAAGAAATCACCAGTACGGCATTGGGCGATACGCTGAGCGTAAATTCGCCGGCCAGGTCGGTCACTGTCCCGTTTGTGGTTTCTTTTTCCAGGATATTAGCGCCGATAATCGGCCCTGTCTCGTCGCTCACGACGCCGCGGATCGTGATCTTATTCCCTTGCTGTTGCGGGCGTGGGAGGGTAGCGGTAACGGGAGCGGTGCGTGCTTCTGCGATCTTCTTTCGCAGCGAGATGTAGTTGTCCCCGAAGCGATAGGTGATGTCGCTTCCATTGAATACGTCTTGCAAAATATCCGAGACCTTCCGGCTTTTGGTATGTATTTGCACAGAACGACCGGTATCGATATCCATGTTGCTATAAACAAAGAGATAGTCTGTTTGTTCTTCTATTTCCGAAATCAGTTCTTTCAGAGTCATAGCATCGTTGCTTATTTGCACAACTGCCGTTTGGGAATAGACTTCCTTGGCTTGCAGTTGTATCAAAAACACGAACAGCAGAAACGTGGATAATTTCATAAGGCGAGATACTCTCTTTAAATTAAGTTCTCTTAGTACATAGTAAGTTGTTGCCAAGTTTTTCATAACTTTGCAGTATTGAAAGTTGTTGATACATTTATTTATTATTTCTTTCTTGAAAATGATAGTGTCGACTTTCCGGAGGAGTGCGCCAACACTCCTCTTTTTCGTCATGTCTGTTCCGCAGTGACGGGTTTGCAACCTGTCCCTACAATCTACAATCCGTCTCCCGGCTCTGGGTATATTAGAGTTTAAATCATGATTGAAAATGAATCAGTTGAGATTTTTTGTTTTAAAATTTGTTCCCAAATTGTTCCCAAATAGGAGTTGTATGGTTTTCCTGCAAGTAAAGAACTTCATAATACAATCGCTTCATCCATCTGCGTAAATGTAATACGCCATAGTGTTTTCGCGAAAGTAATGTATCAATGGAAACGCCAGTTGTTGGGGCGTTTTTTTTTGTGCCGTCAAATTCTGTTAGTTCATAAATTTCACGAGCGCAGATATTCCCTTTCGGATGAAGGCGCAACTTCGTTATTGAACAGAACGTCTGAAAAATCTTTTATACTCAAACAAAATTGGTTTGCAACAGTTTCTAATTCTTCTCCTTTCACGGCGTATTCTATGAAAAGGAAAAACATCTCTGTAATTTGTAAGTTTGTAAGAAACCCACTCTATCTTTTTATCTTACAGAATGTTATCTTCCTTACAAATTCCTAACAAAAATCCGGTTTGTTAGGTTTTTATCGGTGGTCTGTAAGTTTGTTAGGACTTTGTTAGAATTTTGTTAGCTCTAATAAGTGTTATAAATCAACAGATTGGTTTATTAACCTAACAAACTAACATGATTTCGTCCAATTGTCTTCGAGTGACACAATAGATCCTTGCCATGGTCGGGAATGGTTCGGATTTCTCCGTTGAACCCGAACAAATAATTGGCCACTGGATAAACCCCTGGTTTAACTAATCCAACAGGCTGACCAACTCCTTCTTCATATCCTCGTCGATCTCCCTGTATCGGCTAAAAGCCTTACTTCCTTCCTTGTGCCCGCTCAAAGCGCCTACCAGATTGGGATCTTTTACCTTTTTATAAATGTTACCGATAAAGGTTCGCCGTGCCATATGGCTGCTTGCTACCTCATACAAAGGCTTTTTTAGCTCTTCGTTGCTCAGCGGGTCAAGTATCGTAACTATCCGGTCTATCTCTGCCAATTTGAACGCCTTTTTTATCGCATCATTGTATTTCTGCTCCGAGGTGAAGGGTAACAACCGGTTACTTTCACAATGCTTATACTTTTCCAATATGGTTTTTGCCTTGTCATTCAGAGGAACACGAACCGTTATCGGATTGCCTTCTTTTGTCTTCCGGGGAATATATTCGATAGCGCCATTGACAACATTGCTCTTGGTCATTCGGTACAAATCTCCGATACGGCAGCCAATAAGACTTTGAAAAACAAAAATATCACGTTGAACTTCCAATTGCGGATATCCCGACAAATCTTTATCAAACAACTTGTCCCGTTCCTGAAGCGTAATATATACCGGTGTTCCGTATGTACATTCATCAATATGGAATTGGTCAAACGGCTTATTGGTCGTTCTTTTCTTTTCATAGCACCAGAGAAAAAACGTACGGATACGACAGAAGCTATCTATCAACGTATTTTTGCTTCTGGGACGTGGAGTGCGCTTTTCCGGTATCCGTTCATAGATCTCCGGATATTTTGCATGATAGAGGTGTTCATTCTCGAAAAAATCCCACATATCGTGTAATGTGTCAGCAGTGACAGTATCAATATCCAGCATAAACACTTTTTGACCCCGTTTGGTTGCCCTGACAAAAAGTTCATACCGCATCATCGCCCTGCAGATGACACGGAAATTCTTTTTCCGAATCTCTGACAACTTGTGTTTGAGTATAAACTCCTCTAAAAGTTGTTGAAAAGTCGGTTTTGATTCCCAAGCAATCTCTTCTTCCGTTTTATAATTGTTTGGATGGTGATACCGGTCTAACATCTCATTCAACCATTCAGCATTAGCATCTTCATCATAGTTCTTTGTGATGAGAGAGATAATGTTCCGGATTTCATCACTCAATCCGACTTTCTTTTCATCGCTGATCAATGCCACCCTATCTTTGTAACCTTGCTTCTCCGGGCTCCAATGATTCGGATTGATAGTTAATTCACTTGCAGCTTTGAAGTCTTTTCCCTTGTCTCTCAAGCGGAAATAGATGGTTGCCTGACTATCGGTATCATTCTTCTTTGCAGACTTTCGTATAAATGCTGAGACCTTCATAATCACTTAAATTTTGTTCACTGCAAAGATAAAAATTGTTCCCAAATTGTTCCCGTACATCCTAAAAATGTTTCAATCCGATTTAATTCAATTAAACCAATTTTGTGTCATATACATTTATATATCATATATATAGCTATAAAACCCAATGAAAATAAAATGCCAAAACTTCTCCCAAAATTCAATATCTCATCCCCGGCTCTGGATCCTTCCGCTCCGGATAGAATCAGCCAGGGCATACGTCAGCATAGACAACCTCCTGACGATCTCTCCTTACAAATACGGCGATCCGGAAGTAGGAAATATGGACCCGCGCCAGACCGGCTTCGACGGTGGCCGTTATCCTTTCCCGCGTATTTATACGATGGGGCTAAGTTTTGTCTTTTAAACGATCACATTAATAACATACATTTATGAAAAGATTTGATTTGTTTCTGATGTTCATTTGCGCAATGGGCTTTGCGCTGTCTTCCTGTAGTGAGGATTATCTGAATATCGAACATTATGATATATCGCCTTCGGATGAAATCATCTCATCCGAAGAAGGACTCATCGCAGGCTTGAATGGTATCTACGACCTGCTGATACCGGCAAAGGTAAATGCTACGGATATAGAACAGAACTGGAACTTCAAGCCTCAGTTGTGTTTTGCAAACTATCCGGCTCTCGACTGTCAAAGCGATAGTTGGGACTACGATTGGATGACGCACAGTTGGAGACCTGACAAGGACATGTTTCAGGATGGATGGCGGCAGTCGTACAAGTCGGTCGACCGGGCGAACCGCTTTATTGCCCAAATCAATAGCGTGGGCCTCGAAATCTTCGGCGGAGACTCCGAAACCAAGCAGGAAACCAAAGACATCATGCTGGCCGAAGCCCGCGCCTTGCGCGCTTTTGCTTATACCTGGCTGGCTCAGAACTGGGGAAGAGTCCCTATGCTGAAAGAAGGCGAAACCTACATTAATACTCCGGCCAAACCCCGTGCCGAAACGGTGGAAGAAACCTGGAATTATATCGTCGACGACTTCCGCTTTGCAAGCGAACATCTGAGCTGGACCCCGTGGAAAAATCAGTACGGACGCATAACGAAAGGCATGGCTAAGGCTTACCTGGCTTTGGCTTATATGTACCTCGGAGAGTATGATAAGGCAAAGATCGAATTGTATGATATTATCCGGTCGGGAGTCTATCAACTGGAACCTCAGTTTGGCAATATTCATAAATTAGGACAGGCCTGGGGACGGGAAAGTCTATGGGAGGTTTCGTTCCCCAACTGGCCAAACAGGACATGGGGAGGGTCTGCCACGACGGATGCCCTGATGTGGTGGTCATTTATGTTTGCCGAACCGGCGCAGAGTTTTGGTTGGGGAGGAGTGTATGTGTCTTATGAATATATCCGCTCAATGGAACCGGGTGATAAACGTTTGGAATATTCGGTCGTACAACATGGCGAGCTGCATCCGTATGTGCCGGAAGCTCCCAGAGTTCTTCCCAATGAATGGTATGGATCATGGAATATGCCGAATAATTATTGTATCAAGTTTTGGAAACAACAGCCTTATCCGATGGATCAGCATAATCCGATTTCCGCTATCTGGATGCGGCTGGCGGCGGTTTATTTGAACTATGCGGAATGTTTGTTCCGGACGCAGGGCGATTCGCCTGATGCCGGCGGTAAAACAGGGTGGGATTATATCGACATAGTGCGTGAACGCGCCTGGGGAGAGCTCGAATCGCCCGGCGATGAACCGGTCGGGACGATACAGCCCGGCGTGTTGCACGTTGACACCAAACCGGAAGGGATCACTCCCGACCGTATCGGCGCCCGGCCGCTTGCCAGAGATTTTTATGCCGACTACATGAATCGGAAGCGCTATCAATCGCCGTCCTGGTTAGTTGCGCTCACGGTCGAACGCCGTCATGAGTTCCTGGCTGAATATTCTTTCTGGTACGATCTGACGCGTACGAATATGGCGGCGGAATATTTTGATAATGAATTTCCGATCGGAGCCAGCATCCGGGAAACGGAATTTCAGGCATACCGCTCATTGATGCCCATCCCCTACCTGGAGATTATAACGAACCCGGCCATCGGGTTGGATGAACAAAACCCCGGATATAATTAAAGGAATGAAAGTCTTGAAAATCCTTTTTGTTTTGTTCCTGTTGTTCATCTATCCTTCTTCATCCTCTATCTACGGGCAAATGAAAAACGAAAAAACAGCACAGTTAGTCGCCGCTGTTGAAGAGAATCTGTACCAAAACATCATTCCCTTCTGGGCAAACCACGTGGTGGATGATGTAAACGGCGGATTCTACGGAATGGTCAATGCTGCCGGAGAGGGTGATGCGACATCGCCTAAAGCGGCTTCCTTGACGGCTCGCATTCTGTGGACGTTCTCCGCTTTGCAGCGCAAAGACAAAGACCCCCAGTCGCTGGAAATGGCCCGCCGGGCATACGCTTACTTCACCGGCCGGTTTATTGACAAAGAATACGGCGGTGTGCATCATGCGGTCGACATTCATGGAAACGTAATTCCGGGCCATAAAGACATCTTTACTCATGCGTTCGCTATCTTCGGGCTTTGCGAGTATTACCGGGCAACCGGGAGCGAGGAGGCGTTGGAAGAGGCTAAGAGTATCTTCGCTACATTGGAGCAGTATGCGCATGATCCGGTGCATGGGGGA
Source organism: Tannerellaceae bacterium (assembly GCA_031271045.1). Classification (GTDB taxonomy): domain Bacteria; phylum Bacteroidota; class Bacteroidia; order Bacteroidales; family Tannerellaceae; genus DFXE01. The sequence goes on from JAISWO010000014.1 coordinate 19,529, forward strand.
TATTATGAAACTTTCGGACGCGACTGGACGGTTGCGGGGAATCATCAGAAGACTTCCTCCATCGTTCTACACGAAATGGAGGCCTTGGCCAATCTGTACCGCGTATGGAAATCGCCTTTGCCGGAAAGCCGGTTGCGGGAGTTGATTGTTCTCTTCCTCGAAAAGATGGTCAATCCTGCAACGCACCGGTTATACCTTTCTTTCAGCAATGACTGGACGCCGGTGGATCGCAGTGAATCCTACGGACTCAATATGCAGGGAGCTTGGTTGCCGCTGGCTTGCGCGGAAGCGCTGGGGGATGATGATTTGATCGAACGGTGCAAGATGGCTTGTCTGTCGATGGCCGAAGCCTCGGTGGTTGCTTTACAGTCGGACGGAAGGATGATAGCCGGGGTCGGGGCGGATGGCTCTCCGGACCGGGCCTTGCCGTGGTGGGCGCCGGCCGAAGCGGTCATTGCCTTTGTCAATGCATGGCAATTGACGGGCGACGACGTCTGGATGGATCGCGCCCTGAAGGTATGGACGTATACGAACCGCGTGTTGGTGGATAAGAAAAACGGGGAATGGTTTTATGGCTTGGACCGGAACGGGAATTTGCTTAAGAACGCTCCTAAGGTGAATGAATGGAAGTGTCCGTATCATCATGCACGTATGTGTATGGAAGTGATCCGGCGAAATGATAAGCTGGCTCTCCTGGCTGAAGGAGTAGAGGACAATCTGTACCATAATATCATCCCGTTCTGGACAACGGCGGCAGTAGATACGGTGAACGGAGGATTTTACGGCGCAGTCGACGCTGCCGGAGCCGGGGATGCGAGCGCCGCAAAGGGACTCATCCTGAACGCTCGTATCTTATGGACTTTTTCCACCCTGCATCTGAAAGACAAAGACGCTCTCTCGCTGAAAATGGCCCGACGGGCGTATGAATACTTGGTAACATATTTCATGGACGATACGTATGGCGGCGGTTATTATATGGTAGACCGGAGCGGACAGGTGGTGAACGATATGAAATATACGTACGCAAATACATTTGTCATCTACGGCTTGTCGGAATATTATCGGGCAACGGGTCATGCCAAGGCGCTGGAGCTGGCGCAAAAGACATTTCTGGCGATGGAGCATGCGCACGATGATACGTTCCTGGGGTATGGAGAATTTTTCCGGCGCGACTGGTCGGCTCCGCCTGCGGGAACAAGGAACGAAATTGCCGGACAGGCCGAAAAGACAACAAATACCGTCTTGCACGAGATCGAAGCCTTCTCCAACCTGTATCGCGTATGGAAAGATCCGTTGCTGGAAAAACGATTGAAGGAACTGATCGAAGTATTCCTCGACAAAGTGATCAATCCGGCAACCGGGCGGCAGTTTTGCGAGTTTAAAGCCGACTGGACGCCGCTGAATGCGATGGAATCCTACGGGCACGACATCGAAGGGGCCTGGCTGTTGCATGAATGTGCCGTCATCGCAGGCGACAACAAGCTGATCGAACGATGCCGCAATGCCTGCCTGAAGATGGCCCAAGCCTCGGTCGAAGCCATCCTGCCGGACGGAAGGATGATATACGAGAAGAGGGACGGAAAGCCGATCTTCTCGATGCAATGGTGGGTGCCGGCCGAAGCCATCGTCGGATTAGTCCATGCCTGGCAGTTGAGCGGCGAAGAGATATGGCTCGACCGTGCGCTCTTGGTGTGGCGCTACACCGACCGCGTCCTGGTGGACAAAGAACGGGGCGAATGGTTTTACGGACTGGATCGCGAGGCCCAACTGATCCGGGGTATGTCTAAAGTCAACGTCTGGAAATGCCCCTATCACAACGTACGGATGTGTGTCGAAATCATCCGCAGAACAAATAAACGAACGCAATGATAAAGTGGTAAACATTAGTTGTCTTCACTGTATAGGGCCTCTTGCGGATGGTGGAAAACGTCCGGGGGAGGCTCTTTTTTGGCTGTGTCGAATTAATTGTTATATTTGCCGTATCAATCACTATTAGATGAAACCCGACAGCAGACCACATATTGCCGATGAAACAACGATTCTCATAAAGAAAATTACGGAGGGAGACGAGGTTGCTTTTCAGCAACTCTTTACGCTGTATTACCAAAGGCTATTCCACCTGGCTGTTTATTTCCTCAAATCAAAAGAACCGGCCGAAGAGGTTGTCTCCGACATCTTCTTTCACCTCTGGATGCGTCGAGAAGCTTTGTCGGGCATCGACGACATCAACCGATACCTGTATGTTGCCATCAAAAACCAATCCCTCTATTATCTGCGCAGGAAAAATGTGATGCCTGCCAAAGACGTCCTGGAACTTTACAACATCGAACAGATGCCCGGTACGGACGACCCCGAAGGCGCCCTGCTCGACCGGGAATACCTGGATCTGATCCAACAAGCCATCCTGTCCCTGCCCGACAGATGCCGCGAAGTGTTCCGCCTCGTCCTGTCCGACCGCTTAAAACACAAAGAGATCGCCCTCCTGCTCGACATCTCCGAAAAAACCGTGGAAGCCCACGTATCCAAAGCCTACAAAAAGATTGCGCAATACGTCACGCGGAGATATTAAAAGCGCTCCCCAAATGTGTGACACCAACGTTTAGACTGTTTTCCGGGCGTCTGCAATGTGCGAAACCAACGTTTAGGCGTCTTTTTTGCGAGTCCGCAATGTATGATACCAACGTTTAGACCCCTTTTTTAGCGTCTGCAATGTGCGACACCAACGTTTAGGCTCTTTTTTAGGCGTCTGCATGGCGCGAAGCCAACGTTTGCTCTATTTTTGGCCGTCACGCAATGCGGGAAGGTATCGTTTTGGCTGTTTTTTGGCGTCACGCAATGCGGCAAACCTGAATTTCTCCCTCTTTTTAACAATTCTGCAATGCGGAAAGCTTAAAAATTCTCCATTTTTGACCGTCACGCAATGCGTGAAGCCCAAAAATAGAGCAAACGTTGGCTTCACGCCATGCAGACGCCCAAAAAGACAGCTAAACGTTGGTATCACGCATTGCGTGCTACCTTTTAAGCTCGCAAACAATGACGTCGTAACCTGTTTTCTTCAACAATGACGGCACAATGATGCTGACCACGTTCATTTCTACCCGGAAAGGAGCCTCATTCTCCCCGTCCTTATCTTTTTCGCCGAAAATGTATACCTTGTTCATTACAGAGCAAAAAAAAGCTTCTTTTTCCTCAAAAATACGATACAATATCCTGCGAATTCATACTTTTGTATCAATTCGTTCTTTAGCTTGAAGAAACGATCCACCTATGCAGAAGATGACAAATAATCAAATAAAAAAATGAAAAAGTATCTATTTCTCACGCTCTTACTTTGCCTCCCCGCAGCATCCTGGGGACAGTCCGCCACACAGCCTTCGCTCCCAACGGGCGTATGGCAATTGGCCCATATCTATATCAACAACATCTCCGAACCCCTCAAGGGCAGCTTGCCGCCGGCAATCTATTACAGTTGCCCCGTCCGGATAGAAGTAAAAGCCGCCGCCACCGACGACGCCGTACTCCATTTCGACAACGGAGAAACCCGCAACGTCTCCCCCTTCGTTTACGAATATCAAAACAAGCTGTATTTACACCTCTCGTTCCAAAGCGCAACCTCGACCCCCGAATATCAATACAGTTACATCATCCAACAGGACGAACAATCCCTGCTCATCACCCTCGACAACAACGCCTCCCCCGGCCCATCCTATACATATTATTATACACCTCTTCAATAAAAAGCCATGAAACAATCGCCCAACAGACCCGGCATCATCCAAAGGGGATGGATCTCTTTCCTTCTCACGTTCGTTTCCTGCGCCACCGCCTTTGCCCAGAACAACCTCCTGACCGGCACCCAGGACTGCGCCTCAACGCGCCCCCCCTTCAGCTTCAGCATCGACACAGCATGGACTAAGCCGGGAGTGGCAAGCCCTGTTATGACGCCGCTTGTGGGCGACATCGACGGCGACGGCAAAACGGAAATACTGGTCATAAATCCCAATAAAAGAGGAATCAATGTATTGGACGGACCCACCGGAACGTTGAAAGGCGCAATCGATGTCGGCTCTACGCTCGAAAGCGAATATCCTACCTGCTTCCTGATCGTAGATGGCGACAGCGATGGGAAGGCGGAAGTATTCATCGCCGGAACAACCACCCAAAAAGCCTACCTCTACGAAGTGACCAGCGCTCCGGGAGCGGCCACGATTACCTTCGCCAATGTCTGGGAAAAAACCTTTAGCCAGACAGCCAACGGTGTGACACCCATTGTCGCCGACTTGGACGGAGACGGATCGGTTGAGTTCGTGGCAGGAAAGTATATCTACGATTATGCCGGCAATCTCAAAGCTACCCTCCCGTACAGCTCCCTGCTTAGCTGGACGATCTGCATTGCATACGCCGCCGATGTCGATGACGACGGACTGCCGGAAGTTATCAGCGGAAGCGACGTCTATAACTATAACAACGGAACCCTCACCCTGTACGCCCGCTGCCCTTCGTTCACGAACGGAGCCGAAGGATGGAATATGTCGGGCGACATTAACATGGACGGGAAGATCGACCTTGTCTTTTGTTCCCCCAGAGGAACGTACACCATCTGGACGCCCAGTACCAGTACGGTGATGGGAACCATCTCGGTTCCGGCTGGCCAATCTTCTTACCCTTTCATTGGCGATATAGACGGCACAGTCAATGCGGCCACAGGAAAAAAACATCCGGAAATCTGCTTTATTACCTCCAGCACCAACTACCTCCATGCCTATTCTTATACCGGCACAGGTATAGCAGCTACGAACTTCGAAGAGAAATGGAAAATGGGTCACTCTGACACCTCCGGAGCTACCGCCGTCACCCTCTTCGATTTCAATCTGGACGGCGTAGTCGAACTGATCTACCGCGACGAAACGCTCCTCCGCGTATTCAACGGCAGCGGGTCGGCGCCGGCCCTGCTCTATTCGCAATCCTGTACTTCGGGAACAACGACCGAGACACCGGTCGTAGCCGACGTCACAGGCGACGGTAGCGCCGATATCATCGTCACAGGAAATGGTTCGAATGGAAACAGCGCTGTGTTCGTCTTCGAAGGCGACGCCTCCAAATGGGCCTCGGCCCCCAGCGTATGGAACCAGCAGATGTATAGCCCCCTGTTCGTCAACCTCGACCTGACCATCCCCACGCAGATCGAATCGCAAACCCTGGCCTTCACCCAAACCTGCGGCACCCCGGAAACCGTCTATTTCTACAACGGAGGCCCCATGCAGGCGCCCTACATCAGCGACGCCACATACTGCCCGATCGACGTCTCGCCCGACGTCTACGTAGTCAGCGGAACAATCACCTACAATTCGCCAACGTCCATCACCCTCAACGTCACCTTCGGGAATACCGGACTCGCCGTAGCGCCCTCCACTACACCCATCCGCTACTACCGCAATGCAATCGCCGCCGGCAACATCCTCGGAAACGAAACCCTGGGTGTCGACCTGGCGCCGGGACAAACTCACGTCGTCAGCAAAACCCTGACCGGACTTTCGCCCATGCCGACGCAGTTCTACGTGCGTATACTCGACGACGGAACCAACTTCCCCGCCAGCGGATCTTACAGCGACTGTAACCTGACCAACAACACCAAGTCCTTCGGCACCATGGAACTGCATAAAACCGTCAACGCCACCCAGTCCTGCATCGACGGAACGAGCATCTTCACCGTCGAACTGATTAACAACAGCGACCAGACCACCAGCCCACAAACCTTCAACAACATTGTCCTGACCGACAGCCTCGGCTCAGGCTGGGAGTACATCTCCTCCAACGCCCTCCAGGGAAGCCTCGGACTCTACGACCCTGCTACGAGCAAACTCTCCTGGACTTTGCCTTCGCTGGCGCCCGGCGATGTAGCGCAGATGATCATCGTCGCCAAATCCATCTCAGCCGGAGCCATCCGCAACTACGTCTGGATCGAAGCCGTCGACGGAGCAACTCTGGGGCGCGAGGTGATCGAAGCTTACGTTAGCGTAAATGCCACCCAGGCGCCCACTGCCCCTGCAATCACGCCGGCCAACCCCTTAATATGCGAAAGCGTAGGTAGCGTCACCTTGTCGGGCGAAACCCCAGGCGCCGTCTCGTATCAATGGTACCGCAACAATGTGGAAATAACCGGCGCCACGCAAAGCTCCTACAATGCAACCTCATCGGGCGCCTACACCGTCAGCTATTACAACGGAACCTGCGTTTCGCTGATGAGCCTACCCGCCACCGTAACGGTCAGCCCCTGCGTCATCCCCGTCAATCCCCACCTGCGCAGCCCAGTCGGCAACTAAAACGACCTAACATATAATTATTATGAAACACCTCATCCTTTTACTCGCCTGTGTATATGCGCTACCCTCTTGCAGTGACAAGAGCCACACGGAGACGGGGCTTTCCTATACGCTTAATTCTTTCTCCGCACCCCTGACAAGTCTCGGCCTGACGGAGCTCAACGATAGTTTGCTGCTAATTGGAACCGAACACGGCAATGTCCTCTTCCGGAACATTTACACCGACCGCCAGGAGGTCATAGATGCCGGCCATAACCGCGTCTACGACATAAAAGAATACAGCGCCTCCGCCTCCGGCAAGACCCTCCTGGCAAGCGTCCGCGACGAAGGATTAAAGGCCATCTACCTCACCCCGGGCGACGAAAAGATAGCCTCCCAATCGTACACCATCTCCGGCAAAGGCACGAACTACGGCGTCTACACCATCCACCGCGAGGACGACGGGAAAAGCTTCGCATTGGAAACGTCTAACGGCGACTTCACCTTGCAGAACCTCGGCGACACCCTCCGCCGGCGTGATTCGCTCGACCTTCCTCTCCTCCCGCACCGCCCTTCCCTTCCCGCCGGAGCCGTCGAACAAGTCGAAGATTCGATCGGAGGAACGTGGACCATCTATCGCGACCGGGTTGCCTACCTCCCCGCCGAAGGCGACAAGCCGGTTGTGCAGCAGATACCCGAAGGCGTAAGCCTGTTGGGCAGACATATCACCTGTGCCTCGAAGGACTTTGTCTACTTAGCCGCCGGCGACCACCTCTACACCTTCCCGGTGCATCAGAACCTGGAAGGCGTGCGCGGCAGCGTGATTGCCCTGGGTCGCGACACCGGCAGCGTCTACCTCCTGAGCGGCGATTATACGTTGTACGAATACAACGGCCAATCGCCCGCCAAACAGATAGGGAAGGTCCATGACCTGGAGATACGCGACAACATCGTCCGGAGCGAAGTCCGCGGCACACGCTTCTATATCGCCACCGACAAGATGCTGTACAAGATTCATATCCCCGGGCACACGCTCTTGGGCTCAACACCCGTCAACCGCCCCGGCGAGTCGCGCGACGACATTCGCAGCCTCTTCTACGACAATGATACGACCCTCTACGTCGGCACCCGCTTCAACCTCTACGTAACGAATCCCTCGATCCGCGACAGTCTTCGCTACGACAGCCGCCTGCGCGATCCGGAAAACGACCTCTACGTGACCGCTTTCTGCCGCATCGCCGACACCCTTTATGTCGGCACACTCAACAAAGGCGTCTTCGCTATCGTCCCGGACGGACGGATCGACACTCTGATCGACGGCAACCCCTATGGCAACATCCGCAGCCTGCCCGTCGAAGAGGGCCGCCTCCATGTCTATACCTCGCACGGCATCTACCGCTATGCCGGCCGGAACCGGATGGAGCCTCTCGCCCATATCCTCCCCGGCGGAGCGAAATACATCCGCTCGGTCGTCGCCGACGCCCCTTCGTCGACGGTTGCCATCGCCGGTAACCACGGCTTCGCACACTTGCAATCGTTCTCCGGCGACACCTGTCGCGCGCTCTCCTACCACGACATCACCTTCAGCAACGCCACCCTGGCCTTCGCCGGCGACTCATCCCTGATCATCGGCAACCCCACCGGCCTCTATCAATATAAGAACGGCCGCCTCTCGGCCATCCCCTTAGCGTCCAAACGCCCGATATCCTGGGCTGAGATAGCCGCCTGCCTTTTCTTCGTTGCCTTTATCATAGGATGCTACTTCTTTATCATCAAATATCCACAGGAGAGACTCCGCGAACGCCTGAACGACTTCCTCCATCTCATAGAGAATCTCAAGACGTTGCTCGACAGCCGTGTCATCGTCCCCACAGAAAAAGAGGAGCTACTGAACCGTCTCCTGAACCTGCGCCAGGATATCGAGCAGAAACAGAAACGGGAAGACCGCTACATCTCCCTCCGTGCGACCAACGCCTTCTCCGACACCCTGAAACAATGGGAAGAAGATCTCGGAAAGGCAACCATCTCACACAACGACCCCGTCGAAGATCTCCGCCTGAAAGTCGCCAAGAAAATCGGCTTAAATGAATGTGACCTGGAATACCTCGAATTCCTCTCCGACCCGAATTACAATGGCATCTACAAAGACGAGTTTCTCTCGAAAAGGCAGGATAACAGGCAGAAAAAAATAGCCATCGCCTTTGGCCTTCGTGAGCGCGGCAGGAAGAGAGGCCGTAGCGACAATAAGAACACTTTTATCGTAGACGCAGCCTATAAGCAGGGGCTGCTGATCATTCCTCCAAACACAGAAAAGTCGGAGCCGACCCCTCCAAACGCAGCAGTTAAATAACAAAAGTACCCGGCATCTTTCAGTATTCTGACTGCAAGGGATGCCGGGTGGCCCTTTCTCCCGTCCTCACCTGCCCTTTCTCCCGTCCTCACCTGTCGAAACACACAGGCAAATCCCTATCATCGCTTCTATATACCGCACAGCATCTTTTCTGTGCAGTGATTTTCCTCTTCGGATGCCATCGAATGTGCAGTGATTTTCCTCTTCGGATGCCGCCGAAAGGGAATTCAGACGCTATTTTTCTCTGTATCAGTAGTGGAAAAACCCTGATAAACAACTCCGAACGTCGGCCGTCTAATAGTATAGTAGGCGTGCGATTGGTGTTCCTTGACGATGTTGCGGTGACGAACGTCGGCCGTCTAATAGTATAGTAGTGTATCAAACATATAAAAAACAATTTAGTTATGAACAAAAAACAATTTATCCCCCTCCCTGATTTTCTACAAGAGAACCCGGACCTTGGCTTAGCTGCCTTGATACTTCTATCAGCTTTTTTCGCTATCGTTTTCTGGCGGCCGATCGCCAAAGTGTTATACACACTGTTTGTTCTATTCGTTCCGATGATTCTATTGTTTGTCGTGACACTTCCATCAAGCCTCGGCATCTGGAGTCTGGTCTCAGGAGAGTGGGCATTGTATATCACTATCCCCCTGGTCATCGCTGGGGGTATAATCTCCTGCCTGCTTGGTCGTGTGCTTTTTCAGTGGTGGTTCGACTTCGTGGATCAGGACGAGGACCCGTATTAAAAACAACGTATATGAAAGTAATGATTCTCATCACAACCCTGTTTGTCGCGATAGCGATAAACAGCGCGGTGCAAAACGGCTGCCGTCCACAAGAAGCATATGTGTTTCTACGGCAAAGCGCCGACGAACCGGAGGATATGTTCTACTTCCGTAAAGCCGGGGATACAGATATCTGCTACTATCTCTGGTATCAAGACAGGCAGGTAGGGCCATTCGACGACATTCGCTTCGCTTCCTGTTACCCAGACAACCAATGCGATTATCTCTTCAAGAGAGAAGGCCGCTGGTACGCACACCTCAAGACAGGAGGCTCCATAACCGCTCCCCTGGCGGACGGAGACGGCAGCGATCCCTCTTCTTTCTGCATCACCGAAAGCGGGAATTACGCCTATCGCCTGCGCCGAGGGGGCAAATCCTATATTAACCTCAACGGAGAGCTGATAGATTATGGAGCCGACAGTTTCATCCATTCTTTGGCGCTGACTGACGATAGTCGCTTCAGCTTCTTGCTCTACGATCCCGGCAAAAGGAAAACATATCAGATTGTTAATTCACTCAAGTAAATAAAACATCACCATGAAACAGCTTCTAATATCAATCACGCTGTTTGTCGCTATCGCGGCAAACACCGCAGGCGTCCAGGGCGACGGCCTCAAACGCAACGTCGTCTTCACCTTTGGAGAGAACGAGTTCATACTTTACAACGAGTTCGTACTTTGCAATGAACATCTCGTACTGCAAGAAGGCAACGGCTACCGGTTTGCTTGCATCCTTCAGGATACGCTCAAAAAGACGAATGTCTTTGTCTTCAACGGCAAACGGATCGCCGAAGCCGACGAAGACAATCTCTTTGTTTACGATCTGGATATGACCCAGAAGAGCGGTTATGTCGTCCTATACAGATTCTGGGGGCAGGAGCAGGAGTATATCAACATAAGGGGACGCCTCCACGGACCGTTTGCTGATGTATATCCGGACTACACGTCGTACGACTTGTTTTATTATCGCAAGGCCGGTAGTCAGGACTTGTTCGTCCGGAACAGAGGAGAGGATGAAGGACCCTATGATGAGGTGTACTTCCCGGAATATGATTCGAACTGCGCCTACCTCTACCAACTCGCCGGCAAGTGGTTTGCCCGTACGAAGGACGGTAAGAACAAACTCACACCTTTAACGGGCGATGAGTATCTGACGACTTTCCTCCTTACGGAGAGTGGAAAGTATATGTATCGTTATCAGGACAGGGAAGATGGCAAAGTCTACATCAACGTCGACGGCGTCAGGCTCGGCAATGGATACGACAGATACTATGACTTCTTCCATTTCCAGTTAGAAAATGACGGCCGCTACATTTACTACTACGGCGATCCTTACGAAGGGAAGATACACAAGGTTGATAACGGCATAGAATCAGAGTCGGACAAATACCTTCAGGTTCCCGATTCATTCGGCGATCCATTCGGCGGAAGCAGCATTCAGGCAGAACTATACTCTCCCGACAAGGAACATGCTCTTTTCTCTTCCTATAGATACGAATACGTCGTCATCGACGGCCAACGCTATGGCAGCGCTCCAGCGTTGGCAGCCTGGTATGACGAGGGCAAAAACGCCTTCGGATGGAGCGTCGTCGAGGGAAGGGAATGGGTAGTTTACGAATTGGATTTGCAATAAAGTCTTCACCATGAAAAAGAACTTATCTATATGGTTGTTTGCCGCGGTAATCATCTCAGGCAACGTGTGTTACGGGCAGGGTAACGCTTACGCGGCCTTGTACGCGCAAGAGTGTATCGAGGCCGAGGCTTTCTATACGGAGCACCGGGGATTGTTCGAAGCGGCGGCCTGGCAGACAGGTTGTACGCCTCGCTTCCTGTTTGCTATCGTAGCGCCCGAACTTACGCAGTTCCATCACCTGCACAACCGGCTGGAGACATATATGTTGAAAGTCTTGTATGTACAGAACGGCGCTTCGTATGCCGACTTCTCGATCGGGTATTTCCAGATCAAACCTTCGTTTGTCGAACAACTGGAGGCTTACGCTTCGGCCGATACGTTCCTGAAGGCCCGGTACGCTTCCTGCCTCTTTGCCCGTCCCCAAGAGAGAGCCTCGCGCGTGGAGCGCATCGACAGGCTCTGTTCGGTGGAATGGCAGGTAACATACCTGGCTCTTTTCTGCGAAGTCGTAGGCAGGAAGTTCGCTATCGCCTTTCCGACTGATGAAGAAAAGATACGCTTTTATGCTTCCGCCTTCAATGTCGGCTTCCGGAAGCCGGCACATCAGATTAAGGCGGTGCATAAGGCTTCTTTCCCTCATTTCTCGACACTGAAATTCAACTATGCGGATATTAGCGTTTGGTTCTATAATAACCCTCAAATCAAATTAAATTAAATTGTATGAAAGCAAAGAGTTTTATTCTGACATTGTTTGCCATCATCCTATGCATCAGGGTGTACGGCCAGGAAGTGGTTGCCATTTCCATTCCTTCCCATTCCTCGCAGGAGGGGCTTGACCGCTCGCAGATGCGAACGTTGGAAAGCGTCGCGACCGACATTGTGACGACCGCCGGCTATCTCTCGGCCTCCTCCTCGTGGCCGTATGTCATGCAGGTGTTGTTCATTGTCGAAGACGAGCATCTCCTCAGAGGCGAAAGCCGCAACCTGACGCTTGTCGACACGCGCTTAGCCTTGAGTTTACATAATTTGGAGACCGGACAGATCTACGCCTCGTTCTCGAAGCGGATCCGTGGCGGCGGCAAGGACCGCAGGGCTGCCGTCAGCAAAGCCCTGGCCCTGATTGATCCTTCGGACGCCGCCTTCGGAGACTTCCTGGCCAAGGGACAACGCGGTGTCGTGGATTATTACGAGAAGAACGCGGCGCAAATCATGGCCCGGGCCGACGCCTCTGCCGGGCGGCAGAATTTCGACGCTGCCATAGCGACGCTGATCGTCGTCCCCGAAAGTGCATCCTATTACGAGGATGCGCTGGAGAAGGCCGTCGAATACTACCGCCGCCGCGCCGCCGCTCAATGCCGGGAAACCCTGCAAATGGTGAAGACTCTCGCCGCCGGGAAGCGCTATGCCGAAGCCTTAGAGCAGTTGCTTGCCTCAGATCTGGGCGCCGACTGCGCCACCGGGGAAGATACGCTGATCGAACAGATCGCCGCCAGCCTTTCGGAAGAAGAACGCCGTCACTACGAACGGGAAAGGGAAGAACGCCTCGCCGCAGAGCGTGAACGCAACGTCGGACTTGAGCACGAACGGCAACGTATCAACGCTCTAGTGAAAGTGGCGGAAGAATACTTCGACCAGATGACTACCACCTGCTGTGATCCGGAAGAAGACTAATCATAGTAGGGCCTGCCCGAAGTGTCGGTTCAGATCAAACTATACATAGTTCGATCAGCCTGGAGTATCGGGACAACAACAACTATACCTATCAATTACATAAATTAAAAACAAATCATTATGAGATCCTTATTGTTTTTTTTCGCAGGAATCCTTCTTGCCGTAGCCTCGTTGCAGGCGCAAGTCGGAAAACAAGCTTCGGTCATTGTTCTTGAACCGAAGGAAGTATCAGGTGGTGCATCCATCCTGACACCAGCGCTCAAGACGCTGATACGGGAAGAGATCGGACGGACGCTCAACACAGACGCCTACATAAGGTTGGGCTGGGAGAACCTCGCTGTCCTTGAAACAATCCAGGCCGAGACCAGCGGTCCGACCTTCGATGCCCAGAAAGTGGCAGAGATCGGTAAGAGGCTCGGCGCATCGAAAGTTATCTTCTCGGAGGCGCTCCAGTCGCCGGATGGATACTATTTAGTGTACACAAAGCAGTTGGACGTCGAGACGGCCGTCGTCGACAAACAAGGCAGCGGCAAGATCCGCTGCAAGGAGCATCTCGCCCTGGCCGCCCGGCAGGCTGCTACGGTCTTCAGCAAACATCCCGAAGCGGAGCTGCAAAAGGTTGAGAAGGAGATCCGCAGGGCTTGCCCCGAAGCGTCCGTGGAGGCGCCTACGCAAAGGAACTTGCTTCAGGAAATTTTCTGCCTCAAGATGCCGGCGAATCGTTTTGGATTGGAAATAAGCTACGACCAGCTCGAACGGCAAGGGGATCCGAGCGACAGAACGTCCGGAAGGCTCGACTATTGGGGGCAACCGGCTTTGTTGGGAGGGCGCTTCGGCTTCCGCTACGACCGCTACTTGGCTCCCCGCTATGCAGGTCTGGGGATCAGTACGGGCCTGTCGCTGGGATACTATTCGCTCAGCAATAAGCCCTCGTCTGTCGTTGAAGAGGCGTTGAGATTTCAGGAAGTTACCGTCCGCGTTCCGGTCAAAGGCATTTGGCGCCTCGACTTCAGCCGGAACATAGGCGCCTACGTCGAATACGGTCTCTCGGCCAACCTGAGTCTTTATTCCCGGATCGACGCAGACAATCGGACGTACACCAACATCTACTACGACGACGCCTGGGGCCTGGACCGGAAGCGCCTTACGTTTACGACCCTCGCAGGGGCCGGCATCCAGGTGGACCACCTCCTGCTGGGCGCCAGCACCGGAAGGTCGTTCTTGCCGAACCAAGCGGACGACTCGCCGGAGCGGATCCGCGAGCGCACGTTCAGCCTCAGCCTGACGCTTATGTTCTGAGCATTATTCTCCCCACTCGGTCTTTTGCTATCGCCGTAGTCAAAAGACCGAGAACGTTATTTTCACCCGGTTTTCTGTAGAACGAGTAGCGACGTTGGGCATGTAAACATAGTGGGAATTACGGAAATAAAACCGCTGTTCGGCGCTGAAGCGAATTTGGCGGGAGAGTTGGAAGCCAACGTTCATGCTTGTCATTCCAAGAAACGTATTCCCCTTGTTCCCCTGTGCGTTGGCATAGTCGGGATTGGCGTTTCCGGGCAGTCCGTTTATTTCGGCCTCGGCCGAACCGTAGCCCTTGTGTGTGAAGATATGATAGAGTTTAAAGCTATACGTATAATCCCAACGCTTTCCGAAGGAGTAGGTTTCATTGGCTTTGATACTGTATCCGTTTCCAATATTGTAATTGCGCGCGTCTAAGTAAAAATAGTCTGATTCGTTTGCCCCGAGTAAAATAAGATTGGCATACAGACTGGCGTCCAGACTGCTCTTGTCCATCTGTTTCCTGAACAGCAATCCTCCTCCGAACGAGGCTGTTTCGGCGAACAGATACGGGATCTCACCGCCACGAACGACGGGCGTCGAATTGTAGTAGTCGTAATGCTGGAAAACGCCCGCCAGATAGTTGCTCCCGTCTTTTTGCCATTCTTTTCCCCAGATCAGCCCCAGGATGCTTACGTTAGACAGGATGGGCTGGCGCCCGATCGTATTCAGATCGACTTCTCCGGTAAAATAATCGTAGGGGGTACGTGTTTCTTCGGTGAAAGGTTGTCCGTACACAATCCCGGCGCTTAGCGAAAGATGGGTTTCGCCACGGTTTTCGTCCAAGTCGGTCATGAAACGGTTAAAGGTAGAAAGATGGATAGCAAAGGGCCTTTCGGCCGCCTGATCGTATCCGCTGTAAGTGCGCGGGCTGTAACGCCATGCATCGCCGTTCAACAGGCGGTTGAGTAAATCCATCGGCGAGATAATTCCAGCAAGCAGTTCACGTCCGAAGCGTCGCCAACCCCGTTCGCGTTCGTCAATGATGCGGTGTGCAATGCGGTGCGTCATTTCGCCCAGGGCAATTCCCCCGATCGGCGTGGCGATAATATCGTTCAGGGAAGGTGGCTGGTTTTCAAGGAAAATTTCCCAGACATAACTGCCTCCAACAGCAAAAGGAATGGATTGCCAGAAATTCAAACCATTCACCCTTGCTGCATTGAAATACAATCCGCCGCAATAGGGATGTCCAAACAGGTTGATGTCAAAATGGTCGTTATCCCACAGGAATTGATGTTTGAGATTGTTCTTCAACCCTTCTACTGTGAGCTTTGCATAATCGGCGTTCAAAACATAGCGGTCGAAGGTCCAGAGGCCGGCGTTCAATCCCATGATTTGGGTAGCCGCCTTCACAGCCGCCTTCTTCGGCAGAACGACCGTATCGTTCTGTGCCCAAAGGGGGTTGTGCAAAAGGCAGCAGGCAAGCAAAGCTATGGCTATATTTGACTCTAATCCCTTCAATGTCCCAACCTGCTATTTGGTTCCGGCAGTAATTCCCGTCGCTTGCCGGTATTCTGCCAGCTTCAAGCAATATTCCGTTGCGGCTTCGACGTACTGGTCACGGCTTTGCTGGAGGAGGTTTTGGGCGTCGAGCAGGTCAGACAGGATGGAGACGCCTGCCCTGTAATGGTCTTCGCTCAGGCGGACGTTTTCTTCGGCAACGGCGATGGATTGTTGGGCAAGCGCGACTTGTTGGTAGGCTTCACCCAGTTCGGCGCCGAGCTGCTGCATCTGAATCAGCAACAGTTCGGCGTTTTCGCGCCGGGTATTTTCGGCTGCCAGCAATTCGAGTTTTTTCTTCTTGATGGCATGCGAGCCGCCCCACCAGCTCGATATAGGTACGGATACGGTGGCGAAGGCTATTCCCATCTTCTTCTCCATTTCGGCGGGTTTGCCGTTGTCGAAATTCACGTAATTGTAGCCTGCGCCAATGGCTACGGTCGGCAGGTTCTTGCCGGTTTCCATACGGAGCTGCAATTTGGCCACGTCGACGCTTTTTTCCAGCAACCGATATTCGGGACGGTTCGGTAAAGACAGGCGAGGGTCGGTTGTAAGCGGCAGCGCGATGTCGGCAAAGTCGGGTTGCTGTATATCGAAACTGCCGGCGACGCCTATATGCTGCCCGAAGGCCATTTTCAGCGTCCGGATACCGTTTTCGAGCTTGAGGCGGTTGCTTGCAAGGCGATTTTGTTCGAGCGTTACCCGCATCTGGTCGTTGTGCATGGTAAGGCCTGCTTCGACGGCTGCTTTCACATCGCTCTGCACGCGGTTGAGCATGGTTTCGGCTTCGGCGATGGTTTTCATTTTTTCCTTCAACGAAACGAGGCTCCAGAAATAACGTTCGGTGGCGAGCAACGTTTCATTGTCGGTCATTTGCATCTGGAGCCTGCTTGCTTCCACGCCCGCTTTGGCAAGGCGGTTGCCGTTGACGATCTGCCCTCCTGCAAAAACCGGCTGCGTAGCCATCACCCCGCCGATGAGGCCGCTTTTAAACATGTCCACCTCTACTTTGTCGTTCGGAGCAGGATAGCCGGTTTCGACGGTTTGCGTCATCAGTGGCTTGTTGAAGATCATGCCGGCGCCCGTGGCGCTGACACTGGGGAAATATTTCGTAAACGCTTCCTTCTTTGTTTCTTCGGCAGCCTCTACTGCCAGCCGGGCGTTTTGCGATTTGACATTGTTTTCCAATGCAAGCTCCTTGCATTTTTCCAAAGTGTATATATCCTGTGCTTGCATCGAAGCACAAAGCAGACATGCTGCAATAAGTACTTTTATCTTTGATTTCATCGTCTTAATTCTCAATTCTCAATTCTTCATTTCTATAAATCATCCAATAAGCCACCGGCATCACGGTTACTATGAATATCATCGAAAACAGCGTGCCGAACAGGATAATGGCGCCCATCGGACTCCACATCAGGCTTTGGCTCATGACCATCGGCAAGACGCCCATCGAAGCTGCCGCCGAGGTAAGGAATATTGGGCGCATACGTCGTTTGCCCGCTTCAAAAGAGGCTTCGCGTATGCTTATGCTGCGTTCCACGCGAAGCTGCTCGGCATAGTCGAACATGATAATGCCGTTGCGGACAATGATACCGACCAGCCCGACGATGCCCAGCATGGCCGTCATGCTGAAATCAACGCCCAACACCCATACCCCGAAGGCGGCGCCGAAAATGGCGAGCAGCGACGATGACATGATGAGCCCCGCACGATTTAGGCGGCGGCAATGAAACACCAGTATCAGGAAGATGATGACCAGCGACACCGCCAGCCCTTTCAGTATCGGCACGAGCGTTTCCCTTTCAACTTCGGGTACTCCGCCGTATTCAAACGACATGTCGGCAGGAAATTGGGCGATGAATTGCGTGTCCATGAAATCATACAGTTTCCGGTAAACATCATTCGCGCGGGCTTCACGCTTCACGTCGGCCAGGACGGTCAGCGTGCGCCTGCCGTTGCGATGCGTGATCTGACCTTCGTTCCAGTCGGGCGAAACGGTGGCCACCTGCCGAAGCGGGACCGATGCGCCGAGCATGCCCGACACGGCAATGTTGCCGACGTCTTCAAACACGGGCTTCGCGTTTTCAGGACGGATATAAACGGGCATGGCATAATCGCCTTCCCACAGGGTGGTGACGTTGCTTCCCGTCAATCCGAGCGCTATCCCTGTCGAGACCATTGCCTTGTGAATGCCCAGCCGTCCCGCTTCCACGGGATTTAATTCGATCTTGACGCCGGCAAGCGGTTCACCGAAACTGGTATGCACGCGCAAGCATTCGTCGAGCGAGGCAAGGTAATCTGTCAGCTTTTCGCCCTGCTGTTTCAGTCGATCGATGTCGTCGCCAATCAAACGCACTTCGACAGGGGCTTCCACTGCCTGAAAATCGAGCTGCTTGAAACGTACGTACGCCTCCGGGAAATGAAAGGCATAGCGGTCGGTGTATTCGTCGAGCAGTTCTTCGGTGGCGCGGTTCGAGATGGTGTTCACGATAAACTGCCCGTAGGCTTTCGACGGCATATTAGGGGCGTAAACAATATGAAAGCGCGGCGAACTCTCGCCCACAAAAGCGGTGACGGACTTCACGCGCGGGTCGTGGCGGAGGATGCGTTCCATGCTGTCGCAAACGGCGGCGGTAGCTTCGAGCGGGCTGCCCTGCGACAGGTATATCTCGACGGCAAACTGGTCGCGTTCGGCAATGGGCATCATGCGCTGAGGCAGCGACATAAAGATGAACGTGCCGGCAACGACGCTTGCAAAAGCGGTTGCGATGGTTGTTTTAGGGTGACGGAAAACGGTCGACAGCAGTCGTTCGTATCCCGCCTGGATATAATCCAGAATCGAACGCCTCACTCGTTTGCCTGCCCTGCGGCGTTCTTCCTTCACTTGTATCAAGCCTTTGCGGATGAAGGCGTATTGAATCACGGGAATGACCAACATTGCCACGAGCAGCGAAACGCCCAGCGTGATGCTGATCGCCCACGGGAAATGTTCCAGGAAGTCGTAGATCGTGCCTTCGACCGTGAACAGGAACGGGAAAAAGGTGATGCTGATGGCCAATGTTGCCGAAAAGATGGATTTGAAGTATTCGCGGGCGCTATCGACCGACGCTTTCCAGCGCCCTTCGCCGCGGTCGAGCTTGTCAATATAGCTGTCGACGATGACGACCGAGTTATCCACGATCATTCCCATCACGGCAATCAGGGCGGCCAGCGTGAGCATATTAAGTGGTATGCCGCAGGCGAAAAATATGGCCAGCGTGATGGCGATCGATATGGGGATGGATGTGGCCGCCACTGCCGCCACGCGAAAGGGCAGCAATATCATAGTCACAAGAACGACGGCTATAATCGCCATCAGCAGCTCCATCAGGAATGTATTGACGGATTCGCCGACTAATTTGGGTTGGTCGACAATTCGTTCGATATGGACACTCGCGGGCAGTTCGGAGCGGAACGTTTCGAGCATGCGGTTTACTTCGCGGCCGAAGGCGACAATGTTGGCGTCGTGCTGTACTTCGATCGACATCATGACGCAACGCTTGCCGTTGGAGGTGATATAGCTGCCGGCTTCAGGATATTCGCGCACGACTCGTGAGATGTCTCGCACCCGCACTACGTTTCCCGCAGGGTCGGAATAGATAATTTGCTCCGCAATGGCGTTTTCGGTCTGATAGCTGTCGGCAATATGAATCGGGGCGACAATTCGGTCGTTTTCCACCGTGCTGCCCGACAGCGAAAGTCCCTGCGCAAACAGGTTTACCATCAGTATTTTGGATCCGACGCCGTAGGCGTTGAGCCGGTCGTTGTCCACGTAAATGGTGATTTGTTCTTTCTGGCTGCCGTAGCGCCGTGCATTGGCAACGGAGGGGATTACGCGAAGGCGGTCTTCGAGAATGTCCAGATAGCCATCGAGTTCTCGGTAAGTCTTGTCGTCCGATTCAACGGTAATCAGCACCGAAGCCACATCGCCGAAGTTATCGTTGGCAATCACCGCCGCCACGCCCGAGGGCAAGGACGCCTGCTTGAAGAGGTTGATGCCATGCTTGATTTTCGACCAGACAATGTTTTTATCCTTCACGTTATCCGCCAGTTCGACGAAAATATACGACATCCCGTCTTGCGATTTGGAATGGGTCTTTTCGCAGTTGATTTCGGGAAAGGTGAAAAGATAACGTTCGAGTGGTCGCGTGAGTTGCTGCTCCACTTCGAGCGAATTGGCGCCTGGATAAACGCCTATCACCACGCCTTGACGAATCACAAATTCAGGCATCTCCTGTTTGGGCATCACCATGAGGGAATAGACGCCCGCCGCAAACAGCGCTCCCACCAGCAGGTAAACGATTTGCCGGTTGGCAAGCGCCCAGTCAATGATACTTTTTTTCATTTTCATACAAATTTCTTTGTTCTTGATTTCATCAGAAATCCGGGCGCAAAGGTACGGGGGTTATTTGGTATGGGAAAGGTCAAATGTCGTGTGATGTTGTTCCAAAAGGTGGAAATGTTTTTGCGTTGCGCAAAACGAGGGAGTCTTTGTGGTCAAAAAAATGGATGGAGGAAAAAGAAAGATAGTATCTTGTAAAAAACCGGATGGGAGGAGAAAGGGAAGATTGTAAAGGCAAAAAACACTGTTAGTAAAAAACTAATTGCAGGATTGATTTTGCTGATAATTATCCTGTTGATACAACTTCACACTATTCACTAAAATTTATTTGTAATTACACTTATTTGAGTTTTTTTAATTCAATTGCCGGTAAATTTAATCTTGTTTCAAATAAAGTAATAGATTTTAATCTTTTTCCGATTTCAAATAAAGTACTACCTTTGCGCCTGCAAAAGTTCTTTATAACCTAAAAGTGTTCCGTTTCAGGCGAAATTAAAAGGGAATAATAGTGTGAAAATCACGGACTGTCGCGCAAATGTAATAAATGTAAAATGTAATAAATGTAAAATGTATAATTAAAATGTATAATAAATAATAAATAATAAATAAATAATTAATTAATTAATTAATGGGCTTTTGCCCTTTATTCTCACAAGTCAGAGACCTGAGAAATTTCTAATTGTAGTTGAGAATAAGGTGTGAGGTTCACGTCTTCGGGCGTGAGTCGTTTGCGCTTATTTAACTACAACGGTTTAATTCTCAGGCGCCGGACTTGAAAGTAAGCGAATAACAAACGGTTCCGCCTTTTTTATTTGCCAAAATTTAAAGGGTTTTTGTTCACAAACTCTTAAAATTTATGGTAAATAAAATTCATTCTCAAACGCTACAATCGCAAGTGATTGATTTTCTTCGTTTCCCGCTTATTGTCGGGGTGATATTCATCCACAATTCAAGCGCAATAGTAACTATTCCAAATGAAACTTTTGGCAACGAAACCTTTTTACCGTTGCATTATATTTGCAGCAATCTGTTTTCGGACGTATTGGGACGCATTGCCGTTCCGCTTTTCTTTTTCATATCGGGTTTTCTTTTTTTTCTGAATATTGAGAAATTTAACGGTAAAAGTTACTGTAACAAATTGCGAACAAGAACGAAAACATTGCTTATTCCGTATCTGTTATGGAATTTGTTGGCGACAACAATTTTTTCCATTATCGCTGTTGTTCCCGCATTAAAGGCTTTTGTCAACCACGATATGGAATATAACGTGCTGGCATTTTTGTGTTATTTATGGGGAGATGCTAATGGCGGCATGCCCATTGCATATCCATTCTGGTTTATTCGGGATTTAATGGTTATCGTAATTTTTACGCCGCTTATCTTTTTGATTGTCAAACATGCCAAAATATATGCCATTGCTGCGTTGGGAATTTTATGGTATTTCAATTGGTGGTTCGGATTGCCGGGATTCAGTATTAACTGTATTTTCTTTTTTTCTGCCGGCGCTTATTTTGGTATATATAAAAGGAGTGTCATTGAGTGTTTTGCAAAAATAAAACGCTTGTCTTTTATACTTTATCCGATGATTGCTATTGCCGATTTATTGACGAAAGAATATGACGGCAATGTTTTTATTCATAAAATCGG
>JAISWO010000033.1 GCA_031271045.1 Tannerellaceae bacterium
AAGTTTGTAGAAACCATCCAAAACGGCGGATGGCAATGGATCTTATATGGTGTTGCGATTACGTTGATACCCATTCTGACAGTGGGAGTTATTGCCCGCATCATGAAAGTGAATTATCTGAAAATATGCGGCTGTATATCCGGCTCCATGACCGACCCTCCGGCATTGGAGTTTGCAAACAGCATTGCACCGGTTCAGGCACAGGCCGCTGCTTATGCAACCGTGTACCCTTTTACCATGTTTCTAAGAGTTCTCCTGGCGCAACTACTGGTTCTGGTATTTATTTAAAATGAATCGTTTGTTAATTCATAGTTTTTCCTTTTGGGCAAATCACCAAGAACGGTTACCTTTGTCAACGATAATTTGAGTTATTTGAAACAAGGCTAATAAGATACCACCAAACATACCCATCATGGCTAAGAAATTTCTCTGGAAACTGTGGCTTCGACTCAACCTGATGACCAAAGACGTCGACGACGACTACTTCGCCGAAGTATCCACTGCCGGTCGCACCCTGCGCAACGAAGACATCGCCCGCCGCATCGTCGACGAAGGATCGGAAATCAAGTACAACACCCTCTTCTCCATCATTAACCAGGTAGACCTTATCAAACGCGAAGCCCTCCTGTCCGGAGCCAGCGTCCTGGATGGCGTCGTCCAGTACACGCCGCACGTCGCCGGCAACTGGCCCGGCGGCCTCCGCCATTTCGACCCTGCCCGCCACCGCTTCACACTCACCCTCAGTCCCGCGGCCGAAATGCGCAAAGCCCTCGCCGAAGAAGTCGAAGCCGAAGTACTCGGCATCCACGGCAGCGGCGCACGCATCGGTCTCGTCACCGACCTCTATAACGGCCTCAGCGAAGGCCATATCACCCGCGGCGCCAGCTTCGCCATCGAAGGCAACAAGATCAAGATCGTCCCCGACGAGAACGACCCCACCCTCGGCATCTTCCTCCACCCCGCAACGACGACCGATCCTCCCGCCGACCCCATCCGCATCCCCACCCGCCTGATCCAAAATACCGCCTCAAAGATCATCGCCCAACTCCCCGCCGACATCCCCAAAGGCCGCTACCACCTCCGGATCGTCACCCGCTACGGCGGCACAAGCACCCTCGTAAATGCCCCCCGCACCCTCGCCTACCACAAACCGCTAACCGTCACCGATGCCACAGACTGACGGAAAGAAGCCCCTCCCTCGTCCGGTCAATATCATCCGTCCGCTCGTCGTTCACACCGAACGTCGCCCGTCGTTCACACCGAACGTCGCCCATCGTTCACATCGAACGTCGCTCGTCGTTCACATCAAACGTCGCCCGTCGTTCACACCGAACGTCGCCTGTCTCGCCGGTCCATTACTATCGGATGAAACGATCCGCCCGGCCGACAGATTACCAACATTCAGACCAGCGACCGGTCCGGATCAACCCTCATCACGAGATCAGACAGAACATTTAAAAGATGAGAACGGATGTTTTTTCAAAAAACATTATATTTGCGCGGTTCAAATTTGAAAACAAAGACACACCTATGTTGAAACAACAGTTGCAACAAAAGTTACAGCAAAAATTATCCCCTCAGCAAATCCAACTGATCCGGCTGCTGGAGTTGCCCGCCGTCGAGCTGGAAGAACGCATCAAGCACGAATTGGAAGAAAACCCGGCGCTGGAAGAAGGTGTCGACATTCAAGATCCGGAACCGCAACCGGATGACCCCCCCACGCCCGATGCAGCGCCCGACGAAACCGCCGACGACCTCTCCTTAGGCGATTACCTGACCGAAGACGACATACCCGACTATAAAATACGGCAGATGACCGAACGGACCGAAAAAAAAGAAAACATCCCCTACTCCGAAAGCCAGTCGCTGGGCGAATACCTGCTGCAACAACTCGGCCTGAGAGACCTGCCCGACGAAAAAATGAAAATAGCCGAATACATCATCGGTAACATAGACGACGACGGATACCTCCGCCGCGACCTGCCCGCCATAGCCGATGACCTCATCTTCCAAACCGCACAAACAACCTCCGCCGACGAAATAGAAGCCGTCATACACACCATACAAGACTTCGACCCGCCCGGCATCTGCGCCCGTAACCTGCGAGAATGTCTGCTCCTCCAACTCGAGAAACGAACCAACACAACCCCCCATACCCCCCTGGCCATCCGTATCCTGACAGACTGCTTCGAAGAATTTACACGCAAACATTACGACAAAATCATGCGCACCCTCGATGCCGGCGAACACGAACTCAAACAAGCCATACAGGAAATCATAGCACTCAACCCAAAGCCCGGCAGCCTCTGGGGAGAAGCCATGGAAACAACCATGAGCCAGATAACACCCGACTTCGTAGTCGAAGCCCACGGCGGCGAACTCTTCCTGACAACCAACAACCGAGGCATCCCCGACCTGCACATCAGCCGCGGATATATGGAAATGTTTCAAAGTTACATCGCCAATAAAGCCAATCAAACACCCGATATGCGCGACGCCGTCCAGTTCGTCAAACAAAAACTCGACGCCGCCCAATGGTTCATCGACGCCGTCCGCCAACGACAGGAAACCATGCAACGAACCATGGAAGCCATCATCATGCTGCAAAAAGACTTCTTCCTCACAGGCGACGAATCCTCACTCCACCCGATGATCCTCAAAGACGTCTCCGAACATGCCGGCTACGACATATCCACCATCTCGCGCGTTAGCAACAGCAAATACGTACAAACAAATTTCGGTATCTATCCGCTGAAATACTTCTTCTCCGAATCCATCGCCACCGGCAGCGGCAAAGAAGTATCCACCCGCGAAGTGAAGAAAATCATGAAAGGATACGTCGACGCAGAAGACAAACACAAACCCCTTTCCGACGAAGAATTAGCCGCCATCCTGAACCAAAAAGGATACCTCATCGCCCGGCGTACGGTGGCAAAATACCGCGAGCAAATGGACATCCCCGTTGCCCGGCTCAGAAAAGAAATATAACTTTGCAGCAAAAGCATTACAACACATTACAAACACAATAAATATAACACTTAAGAGTATGAATTTTCCCACCAATTTGAAATACACGAAAGACCATGAATGGATCCGTGTAGAAGGCAATGAAGCATATGTCGGTATCACAGACTATGCCCAAAGTGAATTAGGCGAAATCGTCTTCGTAGACATACCAACTACAGGCGAAACGCTGGCAAAAGAATCAGTCTTCGGAACCATCGAAGCCGTCAAAACCGTCTCCGACCTGTTCATGCCGATAGCCGGTGAAGTCCTGGAAACAAACCCCCACCTGGAAGAAAACCCCGAACTCGTAAACGAAGACGCCTACGGAAAAGGCTGGCTGATCCGCATAACCGTTGCCGACCCCGCCGAGCTGAACGAACTCCTGTCCGCCGCCGAATACGAAGAAATAATCTGATGAACCCCCTTGTAAGTATCATCATGGGGAGCGTCTCCGACATGCCCGTCATGGAAAAAGCCGCCAAACTACTCGACCAGATGCAAATCCCCTTCGAGATGCACGCCCTCTCTGCACACCGCACGCCCGCCCAGGTGGAAGACTTTGCCAAAGGCGCAAAGGCAAGAGGCATCCGGGTGATCATCGCAGCAGCAGGAATGGCGGCGCACCTCTGCGGAGTCATCGCTTCGATGACCACCCTGCCGGTGATTGGCGTCCCCATCAACGCGTCGCTCGGCGGAATGGACGCCCTCCTGGCCATCGTACAAATGCCGCCAGGCATACCGGTAGCCACCGTCGGAATCAACGGAGCCCTGAACGCCGCGATCCTGGCCGTACAAATCCTTGCCACCGGAGACGAAAAGCTTCAACAGAAACTTGCCGCCTACAAAGACGACCTCCAACAGAAGATCGTTCAAGCCAATGAAGAACTGGCGCAAGTCCACTTTACCTACAAAACCAATTAGCGCGCCCGGTATGAACCTGTTCAACTATTCCCGCCGTCTTTCTTCCATTGTCCACATCGGTAACACCCCCCTGGGAGGCGACAACCCCATCCGCATACAGTCGATGGCCAATGTCCCTACAATAGATACCCCAGCCGCCGTCGCCCAGGCGATACGGATGATAGAAACCGGCGCGGAATACGTTCGTTTTACCGCACAAGGAGAACGCGAAGCCCGGAACCTCGGACGCATACGACGCGAACTGAATCAAGTCGGCTATGCAACGCCCCTTGTGGCCGACATACATTTCAATGCCGCCGCCGCCGCCATTGCCGCCCAAGAGGTGGAGAAAGTGCGCATCAATCCGGGGAATTACGCCTCGGAACCCGAACGGATACGTTCGCAGTTCACCGCCCTGCTGAACATCTGCAAAGAACGCCACGCCGCCATACGCATCGGCGTGAACCACGGCTCCCTGTCCGGAAGAATGATGGAACGCTATGGCGATACGCCGGAAGGAATGGTAGCCTCCTGCATGGAATTTCTCGACCTCTGCCGGGAAGCAGACTTTCAGGATGTGGTCATCTCCATCAAAGCCTCCCATACGGCCGTCATGGTGAAAACCGTCCGCCTCTTTGTATCGGAAATGGAGAAAAGCGGGATGAACTATCCCCTCCACCTGGGTGTTACCGAAGCCGGAGAAGGCGAAGACGGACGCATCAAAAGCGCCGTAGGAATCGGGGCGCTCCTGGCCGACGGTATCGGCGACACCATCCGCGTATCACTCAGCGAAGCGCCTGAAAAGGAAATACCTGTAGCCCGCACCTTAGTAAATTACCTGCTCGAACGCGAAGGACATACCCCCATCGCCGCCTCGCCGGCGCCGGGATACAACCACCTGGCGATGGAACGGCGGATCAGCCGCCAGGCCGGGGAAATAGGCGGAGGACACCCCCCGGTGGTCCTGCGGGAAGAAGACCTGAAGAGCAGCCCTTCCATCCGCTTCGTCCCCATCTCGCTAAACAGCCTGACAGACGACGTCGTCCGCTTGCTGTCGGAAGATCTCTCAACCATCGCAATCCTGAGCAGCAACCATCGCAATCCCGTCGGAGAGATGCGCGCCGCCATACATCGCCTTCTGTCCGCCGGTTGCGACGTCCCGCTCATCCTTCGTCGCGATTACCGGGAAGAAGATCCCGGAACACTTATTCTGAAAGCTTCCGCCGACTTCGGCGCCCTCCTGCTCGACGGCTTCGGCGACGGCCTGATGATGACCAACCAAGGAGCGGCAGCCATCAACACCGAACACCTCCTGCTGGGCATCCTGCAAGCCACCCGCCTGCGTATCACCCGCACTGAATACATCTCATGTCCCGGCTGCGGACGCACCCTGTACGATCTGGAAACAACCATAGCTCGCGTGAAAGCCGCCACCACTCAGCTCACCGGCCTGAAGATCGCCGTCATGGGCTGTATCGTAAACGGCCCGGGAGAAATGGCCGATGCCGATTACGGTTACGTAGGAGCCGGACCGGGCAAAATCAGCCTCTACAAAGGCAAACACTGCGTCGCGAAAAACATCCCCGAAGAGGCCGCCGTGGACCGTCTCGTGCAACTCGTAAAAGAAAACGGAGACTGGAAAGATTAAAAAGCCATGAAAATACAGTTGATAGAAACCGGCTATTTCTATGCCGACGGCGGAGCGATGTTTGGAGCCATCCCCAAAACAGCCTGGCAACATCGCTATCCCTGCAATGACAAAAACCAGTGCATCTTAGCCATGCGAAGCGCCCTGGCGCATACCGGCGACGGACGAATCGTCCTGATAGACACCGGAGCAGGTCCAATGCACACGAAACAGCAGAACAGTTACGGATTCTTCAATCAAACAGACCTCATAGAGGAACTCGCCAAACGGGAAGTCTCCCCGGAACAAGTGACAGACGTCATACTGACCCACCTCCATTTCGACCATTGCGGATACACCACCCGCAAAGATCCAACCACCGCCATACCGCTGCCGGCCTTCCCCAATGCCACCCACTGGATAAGCCGCGAACAATGGGACAACTGTCACCGCCCCAGCCATCCGGAAAAAGACTCTTACATCGCCTCCAACATCTACGCTATCGCCAAAGCTAATAAAGTCAGACTGATCGACGAAGACATAAAGCTTTGCCCGGACATCCATCTCCGCCTCTACGGAGGGCATACCCCCGGCCAGATTGTCCCCTATATACAGACACCCGAACGGACCGTCGTCTTTGCCGGCGATGTGATTCCCTTAGCAGCCAGCGTATCCCCCGAATGGATATCCGCATACGACACCTTCCCGATCACCTCCTACTACGAAAAAATCCGTCTGCTCGAAGAAGCCGTTGCCAGCCAACAAGCCGTTGTTTATTGCCACGACGCTTACATCAAATGCTCCACGATACGAAAGGTCAGAGACTTCTATAAACCCGGCCCTGAAATCACTTACGAATAAGCATCAGCCCTGCCCTTCTCTTTAATTTTATTTTGTACATAAAATAAATCTATTACCTTTGCCCTCTCAAGAAAAAAGACGGTCCGGTAGCTCAGTTGGATAGAGCAACAGCCTTCTATGCTGTGGGGCTGGAGTTCGAATCTCAACCGGATCACTTCACGAAAGATATATGATTACCAGGCTGTTACGATCAAAGTGGCAGCCTTTTTTACGCCCATAAAGCTGTTTTATAGTATAATTTTGTAAAGAGAATTGATCTCTTCTTCGCTATGTATATGACCTGGCTATGCAGGGAGCGCCTTACTTCCTGGGTCGTCCGCGGGGGCCGGACGATCGGAAGCAATGACCCGGCCAGCCGTCTGGAGGCAGTGACCCGTCCTGCGTGTGGACCTCTTCGTATGTACGTACGAAGCACCTTCGTATGTGCATACGGAATGCCTTCGTATGTACGTACGGAACACCTTCGTATGTGCATACGAGATTGTTCACAGCGGGGGGGAGTTGAGGATATGGGTGGTGTGACAGGCGGCAAGGGCGGCGGTTTCGGTGCGGAGGCGGCTCCGGCCTAAGGATATGGACGCGAAGCCGGCGCTGGTGGCTTGGGTGATTTCTTCGGGTGAAAAATCGCCTTCGGGACCGATCAGGATCAGGACTCGTCCGCCCGGTTGGCAACGGTGTTGCAGCAGCGGTTTCTCTCCTTCCTCGCAATGAGCGATAAAAGCCTGGCCGTTGAAAGGTTGATGAATGAAAGTGCTGAAGCTGGTCATGCCGGTTAGTGCCGGCAGTTTCGCCTTGCCGGATTGTTTCATGGCGCTGACGAGGACTTTCTCCAAGCGTTGCAGTTTGATTTCGCGCCGTTCGGAAAAGCGGCAGTTCAGGAAGGTAATGGCGTCGATGCCGATCTCTGTGGCCTTTTCGCAGAACCATTCGATACGGTCCATATTCTTGGTAGGAGCGATGGCTATGTGCAGGTGGAAGTCCCAGAGGGGAAGTTGTTCTGATTGTTCGACTACGTTTACGAAGCAATGGCGTTGGTTAGCCTCGCGGATGACAGCCCGGTAGAGGGTTCCCTTACCATCGGTAAGCCGGAGTTCATCTCCTTCTCCGAGACGAAGAACGCGAAGGGCATGACGGGCTTCTTCTTCGGGCAACTCAGGATTCAGCCGTATGTCGGGCGCATAGAATATCTGCATTGGGAGAAATGATCTTAGCCCATGATCATACCGATAACGGTGGCCGAAAGGATGGACACCAAGGCGCCTCCAATCATGGCGGGGAAGCCGGAGCGGATGATCATGTCCTTTTTCTCAGGCGCCAGTACGCTCATTCCTCCCAGCAGGATGCCGATCGAGGATATATTAGCAAAGCCGCAGAGGATGTAAGTAGACATTATCATGGACTTTTCGTATACAAACAGTCCGGCGCTTTTCCATTGTTCCATCTGTGCGTAGGCGACGAACTCATTGAGGATGGTTTTCTGTCCCAGCAAGGAGCCGACGACGGTTATATCCTCCACCGGGACTCCCGTCAGCCACATGAAGGGCGCCAGGATGATGCCGACGATGAATTGGAAGGTCAGGCCGTTGGATTTACCGCCGGTAAAATCGGTTATCCATTGATTGATTCCTGTATAATGCCCGATCAGGTCGCTCGAGATATAGTTTACCAATGCAACGATGCCGATAAAGACCAAGAGCATGGCGGCGATGTTCACCATCAGTTTCACGCCGGTCGTCGTACCGGTAGCCAGGGCGCCCAGAGCCGTGGTCTGTTCGTTGGATTTTTCCATCGTCACCGTCTTATCGTCGGTGATGGCTTCGGTTTGGGGGCAGAGCATCTTGGCAATCACGATAGCGCCGGGGGCGGCCATGACCGAGGCCGACAGTAGATGCTTGGCGAACATAACCTTCTCGGCCGGATTGTCGCCTCCGAGCATCCCGATATATGTTCCCATGACCGAGCCGGCTATCGTTCCCATGCCTGATACCATCACTAAGAAGATCTCCGAACGGTTCATACGGGGCAGGTAGTTTTTGATCAGGACGGGCGACTCCGTCATACCCATAAAGATATTGCCTGCCGCAATGAGTCCTTCCGCTCCGGATATCTTCATAAATCGACGCAATACCCAGGAGAAAAACCCTACCACCCGCTGGATAATGCCCCAGTGATAGAAGAGTGAAACCAAGGCCGAAAAGAAGATTACAATGGGCAACGAATGAAGCAGGAAACTGAACCCATTCGCTCGTTCGGCATACGGGCCAAGAAGGAACACCAGCCCTTCGTGCGTAAAATCCATCAACTTGACAAAAGCTCGCCCTGCCCATTCAAACAGGAGGCCGACAATCGGCACGTAGAGCACCGACAAGGCCAGTATGAGCTGAAGCAAAAGCCCTACGCCGGCCAGCTTCCAGTCAATCTGCCTGCGGTTGGAGCTCAAAGCATAGCATACGGCTAATATGCTAACCATTCCCAATAATCCTCTCAACAAGGATTCCATATTAAATCCTGAAGGTTCAATCATCTTTCTTTCCTCCTCCTTTTGTTTCCCGGCGGCGTAGCTCGTCTCTATACATTTTTGCATATTCGTAAAACTCATTCGCGACGGCTTCTTCAAAGCGTGATTGCAGGCTTTCGTCATCGAGCATCGAAAGCCATTTCTTCAGTTGATCGTCGTCTTTTATGTTCTCCGGCCCCATAGTGTGGAAGGAATCTTCGTCATCCGGATCTGTTACGGCATCGTCCATTTCAATACTGCAATCGTGCGCGACTGTCTCTGCCATATAGATGTCGCAGTTTGCGCGGAGTGCGATAGCGATAGCGTCTGATGTCCGCGAGTCGATACGCGTTTCTTGTCCGTCGCGTTCAAAGACCAGTTCGGAAAAGAATACGCCATCTTCGAACTTATATATGTATACTTCCAACAGATGCACGCCGAAGGCTTTGAAGAAAGAATGAAACAGATCGTGCGTAAGCGGACGGGGCGGCGTGATGTGCTCCAATGCAATAGCGATAGATTGTGCTTCGGCCATTCCTACGATGATAGGGATGCGCTTCTGACCGCCTTCTTCGGCAAGTACCAGTGCATAGGTATTGGATTGTCGCTGATTACTCGTTAGTCCCTGGATTCTCAGTTTTATTTTTGCGTCCACGTTTACTTTCTTAATTAATACAGGCAAAAGTAATATTATTTCGCATAGCTGTCGTTGGCGACTTGAATAAATGTATGATTCAGTAAACGTCACGAGCGATCCGGTAGACGCTGTCGGTGGCCAGGAAGGTGTAGAAATGCAGGCTGGGCGCCTGGTGAGCGATCAGGTCTTTGCATTGTTGTTTGCCCCATTCGACGCCTATGTCTTTGGCGGCTTCGTCTGTTGTGCATCGGCGGAGTTCTGTGGCAAGGGGTTCCGGTATTTCGGAGCGGAAGACTTTGGGCAGGACGTTCAGTTGGTTTTTAAAGACAATGGGTTTGATGCCCGGTATGATGGGGACGTTGATTCCTTCGCTGCGGCAGCGGTCAACGAAGGTGTAGTACTTGGCATTGTCAAAGAACATTTGCGTGACTAAGTAAGCGGCTCCGTTTTTCACCTTTTCCTTGGCGTAATAGATGTCGGACTCTATGTTCGGCGCCTCTTCGTGTTTTTCCGGGTAGCAGGCCATTCCGTAGGAGAAAGGCGTCTCGTTGGCTTCGAACGTTGAGCCGTCGACGGCAATGCCGACATTGAAGTCATTCACCTGCTGTTGCAGATCGGTAGCATGTTCGTGATATAAGTCGGCGTCCTGCTGCGAGGGGTCGAGCATTTTGTTGTCTCCCCGGAGGAGCAGGAGGTCGTGTACGCCCAGGAAATTAAGGTCTATCAGGGCATACTCTGTTTCTTCCTTTGTGAAACCTTTGCAGATGATATGTGGGACGGCAGTGACACCGTATTTGTTTTGTATGGCCGAGGCGATGGCTACGGAGCCGGGGCGTTTACGGACGTTGACCTTACGGATACTTCCGTCGGGGAGCGTTTTGTAGATGTATTCGCTGTGGTGGGATGTAATATTAATGTATGCTGGGTCAAACTCCCTCAGTTTGTCGATGACATTATATACTTTCCGGATGTTGTTCCCCTTCAGCGGGGGAAGTATTTCGAACGAGAAGGCCGTTCGTTTGCTCTGGTTCAGATATTCGATCACTCGCATAGTTTCATTGATTATTTTGCAGCAAAGATAGGAGATTCCGACGGATTATCACGCTGAAAAGACGATGCGTCCGGCTTGCAGACATTAGGCATGCGAGTAATACGGCAAAATACTTACTTTTGCAACCGTAATAATAAATTGAAATGATATGGAAAATGTTGTTAACTGGTCTGATCTCTCTTTTGGCTATATGAAGACAGACTATAACGTGAGATGCTATTATCGTAATGGCCAATGGGGAGAGCTGGAAGTAAGCTCTTCGGAAACGATCAACCTTCATATGTCGTCTACTTGCCTGCACTACGGGCAGGAGGCGTTTGAAGGACTGAAAGCTTTCCGTGGCAAAGACGGGAAGATACGCGTCTTCCGGATGGATGAGAATGCCCGGCGTTTGCAGTCGTCCGCTCGCGGGATTATGATGGCCGGCTTTCCGGTTGAGAAGTTTGAAGA
This sequence comes from Tannerellaceae bacterium, assembly GCA_031271045.1. Taxonomy (GTDB): domain Bacteria; phylum Bacteroidota; class Bacteroidia; order Bacteroidales; family Tannerellaceae; genus DFXE01. The sequence continues at coordinate 11,030 of JAISWO010000033.1, forward strand.
AGCCGTCTGTAAGGCCGTCAAGCTGAACGAGCGCTTTATTCCGCCTTACGGAAGCGGCGCATCCTTATATATACGCCCTTTGCTGATAGGTCTGGGAGCGTTGATAGGCGTCAAGCCGGCGGACGAATATATGTTCCTTGTCTTTGTTACGCCCGTAGGCCCTTATTTCAAGACAGGGTTCAAGCCGGCGCCGGTCTGCATCATGCGCGCCTACGACCGCGCTGCGCCGCAAGGAACCGGGACCTATAAGGTAGGCGGCAATTACGCGGCCAGCCTTGCCGCCGGACAGAAGGCGCACGAGCAGGGATACGTGGCCGTTCTTTATCTCGACCCAAAAGAGAAGCTGTATCTCGACGAATGTGGCCCGGCGAACTTCTTTGCCATCCGCGACAATACCTACATCACCCCGGAGTCGGGATCTATCCTCCCGTCGATCACGAACAAGAGCCTGACGCAATTAGCCGCCGATATGGGATTGAAGGTCGAACGCCGCCCCATTCCCGTATCCGAGCTTGAGACGTTTGCAGAAACTGCCGAGTGTGGTACGGCTGCCGTCATTACTCCGATCTCCCGCATAGACGACTTGGACGAAAACCGTTCGTACGTCTATTCAAGAGACGGGAAGCCCGGCCCGGTTTGCGAAAAACTCTATAACAAGCTCTTCGCCATCCAGACCGGCGACGCCCCCGACCCTTACGGCTGGGTAAGGATTATAGAATAGGTATAATTTCGGCCACGCTATACGTGTTCCCCTGATCCGGCTGCGTGGTCTCGAGAGGTTCCAGCCTGACGAACTGCACGAATGCCGGTTTGTCGAAGCGGACATCCTGACGGATGGGGTTGTTCTTGATATTATGGAATACCGCCGACCGTTTCACTTCCTTCCACTGCTTCCCATCGACGCTTACAGCCAGATTGTAACGCACGATATGGGAAGCAGTCGTTTTATCGTCCGGCACGTAGGCGAAACCTCTCAGCGCAAGCCGTTCCCCCAGGTTGAGGATGAGCGGTTCCATCCCTCCGACGACGATCGTTGTCCGGAGATCTCCATCTATCATTACAGAAGGTAACAGGACACCTCCGTGGGAAGCGACCGACCACTTTGTACGTAAGGCTTCCACCAGGTCGAGATTCGCATCCTGGCGGGTATCGTCGTATACGTCCGGCGCATCATACAATCCTATCCTGTTCAGAACCGGAGGCGCCAGGGCTTCTACGACGAGGCGCAGCCTCTGCGCTTTTATCCGCGGGAAGCGGAGGATGCGTTTGTATCCGACCGTTGTCCCCTCGCTGATGACGCTCCAGGCGGCGGCCGATTCATCCCAGCTTTCGAGGGCGAAGTAAGAGACTCTTTGTCCCAGCGGGATGTACTCTTGCAAGAGGAAGCGATTGAAGGTAGCGGCTTCGGGGAGGAGGATTTCGATGGCTGTCGCCGCCACGCTGTCGTCGGTCGCCCAATAGCGGTGGTAGACGTCGTCGAGCAAATGCGCTACATTATATTTCTGCGAACCGCCTCGGGTATTGAGGGCGCTGAGCGTAGCGGCGTCCAGGAGGTTGTGGGCGAAACTTTCTTCAACAGCCCTTCGGAAGTCCATCAGGCGGGCGGAGTCGGTCGGATGTATGCGTCCCTGGCGATTGGGAGGGACGTTGAGCAGGAGGTTGGAGTTACGTCCGACCGAGGTATGGTAAATGTCGACTAAGCGGGCCACACTCTTGAGCTGATCGTCGGTATGGGGGCTATAGAACCATCCGGGGCGGATGGAGACATCGGTTTCGGCCGGTATCCAGGCTTCGCCGCCGACGTTGCCTGTTGTCAGGGTATCAGAAGGAGGCGCTCCGGCTCCGGGCTCAAAACCTTGCACATCCAAGCGCGACCAGTTTGTTTCGCCGGCCACTCCCCGTTCGTTACCCATCCAGCGGCAGCCGGGGCCTACGTCGCTGAAGATAACCGCCTGCGGCTGGTGTGCGTAGACGGTTTGATGAAACAGATTCCAATCGTAGTCCTGCCTTTTCCCCTTGTGCGCATCGCCGTTGGCTCCGTCGAACCATTGTTCAAAGACCGGTCCGTAGCCGCTCAGCACCTCGGTCAGGGTGTTGGCAAATATTTGATTGTAACCGGGCGTACCGTAGGCGGGATGATTCTGGTCCCAGGGCGAGAGATAAACGCCGAAGGCGAGGCCGTACTCCCGACAGGCATCCGACAATTCCTTCAGCACATCCCCCTGTCCGTCTTTCCAGGCGCTTTCGCGCACGGTGTGCGTACTGTGCAGGCTTGGCCAGAGGCAGAAGCCATCGTGGTGTTTGGCTGTCAGGATAATTCCTTTCATGCCGGCCGCTTGCGCGGTAGCGGCCCATTGGCGGCAATCCAGGGCGGTAGGGTTGAAGACGCGGGGATCCTCTTTCCCGTCGCCCCATTCGACGTCGGTAAACGTATTCGGCCCAAAATGGACAAACATATAATATTCCATCTGCTGCCACCTCAACTGATGTTCTGTCGGGAGAGGCCCATAGGGTTGCGGAGGGTCGACGCTTGCGCACGACGACAGCGCACCAAGCGACGCAAAGACCGCAAGTGCAAGGCGTAAAGCGAAAGAAAAGCAAGTATTCCTCATAATTCATTCATTTAAGATGATAAAGATTTTCGCAAAGATATGTATTCTTTAAAAATTATTTCTACATTTGCAGCCGTGTTCGACAGCGGGGTGTAGCACAGTTGGCTAGCGCGCCACGTTCGGGACGTGGAGGTCGGACGTTCGAGTCGTCTCACCCCGACACACAGAATCCGGCAATCTGACTATCAGGTTGCCGGATATTTTTTTTACCTTTGCCGTCAATGATACACATTATATAACTATTAAAAAGAGTCTGATTATGAGAACAAGTTTGAAATGCAGCACGATGGGTTTGATGCTGCTATTATGCGCCTGCACGACGGGAGTGAAAGAAAAAGAAACGGTGGAAGCAGTAAGCAACGCCGAAATGCTGACAATCGTTGCCAACATCACCGTCTATCCTGAGTTCAAAGACGAAATACTCCCGGCCATAGAAGCCGTCGTCGAAGCCACCCGGCAGGAAGAAGGGAATATCTCGTACGACGTATTCGAAGACACCGGAAATCCGCTGAGGTTTACCTTTATCGAAACCTGGAAGTCGCAGGATGCCATCGCTTCGCACAATGCCAGCGTTCATTTCCTCCAATTTGCCGCGGCGATAGAGAACAAAGCCGACCTGGAAGCGTTTACGCTCAAACAAAAGTATTAAGATCAACCAAATGGTCTTCCGAAAGCCGGAACGGGACATAGATTCCCGCTCCGGCTTTTTTTGTCCTTAACGATCCTGAGGGCGTCCCATTGTTGTGACACCCTTATTTTTCATTTTTGAAGGCGTCCCACTGTTGGGACGTGCTTATTTTTCATTTTTGATGGCGTCCCATTGTTGGGACGTGCTTATTTTTCGTTTTTGAGGGCGTCACAACTGTTGTGACGCCTTTATTTTTCGTTTTTGAGGGCGTCCCATTGTTGTGACGTGCTTTGCCGGGCATTATTGACCGAAGAAAGCGCGTATTTCCTGTGCAAAAGAGATGGTTTCCGGCGCAATCACCCGGAGGGCTTGCGGGATGACGGAGATGTCGATACGGTCGCCGCAGATAACCGGCTCACCGTCTAAGTGCATCAGACCTTCCTTACTTCGCAGAATGGTAAGCCGGGAAGCCTGTATGACTTTGATTTTGCTGTTCTTGTCGATGCGTTTGGTAAACAATTGGAAGGCCAGCGAAGGGATGTCCAAAGGCGTAAAAGGAGAAAGGATCGTAATATCCATTACCCCGTCGCGGATATTGGCCTGAGGGGCGATATAGGCGTTGTTACCATACTGCGAAGCATTGGCGCAGGTTACCAGGAAGGCTTCCTCGCGGATGGAACGGTCGCCGATGAAGAGTTCATATATTTCCGGCTTATAGCAGAGATATTCTTCGATGGTACTTTTCACGTACGTAAGCGAACCGCGTCGTTTCTCGTGAGCAAACTTCTGGCTCACGGCTGCATCGAAGCCTACGCCGCAGGTGGTGAAGAAGACCCGTTCGTTGGCCTGGCAGCCGTCGATGGTTATGATGTTTTCCTTGTCAATCACTTCGATCGCCCGGCGGGCATCCATCGGTATATGCAGTTCGCGGGCCAAGCCGTTGCCCGAACCCTTGGGAATAATACCGAGGGCGACGTTGGAATGAAGCATCGCCGTCGCCACCTCGTTCACCGTACCATCGCCGCCGACAGCCAGGATACATTTCGCCCCCCGGTCGATCGCCTTCCGGGCCAGCTCGCCGGCATGCCCCGGACGTTCGGTAAAAGAAATACGTAGCGAATAACCCTTCGCACGAGCCATTTCTTCTATCATCTTCGGTATTTTACGTTTGGAACCGCGGCCCGATATGGGATTAATAATCGCCTGAATATCGAAACTCTGAATAGTTGTTTTTTTTGCCATCACATTATATTACTTGTTCTCAATTAGTTCAAAGGCAAAAGTAATACAATTGATAAACTTTAGAACTATATCGCTTACAAACAAACGATATTTTACTACTTTTGTCTTCGGGTTGACAATTGGATAGCAAAAGTAACCCGAACTATTTGATAAAAAAAAATACTGAAACTTATCCTCGTTAGAACTTTATGACATTATTACAAGACAAATTAGCGAAGTACGATGCACCACAGAAAGCAATGGCCCTCGGCATCTATCCCTATGGGCGAATGATAGAAAGCGACCAGGATACCGAAGTCCGCATCAGCGGAAAGAAAGTACTCATGTTCGGTTCCAATGCCTACCTGGGGTTGCTCAACCACCCGAAAGTAAAAGAAGCCGCCATCGAGGCGACTCGCAAATACGGCACCGGCTGCGCCGGTTCAAGACACCTGAACGGTACGCTCGACATGCACCTTGAGTTGGAAGCCCGCCTGGCAACCTTCATCGGCAAAGAAGAAACGATGATCTACTCCACCGGCTTCCAAGTAAACCTCGGCGTTGTCTCCTGCCTGACCGGTCGCGAAGACTATATCCTGTGGGACGAACTCGACCACGCCTCCATCATCGAAGGCCACCGCCTCTCCTACTCCAACAAACTGAAGTACAAACACAACGATATGGAATCGCTCGAGAAACAACTCCAAAAGTGCGAACCCGACAAAGTGAAACTCATCGTCACCGACGGCGTATTCAGCATGGAAGGCGACGTAGCCGACCTTCCCGGCATCGTAGCCCTGAGCAAAAAATACAACGCCAGCGTGATGGTCGACGAAGCCCACGGGCTCGGCGTCCTGGGTCGGCAAGGCCGCGGCACCTGCGACCACTTCGGCCTCACGGCAGACGTAGACCTCATCATGGGCACCTTCAGCAAATCGCTCGCCTCCATTGGCGGCTTTATCGCCTCCAATAAAGAAACCATCAATTACCTTCGCCACCACTCCCGCTCCTACATCTTCTCGGCCAGTAGTACGCCGGCCGCCACCGCCGCCGCCGCCGCCGCGCTCGACATCATGATCAACGAACCCGAACGCCTCGAACGACTGTGGGAACTCACCCACTACGCCCTGGAAGGATTCCGCGCCATGGGATGCGAGATAGGATGCACATCAACCCCAATCATACCTTTATATATACGTAACAACGACCTGACATTCCTCATCGTCCGCGAACTCTTCGACGCCGGCGTCTTTGTCAACCCCGTCGTATCCCCCGCCGTCGCCCCAACCGACACCCTGATACGCTTCTCGCTCATGGCCACCCATACGCGCCCCCAATTAGACTTCGCCATGGAAGCCATCCGCAACGTATTCAGAAGGCATGAACTGATACCATAAAGCCCCATTTTCATTCATTTTTGCGCCGTAATGAAAAAAGAAGCGCCGAGATAACAGATAGATCTATTTGAATATCTACCTTTATGGGAAATTTATGCTTTTATGGATATACCAGTACACAAAGCCCATAAAGAAGACTTTGCAAAGACATACATCGCCTGTTATCCCAAATTGGTACGCTTCGCGCAAACGTATGTCTTCTCCCAACAGGATGCGGAAAACATCGTACAGGATGTTTTCCTGCATCTCTGGGAGCATTGGAACCGGATGGACCCCTTTATCAACATGAATGCCTTCCTCTTTGCATCCGTCAAAAACCGCTGCATCGACTATCTGCGCAAACAAACACAAGTCAAGCACAGAGAAGAACCCCTGTCCGGATTGCAGGAAAAAGAACTCCAACTCAACCTCTACTCCCTGCAAGCCCTCGACGAAAACAAACTCTCGCGACAGGAAATAGAAACCCTCGTCGACGAAGCCATCCACTCGCTGCCCGACCGCTGCCGCGAAATATTTATCCTCAGCCGCATGGAAGGACTCCGCTACAAAGAAATAGCCGAACGGCTCAACATCTCAACCAACACCATCGAAGGACAAATGAACATCGCCCTGCGCAAACTAAAAGCAAAATTGAAAGATTATATCCCCTTCACGTAATTATCCCATTTCCTTTAGGTGGCAAAACGCCCCTCTTACGTCGTATGAAAAAAGAAGATTATGCACCCGTTGCTAAATAAATACTTTGCCGGCACAATTACCGATTCGGAAAAAGCCGTTCTGTTCCGGGAATTAGAAGATAACACAGCCCTGAAAGAAGAGTTCGCACGCTCACAGAACGCGCTCGCCCTGTCCGGCATATCCAATAAAGAAAACGACCAACAATGGGCAGCCGCAAAGATGGACGAACTCCTGCACACAAGCCGCAAACGAAGCATACGCCGCGCATACCTCCCGATCCTGAAATATGCCGCCGTGGCGATACTCATAAGCTCCCTCTGGCTCCTGTTCCAAAACCCGGCCAAAGAACCCGACAACCCCAGCTATACATACATCGAAGTGCCGAAAGGACAAACCATACACATCATCCTGCCCGACGGAACGGAAACCTGGCTCAGCTCCCGCACCCGCCTGAACATCCCCACCCTGTTCAACCAAAAGGAACGGACAGTCGAATTAGACGGCGAAGCCCTCTTCCACGTAACCAGGAACGAAGAAATGCCCTTCATCGTCAAAACCCAACAATACAACATCCAAGTGACGGGCACCCACTTCAACGTCTTTGCCTACGCCAAGAGCCCTTTGTTCCGGACCGACCTGATCGAAGGCTCCGTCTTCATCTTCAACGAAGACAACGCCGGGAAGACCGTCTCCTTACAGCCCGAAGAAACCGTCTACCTCAAGGACGGACAGTTGATAAAAACAACGTCCACCTTCAGTCGCTCCCGCTATATCATGAACGGCATTTATTACTTCGAGAACACCTCGTTCCAAGACATAGCCGACTGCCTGGAGCTATGGTATAACGTGAAGATACATTTGCAAAAAGAACAGATAGCCTCCCATGTCTTCTCCGGCAAGTTCCGGCAGAGCGACCACATCGAGCTTATCTTGCAAGCCATAAAAGAAACAGGAAAGTTTAATTACAAGCTGATCAACGACTTTGAGATAGAGATTTATTAACCCTTAAATTACCCATCATTATGAAAACACACATCACAGACACCTCTTGAACCCAGAGCCGGGGATGAGATATTGAATTTTGGGAGAAGTTTTGGCATTTTATTTTCATTGGGTTTTATAGCTATATATATGATATATAAATGTATATGACACAAAATTGGTTTAATTG
>JAISWO010000035.1 GCA_031271045.1 Tannerellaceae bacterium
CAATTAAACCAATTTTGTGTCATATACATTTATATATCATATATATAGCTATAAAACCCAATGAAAATAAAATGCCAAAACTTCTCCCAAAATTCAATATCTCATCCCCGGCTCTGGGTACGATAATTTGTCCGATTTACGCAATAGCTGTTTGTCCTTACAATGCACACGCTATTAAGGGCCGTTGGATGTGTTTTCAATGCCGCGTTTTTCTCCTACGGCACGGATACCGGTGGTTTGCCGGTATACCGTTTGGAAGGAAGGTTAAAATGCGCAAGATGGACCTGTTTCTTTGCCAATCTTGGCAAAATGATTACCTTTGCCTTCGTTAGATATAATATTTGAAACTCATTTACTAATATTTAAGGCTATGTTAGACTATATTACCTGGACGGCAGACCCTGCCATATTCAACATCGGATCGCGCGAAATACGGTGGTACGCGCTGGCTTTCGCCGTCGGATTTGCCGTTGGTTACATGATCGTGGCTCGTATGTGGAAGAACGAAAAACTGCCGCCCGCCTGGATAGACTCCCTGCTGATGTATACAGCGCTTGGGACGGTCATAGGCGCCCGTCTGGGACATTGCCTGTTCTACGATCCTGGTTATTACTTGGCCCATCCGGTCGACATACTCAAGACCTGGGAAGGCGGACTGGCCAGCCACGGCGGCACGTTGGGCATCGTCGTCGCCGTATACCTCTATTCCAAGCGTGTGTCGCACCACAGTATGCTATGGACGTTCGACAAATTAGTCGTCCCCACCGGCTTAGTTGCCGCCCTTATCCGCTTGGGGAACTTGATGAACCACGAGATATACGGGCACATAACGGATAAACCCTGGGGTTTCCGCTTCGTCGAGAACCTTCATGCCTGGCGGCGGGGCGCCGAACCGGTCTTCACTGCGCCGAGCCACCCGACCCAATTGTACGAAGCGGCCTGTTACCTCCTCACCTTCGCCCTCTGCATGTGGCTCTATTTCAAAAAGGACGCCTACCGGAAAGAAGGACTCATCTTCGGACTGTTTATGATCTGCATCTTCGGCTCGCGCTTCTTCATCGAGTTCCTCAAGAATGTTCAGGAAGATTTCGAAACCAATATGTTCCTCAATATGGGACAACTGCTCAGTATCCCCTTCGTTCTGGCAGGCATTTACTTCGTCTGGCAGGCATTTAACAAAAACAAGACATATGAAACCAAAAGAAATAACCAATAACCTGTTCTACGTTGGCGTAAATGACCGTCAAAAAGAACTGTTCGAGAACCTCTGGCCTCTGCCGCAAGGCGTGTCCTACAATTCTTTCCTCCTCCTTGACGACAAGACGGTGTTAATTGATACGGTAGACGTCTGCTACTCCGACCTTTTTCTCCGGAAAATAAACGCCGCCCTCAACGGACGCACTTTAGACTACCTGATCGTCGACCACATGGAGCCCGACCATTCGGGCAGTATCCGCCTCTTACGCCAACAGTATCCCGGCGTCCGCATCGTAGGCAATAGTAAAACCTTCGGCATGCTGGAAGGCTACCATGGAATCACCACCGGCCTCCATGAAGTGAAAGAAGGCGATACGCTCCCTGTTGGAAGCCGCGAACTACATTTCTATATGGCCCCCATGGTTCATTGGCCGGAAGTGATGTTCACCTACGATCCGAAGGAACGAACACTCTTCTCTGCCGATGCCTTCGGTACCTATGGAACGCTCGACGGCGGTATCCTGGATACGGAACTCAACACCGCCCCCTTTATGGAAGAAATGATACGCTACTACGCCAATATCGTAGGCAAATACGGAAGCCCAGTGCAGAAAGCGCTTCAGAAACTATCCGCTCTCGACATCCAAACCCTCTGCTCCACGCATGGCCCCGTCTGGCGTGAACACCTGGCCAAAGCTGTCTCCACTTACGACCGCCTGAGCCGCTACGAAGGTGAAAACGGCGTGGCCATTATCTATGGTAGCATGTACGGACATACCGAACAGATGGCGGAAGCCATCGCCTCTGCTTTGGTGGGTAACGGGATCCGCAATATCGCGATGCACAACGTAAGCAAAACTCACGCTTCCTACATCCTCAGGGACGTCTTCCGCTACAAAGCCCTCATCGTAGGTAGCCCCACCTACAGTAACCAGCTCTTCCCCGAAGTAGAATCTATCCTGGGCAAAATAGAACTACGCGAAGTGAAAAAACGACTCTTCGGCTACTTCGGATCATTCACTTGGGCCGGCGCTTCGCTCAAACGCTTAGCCGCTTTCGCCGAACGCATGAACTGGGAAGTCGTGGGACAACCCGTAGAACAAAAACAAGGTCTAAAAGTCGCCACCTACGACGCCTGCATGGAAATGGGTAAAGCCATGGCCGCCAAACTCAACGAACAATAAACATCAAAGCATACATAATGAGACTCATCATCGAACCCAATTACGAACAACTCTCTCAATGGGCGGCCAACTATGTCGCCGCCAAAATCCGCACTGTAAGGCCTTCCGAAGGAAAACCTTTTGTGCTGGGATTGCCCACCGGATCATCTCCTTTAGGCATGTACCGCTGCCTGATCGAACTCCATAAGCAAGGCCAGGTATCCTTCCGCCACGTGGTTACCTTCAATATGGATGAATACATGGGCCTACCGCAAGACCATCCCGAAAGCTATCACTCCTTCATGTGGAACAATTTCTTCAACCATATCGACATACCCCGCGCGAATGTCCATATACTGAACGGAAACACCGCCGACCCCGAACAGGAATGTGCAGCCTACGAAGCAGCCGTGAAAGACGCCGGCGGCATAGACCTATTCCTTGGCGGCATAGGCCCCGACGGACATATCGCTTTCAACGAGCCGGGCTCTTCGCTCGCCTCGCGCACCCGCGTCAAAACCCTGACCACCGACACGATCATCGCCAACTCGCGCTTCTTCGATAACGATGTAAACAAAGTTCCCCGGACAGCCCTCACCGTTGGCGTCGGCACCGTATTGGACGCCCGCGAAGTACTCATCCTCGTGAATGGTCACAACAAGGCGCAGGCCCTGCACCAGGCCGTCGAAGGAGCCGTCAACCAGATGTGGACTATCACCGCCCTGCAACTGCATCCCAAGGGCATCATCGTAGCCGACGAAGCCGCCTGCGCCGAACTTAAAGTTGCCACCTACCGCTATTTCAAAGATATTGAGAAAGAAAATCTTCCCCCTGAAAGCTTGCTCAAATAAGCGCGGAAATGAAGAAGATACAGTTTGCCGTAGCCGGTTGTGGACATATCGGTAAGCGTCATGCCGAAATGATTACGCGCGATGCGGGCGCCCGTTTAGCGGCCTTATGCGACATCCGTCCCAGCGAAGAACTGGGCGTCGACGACTGCGACCTCCCTTTCTTTGACGACTTTGCCGATATGCTGGAGGCACCCCTGCAGATCGACGTCGTCAATATCTGTACCCCGAACGGCCTCCACGCCCCGATGGCTATCCAAGCGCTTGAGGCGGGCTATCATGTCGTGATCGAGAAACCAATGGCGCTGAGCCTCACCGATGCCGAACGCGTCGTCTATACCGCCCTCAAACATCGCAAGCAAGCTTTCTGCGTGATGCAAAACCGCTACTCGCCCCCCTCGGTATGGATCAAAGAGCTGATCAGTTCGGGACGGCTGGGAGACATCTATATGGTGCAGCTCAATTGCTACTGGAACCGCGACGAACGCTACTACAAACCGGGCGGCTGGCATGGCGACGCTCTCTTAGACGGAGGAACGCTCTTCACACAGTTTTCGCACTTCGTCGACATCCTCTACTGGCTCTTTGGCGACATTACCGACATACAGGCTCGCTTTGCTGACTTCAACCATGCCGGCCTCACCGCCTTCGAGGATTCGGGAATGGTGAATTTCCGCTTCGTCGACGGAGGCTTCGGCTCCCTCTGCTACTCCACCTCTGTGTGGGATAAAAATATGGAAAGCAGCCTGATGATCGTTGCCCAAAACGGTAGCGTAAAGATCGGTGGACAGTATATGGACAAGGTGGACTACTGCCACGTGAAAGACTACTCCCTGCCCAATCTCCCTCCCACCAATCCCGGCAACGATTACGGCGCCTACAAAGGCTCTGCGCAAAACCATCATTACGTCATCCGCAATGTCGTAAACGTTCTCTCCGACTCCTCCTCTGAAAGCATCACCACCAACGCCCTCGAAGGCATGAAGGTGGTGGATATCATCCAACGCATCTATCAGATGCGGTAAGGTATCACTTGTCACACCCTGATTAACTTTTGCAGATATGAAGAAAATCACCATCTCCCTCTTAGGTCAGGTAGCGATCGCCATCGGCCTGGGGATCCTTTTCGGACAGTTTCTCCCCGCAGGCATTGCGCGCATCTTTGTTACGTTCAACTCCCTTTTCGGCAACTTCCTTTCGTTTGCCATTCCGCTCATCATCCTGGGATTGGTAGCCCCGGCCATTGGCGAACTGGGGAAGGGAGCCGGCAAATTGCTGGCCCTCACGGCGATCATCGCCTATGGCTCGACTATCTTTTCGGGTTTCTTCACCTTCTTCAGCAGCGCATTTGTCTTGCCGCAGATCTTGCCGCAGAACATAGAGTTTTCCGCGTTGGAGAATCCGGAGAACCTGATGCTGACGTCTTATTTTACGATCGACATGCCGCCTTTGATGGACATTATGACTGCCCTGCTGCTTTCCTTTGTCATCGGACTGGGTATGTCGGCACTCAAAACTACCGCCCTGCAAGACGCTTTCATTGATTTCCGCGACATTATTACCCAATTGATCAAGTCGGTTATCATCCCTTTGTTGCCGCTGCATATCTTCGGTATCTTCCTGAACATTACGGTAAGCGGGCAGGTGGCCGCGATTATGTCGATGTTTGTCAAAGTGATCCTGGTGATTTTCGTTCTGCACGTCCTGTTGTTGCTCATTCAGTTTACCATCGCCGGAATGGCGTCGGGCAAGAATCCCTTGCTCCTGCTGCGCAATATGCTTCCGGCCTACGCCACCGCTTTGGGAACCCAGTCATCTGCCGCAACCATTCCCGTCACCTTGAGGCAAACGCTCAAAAACGGCGTCAAAGAGTCGATCGCTGTATTCGTCATCCCGCTTTGCGCAACGATCCACCTTGCCGGAAGCACAATGAAGATCGTTGCCTGCGCCATGGCGACGATGTATATGGTGGGCGAGCCTGTTACGTTTATACAATTCAGCGGCTTTATCCTCATGCTGGGTATTACGATGGTTGCCGCCCCGGGCGTTCCCGGAGGCGCTATTATGGCCGCTTTAGGGTTGCTGGGTAGTATGTTGGGCTTCAACGAAACCCTCCAGGCGCTGATGATCGCCCTTTATATCGCCATGGATAGCTTCGGCACCGCCTGCAACGTAACCGGCGACGGCGCCATCGCCGTAATCATGAACAAGATCGCGTCGTAACGTCACTCCGTCTTTTTTATCCGGAAGTTACGGTCAATGATTATGACCGAATAGCCTTCCGTCAATTCCAGCGTCCAGCCGTCTCCCGACAGTTGTTTCCCTTCCATATTATGAGGAGTAGTGATGGTTATTTTCTTCCAATCCGGGCTCATCAGCGCACCTTTTGAGACATGCAGCGCGCCCCAGTTGTCGATAACGTCAATGGTTGGATATACGGTGCCCTTGTTTTCCAATGCCATGATATTACGCGGGTCGAAGCGTATTTTCATTTGCTCGAACGTGATTTCAAAATGTGGATCTTCTATGAATCTCCTCTTGTAGTCTGCTATTTGCTTTTGATGATCTTCTTCGCGTTTGCGTTCTTCGGACATAATTGCTGCACCGTTGTAGCTTCCGGCCCATTGCGACAGAACCGCTTCTGCTTCCAGGCCGGCAGGTGGGCGGATGCCGAAGGCTTCCATGAAAAAGTCCGTAAGGTTGGTTTGCAGGTTTATGCTTTTGTTCCAACCCTTGCGGCTTTTATCCAATAGGTATCCGTATACGGGGATGGTCTGATAGGCGAAGGAACGGACAAATGTGGGATTTTGCATGAACTGGTCTATATACGCTGTAAAATGCTCGGCTTTCTCCCTTTCCGGTCGGCCGCAACTGGCTTCACCGGTATATTCGGCCAGACCTTCGTTCAGTTCCAAACTGTTCTCCTTTTGCTTTGCTTCGGGGAAGAGAGTGTGCCGGTATTGGCGGAATATGAATGCTGCGGTCAGATGCCGGGTTATTTCCGTCTTTACCTGTGCGGAGAGGGCTTGTTTGAGCGCTTCAAGTTCTAAGCGCAGGGATATACGCGCGTCTTTACTGTCCAAATGAATGCAGTCGTCATCATTGCGGCCGCCCTGGGGCGTGAATCCCAGTTCGGGTTGCAAGGCATGGAATCGTTCGTGAGCCAGCAGGCTGATCCTGTCGTACTTGTTTTCGGGAAGAGGAAGCATGACGATGGCCCAGTCTGTTCCATTCCAGCGGATATGGGTGTTTGCTATCTGTTGCGTTGGGGGTAAAGTTCCCGTATAAATACCTTTGTGGGGTTTGAGCTCTCCAAGTGAATCCGGCATGTTGGCGTAGATTTGCCGTGTTTCCGGGTCAACCAGCATGATCGGTCCATAGAGGTCTTTGTTCCATAGGCGACGGCTTTTTCTGGCGGCTGTTGCCATTTCCTTAAAGTAGTCATTCAACATGGATGGCTGATCTTTCTCTTGTCCGGAGAGGATAAGGGCGAATAAGAGAAAGAGTGCAATTGCAATGCGTTGTCTTTTGTTCATTTGGAATGTTCATTTTGGAATATGTTGCGTAATCTTCAGAGCGATGTCGACAGGCTGAGCATCAGCGACAGAGCGGAAGGGTGGTAGCGTGCAATGGATACGCCGACGTCGAAGGTGCGGATCTTTATGCCGCCGCCGGCCGAAAAGCCACCCAGGGAGTTCCCGCTTTGCAGTTTCATGTCCGACTGTATCTTCGGATTGTAGCCAAGGCCCAGCCAGAAGTTGTCTGACGGGAGGAACTCTATGCCGAAGACGAAATGCTTCCCTATTCGGCTGAAATCCCAAGCGGTCAGATACGTTGCCGTGACCGAGAATCGAAACGGTGCATGGGCCAGACGCTTGCTGATGCCGGCCTGAAGGTCCCACGGCAGGGGTTGGCGTTGGTCGTAATAGGCCTTCAACTGGGCGCCGGCGTGCTTGAGTGCGATGCCTGCCGAGAAGGCTCTCTCCCTGTCATAGTAGCTCAAGCCTGCATCCACGGCCAGGCCTATGGAGGTGTAACTTTCCATCGAAGAGTACAGGAACTTCAGCGACAGCCCGCCGCGCCAGCGTTCGGACAGGTCGTGCGAATAGAAGGCGCTCAGGCTGACGTCCTCGACCGAGAACTCGCCTTCCGTCAGATTCTCCTGGGTGGTCTGCTTGAAGCTGCCGTAACTGATAAAGCGGGCGCCCACGCCCCAGGCTCCCTTTTCGCCCAGCGCCCGGGTGTAGAGGGCGCTTCCCAAGCGTATGCCGGCCACGAAGTTCATATAGCCGAGGTTGATCATGCCATCCATCTCGGCGCCTGCCAGGGCCGGGTTGTGAAACGCCAGCGACGGGTCGGGTTCTACGACCGAGACATTGTCCCCTCCCAGCGCATGGGCCCTGGCGGATGCCGGGTAGCGCAGGAATATGAAGGTTTCCTCGCCGTCCTGCGCCCTGACCACGTGAAGGATCAGGAGGAAAAGTAATATGCACACGGATCTTCTCATCGTTCTTCTTGCAAAAATCCGCTAAAAGTACAAACTATCCTTTATCCACGCAATAAAAGCCGGCAAAACTTCCCCTCCGGCCATCTGAGCTTGGTTGAAAACTACTGTTTCCGTCCGGAAACCTCCAGGATTTTCTTCGGAAAGCATTGATCCTGACTGGAAGAAATTCGATCCCAATTGGAAACATATTAGAACTTATAAGGCTAAACAATAGCGCTTTCCGGCGCTTTGTGAACGACGGCAGAATCCGGCGCCGGTATCCTTTTGCTCGCTGCACCATTTGCACCATTTGTTAAAAACCTAATTTTGGAGGATTGACAAGAGAATCTCGGGGAATTGCTACCTTTGCACCTGAGTCAGGAAGCAATAAAAAGGAATGATATATAATATTAATCTCTCAATGTCTTTATGAAGAAGATTCAAATCATCAATGGCCCCAATCTAAACCTGCTGGGCAAACGCGAACCGGCAGTCTACGGCAGCGCTTCATTCGAAGGCTATCTCGAAACCTTGCGCACAGCCTACCCCCAATGCCGGATTGATTACTTCCAAAACAACGTGGAAGGCGAACTGATCAACAAGATACATGAAGCGGGCTTCGGTGCCTGCGACGCTATCATCCTCAATGCCGGCGCCTATACGCATACGTCTGTCGCCCTGCATGACGCCATCAAAGCCATCCAGGTCCCCGTGATCGAAGTGCACATCTCGAACGTCCACGCACGCGAAGCCTTCCGGCACGTATCGCTCATCTCAGCCGCTTGCCTGGGCGTGATTGCCGGCTTCGGACTCGACTCCTACCGCTTGGCGCTGGAAGCCATCATGGCTCCGGAACCCATCATTAAACATTAGTAACACAACATAAACTATGCTGAAGCAAACAAAAATTGTCGCCACGATCTCCGATCAGCGATGCGAAACCGACTTTATCCAGTCGCTCTATAAAGCAGGAATGAACGTTGTACGCATCAATTCGGCGCACATGAACGAAGAAGGATTTGAACGGGTGATCCATAACACCCGGCAGGTGTCGGGACGTATCGGCATCCTGATGGATACCAAAGGCCCCGAAATACGCACCACGCCCGCCGCGCAACCCATTGCCTTCCGTACCGGTGATCGCGTAAGGGTGAAAGGAAACCCCGAAGAGGAAACAACCCGCGAATGTATCAACGTCTCCTACCGCAGCTTCGTGGACGATATGCAAACAGGCGGCGAGATGCTGATCGACGACGGCGACATCAACCTGCGCGTGATAGAAAAACATCCCACCCACCTGCTCTGTGAAGTGCAGAACGACGCCACGCTGGGAAGCCGCAAAAGCGTCAATGTCCCCGGCGTACGCATCAACCTGCCCTCGCTCACCGACAAAGACCGGCGTAACATCCTCTATTCCATCGAACATAAAGTCGACTTCATCGCACACTCCTTCGTCCGCAACCGGCAGGACGTGCTCGACATCCAACGCATTCTCGACGAGCACCGCAGCCCGATCAAGATCATCGCCAAGATCGAAAACCAGGAAGGCGTCGACAATATCGACGACATCCTCGAAGTAGCCTACGGTATCATGATCGCACGCGGCGACCTGGGTATTGAAGTGCCCGCCGAAAAGATCCCCGGCATACAGCGTGTCCTGATCCGTAAATGCGTCGAAATGAAAAAGCCCGTCATCGTCGCCACCCAGATGCTCCACTCCATGATCCTTAACCCCCGCCCCACGCGAGCCGAAGTGACCGACATTGCCAACGCCATCTACTACCGCACCGACGCCCTCATGCTCAGCGGCGAGACGGCCTACGGCAAATACCCCCTCGAAGCCGTGCAAACCATGACCCGGGTGATCGCCGAATCGGAAAAGACTAAACTCGCCGCCAACGACATCCGCGTGCCTTTCGTCGGCAATGACTTAGACGTAACCTCCTTCTTAGCCAAACAGGCCGTCAAGTCGTCCTCCAAACTGCACGTCAAAGCCATCATCACCGACAGTCATACCGGACGGACTGCCCGCTACCTGGCCGCCTTCCGCGGGACATCCTCCGTCTATGCCATCTGCTATAAAGAAGAAGTCATGCGTACGCTTTCGCTCTCCTACGGAGTCTGGGCCGTTTACCAAGCCCGGAGCGACAGCCGCCGCAGTTACCTCTGTAATGCGCTGAATGAACTCATCCATAGCGGGCATATCACCCGCGACAATATGGTGGCTTACCTGAGCGGCAGCTTCGGCGAAGGAGGCGGCACCTCTTTCCTCGAAATCAACGGCGTGGGAAAAATACTCGATGCAGCAGATACCTACCTCCTCCCCACCTTCCACGAATGATGCTCCGGGAATGACCCTCCCGGATGAGTACATCCTTTCGCACATTGATCCCGAAGGCGAGCTGCTCGAAGAACTCACCCGGGATGCGCACGTAAACCTGCTCCGCCCCCGCATGATGGCGGGACATCTGCAAGGGCGTATCCTGAAGATGCTTTGCCGCCTGCTCCGCCCCCGGCGTATCCTGGAGATCGGTGCTTATACCGGCTATGCCACCCTCTGCATGGCGGAAGGCATCGACCGCGACGCACGGATACATACCATCGAAATAGACGACGAAATGGAAGACTTTATGATGAAATACATCCGTCGCTCGCCTTACGAAGAGAAAATAACGGTGCACTTCGGCGACGCAATCGACATCATCCCGCTGCTGGACGAAACGTTCGACATGGTTTTCATTGATGCCGACAAACAACGCTACCCGGCTTATTACGACCTGGCCTTCCCCCGCCTGCGGAGCGGAGGAATTATCGTGGCCGACAATACCCTTTGGGATGGCAAGGTGGCCTCACCGCCCCAACCGCTCGACAAACAGACCGCCGGCATCCTGGATTTCAATGAAAAGATCAGGGAAGATACGCGGATTGAAAAAGTTATACTACCTTTACGCGACGGCCTGACCGTCATCTGGAAAAAATAAACATTAAGACATTATGGAAACAAAACGATTGAGCAAAATAGAACGCCTCCTCCAAAAAGAGTTGAGCGAAATCTTCCAACGTCAAACCCAGGCCATGCCGGGAACACTGATCTCCGTGAGCACCGTACGTGTAAGCGCCGACCTGAGCGTCGCCAAAGCCTACCTCAGTATCTTCCCTTCCGGGCAGGGAAAAGAATTGCTCGAGGCCGTCCGCGCCAACGTGAAAACCATACGCTACGATCTGGGGCAACGTGTCCGACTGCAACTGCGCAAGATTCCCGAACTCTCTTTTTTTATCGACGATACGCTGGATTATCTTGAAAACATCGACTCGCTGCTGAAGGAATGAACGTCCCGTTCTACATCGCCCGACGCTACCTCTTTTCCAAGAAATCGCATAATGCAATCAACACCGTCTCGCTGGTGTCGGCCTGTGGCGTGATGGTGGCTACCGTGGCGCTGGTCTGCGCGCTCTCGGTGATGAACGGCTTCGAGACGCTTATTTTTTCTATGTTCGGGAGCCTGGATCCTGAGCTGAAGATTACGCCCCGGATGGGCAAGACCTTCGACCCTGCCATGATGGAAGAACTCGGCCGTATGCCCGGCATAGACGTCGTCAGTGAAGTCTTGCAGGATAATGCCCTGATTCGCTATGGCGACCGCCAGGTGATCGGCCTCGTCAAAGGAGTAGACGACCGCTACCGCCGGCTGACGTCGATCGACAGCATCCTGGTAGACGGAGACTACTGCCTCAGTGACGAAGTGACCGATTATGCCACCTTAGGTATCGGGCTGGCAAGCGCATTGGGTATCACCGCCGGCTTTACGGCGCCGCTGGAATTATACGCTCCCAAACGTAATGAACAGGTGAACCTCGCCAATCCTTCGACGTCCTTCAACGTGGATTATTGTTATATCACCGCCGTCTTCCGTACCAACCAGCAGACGTACGACGAAAGTCTTATGATCGTCCCCCTGGCCTTGACCCGCCATTTGTTTAATTACGAAAGCGAAGTCTCCGCCCTCGAGCTCCGCCTCTCCGGGGATGCGCGCCCGGACGTTGTCAAGAGTCGCGTCCGCAACTTAGTCGGCCAGGATTACGTCGTGGCCGATCGCTACGAGCAGCAGGATGTATACTTCAGGATGATGCAGTCGGAGAAATGGATGATCTTCCTTATCCTTTGCTTTATCCTGCTGATTGCGCTCTTCAACCTGACGGGCAGCCTGTCGATGCTGATGATCGAGAAACAGGACGACGTCCGCACCCTTCGCGCCATGGGAGCCGGCGATCGTTTGATCCGGCGCATTTTCTTGCTGGAAGGATGGATGATCTCTGCTCTGGGGGCGCTGACGGGTGTAGTCGTCGGCCTGGCCCTCTGCTTGCTTCAGCAGGAGGCGGGATTGATAAAAATGGGCGCTGCCGGGACGTTTGTGGTCGACAACTATCCGGTGGAAGTAGCACCTTCCGATATACTGATCATCCTGGCCACCGTCCTGGGCGTCGGCTTCCTGTCGGCCTGGTATCCGGTTTATTATCTGGGGAATCCCTCCAAAGATGGGGGCTTCCGTTCAGGAGACAGAACCAGTACATAACCGCAAAAAAATAAGAAATCAATTAAAAATCGATCCAACCGATTTGAGTACCACAATCGGGATAGAACAGGAAACTATGGCAAAAACAGAAAATAAAGTCAAGGAAAACCCAAAATTGGAGCAAAACAAGCTTGTGGACGGAAGAAAGCCTCTATCTGGAGTATTATCTCGGTCGGGAAGAAGTTCCTGTTTTAGACGAGAACGGCATCAAGTATATTATGAATCGGGAGCGATGAAAGGAAAACCTTAGTCTATATCTACTCGACAAACCTCGCACAGCTTCCGAACAGCAACAAAACAAAGAAACGTTGGCACTTGCTACCAAAATCAGAGCGGAAAGAGAACAGGAACTAAAAGAGAGTTCCCGCGGATATCGCTTACTATAGCCACAAGTGTGGTACATGTGTATAATCTTTTGTTTGTCCACCATTGTTATCATTTTTCTTCCTTTGTGTTGATTCATTCTTATCACAAAGAAAGGGTCAATATTTATTAAAAACTTCTCCTCTTTATCTCTCTATAAAGAGGACTTCTTCTACAAGGGTGGTATACTTTTCAATTATTATCTACAAATATAAGACGGGCTTTTATAATGCCTATACTGCGGCTTACGATTTTGCGATGTTAAGAATTTAACCTTCCGAAATGTGGATTATTCCAATCATTTATTGAAGTTTGAACAAAACAAGACAAAGGGACATTCTGCAAGTAGTGGCGTTGTAATTCTGCTGAATGATGGATTGCCTTCTCTTATCGGTAATCCCGGAAGAAGGTAATTTGGATAGTTCGGTTTTTGTCCTGCCATCTTATGAAAGCTGTTGCAAATCGGTAAAACGCAGGGTAAAACGAGCCGAAATAAATAAGCATATCAGCTGGCATTGCGCCCGGCATTCCTTTGCCGTGAATATTTTGAACAATGGGGCTAATATCAAAACGGTTGCCAGTTTATTAGGGGTCCGAATAGAATGAGAAAACTCATGAAATCTGTGTGCAAACAAAAAACAGAGAGGCTTTGGGGGGGCCCCCCCCCCCCCACCGCGCGAGTGGGGAGTAGGTGGAGGGGGGGTTTTGGCGGCGCAAGGCAAATTTAACGAGAAACAAAAAAAAAAAATTTT